>NZ_JBFODC010000036.1:0-554943 GCF_040908105.1 Aeromonas sp. R7-2 | reverse complement strand
GGTCGCTGGTTTTTTTATGGCCGGATGGCTCAGAGCATGCGGGCCAGGGCGCGGCACAGACGCTGAACACCCTCTTCCGTGGTCGCCTCATCCACACAGGAGAAGCTCAGGCGCAGGGTATTCTGGATCTCGGGGCGCACATAGAAGGGGGCGCCGGGCACGAAGGCCACCTTCTCCTTGATGGCCTCGTCGAACAGGGCCATGGCACTGACGCTGGACGGCAGGGTCAGCCAGAGGAACATGCCCCCTTCGGGACGGGTGTAGCTGACGCCGGGCGGACAGTGGCGGGCGAGGGCGGCTTCCATGGCGGCACGCTGGCGACCATAGACCTCCTTGATCTTCTCCAGGTGAGCGTCGAGGGAGTTGTCGGTCAGGAAGCGGTGCAGCACCTGCTGGCTGAAGGCGTTGCTGTGCAGGTCGGTGGCCTGCTTGGCGATGGTGACCTTCTTGCGCAGCCAGTCCGGCACCACCATCCAGCCCAGGCGGAAGGCGGGCACCACCGTCTTGGAGAAGGACCCGAGCAGCACGGTGTTGTGGGGGGCCAGCTTGGCGATGGGAGGGAGGTGTTCCCCCTCGAAGCGCAGCTCGCCATAGGGGTCGTCTTCCACCATCAGCAGATCGTGGCGCACCAGGCGCTCCGCCAGGGCCTCCCGGTTGGCGCGGCTGTAGGAAACACCGCTCGGGTTCTGGAAGTTGGGCACGCCGTAGAGCAGCCTGGCGCTGGACCCCTGCTCCAGCAGCGCATCCAGCGCGGCCAGATCCAGCCCCTCTTCCGCCAGGGTAATGGGCTTGAAATTCGGTTGATAGACGGAGAACGCCTGGATGGCGCCAAGGTAGCCCGGCTCTTCGATGATGAGATCCTGCCCCTCGTTCACCAGCACCTTGCCCAGCAGATCCAGCGCCTGCTGGGAGCCGCTGGTGATGAGGATGTTGTCAGGATTGACGGCCATGCCGTGGCGGCTCAGGTAGCGGTCGGCGATGAACTGGCGCAGCGGGGCAAAGCCCTCGGTGGTGGCGTATTGCAGCGCGGCGGCTCCCTGCTCGCGCAGCACGTCCTGGCACGCTTGCTCGATGGCCTTGACCGGGAACAGATGGGGGTTGGGCAGGCCGCCGGCGAAGGAGATGATCTCCGGATTGGCGGCAACTTTGAGGATTTCGCGGATAAAGGAAGGCTCGACCTTCTCGAAGCGCTGGGCAAAAAACGGCTGCATAGGGTTCTCTCTGACTAGGTGGCGGTCGCTCCATTCAACCGCCAGGTTATCCGTTTGTATCAGATTTCAGAAATGAGGCAATGGCTGTCACAAAAATCCATAAAAAAGGGCAGGTTTGGCACCTGCCCGAATTTTATCGTCCCGACCCCGGTCAGGGGCGCAAAAACCCCTGTCAGGGGGGCATCGGGCGGGATGGGGGTCAGAGCCCCGGCGCCTTGAGGAAGCGGATCATCAGGTCGGTGTTGGCCCCGAGCTGCTGCTCGATCCGGCCCGGGAAGAGCTCGGCCATCTTGTCGAGGCGATCATGCTCCGTGTGCCAAATCTTGCCCCACTGGGTCTCGCTGTCCCGGTCGCAGGCGCTCTTGGTGGCGTCGTCGTAGCAGTCCCACAGCGCCGGATTGGTGCTCTGGGAGTAGCCGTCATAGCCATCTTCCCCGTTGATGGTGAAGTTGGTGGCCTCCACGTAGGCGATGGGCACCCCCAGGCAGGCAAAGGGGGCATGATCGGACCAGCTGCCGGTCTCCCCTTCCGGGTAGCCGCTGTAGCTGGGGTGGATGGCGAACGGGGTGGCGGTCTGCTGGGAGATGGCCAGCAGGCGATCGCGCACCTTGGGATCGAAGCTGTAGCGGCTCGGGTCGGCGCAGTTGTACTCGGCCACGTCGGAGTGGGCCGAGTGGACATAGACGATGTCACCCCCGGCGATGGTGTCGTAGTTCACCATGGCCAGCAGCTTGGCGACGGCATCGGTGTCGAGACTGGCGGCATAGGCTCTGGAGCCGTTGAGGCCGTTTTCCTCGGCGCCGAAGAAGGCGAAGCGCACCGTGTAGGGCAGGGTCTCTCCCTTGAGTGCCTCGGCAACTGCCAGCAGGGCGGCGACGCCGGCCCCGTTGTCGGTGGCGCCTTCGGATCCTTTCTTCTCGCCGGTGCTGTCATAGTGGGCACCGATGAGGATCACCTTGTCGCTCTGACCCTTGAGCTCGGCGACGATGTTCTGGGAGGTTCGGTCTGTGCCGCCCCGGGTGTAGGTGAATGGCTGGTTCTGCACCTCGTAACCCCAGCCGGCCAGGTGATCCTGGATCCAGGCGGCGGCGCGGGTTTCGGCCTCGGTGCCCGTGGGACGAGCGCCTATCCCTTCTGCGCCAGAGCTCAGTTGCACCAGAAACTCATGGGCCTGAGCGGCGGGGGCAGGGGGTTGGGAGTCGTTGTCAGAGGGGTTGCAACCGGCCAGCAGGGCAGGCAGGACGAGGGCCAACAGGGTTTTCTTCATACTGCAATCCTTTGTTGTATATGGTTTTATTTTTCCGCGTCAGGATGAACCCGACGTCCGGCAGATTCTGTGAAGGGGGTGGCATTTGTCAACCTTGCCGGTGGATGTGGGCAGTCCCGGGGGATTTGTTGTGGGAAACACTTGCGCCTTGTGCCTATCTTGGGATAATTCGCTCCCCTGTTTTTGCGAACTGATGCAATAACGAGCGATCCATTTATGTCGGCTCTGTTCCAGAGCGATGCAATAACGAGCAATTTACTATGTCTGTGACCCAAGATGTGTTTAACGAAGACGGCAAGTTCATGCGCAAGATCCGCAGCTTCGTCCGTCGCGAAGGCCGCCTGACCAAAGGGCAGGAGAAGGCCCTGGAAGAGCTCTGGCCGGTCATGGGCATCGATTTCGCACCAGAGCCGCTCGACATGGTGGCCCTGTTTGGCCGCGAGGCACCCGTGGTGCTGGAGATCGGGTTCGGCATGGGCGCCTCCCTGGTGGAGATGGCCAAGAACGCCCCCGAGAAGAACTTCATCGGCATCGAGGTGCACTCTCCGGGTGTGGGCGCCTGCCTTGGCACCGCCCAGGAGGCGGGCGTCACCAACCTGCGCGTCATCTGCCACGATGCGGTGGAAGTGCTGGAGCACATGATCCCGAACGGTTCTCTCTCCTGCCTGCAGCTCTTCTTCCCGGACCCCTGGCACAAGAGCCGCCACCACAAGCGTCGCATCGTGCAGCCTGCCTTTGCCCAGGATATCCGCCAGAAGCTTGCCATCGGTGGCGTCTTCCACATGGCCACCGACTGGGAGAACTACGCCGAGCACATGCTGGAGGTGATGAGCGCCGCCGAGGGGTACGAGAACACCTCCGCCACCGGCAACTGGGTGCCCCGTCCCGACTGGCGCCCCCTGACCAAATTCGAGCAGCGTGGCCATCGTCTGGGCCACGGTGTCTGGGATCTGATTTTCAAACGAGTCAACTGAGTCAACGTATCAACTAAGGAGCTATCATGGCCAACCGTAGCCGCCGTCTGCGCAAGAAACTGCGCGTCGATGAATTCCAGGAAATGGGGTTCGACATCAGTTTCAACTTCCCGGTCGGCACCGCCGAAGAGACCATTGATGCCGTGGTCGATGCGCTGATCGACGAGGTGATTGAGCCTCGCAAGCTGGCCTTCGCCGGCTCGGGTCACCTGGCCTGGGAAGGGATGATCTGCACCCAGCAGCTCGGCAAGTGCACCGACGAAGACCGTTCCGCCGTTCAGACCTGGCTGCAAGGCAAAGGGCTGGAGGCCGTGGTGGTCACCGAGCTGTTCGATCTCTGGTACGGCGAGCCGGCCTGATATCTGACTGCCTCCCGGGCAGATAGAAAATCCCGCCGCCGGCGGGATTTTTGTCGGTGGGCTGGCCCCGCCTCGTTTCACGTCATGGAATAGCCAATGGTGTTGTCATCCGAATTACTGGCCGGCATCCTGGAAGAGGTGCGTCCGCTGCTCGGGCAGGGGAAGGTGGCCGATTACATTCCCGCCCTGGCCCAGGTGCCTGCCGACCGGCTGGGGATCGCGGTCTGTACCGTTGAAGGGGAATTGTTCACCGCAGGTGACGCTTTCGAGCCCTTCTCCATCCAGAGTATCTCCAAGGCCCTGAGCCTCACGCTGGCCTTGACCCTCTATCAGGAGGAGGAGATCTGGGCCCGGGTGGGCAAGGAGCCCTCCGGTCAGCCGTTCAACTCCCTCGTCCAGCTGGAGTTCGAGCAGGGCATTCCCCGCAACCCCTTCATCAACGCCGGTGCCCTGGTGGTGAGCGATCTGCTGGAAACCCGGCTCACCGCTCCTCGTCAACGCACTCTGGAACTGGTGCGCCGCCTGTGCGGCAACCCGGCCATCATGGCGGATCAGGTGGTGGCGCGCTCCGAGTACCAGCACTCCGCCCGCAATGCCGCCATCGCCTATCTGATGAAGGCCTATGGCAACTTCGAGAACGAGGTGGACAAGGTATTGCAGAGCTACTTCAATGCCTGCGCCATCCGCATGAGCTGCGTCGATCTGGCACGAGCCTTCGTCTATCTGGCCAACCGGGGCGTCCCCCTTGGCGAGAGCACGCCCCTGCTGCCGGCCCGGACCACCAAGCAGGTCAATGCCCTGCTCGCCACCTGCGGCCTCTATGACGAGGCGGGCGACTTCGCCTACCGGGTCGGCATGCCGGGGAAATCCGGAGTGGGGGGCGGCATCATGGCGCTGATCCCGGGAGAGCTTTCCATCTGCGTCTGGTCACCCGAGCTCAACAAGGCGGGCAACTCCCTGGCCGGGACGGCGGCGCTGGAGCTGCTGGCCGAGCGCCTGGGCCGCTCCATTTTTTAACTCTCTTCACTATGCATCGAGACGACATCATGAAACGAATGACTGGACTGTGGCGAAGCTGCCTGACCGCCTTGCTGCTCTGGTGTGCCTGGCCCGCGCTGGCCGCTGAGCTGCCCCCGCTCTCCCTGGCGGATGCCAAGGGCAAGGAGGCGGTGATCCTGGATACCCGCCCGAGCTATTTCTACCAGGGCTGGCCCATGGACGGGGAGAAGCAGGGGGGCCATGTGGCCGGTGCCGAGCTGCTCTCCGCAGAGTGGAAATACAGTGACGAGGAGTGGCCTGTGGCGCTTGCGAGCAAGGGGCTGAAGGCCGACAAACCCGTCGCCCTCTATGGCACCCCTCGCGAGGTGGCCGAGGTGGCCCGTCTGCTGCGCCAGCAGGGCATCAAGCAGCTGTTCGAGCTGCAGGGATGGAAAGATGCGCCCCGGGAGCACCTGGCACGCTGGCAGCAGCTGGTCCATCCGCTCTGGCTGGCAGACTTGCAGGCAGGCAAGCCGGTCATCGCCGCCCCCAAGGGGGAGTGGAAGGTGTTCGAGGTGGACTGGGGATCCCCCAAGGCCTATCTGCTGAGCCACATTCCGGGAGCCGGCTACATCGACACCAACCGGCTGGAAGGGGAGCCGCTGTGGAACAAGGTCTCTGACGAGGCGCTCAAGGCGCTGCTGCTGGAGAACGGCATCCGTCATGACACCACCGTCATCCTCTATGGCCGCAACACCATGGCGGCGGCCCGTGCGGCCCATCTGATGATGTATGCGGGGGTCGAGGATGTGCGGCTGCTGGATGGCGGGCTGGAGGCCTGGTTCGTGCAGCATCTGCGCACCGAGACCGGTCTGGCCAATACTTTCAAACCGGCCAGGGAGTTTGGCGTGGTCATCCCCGCCCGTCCCGAGTTCTACACCACCCTTGACCAGGCCAAGGCCCTGCTCAAGCAGCCGGACGGCGCCCTGGTCAGCGTGCGCACCTGGGACGAGTTCGTGGGCAATACCTCGGGCTACAGCTACATCAAGCCCAAGGGGGACATTCCCGGGGCCAGATGGGGTCATGGCGGGGTGGATGCCAACAGCATGAGCGACTTCCACAACCCGGACGGCACCATGAAGCCCGCCCGCGAGATCCTCGCCATGTGGGATGAGTGGAATATCGAGCCGACCCAGCAGGCCGCTTTCTACTGCGGCACCGGCTGGCGCGCCTCCGAGGCGTTCTTCTACGCCTGGTTGATGGACTGGAAGCGGATCAGCGTCTACGACGGCGGATGGTTCGAGTGGAGCATGGATCCGGCCAACCCCACCGTCACCGGCGAGCGCAAGCCGGGCAAGTAACTAATAATCCAGAGCAGGCCGGACAGATGTCCGGTCTTTCTTTTCTTGATAGATCATTTTCAATGGCTATAGCAGGTGGATTCTTTCTGTGAATCCTGTTGCTGCAATCAAGGTAAACGGGCCATCCGGTTGAGCTAGGCTTCATCTATCACCGCCAGGGTGAGCGTGAAGAAGGGGAGAGTGATGAAAGCTGTGATGATGCTGGTTTGTCTGTTGGGATTGGCGGGGTGCAGCTCCCAATACATCATGAGCACCAAGGATGGCAAGATGATTGCCACCGACAGCAAACCCAGGTTGGACGAGACCACAGGCATGTATCGCTATTACGATGAAGAGGGGAGGGAGGTGCATATCAACAAGGACGACATCACCCAGATCATGGAGCGTTGAGGCTCTCCTCAAGCAACAAGGGCTGCCCGCGGGCAGCCCTTGTCATTTTCAGCCCTCACACCGTCTGGGGCACCTGGCGGTTGACCTGGCCGGCAAACAGCTGGTGGAAGCGGGAGTGGGGGTTGGCCAGCAGGCTCACCGGCGAACCCTGCTCCACCACGGTGCCGGCCTCCATCACCACCACCTTGTCCACCGACAAGAGCGGCTCCAGATGGTGGGCGATCACCAGATAGCTGGCCTCCGGCCGGTAGCGGTAGAGCAGCTCGGCCATCTTGCGCATGCCGCCGTGATCGAGGTCCGAGGTGGCTTCATCCAACACGATGAGCGGTCGGCGCGACAGCAGGATGCGGGCGATCACCAACAACTGGGTCTCGCCGGCGGAGAGTTGCAGCCTGTCGAGATCCTCATCCAGCCGCCCGGCGCAGCGCTCGGCGAGGCCCACCCGGGCCAGCGCCTGCTCAAGCACGGCGTCGTCATGCTCGGTCAGGGGCGTCAGATTGGCCCGCAAGGAGCCAAAGAAGGTGAGTGGGATCTGGGAGACGGTGTCGTAGAGATCGCGCACCGCCTCCGGTGCAAGTCGTGACAGTGGCTGATTGCCGTAGAAGATCTCTCCCTGGGAGGCGGGATACATGGCCTGCAATACCCCCAGCAGGGAGCTTTTGCCTGCCCCGGTACGCCCGCACACACCCACCTTTTCACTTGGGGCCAGCTCGAAGTTCACCTTGTGCAGCGCCCACTGGCTGGTTTGGGGGTAGCGCAGCCCCAGGTTGTCGAAGCGCACTGCGGGGTGAGGGGTGGCGAGGGCCTCTCCCTCCTGGCGTTCGCTCTCTATCTCGCTGTATTCCCGTACCCTCTCCACCGCGTTCATCACCTGCTCCACTTCCGCGAAGGTACGGATCAGGGAGTTGAGCATGGCCGAGGCGGTGAAGGCGTAGGTGATGGCCACGGCCCCCAGCAGCGGGCTGTTGCCAAAGGCCACCATCAGCGCCACGGCCCCCACCAGGGCGGCGGAGAGCAGGGTCTGGTGCATGCCGAGCCAGCGGTTGATGGAGGTGGTGGTGTACCAGCTGCGCAAGTTGTTGTCATAGTGATGCAGCACCTGATCCAGTGCGAAGCGTTCGGCCCCGGCCAGACGCAGTGCGGGGGCGCCGCGGATGGTCTCGCTGATGCTGATGTAGAGCGGGGAGCGCAGCACCGAGGACTGGCGCCGCAGCTTGAGTTGCACCGCCCGGTAGCGGCGCTGCAACACATAGAGCGCCCATCCCACCAGGGGGGCGATGAGCAGCAGCAGGGGAATATTGATGCCGATCACCACCACCTGCAAGGCCACGGACACCAGCATGCCGAACAGTCCCACCAGCATGGAGAGCAGCATCTCCTGCGCCTCCCCCAGATCCCGGTCGAAGCGGTTGAGGATGCGCCCCTGGGGCACCTTGTCGAAGAAGGCCATGGGGGCGCGGCTGATGCGCCCCAGCATGCCGTCAAACAGGGTCCAGGCCAGCTTGAGGCCGAGTTTGTAGTTGATGACCCGCACCGCCATGATGCAGGCGAGGGAGCCCGCCCCCAGCAGCACATAGATGCCGAGCAGGGTCTTGACGTCGCTCACCTCGGCCTTGCCGCCGAGCCAGAGATCCGAGGCGATGCGCAGCCCTTCCTGGCCCAGGGTGAGCAGCAGGACGAGCAGGATGGCACCGGGGGCGGCGAGGCGCTGCCACATGAAGCCAAACAGTCCCCAGTCCACCTTGCCCTCCACCACTTTCTCCTCGCTGAACTGCTCCGCCTCCTGAGGGGGCACCGGCGGGGCGGGCTGGGGATGCTGGACAAGATCCGCCAACTGGTGGGCATCGAGCTCCACCAGGCGCCCCTGCTCGATGCGGATCACCCGATCGCACCTGGCCAGCACATCCGGGTCGTGGCTTACCAGGAGCCGGGTCGGCCCCGGCTTGAAGGCGAGCCCCTGCTCCAGTACCTGGGCCGCGACCATGGGGTCGAGCGCAGACAAGGGGTTGTCCAGCAGCAGGATATCGGCCCGGGCGTAGAGGGCGCGAGCCAGGGCGACCCGCTGCTGCTGGCCGCCGGAGAGGCGGGTGCCGAGCTCCCCCACCAGGGTTTGATCCCCGTGGCTGAGCAGCGCGAGATCGGCCGTGAGGGCGCAGGCGCCGAGCACCCAACGATAGCGCTCGGCGTGCCAGGGCTGGCCGAACAGGATGTTGTTGCGGATGGTGTCGTTCATCAGCCAGGGTTTATGGCCCAGATGGGCAACCCGGCCGTGGCGACGGATGCTGCCGGCAAACTCGCTGTCAAAGCCGGCAACCAGATGCAGCAGGCAGCTCTTGCCCGCCCCGGTGGCCCCGGTGATCCCCACGAGCTCCCCCGGTGCGATGGCGAGGTTGGCTCCCTCGAGCACCGGTTTTTGCTGGTGCAGGGCGGTGACGTTGTCGAGCCGCAGGCTGCCCACCGGCAAGCTGGGATCGGTGAGATCCCGATGCTGCTCCGGGCTGTTCAGGAACTCGCACAGCCGGTTGAAGCCGGTGTTGAAGTTGATCAGGGTGCGGATGAGGTAGGGCAGTCGCATCATGGGAATGCGCAGCACGGTAAACAGGGCGATGGTGGTGAACACCTGGGGCAGGGTGAGGGTGTTGCCCGACGCCAGGTAGGTGGTGAAGGTGGCCAGGGTCACCAGCAGGGGAGTGCTCAGCATCAGCCCTTCGTTGATGGCATCGAGCCTGAGCACCCTGCCCAGCACTCCCAACTCCTGCTGGCGCTTGGTGTTGGCCGCCCGGGTGAAGAAGGGGCCAAGCCCGTTCTGGCGCACCAGCCGCAGCTTCTTGATGTATTCCGCCAGGATGCCGTTGCGCTCGTCTTGTTGACGCTTGAGCTGCTGCTCCTGCTGGTTCATGCGCCGTACCACCCGGGTGGAGATGAGCAGCAGCAGGGCCAGCACCGCGAAGCCCACCAGACCGGCACTGCCCACCTGCCACACCAGCAGGGCGATGGTGCCGATGAGTTGCAGCGCCATGGTGACCGGCATGGCGGGGTCAGCCAGGATCCAAGTGATGTCCCACACGTCCCGGTTGATGAGGTTCTGAACCCGGCCGCCGGCCCTGTCGTCGAAGCTCTTGCCACCCTGCTTCATCACCTTGGCGAGCAGGGATTCGGCCAGCAGACGGCGGATGGGCACGTGCATCTTGAGGGCCAGTTGCAGGGAGTGCTCCGCCAGCATGCCGGCGGCGAGCACGGAGGCGAACAGGGCCAGGGCCAGCAGCAGCTTGTGGCCGGTGGTGGCATCGGTGCCGAGCTGGGTCATGCTGTGGTTGAGCAGCCAAGGGCTGGTCAGGGTGGCGAGCATGCCGAGCAGTTGCAGCAGGGTGAGCAGGCCAATCCGTCCCTTGTAATGGCGCCAGATAAAGGCGGTCAGGGGCCAGGGGCGCACCGGCTGGCGGGCGGTGAGCGCGAGGAAGGCGTCGGCGCGGCCGTCGCGCCTGTCTTCCGGCAGCAGGGGATAGAGATCGTCGAGACTGACCTGGGGCTGGGTCAGCCCCTTGCGCAGCAGCGGGCCGGTCCAGCGATAGAAGAGGCGACTCAGCCAGCCGGCCGAGATTTCCGGATGATCCAATGGGTGTCCTTGTTGTTTTGTGTTGCTTCCATGGGCGGGGCGGCTCATGGGCCGCCCTCGAACTTGTCGTCTTGCTGCGGGCGTGCGCCCGGCGGGATCAGTGATCCCGGTTCATGCGGATGAGCCGATCCAGGATCCGCTCGCCATCGACCCGCAGGCCGTTGTGTTCGTACTCGTTGGTGATCCAGGCGCGGCTGTTGCCAAGCCCCTTCAGGGTGTCGCGGCTGTAGTCAAACTCCACGTACATGTCCTCGGCATAGACGGCGCAGGCCACCGGCACAGTGTTGCGGGCCAGCTGCGCCGGGTCGTAGAGGGGACCCCAGTCCGCTTTCTGGGCAAGCAGGTGGGCGGCCTCCTTCAGGGGAATGAGCTCGCGGAACTGTTCGAACATCCAGGGGAAGATCATCTCACCGGTAAAGGCGAAATCTTTGCCGGGCGCCCAGGCCAGGGCAGGGAACTCCCTTCTCACCCGCTCGGCCGCCCAGTTGCTGGCACTCCCTTCGCAATAGATGAGCTCGTGCAGGATGGCGAACACCGGGTTGGTGTTGAACGGCTGCATGGCCTGCACCTGATAGAGGAAGGCGGGGTTGAGGCGTTCGCCGATGAAGGCGTCTTCCAGCAGGTAGTAAAGTGCCTCGAAGGCGCCGCTGGCCCCCAGATCCAGCCCCTGCTGCTGCAACTGCTCCACCGTCAGGCGCTGGCCGTTGGGCAGGCGCACATTGTAGTGGTGCAGGTGGTTGGCCAGCCGGTTGGCCAGGGCCTGGGCATGGGGGAAGCGGGTGAAGAAGGCGCGGTTCTTGTCCGCTACCCGCTGGTAGGTGGCGCGGTAGACCTCATCCGCACTGCGCCCGATGGGTGCCACGCCGCCGGTGAGGTAGACCTCGTGCAGGCTCCGCGGGAACAACGAGAGGTAGGTGAGGCTGCAAAAGCCGCCGAAACTCTGGCCGAGCAGGCTCCAGGGGCGCCCCGGGCTCAGCACCTCGCGAATGCATTCGGCGTCGCGCACTATGCTGTCGGCACGAAAATGGCCGAGGTAGTCCGCCTGCTCACCGGGGGTCATCCCCTCCAGGGCGTCAGCACTGATGGGGGTGGAGTGGCCGGTGCCGCGCTGATCGAGCAGCAGCACCCGAAACTCCTGCAGGGCCCGCTTGATCCAGCCGCCATCGGCGGTCGGGCGAGGAGCGCCAAAACCCGGGCCCCCCTGCAAATAGAGCAACCAGGGCAGGTCATCATCCAACTTGTCCTTGCGGCAGAGGGTGCGGCCAAACAGGGTGAGGGTCGCCTCCTCGTCGGGATGCTGGTGGTCGAGGGGCACGGTAAAAAAGTGTGGCTCGCAATGGATGCCATCCAGCACATAGTGCAAGGGGCTGCTCATCTGGGGTCTCCCTGAGGGTAGGAAAATCGTCGGCCTCATCATAGCCCTGGCGCAGGGGCGGGTCACGCCGGTTTTCCAGATTGTTAACAGAGATGGAGCCTGAGGTCGGTGCCGTACAAGGTGTGGTTTCGCCGCTGTTGACGGCGGGCTGCAACTGGACAAAGATGAGCCGCCTGCCGGGACGGGCAGGGATAGGTCAGCACCCCGGGTGCAGGAAACTGGATGGAGTTGGCTCGATGAAGCCGAGATGGATACGTGTTCGCAAGAGACGCACACAGAGGGATCCGGAGGGGGTGCTGCAGGTGGGTTTGCTGGTGTTCAGCGCCACCTGTGGTGCCACTCTGTTGCTGGCGGCCTGCAACGGCGGTTAGCTGAGTGAAACAGACCCGCTGGTCATGAGCGGGTTTTTTCATGCCGGAGCAGAAGGTCGGGACCTGCCTGTAGCCCTTTGCTGACGCGGGTTTGCGGTATGCAGAGTACGGCTGCTATGGTCAATTTACGACCGGATCCACAGAGGGAGGCGATCATGAACAGTCGTGAAAAAGTCCTGGCTCATTTGGCCACAGATCACCGGGTTGCAGGATTGACCGCCGGCGAGGCACTGGCTGGCATGAGCCACTCGATGAGTTCGCTCCTGCTGCAACAGGATCAGCACTTCTTCCGCCGCCATGCGGACGACCCCTGTCACGAAGTCGCCCGTGCCTGCTCGGCCGGACACGTATGGCATGGGGACGAAAACCACTACTAGCCCCGGCATGTGAGTAAATGACAGATGCAAAAAGGCCCGCTCATCTGAGCGGGCCTTTCGAATTTGGCTCCTCCTACTGGACTTGAACCAGTGACATACGGATTAACAGTCCGCCGTTCTACCGACTGAACTAAGGAGGAATAGTTGGTGCCCAGAGACGGAATCGAACCGCCGACACGGGGATTTTCAATCCCCTGCTCTACCGACTGAGCTATCTGGGCAACGGCGCGCATTAAACCCTTTCTGGACTGAGGTGTCAACCACAGGCCGCAGATTGATGTACCGTTCGCTCGATATCCGAGCAATCTTCCCGTGATTGGACCGGTTTCCCCGTTTTAACCATGAAAAGAGGGGCGCCTGCGGGGCAGGGTGGGCCGACGGCCAGCAGAACATCATGAAGGGGGGCGAGCTGCCTGACGTGCCGAGGGCTGCCCGCTGGCGCCAAGCCGGGAGAGGCGCCAGTTATCTTGGCCCATCGATTGAGCCTGCCGCGCTCTGCGGGTATGCTTTGCCGCACTCATCCCCTGGCCATGGTCCGGGCCGACGCGGCTGGCAGGGGTGACATCCATTCAACACCGCCTGGGGTTTATATGAATACCAATATGCAAGAGTGGCGCGAAGAGACCGCCGCCATCGTCAACGAGCTGCTGGCCGATGGCAGCAACCCGGATCTGGATTACGAGATTGAGCACCACTTTGCCTGCCAGAAGTTCGATCTGCTGGAGAAGGCGGCGGTCGATCTGTTCAAGGCCGGTTTCGAAGTGACCGACGCCGAGGAGATGGAGCTGGACGACGGCGCCACCATCTTCTGTTTCGACGCCATGGTGGAGTGCAAGCTGGACATCGACACCATCGTCGCCGACATCGAGAAGATGCTGCCCATCCTCGAGAAATACGGGGTGGACTACGACGGCTGGGGCACCTACTTCCAGGAGTAAGTGCGCCAGATCACGTACGCTTTGCAAAAACAACAAGGCCACCCTCGGGTGGCCTTGTTGTTGCTGGCTTACTGCTCCGGCAGCTGGTAGCTGCGGGCAAACTCGGCCGGTGGGAGGGGGCGGCTGAACAGATAGCCTTGCAGCCGATCGCAACCGACCTGCACCAGCCAGGCCTGCTGCTCCGGTGTCTCCACCCCTTCGGCGGTGATCTTGATGCCAAGCTCATGGCCCAACCCGATGACGGAACGCACGATGGCGGTGGTGGCCTGGTTGGTGGCCAGCCCCTGGGTGAAGCTTTTGTCGAGCTTGAGGGTCGCCACTTGCAGCCTGGGAAGGTAGGCGAGGGAGCAGTAGCCGGTGCCGAAGTCGTCGATGGCGAGCTGGAAGCCCGCCTCGATGAGGCTGGCCAGGTTGCTCTCTATCTCGTCGGCATTCTCCATCAGCACCCCTTCGGTGATCTCCAGCTCCAGTTGCCAGGGGGCGAGCCCGTGGCGCGCGATGCAGTCGAAGATCTGCGGGCAGAGCTCGGGATCGCGGAACTGCAGGGGCGAGAGGTTGATGGAGAGCACCAGATCCGGGGCCGCCACCTGCCAGCGGGCAAGCTGGGCACAGCCGAGCTCCAGCATCAGCTGGCCGAGCTGGCCGATGAGCCCCAGCTCCTCCGCCAGCGGGATGAACTCGTCGGGGGAGATCATGCCGAATTCGGGATGGGGCCAGCGGCAGAGCAGCTCTGCCCCGTGCAGCCGGTTGCTGTGGGTGCAGATGATGGGCTGGTAGACGGCGGTCAGCTCGGCGGACTTGATGGCGAGTGGCAACTGGGCGGCGATGAGCTGGCGGCGTTTGAGCTTGGCATCGAGTGCGGGGTCGAACAGGGTACAGTGCTGCTGCTGGCGCTTGCCCTGGGCCAGGGCGGCCTCGGCGTGGCTCAACAGACGCTCGGCATCCTTGGCCTTGCCATGGGCGATGCCGAGGAACACCGGGATCTGGATCCTGTGTTCTTCCACCTGATAGGGCGTCATCAGCTCCTGCTGCAGGTTGCGGCTCCACGCATCCAGAGAGAGGGGGAGCTCGGGCAGCAGCAGGGCGAAGTCATCCGCCGCGACCCGGCAGAGCAGGGACTGGGGCGGCGCCAGTCGCTGCAGGCGACGGGCCACCTGGCTCAGCAGGCGGTCGGCGACCCGGATGCCGAAGCGATCGTTGATCTCGCGAAAATGTTGCAGATCCACCAGCAGCAGGCTGGCCTTGCGGGCGCCCAGATGACGGCTGGTCTGGAGGAAGTGGGAGAGCTTGAGCAGGCCGGTCAGGCTGTCGTAGTGCTGCTCCTGCTGCAACTGGGCCTGGGTGGTGCGCAGCCCGGTGATGTCGCGGCTCAGGGTGAGGATGCCGAGGGAGTTGCCCTCGTCATCCGGCACCTCGACCCGGGTGACCTCCAGATGGCGGCCTCTGCCCTGGGCATCCACCACGCAATACTCCCCCTGACCCAGGGTTTGTTCGACGGGCAGCCGGGGCGGGACGCGCCGACCCAGAGCCTCGCTTGCCACCAGCCCCATGAAGTCGAGAAAGGCCTGGTTGCAGTCGATGAGCACGCCCTGGTGATCCTCGAGACGGATGAGGTCGGGAATGGCATCCAGCAGGCGGCGTTGCAGCAACTGCTGCTGGCGGAAGGTTTGCTCCAGCTCCTTGCGCTGATCGATGGCGCTGACCATGGCAAACAGGGCGATGGGATCGCCGTGCTCGTCATACAGGGGAACCTTGTTGATCTCCATCCAGCTGGCGCCTTCGCCGCTGTGGCAATGGAGCTGCTGGTGCAGCAGGGGTTTGCCGTCGGCCAGCAGGCGGTCATCTTCCTCCCGGAATACATCCCCCCAGGGCATCTCGGCATCGCTCTTGCCAATGAGTTCGCTCGGGTCTTGCAGGCCGGCTTCCCTGGCGAATGCCTTGTTGGCAAACAGGTACCGTCCGTGCTTGTCCCGGCAGAAGATATTCATGGGTAACTGGTCGATGATCTGCTGCAGCAGCGCCAGGGAGAGCGAAGAAGTCACGAGAGCACTCACGGGGGAGACTTCGAGCAAATCTATGATAACAGGTGGGTTTTGTAAAGCCTGGGTTAAGAGTACGCCATTTGTGCGGATCCCTGCTGACAGTCTGTGTCGCGATCGCCATAATAGCCGCCGGTCGGCCTATGGCCTTATGGATGAGAGAAGCAGCATGAAGAAGATAATGGGGGGCGCCCTGGCCCTGTTGATGGTGGGTTGTGCGAGCGACAACAACGGCGGCGAGCAGTATCGCTATACCCCGCCGGTTGCCAAGGCAACCAACAACACCCAGGAGATGGCGATCCCGGTGGATCTGGTGTGGGCCCGTGCCGAGAAGTGGTTCGGCGATCACGGCCTGAACATCGAGAACAGCCAGCGTGGTGCCGGTCTGATGACCGCCAACGTGGAAAACTCGGCCGATGGTCTGGAGTGGCTGGATTGCGGCACCATGGGGTCCAAGGTGGCGCTGGGCAACCCCAACCTGCAGATCAACCTGATCATCACCCAGAGCGGCAACAACAGCGTCGCCACCGTGAACGTCAAGGGCAATACCCAGCTCTACTTCGTCGAGTCCTCCGGCGAGCGGGTACTGGCTCCCTCCATCACCCCGGTGTGCGTCTCCCGCGGCAGCCTGGAACAGAGCCTGTTCTCCACCCTCGGCAACTGATATCCTGCCGGGTATCATGAAAAACCCCGTTGCGTGCAACGGGTTTTTTTTATGCCTGCTCTGCGCCCATCAGGGCGTGGGGGGAGGGATGACGCCAGAGGATCAGGGGGTCAGATCGCCGTGATAGAGCACATGGTCGCCGGCTTTGAGCACATAGCCCTTCCAGGGGAAGAGCTGATAGCCACCGCCCTGCCAGGACCAGTTGCCCTCTTCGCCCAGGCGGATCAGCCGGATCGGCTCGCCCTCTGGCAGGGTCAGCTCGGCCTGACTCTGATCGGCATTGAACAGCACGAAAGCGCTGACGGTCTGACCGGCATCGGTCGGGTTGAGGCGAATGCCCTGCTCGAACAGCCGCACGCACTGGCCTGCCAGCGCCGACCATTGATAACCCGCGCTGCCGATGCAGCCATGTTCGTCGCGATCCGCGCCGACCAGGGGCTCCCTCGGTGTCGTGTTGCAGGCGGCCAGCAGCAGGGTGGCCGCCATCAGGGTCAGGGTGCGCATGGTTACTCCTTGGCGTCCCGTTCGATGACGATGTTGGAGAAGCCCAGTTCCTTGAAGTAGTTCTCCCGGTAATCCTTCACGCTCTTCTTGTCGCGGCGGCACACCTGTGCCAGCTGCTCTTCCATGGCGTGGAAGCGGGTCAGATCGATCCCCTCGGCGGTGGCAACGGCATCATAGATGCTGTTGAACTTGTCGTTGGCGTAGCCAATCTCCCTGGCCTGCTTCTTGTAGGTGTAGGTAATCTTGAACGCCATGGCGTCACTCCTTCTCTTTGGCCTGCTTGCGCTGGACGTACAGATAGAGGCTTTCGACCTTCTCTCTGGCCCAGGGAGTCTTGCGCAAGAACTTCAGGCTGGACTTGATGCTGGGATTATCGGTGAAGCAGCGGATATTGATCTGCTGCCCCAGCGCTTCCCAGCCATAGTGCGCGACCAGGGCGGTGACGATGGCCTCCAGGGTCAGCCCGTGCAGCGGGTTGTTCTTCTGGGAAGCGGGTTGATCGCTCATGCTTGCGCCGCCAGGGTGGCAAAGGGCTGACCCATGCGGGTGGTGACCCCGTTGGCCAGGTGCGGCTCGAAACCGGCCAGCATGCCCGGGCCAAACAGGCAGACGACTGTGCTGCCCAGCTTGAACAGGCCCATCTCGGCGCCTTTTTGCAGGGTGATGGCTTCATCGCCGGTGTAGTCCCAGCGCACCACCTTCTTCTCTTTGGTCGGCGCTATGTTGCCGGCCCAGATGGTCTCGATGCTCGCGACGATAGTGGCACCGACCAGCACCAGGGCCATGGGGCCTTGGGGGGTTCGGAAGGTGGCCACCACCCGCTCGTTGCGGGCAAACAGGTTGGGCACGTTCTCGGCGGTGAGGGGGTTGACGGAGAAGAGATCCCCCGGCACGAACACCATGCTCTCCAGCACGCCGTCCAGCGGCATGTGGATGCGGTGGTAATCCTTGGGTGCCAGATAGATGGTAGCGAAGTCGCCATCCTTGAACGGGGCCACCAGATCCTCATAGCCCCCCAGCAGCTCGCGGGCGCTGTAGTCGTGGCCCTTGGCCTGGATGATGCGACCTTGGCTGATGGGCCCGAGCTGGCTGACGGTGCCATCCACCGGCAGGGCCAGGGTCATGGCGTCTTCCACCACGGGGCGGATGCCGGGCTTGAGCTCGCGGGTGAAGAATTCGTTGAAGCTCTTGTAGTGGGCAGGGCTCTCGTGCAGCGCCTCGCTCATGTCGACCTGGTACTGCTTGATAAAGGCCTCGATCACCCTGGTGGTGAGGTTGCCCGCTTCGGCGGCGGCAAGTTTGCCCACCAGGCGGGAGAGGGCGTGTTTGGGCAGGCAGTATTGACCGGCAATTTTCAGGTTGTCAGTGATGCTCATGATCTTCATCTGGGAATGAGTTGAACGGGTCACAGCCGCGCCTGTTGGCGACCGTGGCGGGCTTCCTGCATGGTTTCCAGGATGCGGTGGTAGTTGTGGAAGCGATCGGCGCTGATGGCGCCCACTTCAACCGCGGCGCGCAGGGCGCAGCCGGGATCATCCTTGTGGGTGCAGTCGCGGAACTTGCAGCCACCCAGGTAGTCGCGAAACTCGACGAAGCACCAGGTGATGCGGTCGGCTTCCAGGTGCCAGAGGGCGAACTCGCGGATTCCGGGGGAGTCGATGAGATCGCCGCCGCTCGGGAAGTGGTAGAGCCGCGCCGTGGTGGTGGTGTGCTGGCCGAGCCCCGAGTTCTCGGAGATCTCGCCGGTGAGCACGTCCAGCCCCGGCATCAGGGCGTTGGTGAGGGACGACTTGCCCACCCCGGACTGGCCCACGAAGATGCTGATCTTGTCGGTGAGCGCCGCCTTGAGGGCGTCGATGCCCTCACCGCTCTCGCAGCTCACCAGCAGCACCTCGTAACCGAGCTTGCGGTAGGTCTCGAGCTGGTGCTCGATACGGGCGCGGGCCGCGTCATCGAGCATGTCGACCTTGTTCAGCACGATGAGGGGCGCTATCTCCACATCTTCTGCCGCCACCAGGTAGCGGTCGACGATGTTGGTGGAGAACTCGGGCATCACCGCCGAAACGATGATGATCTGGTCGATGTTGGCGGCGATGGGTTTGACCCCGTCGTAGAAGTCCGGCCGGGTCAGCACCGAGTGGCGCGGGTGCACCGCCTCGATGACGCCGGCAGTCGCGGCATTGAGGCCGGGGCGCCACACCACCTTGTCGCCGCACACCAGGCTGCTGATGCTGCTGCGCCGCAGGTTGCTGCGGTGGATGGCACCATCGCTCGCCTCGACATCCGCGTGCTGGCCGAAACGGCTGATCACCACCCCTTCGATGGCGGGGCCGAACAGGGTGTCATCTACCACTGTGGTGTGCTCTTTTTGCAGCCGCCGCTCGCGGTTGGCCTGGACGCGCCTTTGTTGACCCAGATTGAGTTTTGCTTTCTTTGCCACGGGGTTTGCCAGTTTATGAACAGATTCAAAGCCAGTATGATACATGCAAATTGGCAAAATTCCGCCATTCCTCCCAATAGAGAGAGCAATCATGACAGTCAGCGCGCAGAACCTGGTATGGATCGACATGGAGATGACGGGTCTGGACCCCGAAGAGAACGTGGTACTGGAGATCGCCACCATCGTCACCGACAAGGACCTGAACGTGCTGGCCGAAGGGCCGGTCATCGCCATCCACCAGAGCGAGGAAGAGCTGGGCAAGATGGATGACTGGAACGTCAACACCCACACCAAGAGCGGGCTGGTGGCCCGGGTCAAGGCGAGTGAATACGACGAGGCCAAGGCCGTTGCCGAGACCCTCGCCTTCATTCGCCAGTGGGTGCCGGAGCGCACCAGCCCCCTGTGCGGCAACAGCATCGGCCAGGATCGCCGCTTCATGGTCAAGCACATGAGCGATCTGGAAGCCTTCTTCCATTACCGCAACGTGGACGTCAGCACCATCAAGGAGCTGGTCCGTCGCTGGCAGCCTGAACTGCTGGATCAGTTCAAGAAGAGCGGCTCCCACCAGGCGCTGGACGACATCCGCGAATCCATCGCCGAACTGCAGTTCTACCGCGCCCACGTCTTCAAAATCTGAGTGGCTGGCAAGGGTTTGCCGTCGTTCGGTTGCTAAAATCAGCAGTTCGGCCAGCTTTTGAGCGAACGGCTGCAACCAGACAAAAAAGCCCTTGCAATTGGAATGTCTGCTCTTATAATTCGGCTCCCGTACAGTAGCGCAAGCAACCAAATGCTGTACGGTCTGTTTTCAGGTTTTGCGGGAATAGCTCAGTTGGTAGAGCACGACCTTGCCAAGGTCGGGGTCGCGAGTTCGAGTCTCGTTTCCCGCTCCAAAATGTTTGCTGATGACGTTCCGATGCGGGAATAGCTCAGTTGGTAGAGCACGACCTTGCCAAGGTCGGGGTCGCGAGTTCGAGTCTCGTTTCCCGCTCCAATCATCAGCACAGCCTCAAGACAATCCATGTTGCGGGAATAGCTCAGTTGGTAGAGCACGACCTTGCCAAGGTCGGGGTCGCGAGTTCGAGTCTCGTTTCCCGCTCCAATATGCAGTGCCGGAGTCACCGCGTTGGTAGAGCATGTTCAGTGCTTGCCAAGGCTGGGGTAGCGAGCGCGAGTCTCGTTGCTGGCTCCAAAAATATCCAAAAATATGTAAGTGATATTCCGATGCGGGAATAGCTCAGTTGGTAGAGCACGACCTTGCCAAGGTCGGGGTCGCGAGTTCGAGTCTCGTTTCCCGCTCCAATCATTTGCAGATGACATTTTGTTGCGGGAATAGCTCAGTTGGTAGAGCACGACCTTGCCAAGGTCGGGGTCGCGAGTTCGAGTCTCGTTTCCCGCTCCAAACAGTGTCCGGTAGATATGTGTAAGTGATATTCCGATGCGGGAATAGCTCAGTTGGTAGAGCACGACCTTGCCAAGGTCGGGGTCGCGAGTTCGAGTCTCGTTTCCCGCTCCAATCACTTGCAGATGACATTCTGTTGCGGGAATAGCTCAGTTGGTAGAGCACGACCTTGCCAAGGTCGGGGTCGCGAGTTCGAGTCTCGTTTCCCGCTCCAATCTCTCTTCGAACCCTTCGAACCCTTCGAGTTCAATCTCTCCCCCAAGTACACGAATCCAGTTTCTCAGTACCATCACTGCCGCGTCCTGTTGGTAGAGCATGATCCGCGCTTGCCAAGGCTGGGGTCGCGAGTTCGAGTCTCGTTTCCCGCTCCAATTTCTCTTCGACGTCCTCATAATCCCTTTGAATTCCCCATCACATCGCGCCGCGATGATTTGTCGTATCCGGCGTTTGCCTGCTTTCTCTCTTCCCCGCACATCCCAAGTCATAAGACCAAGATGTATTGCTTGCTAATAGCCTCCCGGAGATCGGGCACAACCCTTTGCGGTCGGCTAACAGGCTTGGCAGGGCCTGAATGACAGACAGTGGCTCGGTATAAGTTAAAACCGGGGCATTTAACCAAAACTCATCATTTTGATTTATAGCGGCTGGTGGCGGCCATAAACGGCTTGCAGGTGGGGATGGCAAGCCCGGCAAGAGCTCTGCCGATCGGGGAGGGGAAATCGCGGGCAAAAAAATAGGAGGGGCGATGGCTCCTCCTACGGGTTCACTGGCGCTGGCTCAGATAACGGTGACGTTCTCGGCCTGAGGGCCTTTTTTGCCCTGGGTCACAGTGAACTGGACTTTTTGACCTTCAGCCAGGGTCTTGAAACCTGCGCTCTGGATGGAGGAGAAGTGAACGAAAACGTCCGGTCCCTGGGATTGCTCGATGAAGCCAAAACCCTTGGTTTCGTTGAACCATTTTACTTGGCCGGTGCGAATGTCAGACATGTGGTAAGTCCTATCTATAACAAAATGAAACTAAGCCTGGTTGGGCAGCATTTGCCTGGAAGTCAGGGGTTGAAGCATGACTGACCACGTCTCTTTGTCCCAGTAGCATGTAGCACAATCCCTGTCTAAAGCCTGACCGATTGTACTGGAGCCCGATCCCTTGTCAATTTGGCACTTTTCATTTTTTGAGCGAGCTAAAAGTATTGTGAAGTCAGCAGCTTGTTTCATGCTTCACATCAAAAAAAACGGGAGGCCATGGCCTCCCGTCTGCATAAGGGGGGGTGGTCGAGCCCCCTTATTCCTTGAGGGCGAACCCTTCCCCCTGGCGGTCGTAGCGGTAGCTGACCTGACCGAGAGAGCGGACCTCGACCCGCTGGATGCGGCGGCTGGTGTCCACCAGGATGAACACCGACTTGCCCGACTGCAGCCGGGTCAGCGGCCTGTCCGGCCCTTCGATGGCGATGAGCCGGCTGAGCTCGGCCCCCGGCAGCTCGAACTTGCGGAAGATGGAGTAGAGGGTTTCACCGGCCTGCACGTCGTGCTGCAACCAGGTGCCATCCACTTTCTCCTCGACGGGCTTGGCGGCCTGGGGCTCACCGGCGTTGCCGACGGTCAGGGCCTGGGCCGGCACGGCCAGGGGGACCGCCAGAGAGCCTGACGGCGCCGTGGTCGGGGCGGCGGGGGCGGGCTCCCAGGCCAGCACCAGCAGCCAGAGCGGGATCAGCACCAGCAACCCTATGGTGTGTTTGCGGGGCAGGGGGCTTGCCAGCTTGAAAGAGGCCGCCTTCGGCTCCTTGTTGCGCTGACCCAGGCCACTCATGCCCTGGCCGAGACGCTGGCGCAGGGGCAGGGTAGCCGCGTTGATACGTTGGAGCAGGGTTCCTTGTGATTCGTCTTGGCGACGCTGCTGGGCTCGTCTGTTATGGCCACGTGGGCGACGGTCCGGGGTGGGCACGGCATTTACCTCTCACTACATTGCCTGCCATCAGGCAAATATGCCGCCTATGGTAAACGGACTCGTCCCCGAGGGGGAGAGTCCGGAGCATGAAAATTATCAGCTGAGACGAAACTGACCCAACAATTGTTGCAAACGTTCCGCCGCCTGACGCAAGGCCTGACTGGCGTTGGCCGTGCTGGTGGCGTCCCTGGCGATGTCGTTGGCCAGTGCGCTGGTTTTTGACAGATTGCCGGAGACGGTCTCGGAAACCGAGCTCTGCTCCTCGGCGGCGGAGGCGATTTGGTAGGTCATGTCGTTGATGGTGGCGATGGCCTGGAAGATGCTGCCGAGGGCCGCCTCCGCCTGATCCGCTTCCCCCACCGCCTGATGGGTCAGCTGCTGGCTCTGCTGGATGGCGTTGACCGCGTTGGTGGAGCTGTGGCGGATCTTGTCGATCAGCTCCTGGGTATTCTGCACCGCCTGCTGGGTGTTGCCCGCCAGCTTGCGCACCTCGTCGGCCACCACCGCAAAACCGCGCCCCTGCTCGCCGGCCCGGGCCGCTTCGATGGCGGCGTTGAGCGCCAGCAGGTTGGTCTGATCGGCGATCCCCTGGATGACGGTGAGGATGCTGGTGATCTGCTCGCTGTCGTGAGCCAGCCCTTCCACCACTTCGGCTCCCTTGCCTGCCTCGGCGGCCACCTTGTGCATGGAGTGGATCACCCGCTGGAAGCGTACCTTGCCCTCGTCCGCCGCGCTCTGGGCCTGCTTGGCGGAGTCGGCGGTGTTGTTGGCGTGGGTGGCCACCTCCTGGCTGACATAGGACATCTCCTGCACCGCGGTCAGCATCTGCTCCATTTCCGCCTGGTGATGCTGCAGGTTGCTGTCGGTCTGTCCGGCGATGCGATCGGTGTCCCCGGCGTGGCGATGGACCTCGCTCGCGGTCTTCTGCACATCCCCGAGCAGGGCCTGCAGCTTGTTGATGAAGCGGTTGATGCCCCGGGCCAGGGCCCCCAGCTCGTCCCTTGAGCGGCTCTCCAGACGCTTGGTGAGATCCCCGTCGCCGTCGGCGATGTCATCCACCAGGCTCACCATCTGACGGATGGGGCCCGTGATGCTGTGGGCAATGACCAGCATGGTGCCAAGGGCCAGCGCCAGTACGATGAGGGCACCGATGAGCTGCTGGGTCATGGCGGCGCGGTTCATGTCGGTGAGCTGGCGTGCCAGCTCGTCCGCTCCCGCCAGCACCACCTTGTAGGGCAGGGTGACGATGATGGCCCAGTTTCGGGCCATGCCGGGCACCGCGATGGGCACCGAGATACGGAACGCGTCGGTGAGCTCCTGGCGCTGCACGTCCGGTTTGAGGTACTGCTGCCAGCCGTTGCCGAGCACCTTGTCGGCGCGGCTGCCGAGCAGGCTGGCGTCGCCGCTGGTACCGGTGATGACGCCGGCGGCGCTGACGATCAGGGTTTCCCCCTTGCCGTCATAGATGTTGCTGTTGAGGGACTGGGCCTGGCGGCTGATGGAGTCCACCGCCAGATCCAGCGCGGCGATGCCCTTGAACTGGCCATCCACCAGGATGGGGGTGGTGATGGTGCTCACCAGCACCTGCTGGCCGTTGATGTCCACCTTGAAGGGGTCGATGAGGCAGGGGCGCCCCTCCCGTTTCGGGCAGGCGTAGTAGTCGTTGGCCGGGTTGCCGAACTCGTCCGGATCGCTCTTCTCGATGGAGAGCAGCAGGTCGGTGCCTATGCTCTCCTTGTCGCGATAGAAATAGGGAACGAAGCGCCCCTTGTCGTCACTGCCGAGCGCGCTCTGGCCAGCGAAGCTTTCGTCCTGGCCGTCGAAGCCGTTGGGTTCGAAGCCCGCGAAGGCGCCATAGAGCTGGGGCTCCAGGGCAAGCTGGGCCTTGAGCAGGTCGGTGGCTTGCTGGCGATCCAGCGGCAGCTTGCCCTCCTGCTGGCGGGCGAAGACGCTGGCCATCTGCTGGGTGTAGGAGAGCCCCTTTTGCAGCAGCTGGGTGATGGTGGCGGCCTCGGCACGGGCGTTGGCGCTCACCTTCTGCCACGCCTCCTGTTGCAGGGCGGCGCGGCTGGAGTCGATGGTGAGCTGCTGGGTCTGCCGACCTGAATACTGGTTGAGCAGGATCAGGATGACCAGGGCCGTGGTCATGGCGACACCGGCCAGTACCAGGATACGATTCTGGATAGAACGAAACTGCATCGCGCGTTCCTTGTATCGTTGAGGGTTCGTTGACGGGGTGACTGAAGTATCGGCTGTGCGGGAGATCTCTCCAGCGACCTCGCCTAGCTAAGCGGGAAAAAAGGGAAAATTCTGAGACATCACTCTAAAACAGCGGTTTTTGCGGGAATAGACCCTATTTTCCCCTCTGCCTCGCCATGGTTTTCCCATCCGTCATTGTCGGTGCTAAAATGCGACGGTTTTTTTAACGAATTGGCCCAAGGCCCTCTACACAAGGCTTAAAGATGAAAGTCAAAACCCGTTTTGCTCCCAGCCCGACCGGCTTTTTGCATGTCGGCGGTGCCCGTACCGCACTCTATTCCTGGTTGTTTGCAAAGAACCAGGGCGGTGAGTTTGTGCTGCGTATCGAGGATACCGATCTGGAACGTTCCACTCAGGAGGCGATCGACGCCATCATTGAGGGCATGGAATGGCTGGAGCTGAACTGGGATGAGGGCCCCTACTACCAGACCAAGCGCTTCGATCGCTACAACGCACTGATCGACGAGATGCTGGCTGACGGCCGCGCCTACAAGTGCTACTGCTCCAAGGAGCGGCTGGAAGCGCTGCGCGAAGGCCAGATGGCCAACGGCGAGAAGCCCCGCTATGACGGCAAGTGCCGGGATGGCGACCACGATCACCCGGCCGATGCGCCCCACGTGATCCGCTTCCGCAACCCGACCGAAGGTTCCGTGGTGTTCGATGACCACGTCCGTGGCCGCATCGAGTTCGCCAACACCGAGCTGGACGATCTCATCATCCGCCGTACCGATGGCGCGCCGACCTACAACTTCTGTGTTGTAGTCGATGACTGGGACATGGAGATCACCCACGTGGTGCGTGGGGAAGACCACATCAACAACACCCCGCGCCAGATCAACATCTACAAGGCGCTGAACGCGCCGGTACCGGAGTTTGCCCACGTCTCCATGATCCTGGGTGACGACGGTGCCAAACTCTCCAAGCGCCACGGTGCCGTCTCCGTCATGCAGTACCGCGACGATGGCTACCTGCCGGAAGCGCTGCTGAACTATCTGGTGCGTCTGGGCTGGTCCCACGGGGATCAGGAGATCTTCACCCTCGACGAGATGATCAAGCTGTTCAGCCTGGATGCCATCTCCAAGTCCGCCTCCGCCTTCAACACCGACAAGCTCTTGTGGCTGAACAATCACTACATGCGCAGCCTGGATCCGGCCTATGTGGCCAAGCACCTGGCCTGGCACATGGAACACCAGCAGATCGACACCAGCAATGGCCCGGCGCTGGCCGACGTGGTCACTCTGCTGGCCGAGCGCTGCAACACCCTGGTCGAGATGGCTGCCCAGAGCCGCTACCTGTTCGAAGAGTACGAAGCGCTCGACGAAGCGGCTGCCAAGAAGCACCTGCGCGGCGTTGCTGCCGAGCCGCTGACCCTGGCCAAGGCCAAGCTGGCTGCCCTGGATAGCTGGACCACCGAAGCGCTGCACGAGCTGATTGAAGCGACCGCCGCCGAGCTGGGTCAGGGCATGGGCAAGGTCGGCATGCCGCTGCGCGTGGCCGTCACCGGTCTCGGTCAGTCCCCCGCCATCGACGCCGTGATGGCGCTGGTGGGCAAGGAGCGGGTCCTCGCCCGCATCGATCGCGCTTTGGCGTATATCGAAGCGCGCATGGCCGCCGAGTAATTCAGAGCGCCGGTACGGGCCAGTCCCCTGGCATCGCCGACGCCGTGATGGCGCTGGTGGGCAAGGAGCGGGTCCTCGCCCGCATCGACCGCGCTTTGGCGTACATCGAAGCGCGCATGGCCGCCGAGTAATTCAGAGCGCCGGTACGGGCCAGTCTCCTGCCATCGATGCCGTGATGGCGCTGGTGGGCAAGGAGCGGGTCCTCGCCCGCATCGACCGCGCTTTGGCGTATATCGAAGCGCGCATGGCCGCTGAATAAACATCGGCCATGGCATGAAAAGGGCTCCCTGACGGGGGCCCTTCGTATTTTGGCCTCAAGCGGATTTGCGACGTAAAACAGCGACATAGAGACGAGGTTGGCGGTAAAAACAGCTAACTGCCTGAATTTTGACTAAACGCTCCAGTGGGCGAGAATTTTGGGTTGACAGCAAAGCGGGTGATGCCTATCATGCGCCTCCGTTGCCAGAGATAACTTTGGTAGCGCCGAGGTGAGTTGGGGTTATAGCTCAGCTGGGAGAGCGCTTGCATGGCATGCAAGAGGTCCGCGGTTCGATCCCGCGTAGCTCCACCAAATTCTCCTCGAACAATCTGGAATCCAAGGGGTTATAGCTCAGCTGGGAGAGCGCTTGCATGGCATGCAAGAGGTCCGCGGTTCGATCCCGCGTAGCTCCACCAGGTTCCCGATTGATATGAAGTACCCAGGGCAGTGCGGTGTGTATCACCCAGGCCGACCTTTGTGGGGTTATAGCTCAGCTGGGAGAGCGCTTGCATGGCATGCAAGAGGTCCGCGGTTCGATCCCGCGTAGCTCCACCATTATTGAGGATGAATGGCCGCCAGAACCATTCATTCGGTACCGAATTTGGGGTTATAGCTCAGCTGGGAGAGCGCTTGCATGGCATGCAAGAGGTCCGCGGTTCGATCCCGCGTAGCTCCACCAAATTCAGAGTGATTCAGCGTCACTCACACACATCGGGGTTATAGCTCAGCTGGGAGAGCGCTTGCATGGCATGCAAGAGGTCCGCGGTTCGATCCCGCGTAGCTCCACCATCTTTCGCAAGAAAGCACCAAGGCCACCGCATCGCGGTGGCCTTTTTGTTTGCCTGTCATTTGGATTTCCCATGATCTCGCCCTTTGTATTTGTCTGGCAAATGGCGCTTCACCCTGTCCGTGAGGGCATCAGCGGCCCTGGCCGCCGCTGACGGGGGTGAGGGTGGGGATTGGCGCCGATGCCGCCATGGCCATGGCGCGGGCTGCACGATGCCATCCTCTGCCGCGTGGCGGTTGGCTCGTTCGGCAGCCTGCGATGGCGCTTCACCTTGTCCGCGAGGGCATCAGCGGCCCTGGCCGCCGCTGACGGGGGTGAGGGTGGGGATTGGCGCCGATGCCGCCATGGCCATGGCGCGGGCTGCGCGATGCCATCCTCTGCCGCGTGGCGGTTGGCTCGTTCGGCAGCCCGCGGGATACGCTATCCGGCCCCTGGTGTCAGCACCGGGTTTCCCCGTTGACAGGGTACCAGCCCCTGGGAAAGGGGCGAGGCGGGGGCAACAGGGTATTTATTAATCCCATGATGTGGCCCTTTGCATTTGTTTTTCAAATGGCCCTGGCACAAAAAAAGCCCGCGATCATCGCGGGCTTTGCACCTGGCATCGAGGATGCCGCGTCTTAGCGACGGCGCCGCCAGGCGAGCGGCAACAGGGCCAGCAGCAGGGCGCCCATGGCGCCGCCACCCCCCTTGCTCGCTTCCTTGAGCTTGAGGTCAACGATGACGGGGTCGTGGTCCGAGGCGCTGAAGGGGTTGTCCGACTTGATGAGATCGCCGGTGTAGGCGCTGCCATATTCGAACAGGTTGCTCTCGAAGGAGTTGATGTGCCAGTCGGCCACCGCCACCACCTTGTCAGCCAGCGGCGGGTTGGCGAGGGCGTAGTCCAGGGTGCCGAGCTCGGCCTCGTAGCTGTAGGAGATGGCCTTCTCCTGGTTGAACTTGACGTTCAGATCCACCAGGCCGTAACCCTTGGCCACCGTCTGGCCCATCTGTTCATAGGGCTTGTCGCCGATGTAGGTGTGGGAGGCGGAGCGGATCTGGCGCTCCCCCGCGACCGGCACATAGTCGGTCAGCACCCGGATGGGATCCTCCTTGGCGTAGGAGTTGAAGTCCCCCACCAGCAGCACCTGGCCCGGCATCTTGCTCACCGCCTCCCCCAGCACCTTGGCGGCGCTCACCCGAAACTCGGTGCACTTGCCCTGCAGATCCGCAGGCTCCGTCTTGCCATCCCCATTTTCATAGCAGCCCGACCCCTTGGACTTGAGGTGGTTGACCACCAGGGTCAGGGGGGCGTCGCTGCCCGCCACGGTGAAGCGCTGGACCAGGGAGTCCCGCTGACCGGCGCTCTTGGTGACGCCGCCCGTGGTGTAGCGCTGCTGGGGCAGGGGGATGACGTCGGCATCCCCGCTCGGGGTGAGCAGGGCGGGGCGGTAGATCATGGCCACCATGATGGCGTCGCCGCCAAAGAAGCGATCCTCCGTGAGCAGGGCCTTGGGCAGGGTGACGAAGGCGTAGTGCTTGCTCGCCTCCTTCTGCCTGGCGTTGAGGCTCTCCACCAGATCGTGGAGGGCGGCGTGCTCGTCAAAGCCGTTGTTCTCCATCTCCATCAGGCCGAGCAGGTCGGCGTCCATCTCGGTGATGGCGTTGACGATCTTGGCGCGCTGTAACTGGAACTCCTCCAGGCTCTTGGCGCCGCGGTTGCAGCCCTTGGTGCTGTCCGCATCCGCCTGATCCGCGCAGAGCACGTTGAGGGCACCCCCCACGCTGGAGTGGCTGGTGAAGTAGTTGAGCACGTTGAAGCTGCCGATGCGAAGGTCAGTGCCATCCACGCGGGCCGGGGCGCTCTGGCGGTCGTTGTCGCCGGTGCGCAGCAGATCCCCCGCGGTGATGGTCTGATCCCGGGGCACGATAAGGCGGTACTCGTTGTAGCTGTAGCCGACCATGGCCTCCAGATTGATCGGGGCATCGCCGATGCGCAGGTAACCCTGCTCCGGCTCCCAGGCGGGCAGCCAGGGGAGCTTGCCGTCCCCCGCCTTGAAGTCCGACTCGAGGAAGACGCGGTTGCTGGCGTTGGCCTCGGCCAGCGCCACGGCCTCTGGGCTGCTCGCCACATGGAGCTGGGTCGGCTTCATCAGCGGGGCGCCGTGAGCGAGCACCAGGTTGTTGCGCCGGGCGGCATAGTCGTAGCTGAAGTTGCGGCTGATCTTGAGGGCGCTGTCGGCGTCGAGGCGCACTCGCATCCCTTCGTGACGCTCCAGGGCTCGGGCCAGGGTTTCCCCCTCCAGTACCCGCAGCGCCGTGGCGGCCGGGGCGTCGCCCTGGGCCAGGGTCGTCAGGCGCGGCGTGCTGCCGTCAAACAGGGGCTTGAGCTGGGTGTGGCCGTAATACTCCTCGACCTTGGCCTCCAGACAGACCAGGGCGCCAGGCTGGATGTCCGGGTACTTGCTGGCGAAGTTCTTGTCGTTGAGGTAGACGAAAATGCCGTCCGACGTCTCGGGGTTGCCGTCCCCCTGCACATCCAGCAGGTAGAAGCCCTTGTTGAGGCTTTCCCCCAGACCCGAGACTACCGCCTTGACCGAGACGCTCTGGGCGCTTTCGAACTGATCGTCCGGGACGAGGGGGCTCTTGTCGCCACTGCCCTGGATGGCGGGGATGGGGGTGAGGGCACTGTCGGCCGGGCAACTGAAGCCGGCGGCGTAGAGAGACGGGGACGCGAGCGCGAGCCCCACGGCCAGCGACAGCAGGGTAGGTGTTCCTTTCATGGGTATTCCTTTTTTTATTTTTGCCAGTGTTTCCATAGCCTTGGCATCGTGGCCAAGGGCGCGCATTGTCACATTTCTGGCAGCTCTGACCAGTGAACCAACGCACATTATGAGGAGACAAAGGAGCCCATCTGCCATTTTTTGACGTGGCTAACAGTTTGATATTGATGATCTATTTGTCATCAGGTGGGAGCGAAAAGTGTGAGGCCGCCAGCATTCACATATTTTCCTTCGAGAATAAAGATTGAGCAGTGGCCACTTGCTTCCTATACTCGAGCCGTTCCTCACGGAACCCAGGCAAAGGGCAAACCGGCAGTGATGCCGGGACGCAAAGCCTCCGATCTGTCCCATCCGGGCCAGACAGCGGGGTTACCCAGGGTGACTTGAGGGTTTGTGGCCCGTCCATGGCCTGTTGTCGCTCCCTTGTTCCCTGTTGCGATTGCGCTTTTCCCGGTATTGAAGCCAAGACAAAACAAGGAAGATAACAATATGCAACAGATCTTGAGGCCCAGCAGGCTTGCCATGCTGGTCGCCCTTGCGGCCGTCCCTGCCTGGGCGCAGGCCGCTTACCCCGCCTATCAGGCCAGCACCGCCTACAAGGCTGGCGACATCGTCAGCAATGCAGGCGCCCTCTATGAATGCAAGGAATTCCCTTACTCCGGTTGGTGCGGCGCGTCCCCCTATCACTACGCCCCCGGGGTGGGGGTGGTCTGGGCCGATGCCTGGAAGCTGTATGGTGGCGAGGTGCCGCCGCCGGCCCTGGTCGTCGCCATCGGCTCCCCCGCCGTGGGTGCCAGCGTCAGCGAGGGGGCCAGTGTGGCCCTGGCGGTGACGCTGAGCGGTCCGGTCACGGCGCTCGCCCGGGTGGAATACCTCATCGACGGCGTTCTGGTCGCCACCGCCACGGCTTCTCCCTGGAGTGCGAGCTGGTCTGCCGTCGGTGCGGGCGCTCACGCCCTCAAGGCCCGGGCGCTGGATAAAGACGGCAAGGTGCTGAGCGAGGCGGATTCGAGCTTCAAGGTCGCCGCCGTGGTGGCGCCAGAGGCGCCCAGGGTGAGCATCGCAAGCCCCGCCGCCGGCGCCAGGGTGACCCTGGGCCGCGCCCTCACCGTGAGCGGCAATGTCACCGATGCCAATGACGACGTCGCCAAGGTCGAGCTGTTCGTGAATGGCCAGAAGGTGGGCGAGGACACCAGCGCCCCCTGGCAACTGAGCTGGACGCCCCAGAACAAGGGGCTGACCGGCCTCAAGCTGGTGGCGACCGACAAGACCAACCTCTCTGGCGAGTCGGCCCAGGTGGACGTGCAGGTGGAAGAGGCGGCCCTGCCCCCCACCGGCGGCAACCTCTCCTGCGACGTGCGCCAGATCTACCGCGCCGACGGCAGCGAGTGCATGGGGGATGACCACGGCCGCCGCGTCATCGGGTATTTCACCTCCTGGCGCACCGGCAAGAACGGCATGCCCGCCTACCTGGTGAGCGACATTCCCTGGGACAAGATCACCCACATCAACTACGCCTTCGCGGCGGTGGACGAGCAGAGTCACACCATCAAGGTGGATGACGCCGCCACCAAGCTGACCTGGAACGGGGTGCCGGGCGCCGAGATGGATCCGGAGTTTGCCTATCAGGGTCACTTCAACCTGCTGTCCAAGTACAAGAAGCAGTACCCGGACGTGAAGACCCTCATCTCCGTCGGGGGCTGGGCCGATACCCGCGGCTTCTACGCCGCCACCACCAAGGGTGACTGCTCGGTCAACACCGCCGGCATCAACGCCTTTGCCGACTCGGCCGTGGGCTTCATCCGCCAGTACGGCTTCGATGGGGTGGATATCGACTACGAGTACCCCACCTCTATGAAGGATGCGGGCAACCCCAACGATTTCCCGCTCTCCAACCAGTGTCGCGGCAAGCTCTTTGCGAACTATGAAGTGCTGATGAAGACCCTGCGCAACAAGCTCGACAGCGCCGGCACCGAGGACGGTCGCAAGTACATGCTGACCATCGCCTCGCCGGCCTCGGCCTACCTGCTGCGCGGCATGGAGAACTTCCAGGTCACCCAGTACCTCGACTACGTCAACCTGATGACCTATGACTTCCACGGTGCCTGGAACCACTTCGTCGGTCACAACGCCGCCCTGTTCGACAACAAGGCGGATCCCGAGTTGTCCCAGTGGGGTGTCTACACCCAGGCCCAGTTTGGCGGCATCGGCTATCTCAACTCCGCCTGGGCGGCCCACTACTTCCGTGGTGCCCTGGCGGCGGGCAAGATCAACATAGGGGTGCCCTATTACACCCGTGGCTGGCAGGGGGTCACCGGTGGCACCCACGGTCTGGGTGGCAAGGCGGCGCTGCCGAGCCAGAGCGATTGCCAGCCGGGCACCGGTGGCAGCACCATTCCGTGCGGCAACGGGGCGGTGGGCATCGACAACATCTGGCATGACCTTGACAAGAACGGCAAGGAGATTGGCGGCGGCGCCGTGCCCATGTGGCATGCCAAGAACCTGGAGCACGCGGCCAGCCTCGGCATCACCACCCTGCCGAGCTACGGCCAGGCCTGGGGTCTGGATCCCAACAACCCGGCCCACGTGATGCAAGGCCAGTATGTGCGTTACTACGACGACAAGGCCCATGCGCCCTGGCTCTGGAACGAGCAGAAGAAGGTGTTCCTCTCCACCGAAGATGAAGAGTCCATGGGTCACAAGCTCGACTACATCGTCAAGCGGGGCCTGGGGGGCGTCATGTTCTGGGAGATGGCGGGGGACTATGACTTCGACGCCGCGAAGAACGAGTACGTGATGGGCAGCACCCTCACCAGCCTCGCCTACGAGAAGTTCAGCAAGGCCGACAAGGCGGCCCTGAAGCAGAATGATCTGCCGGCTCCGGCTGCCCAGCTCGACATCGGCGTGAGCCTCTCCGGCTTCAAGGAAGGGGACTCCAACTACCCGATCAACCCGACCCTGAAGCTCACCAACAAGTCGACCCAGACCATTCCGGGCGGCACCCGCATCGAGTTCCTGGTCCCCACCTCCACCTCAGACACCATCACCGACCAGAGCGGCATGGGGCTGAAAGTGGTGGAGAGCGGTGGCAACCAGAACTCGGACGGCATCGCCAATGAGAAGGACTTCCACAAGGTGGCTCTGACGCTGCCGGCCTGGAAAGCCTGGACGCCGGGCACCGACGTGGAAGTGGCCATGACCTACTACCTGCCGGCCGCCGGCGTGCCGAGTGGCATGCGCCTGATTGCCGGCAGCCAGACCATAGGCCTGAAGTCCGACTTCCCGGCCCTGGCCGAGGCGGTGCTGGGCAGCAGTGGCGGTGGTGACGGCGGCAGCGGTGGCACCACCTGTGCCAGCCAGAACGTCAACCCGGCGGACTACAATGCCTATCCGACCTGGCCGCGCGGGGATCACGCCAATGGCAACGACCGCATGACCAACGGCAAGGCGGTGTGGCAGGCCAACTGGTGGACCAGCAGCGAGCCCAAGGCGGGCGATGGCAGCTGGAAACTGATATGCAGCTACTGAGTTGTCCAGGCTGCTATACCAGCAGCGAACTCAGAGTGGGCGACGGCAGCTGGAAGCTGGTGTGCAGCTACTGATGACCGTTTGAGCGGCAGGCCGGCACTTTGCATGGCCTGTTCTCTCGCAAGGCAATGACCCAATCCGGAGCCCAGGCTCCGGATTTTTTTATGCCTTGTATCAGGAGAAGGAGGGGAAAAGGGCAGGGGAGTGACCATAAAAAAGACCGCTCCGAAGAGCGGCCAATTGCCACCAAGGCAATCTGCGGGGTGACCCCCTTGTCGATGTGTCGCGGCCCGGATGCCGAGTCGGGGAGATCCCCGCCCCGCCAGCCGGGCCGCGCAGCTTTATTGGGTGACGGCGCCGCCCTGCTGCTCTTTCAAGAAGCTGATCCAGGGGGAAGCACGACCACTGACGTTGCCATTCTGGGCGGCCTGAGTGAAGGCGGAGAGCGCCTCCTTGGGCTTTTGCTGCTCAAAATAGGCGACCCCGGTCAGGAACTTCAGATCCGCCCGCTGCTCGCCGCTGGCGTTGGCGGCAGGTTTGGCGGCGAAGGCCACCAGATCCTGGTAGCGCTTGCTCTGGATCATCATGCGCGCCATCTTGAGCTGCAGCTCGGCATTGGGGGCCAGCTTGTAGGACTTGGCCAGGGTGTCGATGGCCGGGTCCAGCTCCTTGGCCTGATGCCAGTAGTTGGCCAGCGTCTTGTAGTTGGCCGCGGTGCTCTCGATCTGCCCCTCCTTCATGGCTTTCTCCATCACGCGGGCGGCGCGGTGGGGAATGCCGGCGAAGGCGAGGTAGTTGGCGAGCCGCTGCAACTCGTTGGCCTCGGTCAGCATGCCGAGGTTGTAGGCCCCTTCCAGTGCCGCCAGGGCCTTGGCATCGTTGCCCGCCTGCATGTGCATGGCCGAGAGCTGGGTCCAGTACTTCTTCTTCTCCGGGTAGCGGTCCACCAGGGCGGTCAGCACCTCGGTAGCCGGCTTGTACTGTTTCAGCTCGTAGTGGGCCGCCATCTTCAGCAGGTACCAGGACTCCGGCGCCTTGCCCGCGGAGAGCTTGATCGCGTTGTCCACTGCCGGAATGGCTTCCCTGTACTGCTTGAGCTGCACATGGGCGTTGGCCAGGGTGATGTAGGCGTGCGGGGTCGGCTTCTCGTCCTTGCCGAGGTTTGCGAACCACTCCTTCATGGTGTTGATGGAACCCTTGAAGTTCCCCTCCGCCATGTAGAGCTGGGCCAGGTTGTAGCGCACCTGCTGGGCCACCGGGGGCGGCAGGCCGCCGGTGGCGATGGCGTCGGCGAAGTACTTGGTCGCCTGACCGTACTTCTCCTGCTGCGCCGCCACGAAGCCCAGGGTCTGCAAAATGACCCCCTTGTCGTAGACCCGCTCGCCGGCGCCGGACAGCGCCTCCTGCAGCTTGGCATTGGCCTCGCCGTATTTCTTCTCGGTGATCAACGCCTGGGCCTTGTTGACCGCGCGGTAGGCGCGGTCAGACAGGGCGGGTTGTTCGGCGGCCCAGGTGGCGGTGCTGAGCAGCACCGCCATGGCTACCGGGGCGAGGATCAGGGTATGTAACTTTTTCATCGCCACCCTCCTTAGTTGGTCGCAAACTCGATCTCTTGCTGCATGCGACTGGCCTGCGGCTTGCCGTCCACCATGGCCGGCTTGAAGGTCCACTTGGCGATGGTCTGGCGCGCCGCCTTGCCGAGGTCATAGCTGCGGGGCTCTTCCTTGACGATGCGGATGTTGCTCACGGTACCGCGCTCGGTGACGGTGAACTCCACCAGTACCTTGCCGGATGCGAGACCGGCCAGGGCCGCCTTGCGGGGCATCATGGGCTCGAAGGTCGCCATCGGGATGGCGCCGTTGTTGCCACCCATGCCGCCGCCACCGCCGCCGGTGCTGTAGGCACCCAGGGCGTTGCCGCCACCGATGTTGACCGGGATGTCGAGTTTGGGCATGTCCATGGGGGAGCTGTCCATCTTCGGCCTGTCCGTGCTCGCCACCTCCATCTCGGGCGGGGGCGGCGGGCGTTTCGGGGGCGGCGGTTTGGGCAGTTCCCGTTGTTTCTCTTGCAAGGTCTCCTGAGGCTTGAGGCGGATGAAGTCGGTCATGGTGACGTCCTCCCGCTCCGTCAGCTCCCGGTGATCCGGCGTGATGAGCTTGTTCATTCCCAGGAACAGGAAGAACACCACCACGCAGGAGACCGCTAACGATATCAGGTATCTCATGGCATTCGCTCCGGCATCAGCTGCTCTTGTCGGCGGCGATGGAGATGTTCTGGACACCGGCCATGCGGATCTGGTCCATGACCTGCACCACCAGACCGGAACGGGATTCGCTGTCGGCCTGGATCACCACGGCGCTTTCCGGGTTCTCCGCCCGCAGCCGCTCGATGTTGGCACGCACGGCACCCACTTCGACGATGCGCTTGTCGACCCAGACCTGGCCGTTCTCGCGGACCGCGACCATGATGTTCCCCTTCTTCACCGTCTCGGCCGTGCTGGCGCTCGGGCGGTTGATCTCCACGCCGGACTCCTTGACGAACGAGGTGGTGACGATGAAGAAGATCAGCATGATGAACACGATGTCCAGCATGGGGGTCAAATCGATGGCCGCCTCGTCAGCACCGCTGTCGCTGTGACGTTTTCTCATGGCAAAAACTCCTTGCTTGTTCTGTGCCCCGGCGGGCATGGCCCGGCCGGGGATGTGCATCCTGCATCAGCCGTGTTTCAGGTTGTCTTCCAGCTTTTGCACGGCCAGCTTGGCCTTGTGATCGAGCCGGCTGACAAAAAACAGGCCGGAAAGGGCGGCAATCATGCCCGCCATGGTCGGTACCGTCGCCTTGGAGATCCCCGAGGCCATCGCCCTGGGGGAGCCGGTGCCGGTGATGGCCAGGGTATCGAACACCTGCACCATGCCTACCACGGTCCCGAGCAGCCCCATCAGCGGGCAGAGGGCGATCAGCACCTTGATGACCGGCATCCCCTTGTCCACCGCCATGGCGACCTGGGAGACCAGCTCGCGGCGGATCTGCCTGGCGGACCAGGAGAGGTGATCGGTGCGGGCCAGCCAGGCCGTCTTGGTCTGTTTCACCTGCTGGGGATAGACCGCCATGAAGTAGAACCAGCGCTCCAGCAGCAGGGCCCACATCATCAGGGTCAGGAAGAACAGGGCGACCAGTACGTCGCCCCCCAATCCCAGAAACCGGCGGACCGACTCGACTTCTTCAATCAACCAGAACCACATGGGTGACTCCTTAGGCTGCGGCTTTGGCGGCGTGCAGACGTTCCTGATAACGGGCAACGAAACCGGCGCTCTGCTCTTCCAGTACCTGGATCAGACGGCGGCTCTGGGTCTGCACGATGGTGTAGAGGAACAGCATGGGCACGGCCACGACCAGACCCTGCATGGTGGTCACCAGGGCCTCGGAGATACCGCCCGCCATCAGCTTGGGATCGCCGGTACCGAACAGGGTGATGGCCTGGAAGGTGGCAATCATCCCGACCACGGTACCCAGCAGGCCCAGCAGCGGGGCGACGGAGGCGATCAGCTTGATGAGGCTGATGCCCTTCTCCAGCTTGGGCACGTTGCGCAGGATGATCTCGTCGAGCTTGGATTCCAGATCCTCGATGTTGTCACCCCGGTGATCCTGGTAGGCACCCAGCATCTCGCCGATGGGGTTGCCCTTGATGATCTGCTCGGATTTCAGTTGCTTGCGCATGGCACCGCCGATGAGGGAGAGACGGGCACCGCAGAACAGGGCCAGCAGGGTACCGATGACACCCAGCGCCAGGATCACGTAACCCACGGAGCCACCCTGATCGATGCGCTCCTTGAGGGTCGGCGACTGCACCAGCAGGGAGAGGATCACGCCGCGGGACGGGTCGATGAAGATGGGTTCGACGCTGCCGCCACCCTGTTCAAACTTGGCGACCGGTTCCAGCACCGCGTTCTCGGGCTGGCGGGAGAGTTGCTCGAACTTGCCGGTCTCCGGCACGAAGGTGAGGTACTTGCCTTCGGAGACGGTGTTGAACTCGCCTATCTGGGTCACGGTCTTCTGGGCCTGGTTGCCCTCGCCGTAGACCACGGTGGCCGGGATCTGGCTCACCTTGCCACCGTCGACCATGCGGCTGAGGGTGGTGGTCCAGAAGGCGGTCAGGTCATCGCTGGAGGGCAGTTCCTTGCTCTCGGCCAGGCGAGTCAGCAGGGCAGTCTGCTCGGGATGTTCGACCCGGCGGGCGGAGGCATTGAAGATCCCCTTGAATTCACCGGCGAACTGGCGCAGCACGCCAAACATCTCGCCCATGTTGCCGGAGCGCTGGCGCAGGGTTTCGGTCAGCTCGGTGAGCTGCTTGTCGTTGGCATCGAAGGTGGCCTTGAGCTTTTCGCCCCTGGCGACTTCGGCGGCGAGATCCGCCTTGGCCTTGGCGAGCAGGGCCCCTTGTTCGTTCTTGTCAGCCAGGAAGCGGGCTTCCCGCTCCTTGTTGAGCTGGGATTCGCTGGTGCTGGCGGCCTTGACCTGATTGAGCAGGGCGTTGAGATCCACCGGCTTCTCGGCGGCGGTCACCGGCAGGGTGACCAGGGTAGCGCCCGCGATCAGCGAGGCGATGGCAAGTTTGATTCCTTTCATGATGTTTTCTCCGCAGTTTGAACCGGCAGCTTGATGAGGGCGGGGGGCGCCTGCTTCTTCGCGATGCGAAGGCCTTGTTCAACCGCACTGCGATACTCCTGGGGCAGTACTTCCCACTGGCGGGTCTTCTTGTTCCACATGCCGGTCTCGTTGCCATCCGGGGACTGGTAGAGCAGGGCGATGCGGCCGACGCGCAGGAACTCGTAGGTCTTCTCGTCCCCATCCTTGTCCAGGCTCGCCTTGTAGGCTTCGATGGTGCGGCTGAAGCCCTCCTCGATCTGGTAGGCCTCGAGGATCTTGCGGTACTTCTCGGAGATGGTGACGTCGGCCCGGTTCATGAGATCGGTCAGGGCCGCCACGCGGTCCTCACGCTCCACCTTCTGGAACGGCAGGTCCAGGGAGACGAACTGCTCGAGGGAGTCGATCATCTTGAGCATCAAGGGCACCACTTCGGTGCTGGTCTGGTCGATCTGGGCGATCTGCTTTTGCATGGAGGCTAGTTCGGCGCTCTGGGAGTCGACCATCTTGCCCACTTGCTCGTTGTAGGCGCGCAGGCTGTCCACCTGGCGCAGGGCGGCCTTGTACTGGGCCAGGGCAGACTCGGCAGATTCGGCGTAGCTGTCGATCTTCTGCTGGGAAACTTTGGATGCATTGTCGGTGGCGGCTTGAGCGTCCACGGCCTGACCGGCGGTGGCGGCACTCAGATTGAAGCTGGTCAGCAAGGCAGCCGAAATCAGGCTGCCGAGGAGCGCTTTCTTCATTGTAATTGTCCTTGTTTTCATAGGATTACCCTATCTCCGTAACTTCCTTGGGACCTTGGGCAAAGCCGGCCCGAACGGGCCGGCTTGTGGTTTGCTGGTGGATTAGAACTTCTGGCTGTAGTCGAGGTAGTAGATGCGACCGTCGATGCTGTAGAGCTCGTCGTCATAGGTGAAGCCATCGCTCTCGAGGGACGGGCCCACGTTGAACATGTTCTTCACGCCGACCTGGATCTTGCCGTTCCAGGGCGCTTCCACGCCGACGTTCAGGTTCCAGGTGGTCTGGGACGCGATGTGGCCCACTTCCTCACCGGTATCGGCGATGTAGTCCTGGCTCTGGGAGTCGATGTAGTTCGCGCTCAGGTAGGTATCCATGTTCCACCATTGGGGAACGTTGACACCCACACCGGAGCTGAAGCGCATCTGGGGCAGACCGTTCTGGCCGATCTTGTCGATGACGGGACCACCGGCGTACAGACCTTCCTTGTATTTCAGGATGTAGGTACCGCCCAGGTCATAACGCACGGTGGCGTAGTTCAGGTCGTAGGTGTAATCCACTTTCAGGTCGAGGCCGGAGGTCTCGAGGGTCCCCAGGTTGACCATGGGCGCGATGGCGTTGCTGATCTTGCCCTGGCTGTTGCGGGTGATGCTGCTGGAGCTGCCGCTGTTCAGTTCGTCATAGATGAGAGACTGCAGGGAGTTCAGCTGGATCACGTCCTCGATCTTGATGGTGTAGTAGTCCAGGGAGAGGTTCAGGTCATCCACCGGGCTGTAGGCCACCCCGAAGTTCCAGGTGTCCGCTGTCTCTTCCTTCAGATCCTCGTTGGAGGTACGGGTGGTGTCGTACTGGCGGTTCGGGCAGTCAGCCGCGGAGATGCCGTTGGCCTCGCAGTAGACGTAATCCTTCGCCCAGTCGGCAGAGAAGGAGTCAGCCGAGTAGAGATCGCTCAGGCTGGGGGCGCGGAACGAACGGGACCAGGAGGTGCGTAGCATCAGGTTGTCCAGCGGCTGGTAACGCAGGCTTGCCTTGGGGGAGAAGGCGCTGCCGAAGTCGCTGTACTTGTCGAAGCGACCGGCCACGTTCAGCTCGATCTGCTCGGTGATGGGCACCAGGGACTCGATGTAGGCGGCAGTCACGTCACGCACGCCACCGGAGGAGTTGCCGGAGGAGCCGATGATGTTGCCGGCTTCGGACTGGGCGTCGTACTTGTCGGCATAGACCCAGTCGTTGTACTCGGCACCGGCGTACCAGCTGACCGGACCGGCCGGCAGTTCACCCATGTCCCACTGGACACCGGCGTACCACTGGTAGAAGTCCATGGTGGAGCGGCGGCTGGTGTCGGCGGCCATGGAGGCCGTGGTGGAGGCGTCGAACTCGCCACCGACGAACTTGCCGTCTGCGACCGCCTGCTGGGCGGCGGACTTCAGCACGTAACCGGTGCCGTTCTCCTTGTTGTCGGTCTTGGAGTACATGTAGCCGGCGTTCCACTGCATGTCGCCGACGCTTTCGGTGGCGATGGTGCCTTCAAAGCCGAGGTTCATGCTGCCGGTGGTGTCGGTGACATAGTTGTCACGGGGACCGACGTTGCTGAAGCGGTAGTAGGCGTAGGCGGCCTCACCCAGACCCTGGGTGGCGGCGGCATCCAGGCCGTTGTCGGCGAAGAACTGGGCGTTCTTCGGGTTGGCCGGGTCAATGGTGAAGGCACCGGCGGCCGGGGCGAAGCGGCCGAAACTCTCGACTCGGGAGCCGATGATCTGCGGCACGAAGTCCACGTTGTCGTTGATGTGGTAGCGACCGTTTACGTACAGGGTGTCACGGCTGCGGGAGGCCGTGGTGGCCGCGACCTGGCCGTAGTTGAAGTTACAGCCACCCTCGAACCCGACGAAGGGCTCCTTGCATGAGCCGTCGGCATTGGTGGCGCCGGCCAGGGGGCCGTATTTCCAGATGGGGTCGCCGTTGGCGTCAAGACCCGTGATCCCTTCCACGTTGCGGCCGTAGGGGCTCGGGGAGTCGTTGCCCTGTTTGGAGAGATAGTCACGATCCCGGGCGTAGATGACGTCCTTCTTGTCGTGCTCGTAGACCGCCATCAGGGAGCCCTTCTCGCCGGCCACCCCTGCCACGATGGAGCCGCTCTTCTCGTCGCCTCCCTCTTCGCTCGGGGAGCCAATGCGGCCCTGGAAGTCCAGCCCTTCGTAGCCCTCTTTGAGCACCACGTTGATCACGCCACCAATGGCGTCGGAACCGTAGATGGCGGAGCCGCCGTCCAGGTTGACCTCGACCCGCTCAACGGCGGCCATGGGGATGGTGTTGAGGTTGATGGAGGTGCCGCCCATGGTGGGGGAACCCGCTACCCGCTTGCCGTTCAGCAGAACCAGGGTACGCTCGGAACCCAGGCCGCGCAGGCCGACGGTGGATTGGGACTGGAAGGAGCTGCCGGAGGCAGGGGAGACGCCGCCAAAGGAGTTGTAGGAGGCTTGCTTGAGGTAATCGGCGACGGTCTGCTGACCGGATTGCTCGATTTTCGCCTTGGTCACGGAGACGACCGGGGTGGCGCCTTCCACATCGACCCGGGAGATCCGCGAGCCGGTGACCTTGATTTTTTGCAGTTTTTCTACGTTCTGGCCCTCTTCGGCCAGGACAGGGGTGGCCACAACTGCCGCGCTCGCCAAGGCAAACGCTACGGCAGCAGAGAGTCTGCTTTTCCTAAGCATCGCTAGTATCCTTCCTGATTGTTTATTGTTTGCTTCCATTACCGCCCTCGTTGGAGCGGTGCGTAAGGCTTATCAAGGTTTGGTGATGGACGTCAAATGGAGCGGCGGGGATGGGGGCTGCAGGGGGAATTAGATGGGAATATGCACTTGATGGAATATTTTTGGCGTTTTATTCCGTAAATGCCGCGTCAACTTATGTAAAGATGTTGTTAAGTTCGATTTTTACAATTTTATTGATTATTTTTGAACTTATCGATAAGTCGCTTGTCACTCCAGTGTCGATATCGAGAAAACGGTTTTTTGCAGTATTTTCATCTGCTTTTATGGCGAGAGCGTTTTCCGGGGAACGGATGGTGTGGGCAGCTATCCCTCTTCTTCTATAGGTAAATAAGAAAGCAGTCCGACCTACCATTAACTTGTTGATTTTGTTCTGCTTGATATGGATTAAAACACCTGTGTAATTAATTTTTTAATAATTAAAATCGAGTTGGACGGGTAGGCGTAGCAGTTTTTTATATTGAAGTTGGGTTTTTTGGAAAAAATCATCCGCGGGATATGCTGCGGGGGGACATTCCCGGTCGCAGGCCGGGTTCTACTTGATTTTTGTTGCAGAGCTTTTACAGTGACCGAGCCGGATTGTCTGTCAATGCCAGTCAATTCAGTGAGTAATGCCAGGTAAGGATAGGCCCGTCACCGGATGTGACTGGCCATAAAAGAACAACAAGGACGAGGTTCCACCATGCTGTCGTATTTCCTACGTCGGATGCTTTTGATCATCCCGACGTTTCTCGGTATCACCCTGCTCGTCTTCACCATCACCCGCTTCGTGCCGGGCGGCCCGGTCGAGCGCATGCTGCTGCAGGCGCAGGTCTCGCAAAACGAGTCAGGCCGCTCCAGTGGCAGCAAGGGGGCGCAGGCACTCTCCGACGAACAGATTGAAGAGCTCAAGGCGTTCTACGGCCTCGACAAGCCCATGCTGGTCGCCTACTGGGACTGGTTGCAGAAGCTGGCGGTGCTGGATCTCGGGGAGTCGACCCGTTATTACGAGCCGGTGTGGGATCTCATCAAGGAGAGGTTGCCGGTGACCGCCTTCTTCGGGCTCGCCACCTTTCTGCTGAGTTATGCCGTCTCCATCCCGCTCGGAGTGGCCAAGGCGCTCAGGCACAACAGCCGCTTCGATTCCCTGAGCTCGATGCTCATCTACATGGCCTATGCGCTGCCCGCCTACGTGGTGGGGATCTTCCTCATCACCGTCTTTGCGTTCCATCTGGAGTGGTTGCCCATGGGGGGCTTCCCGGGGGACGAGTTTGACGGGATGGAGAGCAGCTGGGATCAGATCCGCACCGTATTCTCCCACGCGCTGCTGCCGCTCATCGCCTACGCCATCGGGGATTTCGCCATCCTCACCATGACCATGAAGAACAGCCTGATGGAGAACCTGTCGGCGGATTATGTGCGCACCGCCGTGGCCAAGGGGCTGCCGTTTCGCAAGGCGGTGACCGATCACGCCATGCGCAACAGCCTGATCCCCATCGCGAGTCACTTAGGATCGGTGCTCACCGTCTTCTTCGGGGGCTCCTTCCTCATCGAGACCATCTTCAACATCGACGGCATCGGCCTGCTCGGTTACGAGGCCATTGTCGAGCGGGATTACCCCACCGTCATGGGCATTCTGGCCATCACCTCCATGCTGATGCTGGTGGGGAACATTGTCTCCGACATCTGCGTTGCCCTGGTCGATCCCCGCGTGCGGTTTGGAGAGTGAGCATGAACCTGAATCCGGTAACGCTGAAAAAACTCAAGCGCTTCAAGTCGATAAAGCGCGGCTACTACTCCTTTGTCATCTTTTCGGTCCTGGTGGTCATCTCTCTGCTGGCGGAACTGCTGGTCAACAGCCGGGCCCTGGCGGTGAGTTATCAGGGGGAGCTCTATTTCCCCACCTATGGGGACGTGATCCCGGGCCAGCACTTCGGGCTCGACTACGAGTACGAGACCAACTACCGCCAGCTCAAGAGCCAATTTGCGAAGGAAGATAAGGGGGATTGGGTGTTGCTGCCCCTGGTCCCCTGGAACCCCTATGAGCAGGACTTCAAGGAGGAAGCCTATCCGCCCTATGCCCCGAGCCTGGCGGAGCGCCACTTCCTCGGCACCGACACCAGCGGTCGCGACGTATTGGCACGGCTGGTCTACGGCTTTCGCATCGCCATCGGCTTTGCCTTCATCGCGCTGGTGGCGAGCTATGTCATCGGGGTCAGCATCGGCTGCATGATGGGGTTCCTCGGCGGTCGGTTCGATCTCCTGATGCAGCGTTTCATCGAGATCTGGTCCCAGGTGCCCTTCCTCTACGTCATCATGATCCTGGTCTCCCTGGCCAAGCCGAACTTCGGCCTGTTCGTCGGTATCAACGTGCTGTTCGGCTGGATGGGGATCACCTGGTACATGCGCACCCTCACCTACAAGGAGCGGGCGCGGGACTACGTGATGGCGGCGCGGGCCCAGGGGGCGAGCACCCGGCGCATCATCTTCAACCACATTCTGCCCAATACCCTGATGATGATCGTCACCCTGGCCCCGTTTGCCGTGGTGGGCAACATCTCCACCCTGACGGCGCTGGACTACCTGGGCTTTGGCCTGGCGCCGCCGACCCCGAGCTGGGGGGAGCTGCTCTCCCAGGGGATCAACAACCTCGACGCCATCTGGATCGTGAGTTCGGTGGTGGCGGCGGTGAGCCTGGTGCTCATCATGGTCTCCTTCATCGGGGAGGCCATCCGGGAGGCGTTCGATCCGCGCAAATTTACCCGTTATCAGTGAGCGGTGGCGCCTTGCCAGGGCACATCGACAGGACCCTTAATGAAGACGCCCCCAGTGCAGGGGCATGACCAGGAAGTCAAACATGAACAATAAAATCAAATGGACAGGTGCTCTCTTTCTGCTGTTGAACGGATCCTGGGTGTGGGCGGCTAGCCTGCCCGCGGATCTGACGTGGGAGACCAACGACACCGACCCCGTGTTCGCCTCTCCCAAGGCGCTGCCCGGCGGCAACCTAAATCTCTTCGTCGACAGCTTCCCGCTGACGTTTCGCACCGTGGGGCCGGATTCCAACGGCTCGTTCCGCTCCTTCATCCTCGACAACCAGATGAGGCTCATCAGCTTCCATCCCAACACGGGCAACCCCATTCCGGCCCTGGCGAATGCCTGGGCCATCGCGCCGGACAGCCAGACCGTCTATTTCAAGCTCGACCCGCGCGCCAAGTGGTCCGACGGCAAGCCGGTCACCGCCGATGACTACACCTTCGGCTACGAGATGATGCGCTCCAAGGACATCAAGGGCCCCTGGTTCAACAACTACTACACCACCGAGGTGGTGGCGGTGGAGAAGATTGACGACCACACCATCCTGGTCAAAGCGGGCAGCCGCAAGGCCAAGCTCGATCTCCTCAACACCACCGAACTGTGGCCCCAGCCCAAGCACTACTACAAGATGGGCCCGAACTGGGTGAAGCAGTACAACTGGGCCGTGGTACCCACCACGGGCCCTTACGTGATGAGCGACGTGAAGAAGGGCAAGTCCGTCACCTTCAGCAAGCAGAAGGAGTGGTGGGCAAAAGACGATCGCTACAACCAGCACAGGTTCAACCTCGACACCATCAAGGTGCAGGTGATCCGCGACCACAACATCGCGTTCCGCCACTTCCTGAAGGGGGAGCTGGACACCTTCGAGATGATCCTGCCCAACTGGTGGCATGAGAAGGCGGTCACCCCGGAGTACAAGCAGGGATACGTGCAGAAGGTGATGGCCATGACCGACACCAAGCAGGGGGGTCAGGGGGTTCACCTCAACGTGGCCAATCCCAAGCTGGCGGATCTCAACGTGCGGGTCGGCATTCAGCACGCCTTCAACATCGACAAGATGATAGAGACGGTGCTGCACGGCGACTATGACCGCGCTACCACCTTCGGCTCTGGCTTCGGGGCCTTCACCGACATCGCGCTGCCGGAGCGGGCCTACGACATCGCCAAGGCACGGGAGTACTTCGCCAAGGGCGGTTACGGCAAGCAGGGGCCGGACGGCATCCTGCAAAACGACAAGGGAGAGCGGCTCACCCTGGCCCTCACCTACACCAGCCAGGAGCACTCCAAGCGGCTGACCGTGCTCAAGGAAGAGGCCAAGAAGGCGGGCCTGGATCTGGAACTCAATCTGGTGGATGGCGCCACCGGCTTCAAGGTGATGCTGGAGAAGAAACACGAGGCGGCCTGGCTTGGCTGGGGGGGCGGCGGTCTCTATCCGCAATACTGGGAGTCCTTCCACTCCGACAACGCCAACAAGCCCCAGACCAACAACCTGTTCAACGTGGCTGACAAAGCGCTCGACAGCCTGATCGACGCCTACAACGTCGAGTTCGACATGGACAAGCGGGCCGCGCTTTCCCACCAGATCCAGCAGCGCATCTATGATCTCGCCATCTTCGTGCCCGGCGTTCAGCTCAACTACGTGCGAGCCAGCAGCTGGCGCTATGTGATGCTGCCGGAGGTGCCCGCCACCCGCAACACCCCGGATCTGCTCTACTGGCCCATGGATGGCTACCCCCACAGCAGTGGCGGCCTGCTCTGGATCGATCCCAAAGTGAAGGAGGAGACCCAGAAGGCCAAGGCTGACGGCAAGTCGCTGGCCCCCATCACCCTGATCGACAAGACCTATGCACATCATTGATGTGGCCCAGAAGGGAGCAGCAGTCATGCCCAACACACAGGCCACCGCCCCCGGCACCAGAGATCATGAGGGGCAGTCTCTGTCCCCCATCCTCGAGGTGCGGGATCTCGAGGTGGAGTTCGCCGTCGACGACGGCAAGATCAAGGTGCTCGACGGGGTCAGCTTCCAGGTCGCCCCGGGCAAAACCCTGGGGATAGTCGGCGAGTCCGGCTGCGGCAAGAGCGTCACCTCGCTGGCCATCATGGGGTTGCTGCCAAGGCCCCACGGTCAGGTGGTGGCGGGCTCCATCCGCTTTCAGGGGGAGGAGCTGCTCAATCTGCCGCCGGAGCAGATGTACAAGGTGCGCGGCAACCGTATCTCCATGATCTTTCAGGAGCCCATGACGGCCCTCAACCCGGTGCAGACGGTCGGCGATCAGCTGATGGAGGTGTTTCGCCTCCACCGCCCCGATTACAGCAAGGCCCAGCGCCGTGACGCCGCCATCGCCATGTTGAAGAAGGTGGGGATCCCCGAGCCTGCCCAGCGTTTCGCGGCTTATCCCCACAATCTTTCCGGCGGCATGCGCCAGCGGGTGATGATCGCCATGGCGCTGGCCTGCGAACCGGCCCTGCTCATCTGCGACGAGCCGACCACGGCGCTCGATGTGACCATCCAGGCCCAGATCCTGGATCTGATGAAGGAGCTGCAAGCCCAGACCGGCATGGCCATCATCTTCATCACCCACGATCTCGGGGTGGTGGCGGAGCTGTGCGACGAGGTGGTGGTGATGTATGCCGGGCGTGCGGTGGAGCGGGCCGATATCTATGAACTGTTTGACCACCCGCGCCATCCCTATACTCATGGTCTGATGGCCTCGATCCCGCGTCTGGAAGATGTGCCAAAGAGCCTGCTCAAGACCATCAAGGGTCAGGTGCCCGCCCTGCACGAGATGCCGGCGGGGTGCCGTTTCTCCAACCGCTGCCCCCATGCCACGCCCCTTTGCGTGGAGACGATACCGGTGACCGAGCAGTTGAGCGAACGCCACGGGGTGGCATGCCACCACTGGAAGGAGGTGAGCCTATGAACGGCCTGGTGCGGGGGCGGGGTGTCGCAGGGCAGCCAGGCGGCGGGAAGGCGACCAGGTCGTCTGCTGCCATGAATCGTCGGGGATGGAAGTCATGACCAGCTTGTTGTCGGTAAGCAATTTAAAGCAGCATTTCAAGATGGGTGGCGGTTTCTTGCGCAAGCAATACACCGTCTACGCGGTGGATGGCATCAGCTTTGATCTCAGGCAGGGGGAGACCCTTGGCCTGGTGGGGGAGTCGGGATGCGGCAAGTCCACCCTGGGGCGTTCGTTGCTCAAGCTGTTCGAGCCGAGCGCCGGCTCCATCACCTTCGAGGGGCGTGACATCACCCACCTCTCGCCCAAGGAGATGCGATCCCTGCGTCAGGAGATGCAGATCGTGTTCCAGGATCCCGCAGAATCCCTCAACAGCCGCCACACGGTTGGGCAGATCCTGGAGGAGCCTTTCATCATCCACGGCAAGGGCAACGCCGAACAGCGCCGGACATGGGTGCAGGAGCTGCTGGAGAAAGTCGGCTTGCCCGGCAGCGCGGTGGATCGCTACCCCCATGAGTTCTCTGGCGGCCAGCGCCAGCGCATCGGCATCGCTCGCGCCATCGCCCTCAAGCCCAAGCTGCTGGTGTGTGACGAGGCGGTGTCGGCGCTCGACGTGTCGGTGCAGTCCCAGATCGTGAACCTGCTGCTCAATCTGCAGCGGGAGATGAACCTCGCCATCATCTTCATCGCCCATGACCTGTCGGTGGTCAAGCACATCTCGGACAGGATTGCGGTGATGTATCTGGGCCGGATCGTCGAGCTGGCCGAGGCCCAGGCTCTCTACCTGGCACCGCGCCATCCCTATACCCAGGCGCTCATCTCCGCCATTCCGGTGCCGGATCCGCGGCGGCGCAGCCAGCGCATCCTGCTGACGGGGGATGTGCCGTCCCCCATCTCGCCGCCGAGTGGCTGCCACTTTCACCAGCGCTGTCCCCATGCAACGGATCTGTGCCGCACCCGCTCGCCCGCCCTTGAGGCGTGCGGCGGGCAGGGGCATCAGGTGGCCTGCCATTTCCCCTTGACCGTGCAGGAGGCGGTGCCGTTGGGAAAGGCGATATGATGCCGGCGCCCGCCGCGTCGCGACCGGCATCGCTGCAAGGTGGCACCGAGGAGGCGCAATAAAGGCGGAAACGGGATAAAAAAATGGGGCCTGCGGGCCCCATCTTCATGGTTGGAGTTCAGGTTTGGCCGTGGAAATTCTGGCCCGGGCAGGACAGCGCCCCGATGGGGGTGGCTGCTGTGTGGATTGCTGAGTTGTTTTGTAGTTTTATTACGTTGCTAATTTCAACTTCCGGACAGGCGATATCAGGCGCCATAACGGAAGTAGTAATTGCGGGTTGCAGGCGCATAAGTGTCTTTCTCTTCAGCACCTTTCTTGCTGGTTGCACCCTTCAGGTGGAACAGCACTGCCAGATTCTCGAACATATGATGACCTCGTTTCTCTGTGGTTCATGGGTTGTGTGACCTTGGTCACGTTCTGATCCTAGGGGCATATGTGAGCTGGATCAACTTTTTGTGTTGTAAATTTACATAAATCATGGAAAGGGTTTTCAAATGCAGACCTGTTCATGGATACGGTTTCAAGCCAGGGCCGCGCGTGGAATCGGGGATATGAGAGAGGTGGCCGAGGAGGGAGCACAAAAAAGATGCCCCGCACGGGGCGGGGCATCGGTATGGTCGTGAGCTGGCTTACTTGGCCGGGATATGTGCCAGCACGTGAACCAGCAGTTGCCAGAAACGCTCGACCGCCGGGATGTGTACCTTCTCCCCCGGTGCGTGGGCGCCACGGATGGTCGGGCCGAAGGAGACCATGTCCCAGTCCGGGTAGGCGCTCTTGAACAGACCGCACTCGAGGCCTGCATGGATCACCATGACGTTCGGCATCTCGCCAAACAGGGTCTGGTAGCTGTTGCGTACCAGCGCCATTACTGGGGAGTCCACGTTCGGTGCCCAACCCGGGTAGGCGCCTGTGAACTCGCAGCTGGCGCCGGCCAGGGTGAACAGGGAGCGGGTCATCTGCTCGATGTTCTCGCGACCGGAATCGATGAGGGAGCGGATCAGGCACTGCACATAGACTTCCCCCTCGAGTGTCTTGATGACACCCAGGTTGGTGGAGGTCTCGGTCACGCCCGGGATGGCGTCGCTCATGCGCATCACCCCGTTCGGGCAGGCCATCAGGGCATCCAGCAGGCGGCTTTGCAGGGACTCGCTCATGAGCTGGGCCGGTTTCTCCCGGGCGGTGAGCAGCACGGTGAGGTTGGCCTCGGTGGCGGCCAGCTCGCTCTGATAGATGCCGGCGTAGCGGTCCACCAGGGCCTTGAAGTCAGCCACGCTGGCGGCGGGCACCAGCAGGCTGGCACGGGCCTCGCGGGGGATGGCGTTGCGCAAGGTGCCGCCGCTGAGATCGCCAAGGCGCACCCCCAGCGGTTCGGCGGCCTTGAGCAGACGGACCAGCAGCTTGTTGGCGTTGCCGCGGCCGCGATGGATGTCGACCCCGGAGTGGCCGCCGCGCAGGCCCTTGACCTGCAGCTCGAAACCTTCACCCTCGGTGGCAGCAACCAGCTCCAGGGGGAAGCGGATATTGGCATCCACCCCGCCGGCGCAGCCCATGTAGACTTCGCCATCCTCTTCGGAGTCGGTATTGAGCAGGATCTCGCCCTCCAGCCAGCCCGCTTCCAGACCGAAGGCGCCGGTCATGCCGGTCTCCTCGTCGGTGGTCAGCAGCACTTCCAGCGGGCCGTGCTTGATGGTCTTGTCGGCCAGCACGGCCAGGCAGCCCGCCATGCCCATGCCGTTGTCGGCACCCAGGGTGGTACCACGGGCGGTGACCCATTCGCCATCGATGTAGGCATCGATGGGATCGGTGGTGAAGTCGTGCTGGGTGTCGGCGTTGGCCTGGGGCACCATGTCGATGTGGGCTTGCAGCACCACGGCCTTGCGGTTTTCCATCCCCGGCGTGGCCGGTTTCTTGATGATGATGTTGCCGACGGCATCTTGCTTGACCGCCAGGCCTTCTCCCTGGGCCCATGCGACGATCCAGGCGCTCAGTTGGGCTTCGTGCTTGGAGGGGTGGGGGATGGAGCAGATCTGCTCGAAGAATTGCCAAATCAACTTGGGAGACAGAGAACTGAGCTGTGCCACGTCGGGACTCCTTACCAGCATGGAAAATGTCGGGCCCCACTCTGCGGGCCGGGGAAGAGGATAACGATAATACAGTCAATCACGCAAAAATGTGAGCGATCAGCGCAAATGACGCTCTGCTTGTGCTGGGAAAGGGAGCATGTATGGCGAACTTCACTACCTGCCTTATTTGTGTCAGCACAACATCAATTTTGTGATATCAGTCACAAAAATATTGTCTTTTGGGCGCCGGGTGGTAAATTAGCCGCCGTGGCCAGCCCACTTGTCAGGATGACAATCAATGCCTCCAGGGAACCGAAGCAAAGCAAGTGCGCCTCCATGGAACCGAGTGTCAGTTCAAGGATGTGAACCCGCATTAAGGTACGTAACTTGTTAAGCAATCAGGAGTTTATGATGTCAGGCAGCAATTCAACCTATTGGTTTGCCCAATCTCTCTATACCCAGGGCTTCAACTACCCGAATCCCTACGCCACCCGCCGTTAAGGCTCGCAGGCGTCACAGGTAACAGCAGCAGGTGTGTGAGGATCCTCTCCTCCCCCTGCTATTTTTTTGCCCGAATGTCATGGAATGTGTGTCAAACGGCTAACCTGTCGGTGTCGCCGGAGCCCTCCCAAAAGGGCGACAGTGCGGGAGATGGCGGACATTTCCTGTTTTTCGCATACGTTTGCCGCTCAATTTATCCATAAAGAGTGCTATCATACCGGCCCAACAGCCGGCCCGAGATCGGGAGTCCACCCGAGATGGCCGCCAGCTACACCCCATCCCTGTTCGCATTGCATCCGTTTTTGCCGCCGAGGCGTCAGCCCCGAGGCCGAAAAAGTGCAAGCAAAATTCGGGAAACGGGGTGCCAGAATTGACCTGAACCCGTCTCTTTGCCGGGTTCTCGCCTCATAAGTGATTGCTTTATAACTCGTTGAGATCGATAGCATGCCAAAAAAGTTCTATGTATCGTGGGATAACCTGCAACGCGAAGCGCGCCGTCTGGCCCGTCGTCAACTGCCTGTCAGCCAGTGGAAAGGGATCATCGCCGTCAGCCGCGGTGGTCTGGTGCCTGCGGCCCTGATGGCCCGCGAACTTGGCATTCGCAATGTCGAAACCCTCTGCATCTCCAGCTATGACCACGACAACCAGCGCGAGCTGGTGGTGGTGAAGGCTGCCACCACCGCAGGTGACGGCGAAGGCTGGCTGGTGGTGGACGATCTGGTGGACACCGGCGGCACCGCCAAGGCGATCCGCGAGCTCTACCCCAGAGCCAAGTTCATCACCATCTTCGCCAAGCCCATGGGCGAACCCCTGGTGGATGACTTCGAAGTCGCCATTCCGCAGGATACCTGGATTGAACAGCCCTGGGACATGGCGCTGGAGTTCGCCAAGCCGATCTGCGACGAAGCGTAATCGCCGCACCGGTCGCGACCAGTGACTCCCCGGCATTCGGGAGCGGACTGATCCGTCGTGATGCAAGGTTGACCACATTGAGCCCCTTTTGGGGCTCAATGTGTTTCTGGTGTGGCTGCTCGATGTGAAAAGTGGTTAAGATGGGACATTGTTTGAGACAGAAGAGCCACCATTTTGGAACCAAACGACGATACCAATCTGACGGAAAAGCTGTTTACCCGGGTCAAAAAGGTATTGGAAACTTCCGAAGTCTCCAACTCTAGCCCCGTCGACGAGCAAGACAGCGCACTGTCTGACAGCTTCATCGATGGCGCCCTGTCGCCCCGCTGGTATCGCCTGCTGCGCAGACCGACCTGGGCCTGGCAGGGGGCCGATCCCGTCGAGGTGGAGCAGACCCTGGCGCACATCGCCATGGGGCAGGGGGAGCGCAGTCACGAACGCTATCTGGACACCATCAAGGGCTATGTGCCCGGCAACTGGGTCTATGAGTGGAGCCAGCTCGCCGGCCGTTATTTCAATACGGGGCGGACGCTGCTGGGGGAAGGGGATCGCGCCGCGGCGCTGAAGAGCCTGCTCAAGGCAGTGCGCTACTACTCCATCGCAAGCTACCCCCACCTCAAGCACGACGAGCTGGCGGATCAGGCCCAGTTGCTCGGCAACATGGCCTATCGCGAGGCAGGACGCCTGTTCAAGGTGCCCCTCAAGGAGTTGCAGGTCCCGTTTCGGGGCAAGACCATCCAGGGCTACCTGCATCTGCCCACCACCGAGAAACCTGTGCCCCTGGTCATCGTCAGCGGTGGCATCGATTCGCTTCAGGTGGACTTCCTCAACTTCTATTTCAAGTGTCTCGAGCCCCACGGCATCGGGATGCTCTCCCTGGACATGCCGGGCACCGGCTATGCCGAGCACTGGCCCCTCGTGCAGGACACCAGCCGCCTGCACCAGGCGGTGCTCAACTACCTCTCGGAGGTGGCCTGGGTCGATCACCAGCGCATCGCCATGGTGGGGTTCCGCCTCGCCGGCAATGTGGCGGCCCGTCTCGCCTTCGTCGAGCCGTTCAAGCTTAGGACCGTGGTCTGCATCGGTGCCGGCATCAACCAGGTGTTCACCAATCAGGAGATGTTCGCCCGCTGCCCGCGCATGATGCGCGACGGGCTGGCGAACCGGCTGGGGGCGGACGCGGCCCAGTGGGATCTGCTGCGCACCAAGTGTCAGGTCTTCTCCCTCAAGACCCAGGGATTGCTGGGGAGTCGCACTTCCGTGCCGATATTGAGTATCGGGCACAAGAAAGATTTTATTTGTCCCGAGCAGGATGTCCGGGCATTGGCCGCTGCGAGTCGCAACGGCAAGGCGGTGGTGTTTGACAAGCAGCCACTGCTCGAGGTCTATGACGAGGCACTGAAAGAGACGGTAGATTGGCTCAAAAAGCACTTATGTACATGATATAAAACTAAAAATGTAACATCACCATGTGATGGTATGGCTTGTTCAACAGGGAGGTTAGCATGTCAGAAAGAGTGACTTACAAGCGATTGCTTCGGCAGTTCGCGGCCATTGGCCCCTATTTGCGTGAAGACCTGTGCGAGGAGGGCCGCTACCGCTTTGACTGCCTGTCCGTCTGCGTCAGCGCCAAGCCTGCCCCGGACAAGCGGGAGTTCTGGGGCTGGTGGCTGGTGCTGGAGCAGGAGGATCACAGCTTCAGCTACCACTATCAGACGGGGTTCTACAACGCGGACGGGGAGTGGATCGACAAGGCACTGCCCAAGAAGCATCAGGCGGAAGTGGAACGCACCCTGCAATATTTCTACAAGCTCATCAGCGGCAAGTTGACCCAGCTGGAGTGCACCCTCTCCCCCGCGAAGCAGGTGACCGCCCAACTGAGCGTGACGGCAGCCTGATCCCCAAGCCCCGCATCTTCCCGGTGCGGGGTACCCCGATGCTTTGCCACCGAGCCCGCAACTGCCTGGCGAGGCTTAATTGCCTTGCAGGGCAGGGGGGCCGTGGGTATAAAGGGATTCCTTACTTTTCTAACCCTTCGTTCCCATGGAAAACAGAACCATAGTCGTCAAACTGGGCACCAGCGTGCTCACCGGGGGATCTGCCCGCCTCAACCGTGCCCACATGGTCGAGCTGGTCAGACAATGTGCCGCCTTGCATCGACACGGGCACCGTGTCGTGCTGGTCACGTCGGGGGCCATCGCCGCCGGTCGCGAGCATCTGGGCCACCCTCCGCTGGCGCCTACCCTGCCGAACAAACAGATGCTGGCGGCGGTGGGTCAGACCCAGCTCATCCGGGTATGGCAGGACCTGTTCAACCTCTACGGGCTGCACATCGGCCAGATGCTGCTGACCCGCGCCGACCTGGAAGACAGGGAGCGCTACCTCAATGCCCGCGACACCCTGCGCACTCTGCTCGATCACCGCATCATCCCCGTCATCAACGAGAACGACGCCGTGGCCACCGCCGAGATCAAGGTGGGGGACAACGACAACCTCTCTGCCCGTGCGGCCATCCTGGCGGATGCGGACTTGCTGATCCTGCTCACGGATCAGAAGGGGCTCTTCACCGCCGACCCGCGCACCAACCCGGATGCCCAGCTCATCGAAGAGGTGCAGACCATAGACGACACCCTGCGCTCCCTTGCCGGTGACAGCGTGAGCGGCCTTGGCACCGGTGGCATGGCCACCAAGTTGCAGGCGGCCGACGTGGCACGCCGGGCCGGGGTGGACGTGGTGATCGCCACCGGCCAGATCCCGGAAGTGATCGGCCGACTCGCCGCCGGGGAGCGGGTGGGGACCCTGTTCCCGGCCCTGGCATCCCCCCTGGAAGGGCGCAAGAGCTGGATCCTGGCAGGGCCCCCTCCTCACGGCGAAGTGCAGGTGGATCAGGGGGCCGTGGCCGCCATGCAGGAGAAGGGCTCCAGCCTGCTGCCCAAGGGCATCGTCGCGGTGAAGGGAGATTTCGTGCGTGGCGACGTGGTGCGTATCCTGGATCCCAAGGGGAGCGAGCTGGCTCGCGGCATTTGCCGTTACGACCATCTGGAGCTGGATCGGCTGCGCGGTGTCCACTCGGATCAGATTGAACAGGTATTGGGTTACGGCTATGGGGCCGTGGCCATCCACCGTGATGACATGGTGCTGCTCTGAACAGGGCGACACCGCATGAACAAAAGGGAACTGTGATGAGTCTGGAGAAAATGGGGCAGGCGGCCCGTGAAGCCGCCTATCAACTGGCCACCGTCAGCACGGCACAGAAGAACCGGGCGCTGGCGGCCATCGCCGATGAACTGGAAGCACGCAGTGCCCAGATCCTGGCGGCCAACGAGAAAGACATCGCCGCCGGGCGCGAGGCGGGGCTCACGGAAGCGATGCTGGATCGCCTGCTGCTCAACCCGGCGCGCCTTGCCGGCATAGTGGCGGATGTGCGCAAGGTGATCACCCTGGACGATCCGGTCGGGGCCGAAATCGACAGCCGGGTGCTGGAGAATGGCCTGCGCCTCTCCCGTCGCCGGGTGCCCATCGGGGTCATCGGCGTCATCTACGAGGCGCGCCCCAACGTCACCATCGACATCGCCAGCCTCTGCCTCAAGACCGGCAACGCCAGCATTCTGCGCGGTGGTCGCGAGACCTTCCACTCCAACCTGGAGCTGGTGCGGGTGATCCAGCATGCCCTGGCGGCGTCCGGCCTGCCCGAGGCGGCGGTGCAGTACATCGACAACCCGGACAGGGCGCTGGTGGCCGAGTTGCTGCGCCTCGACCGCTACGTGGATATGATCATCCCCCGCGGCGGCGCGGGTCTTCACAAGATGTGCAAGGAGAACAGCTCCATCCCCGTCATCATCGGCGGGTTCGGTATCAGCCATATCTTCGTGGACGAGAGCGCCGATCTGGCGCGTTCCCTGGCGGTCATCGAGAACGCCAAGGTGCAGCGCCCCTCCGCCTGCAACGCCCTCGATACCCTGCTGGTACACGAGAAGGTGGCGGCCACCTTGCTGCCGCAACTGGTGGCTCTGATGAACGAGCGCAAGGTGACCCTGGTGGGCGCGCCCAATGCCATGGCGCTGCTGGCTGGCAGCGACAACCTGTGCGACGCGGGGCCGGAAGATTTCGACACCGAGTGGCTGGGGCTGACCCTGGGGGTCAAGGTGGTGGCGGACGTCAACGAGGCGCTCGCCCATATGCGCGAGCACAACGCCGGCCACTCCGATGCCATCCTGACCAACTCCCTCGCCAATGCCGAGCGTTTCGTCAACGGGGCCGGTTCGGCGGCGGTCTATGTCAACGCCTCCACCCGCTTCACCGACGGCGGCCAGTTTGGCCTCGGGGCCGAGGTGGCGGTCTCGACCCAGATGCTTCACGCCCGTGGCCCCATGGGGCTGACCGAACTCACCAGCTACAAGTGGGTGGGGCAGGCGGATTATCTCAGCCGTGCCTGATCCAGGCACGCTCAGCAAGCAGGATAATGCCGACTCAGGTCGGCATTTTTGTGCTTTTTTATTGCTCGCAATCAATGGCTTGCATATAACTATCCAGCAGGATGCGGTGTCACCCGGGGCATCAGGCCAGCGACAGCAAGGGGAGCAACTTCAAGGATGAAGGGACAGGATAGGAGTGCGTGGTGGGGCAGCCTCTGGCTGAGCTTGCCACTGCTGCTGGGGGCGCTCTGTTTCAGCGGCGCCAGCCACGCCAGCTGGGACCAGGATCTCTATCGTCAGCTCGGGCTGGCCGGCAAGCTCGACAGCCGCGTGTTTCGCAAGGCCCTGGACGGTTACCAGAGCGTGCGCCACAAGCGAAAACCCATTCTCACCATCATCGACTACAGCAAGCCCTCGACCATGCGCCGGCTGTTCGTCATCGACGTCAAGCGCCACAAGCTGCTCTACCACACCTGGGTCAGCCACGGCCGCAATTCGGGGGAGCTGGCCGCCCGCCAGTTCTCCAATCAGATGAATTCCCGGCAAAGTTCCCTGGGGGTCTACCGCACCGCCGAGACCTATCAGGGCAAGCACGGTTACTCCCTGCGTCTCGACGGCCTCAGTCCCGGCAAGAACAGCAATGCCCGCAAGCGCGCCATCGTGGTGCACGGGGCGGACTACGCCAGCCCCAGGCATCTGCAGAAGTTTGACAAGCTGGGGCGCAGCTGGGGATGCCCGGCCCTGCCAAGGGAGCAGTCCAGGGCGATCATCGACACCATCAAGGGAGGGAGCGTCATCTATGCCCATGGCTGAGACCCTGCCCGCGAGCCTGCTGCGAGGGCGTCACCAGGACTGGTGGGCGGCGCTCTACCTTGCCGACGACCTCTCGTTATCCCTCGTGCACCGGTTCTGAGATGAGCATCCCATGGCAATGAACAGCAAAAAGGCCAGCATATGCTGGCCTTGGCGCATCAGGCGGGGATTATTTGCGGACCACCAGCACAGGGCAGGGAGCGTGGCGCACCACGGATTCCGCCACGCTGCCCACCAGCAGGTGGGTGATGCCGGAGCGGCCATGGCTGCCCATGACCACGAGATCCACCTTGTCTTCCTTCGCCTGGAGTACGATTTCATCGGCGGCGCGGCCAAAACGGACCTCGAACTTGGCCGGAATCGGCAGGCAGGCGACCAGTTCCTTGAGCTGACTCTTGGCCTGGCGTTCCATCTCGTGGGTGATCTCGATGGCCGTCATGTGCAGGATCTTGTAGCTGTCGAAGCCGTGCAGCTGATCCACCACGTGGACCAGTTTGAGCTCGGCCTGGTGGGTGTTGGCCATGAAGACGGCGTAGTCGAGTACCGCTCTGGACATCTCGGAGAAATCGACGGGGCAGAGCAGGGATTTGATGGTTGGCATGAGAATCTCCCCTCAAGTTGGGCTACTAATGAATCTTGTTTGCCATGATACGCTGTGGGGCGACAATAACCCTCGACCCGCTCGCAAAATGGGGAAAATGTCGGCCGGGACTCTGTTTTTCTATGCTATCTGTATGCCTGAACGGGCCGTCCGGCGGTGAGCATCTGCCGAGTGCCATATCACTGAGGATATTCATGGTTCGTCTTTTTCTGTTCTGTTGCCTGCTGATCACCTCGTTCGTGCGGGCAGACACCATACACGTCTATTGCGACGACTGGCCCGGCTTCTGTCACCGGGACGGCAAGGGGGTCTATCTGGATGTGGTTCGAGCCATCTATGAACCCCTGGGGCACGAGGTGAAGCTTCACATGGTGCCTTACAAACGGGCACTGGCGGTGGTGTCGAAAAAGGAGGGGGACATGGCGATGGGGGTCTATCGGGGAGAGGTGCCCGGGGTCCATCAGCCCGACTACCCCGACTCGGCGGACTACGTGAGCGTGGTGATGCAAAAGCGCTGGCTGCCGCACTGGGCAGGGGAGCACAGCCTCAAGGAGCAGGAGGTGCTCTGGCTGAGGGGGTGGGCCTTTGACAAGTTCATCCCGGAGCCGATGCGCTGGTTCGAGATAGACAGCCACGAGATGGCGCTGCAATTGCTGATCAAGGGGCGTTACCGCTACTACCTGACCGACGGCGCCCTCTACCCCGAAGGCTCCCTTCCCCCCGAGCTGGTACAGGTATTCCTGCGCTGGATCCCGACCTACCCCATCTTCGCCGATACCCCGAAGGGCAGGCAGTTGCACGGGCTCTGGGATCCCGGCATGCGTACCCTGATAAGGCAGGGCAAGCTGGCGGAGATCTATCGGCAGAACAAGCTCTACGACTACTACCAGGACTTTCTCAGGGAGCAGGTGGTGCGGGCGAACAAGCCACAGCCCTAGCTGTCGGGCCTGATGCCGTCATCGGGCCCCTCTTGCCCCGCCCTTAGTCTTTGGCTCTGAGCGTCTTGGCCAACCGGTCATAGAGGATGACGTTGACCGAGGCGGCCAGGTTCATGCAACCCTGAGTCGGCACATAGATGACCTCCTTCACCGCCGCGAAGCGGGCGGGTTCCAGGGTGCCATCCTCCGGGCCGAAGATGTAGAAGGCTCTCTCGGGGTGCACGTAATCCGGCAGGGGCGTGGCCCCCTCGATCAAATCCACCAGCACAGGGGTGCAGCCCTCGGGTACGAAGTCCAGCAGCTCCTCGACCCCGAGCAGGGGGATCTTCTCCACCATCTGCTTGGTGTCGGTGACAAAACGCCTCGCCAGCTCGAAGCGCTGCCCAGTGTAGTAGACCTCGTTCGCCCCGTAGCAGCCGGCGGCCCGCATCACGGCGCCCACGTTCTCCGGGGATTTGGGATTGACCAGCCCGATGGCGCAATAGTCCCCTCTCTCCCGGGCATCTGCCCGGTGCTGCCCGGCAGCGCCTTCATCTGACACTTTCATCTCTCTCTCCTGTGTGGCGGCGCATTATACCCCCGGTGGGCCCCTTGCCCAGCGTGCGGGGCGGATTCCCGCAAGGCGGGCCCAACAAGGGGGCGGCTGCACCGTGGCGGCGCAGCCAGACACCCTGATACGCAATGGCGGCGCCCCTTGCATCCTGGCGCGGGGTTTGCAGTCACTTCCCCATACAAGACGATGAGGCATCCGGACAAAGGCGTCCGTCCCCGCAGGGGGGCGGACGCTTTTTTTATGGGCCCTTCGTCAGACACATGACAAGGAGCAAGGGAATGAAGACCACCTGTGCCTATTGCGGAGTGGGGTGCGGCATCCGGCTGAGCCGGGAGGGTGACAACTGGCAGTTGCAGGGGGATGAGCAGCATCCGGCCAACGGCGGCGCCCTGTGCGTCAAGGGGGCCAGCCTGCTGGAGAGCCTGGCCTTTCCCGATCGCCTGCTCTATCCGCGCTGGATGGGGCAGCGCATCGGCTGGGAGGAGGCCCTGGACACCCTGGCGGAGCGTTTTGCCGCCATCCTGGCCGAGTCCGGGCCGGGTGCCATCGGCATCTATCTGTCGGGCCAGCTCACCACCGAGGATTACTACGTCGCCAACAAGCTGATGAAGGGATACCTCGGCAGTGCCAACGTGGACACCAACTCCCGGCTCTGCATGTCGTCGGCGGTGGTGGCCCACCAGCGCGCCTTCGGGGAGGATCTGGTGCCCGCCTGTTACGAGGATCTCGAGCTCGCCGATCTGGTGGTGCTCACCGGTGCCAACACCGCCTGGACCCATCCCGTGCTGTTTCGCCGCCTGCAGCAGGCCAGGGCGCGGCGCCCCGAGCTCAGGCTGGTGGTGCTGGATCCCCGCCGCACCATGACGGCGGAGCAGGGGGATCTGCATCTGGCACTCAAACCCGGCAGCGACGTGACGCTCTGGAACGGCCTGTGCCGCTACCTGCTCGATGTCGATGGCTGGGACAAGGCCTATGTGGCGCAGCACGTGAGCGGCTTCGAGGCGTTGGCGGGGGAGCTGGACGATCCGGCCTGGCAGTTGGACGAGGTGGCCCGCAGCTGCGGCCTCTCCCGCAGCGATCTGCTCGGTTTCTACCAGCTCTTTGCCCGCACCCCCAAGACCGTCACTCTGTTCTGCCAGGGGATCAACCAGTCCAACCAGGGGGTGGACAAGGCCAACGCCATCATCAACGCCCACCTGATGTGCGGTCGCATCGGCAAGCCGGGGGCGGCTCCCTTCTCCATGACGGGGCAACCCAACGCCATGGGAGGGCGTGAGGTGGGGGGGCTCGCGACCCAGCTCGCCGCCCACATGGGCTTTGGCGAGGCCGAGTGCGATCGGGTACAGCGCTTCTGGGGAAGCCCGACCATGGTGCGCGGGCCGGGGCACAAGGCCGTCGAGCTGTTCGAGGCGGTGCACCGGGGGGAGATCCGCGCGCTCTGGGTGCTCGGCACCAACCCGGCGGTCTCCCTGCCGGACGGCAACCGGGTGCGCGAGGCCCTGAGCCGCTGCGAGCTGCTGGTGGTCTCCGAGGTGACGGCCAACACCGACACGGCGCGCCTCGCCCACCTGCTGTTGCCTGCCGCCGCCTGGGGGGAGAAGAGCGGCACCGTCACCAACTCCGAGCGCACCATCAGCCGCCAGCGCGCCTTCCTGCCCCTGCCGGGGGAGGCCAGGCCAGACTGGTGGGCCTTGACCCGGCTCGCCCGTCGGCTCGGCTTTGGCGAGGGGTTCGCCTATGAGCACGAGCACGAGATCTTCTGCGAGCATGCCGCCCTCTCCGGCTTTGAGAACGACGGATCCCGCCAGTTCGACATCTCCGGGCTGGCGGGTCTCACCCGTGCCGAATTCGAGGCGTTGGAACCCCTGCGCTGGCCCGTCAACGCTGACTGGCCCCAGGGGAGGGCCCGCTTGTTCGAGGACGAGCGCTTTGCCACCCCGGATGGCCGGGCCCGCCTGCTGCCCCTGGCCCAGCGCTCCCCCGAGCAGCCAGAAATGCCCCCGCTTGCAGGGGCTGTCTCCCTGCTCCTCAACAGTGGCCGCCTGCGGGATCAGTGGCACACCATGACCCGCACCGGCCATGTGCCCCGGTTGCAGGAGGCCGAGCCCTGGCCCAGGGTGCGGATGGGGGCCGCCAGCCTGCTGGCGCTTGGCGTGAAGGAGGGGGACCTGGTGCGCCTTTGCAACGGGCTTGGGGAGGCGCTGCTGCTGGTGGGGCTGGATGAGGGGCTCAGGGAGGGGGAGGCCTTCCTGCCCATGCACTGGACCGACAGCCAGTGCAGCCAGGGAGCGGTCAACCGCCTCATCGCCCCCGTGGTGGATCCCCTTTCCGGCCAGCCGATGTTCAAACAGGGGCGGGTGCAGGCCAGGGCGCAGCCCACCCGCTGGCAAGGGATCTGGTGTGGCCGTGGTGAGTGGCGCGAGCCGGTGGACTGGTGGGCCAGGCGTCCCCTGCCCGAGGGGAACTGCACCCTGCTGGCCTCCTGGTCAGAGAGCACAGAGAGCCTGTGGCAACGGCTGGGGGCCGAGGGGCACTGGCTCAGGCTGCCCATGAAGGAGGGGTGGCTGGCCGTGGCCCTGGCCGGAGATCGTATCGAGGGGATCCTGCTGGTGGGGGCGCGGCGCCCGGACATCAAGGTCGACCTGCTGGCCAGTCTGCTCGGCACGCCGCTCCAGGCGGGGGCCCTGAGCCAGACCCTGAGCCAGGCCCTGGCCGGGGAGAGCCGGCTGGTCTGCTCCTGCCTGCGGGTCTCGGAGCAGCGCATCGTCGATGCCATCACCCGGCAGGGGGTGAGCGAGCTGGCGGGGCTGCAGGCCCTGCTCGGCTGTGGCAGCAACTGCGGCACCTGTCTGCCCGAAATCGACAAGCTGTTGATCAAACATGTTTTCCTGGCATCCGCTTAGTGCGGTGCCAGGACACAAGGAGCCTGAGATGAGCCAAATCAGTCTGGTGGGAGCGGGCCCCGGGCCCCTCGAATTGTTGACCCTGCGCGCCCTGCACCGTCTGGAGGCGGCAGAGGTCGTGGTCTATGACCGCCTGGTGGGGAGCGAGATCCTGGCCCGCATTCCCCACGGGGCGGCCCGCTTCGATGTGGGCAAGCGCTGTGGTGAGCCGAGCCCGACCCAGGAGGAGATCAACGCCCTGCTGCTGGCCCTGGCCCGCACGGGCAAGCGGGTGGTGCGCCTCAAGGGAGGGGATCCCCTGGTGTTCGGGCGCGGTGGCGAGGAGGCGCTGCACCTGGCCCGGCACGGCATTGAGGCCGAGCTGGTGCCGGGGATCACGGCGGCCCTGGGGTGCGCCGCCAGCAGCTTCATTCCCCTGACCCACAGGGGGCTGGCCCGCTCCCTGACCCTGGTGACGGGGCACCTGATGGACGAGCGCGACTATCAGGGCTGGCAGGGGTTGACCCGGGCGGGCCACACCCTGGTGTTCTACATGGGGCTGGAGCGGGCGGCCCGCATTCGGGAAGGGATGTTGAGGGCGGGGGCTCCGGGCGCGCTGCCGGTGGCCCTGGTGGTGGCTGGCTGCAGCCCCCGCCAGCAGGTGCACGAGGCCACGCTCGATGGCCTGGAGCAGGCCGCCCGTGCCCTGCTGGGCCAGAGCCCGGTGCTGATCATCATGGGGGAGGTGGTGCGGCTGCGCGCCGAGCTGCAGGGACTGCTGACGGAGGCCCTGGAACGGGTCGCCTGAGGGGCAATTTTTCCTCTACCCCCACTACCTCCTGATAGATAAAAAGGAGGTAGATTCAAAGAGTTGGCCTTCATGTTGCGGCATTTTCGCCAGACAGAACGCGATCGTCGCCGGCAAGGAGCGCCATGACCACTTTTTCCACCCGGGGCCAGGACGGCCCCGCTTCCCGGCTGTTGATCCACGCCGATGACCCGGGCCAGGCGAACCGCCTGGCCCTGCTGGTTAGTCACTACGGCCATCAGCCCGGGATCCTCGATACCCGCCAGTTGCTGACTCCGACGCAGAGGGGGGATGCCCTGCTCGTCAGTTGCCGCCAGTTCAGCGCCGAGGTACGCCTTGGCCTCTCCCTTTGGCCCGACATGCCGCGCCTCTTGTTCTGCGAGCGGCTGGGGGGCGATACCCAGCTCGCCCTGTTGCAGCAGGGGGTGTTGCTGGTGCCCCACCCTTGCGGCGAGCGTGAGCCGGTGGAGCAGTGGCTGCGTCTGGCTCGCAGTCAGCTCGCCATGGTGCAGGCCCTGATGCAGACCGAGAGCGAGCTGCGCCAGAAGCTGGAGGATAGGCGGCTCATCGAGCAGGCCAAGGGACGCCTGATGCGCCATCAGGGGCTGGACGAGGACGAGGCCTATCGCCTGATGCGCAGCACCGCCATGAGCCGTCACCTGAGCCTGGGGGAGCTGGCGCGGCAACTGCTGCAGGCTTTGCCCGCCTGAGCGCCCCCGTGGCCAACCGTTTTGGTGCAACTGCGCCTAATTGAGGCAAATTTGAGGGAGGATCAGGGCACCACAGGCCGCAAAGGGCCGCCTGATGCACCCTGGACGAGCTGGCACGGAAAGTGAATAACAAAAACACGATAGCAATGAAGTAACGATGCGCAGTGAGGGGCCGGTCAGGTCACTCACCCGCAACAGGGCAAAGAAGCCCCGCCGATCCCGGATCGGCGGGGCTTTTTTTTGGTCGCGACGCACCTTGGGTCGCAGCGCTGCAACGAGGTGGCACTGCGATTCCAGGCAGCCTGGCGCCATGGCCCTGACCCGGAACCGAGGGAGGAGATGCAATGAACGGACGACAAGGATGTGCGGGGATGCTGCTGGCGGCGCTGTCGCTGCCGGCGCTGGCGCTGGGGGCACCGGAGCAGGAGGAGCTCAGGCTCGGCTTCATCAAGCTGACCGACATGGCGCCGCTGGCGGTGGCCTACGAGCGGGGCTATTTCGAGGATGAGGGACTCTACGTCACCCTCGAAGCCCAGGCGAACTGGAAGATATTGCTGGACAGGGTGATAGACGGCGAGCTGGACGGTGCCCAGATGCTGGCGGGCCAGCCCCTGGCGGCCCACATCGGCATCGGCACCCAGGCCGAGCTGGTGACGGCCTTTGCCATGGATCTCAACGGCAACGCCATCACGGTGGCCAACAGCGTCTGGGCCGCCATGGTGCCCCAGTTGCCCAGGCCGCAGGCGGGCAAGGTGCCGCCCCCGGTGAGCGCCGCCGCCCTCAAGCCCGTGGTGGCGGAGTATCGCCAGGGGGGCAAGCCCTTCAACATGGGGATGGTCTTCCCCGTCTCCCCCCACAACTACGAGCTGAGGTACTGGCTGGCGGCAGGCGGCCTGCACCCCGGTTTCTATGCACCCCGACTCGGCGACAACTCGGGCCAGCGCCAGGCGGACGTGCTGCTGTCGGTGACGCCGCCCCCCCAGATGCCCGCCACCCTGGAGGCGGGGACCATCGCCGGCTACAGCGTGGGGGAGCCCTGGAACCAGCAGGCGGTCGCCAGGGGCATAGGGGTGCCCGTCATCACGGATAACGAGATCTGGCGCAACAACCCGGAGAAGGTGTTCGGCGTCACCCGGCAGTGGGCCGAGCGTCACCCCAACACCCATGTGCGGCTGGTGAAGGCGCTGCTGCGGGCGGCCTGGTGGCTGGATGCAGACGACAACGGCAACCGGCGCGCGGCGGCCAAGCTGCTGGCCAAACCCGAGTACGTGGGGGCGGACGAGCAGGTGATCGCGAACTCCATGACGGGCACCTTCGAGTACGCCAGGGGAGACAAGCGTCAGGTGCCGGATTTCAACGTCTTCTTCCGCCACCACGCCACCTATCCCTACTACTCCGACGCCATCTGGTACCTGACCCAGATGCGGCGCTGGGGCCAGATCCCCGAAGCCAGACCGGACGCCTGGTTCGAGCAGGTGGCCAAGGCCGTCTATCAACCAGATGTCTATCGCCAGGCCGCCGAGGCGCTGATCGCCGAGGGCAAGCTCAAGGCCAGTGACTTCCCGGACTTTGCCAGCGAGCAGGGCTATCGCGGCCCCCAGGATGGCTTCATCGACGGCCTCATCTACGACGGCCGCCACCCCAACGCCTACCTGCAACAGTTCGCCATCGGCCTCAAGGGCGATGAGCGGGTGCAATGAGCAAGGAGATCCCGATGAAACGACACACATGGCCCCTCATCCATTTAAAAGCCATCAACTGGAAAATCATGGTGCAGCCCCTGCTCGGCGTGCTGCTCTTCCTCGGCCTCTGGCAGTGGGGGGCGAGCCAGGTGCAGACCAGTCTGGGCACCCTGCCGGGGCCGCTCGCCACCGCCAGCCAGCTCTGGTCCCTCGGGCAGGAGCATCTGCAGGAGCGGGAGAAGGCGGCGGCCTTCCTCGAACGCCAGCAGGTGCGCAACGCCGAGCGACTGGCGGCGGATCCGGCGGCCGAGGTGAAGCTGCGTCCCTACACAGGACGTCCCACCTTCTTCGATCAGATAGCCACCAGCCTGCTCACCGTGCTGTGCGGCTTCGCGCTGGCGACCCTGATCGCCATTCCGTGCGGGGTGCTGCTCGGCATGAATCAGGGGCTCTATCGCGCCGCCAACCCGGTGATCCAGCTGCTCAAGCCGGTGTCGCCGCTGGCCTGGCTACCCCTCATCACGCTAGTGGTGAGCGCTCTGTATGCAAACCCCACCCCCTGGCTTGCCAAGTCCTTCCTCACCTCGGCCCTGACGGTGACCCTCTGCTCCCTCTGGCCGACCCTGATCAACACGGCGGTGGGGGTGGCGGGGCTGGATGGGGATCTGCACAACGTCAGCCGGGTGCTGCGCCTCTCTTTTGTGACCCATGTGCGGCGCATCGTGCTGCCCGGGGCCCTGCCCATGATCTTCACCGGGCTGCGGCTCTCCCTGGGGGTGGCCTGGATGGTGCTGATCGCGGCGGAGATGCTGGCCCAGAACCCGGGGCTCGGCAAGTTCGTGTGGGACGAGTTCCAGAGCGGCGGCTCTGCGTCTCTGGCCCGCATCATGGTGGCGGTGATCACCATAGGCCTCATCGGCTGCGCCCTGGACAGGGGCATGCTGGCCCTGCAGCAGTGGTTGTCCTGGGACAAGCGCCAGGTGCTGCGTTAATCACATTTCTATTCAGGCAGGAGAAGAGCCAATGAAGAGTTATCTGGAGATAAGCGACGTCGGCATCTCGTTCGAGACGGAGCAGGGCAGCTTCGAGGCCTTGAGCCGGGTCAACCTGCGCATCGAGAAGGGGGAGTTTGTCTCCCTCATCGGTCACTCGGGCTGCGGCAAGAGCACCGTCCTCAACCTGGTGGCCGGGCTGCTGGAGCCGACCCTGGGGGGCATCATTCTCGATGGTCGCGAGGTGGCGGGCCCGGGGCCCGAGCGGGCCATGGTGTTCCAGAACCACGCCCTGCTGCCCTGGCTCAGCGTCCAGCAGAACGTGGCGCTGGCGGTGGCCCAGGTGGAGTCTGACAAGCGGGCGGTGGCGGAGCGGGTGGACTACTACCTCTCCCTGGTGCAGATGGATCACGCCAGCCAGAAGATGCCCCACGAGCTGTCGGGGGGGATGAAGCAGCGGGTCGGCATCGCCCGCGCCCTCTCGCTCTCCCCCAAGGTGCTGCTGATGGATGAACCGTTCGGCGCCCTCGATGCCCTGACCCGGGCCCATTTGCAGGATGCCCTGATGGCGATCCAGGCGGAGCTTGGCAACACCGTCATCATGATCACCCACGACGTGGACGAGGCGGTGCTGCTCTCCGATCGCATCGTCATGATGACCAATGGCCCCAGCGCCACCGTCGGGGAGATCCTGACCGTGGACCTGCCAAGGCCCAGAGACAGGGTCGCCCTGGCGGACGATCCCCACTACCACAAGCTGCGCCAGCAGGTGCTGCGCTTCCTCTACGAGAAGCAGCGCAAGGTGACCCCCCTCAAGGCAGCCGGGCAGGTGCGCAGCAAGCTGCGCGCCTGAGCCCGCCGGATTCAAGGAAGAGAGACATGACTGACAAAGAGCAACAGTGGGTGGCAGAGGACGGCATGGACCTGCTCGGTCGCCAGAACAGTGGTTCCGCCGACACGGCCGAAAAGCAACGGCTGCTGGTGGTGGGCAACGGCATGGTGGGTCATCACTTCGTCGAGCAGCTGGTGGCGGCGGGCGGCCTCGAGCGGTTCGACGTGACGGTGTTTGGCGCCGAGCCTGACGCCGCCTACGACAGGGTGCACCTCTCCGAGGTATTCGGCGGCAAGGCGCCCCAGGCCCTGCGCATGGCGGATCCTGCCTGGTATGAGGAGAGCGGCATTGCGCTGCGGCTGGGGGCCGAGGTGGAGGTGCTCGACCGGGCCACCTGCACCCTGACGCTGGCCAACGGCGAGCAGTTCCCTTACGACCGTCTGGTGCTGGCGACCGGCTCGGTCCCCTTCGTGCCCCCCATCCCCGGTCATCAGCGGGAGGGCTGCTTCGTCTACCGTACCCTGGGGGATCTTGCCGCCATCCGCGATGCCTGCGCCCAGGCCCGCAGCGGCGTGGTCATCGGCGGCGGCCTGCTCGGGCTGGAGGCGGCCAACGCCCTGCGCCTGCTCGGGCTCAAGACCCAGGTGGTGGAGTTCGCCCCCAGGCTGATGCCGGTGCAGCTCGACGAGAGCGGCGGCGCCGTGCTGCGGGACAAGATCCAGGCCCTCGGGGTCGAGGTGCTGGTGGAGAAAGCCACCGAGTGCATCGAGCAGGGGGAGCAGGCCCGTCATCGCCTGCGTTTCAAGGACGGTTCCCACATTGAGACCGACGTGCTGCTGTTCTCCGCCGGTATTCGACCCGCCGACACCCTGGCCCGGCAATCCGGGCTGGAGGTCGGGGAGCGCGGCGGCATCTGCATCGACGACGGCTGCCACAGTTCGGATCCCGCCATCCTCGCCATCGGCGAGTGCGCGCTCTGGCAGGGGCGCATCTTCGGCCTGGTGGCCCCCGGCTACCAGATGGCCCGGGCCGCCGTGGCCAGTCTGTGCGGCGGCGAGACCCGCTTTATCGGGGCCGACATGTCCACCAAGCTCAAGCTGATGGGGGTGGACGTGGGCTCCATCGGCGATGCCCACGCCAGCACCGTCGGTGCCCAGGAGCTGCTGCTGCTGGACAGGGTCAACGGCATCTACAAGAAGCTGGTGACCGACGGCGAGGGCAATCGCCTGCTCGGCGCCATCCTGGTGGGGGACGGGGCCGATTACGAGCGACTGCTGCAGTACTACCAGAACGGGGTGGCGTTGCCCCAGCCACCGCTCTCCCTGCTGGTGGGGGAGGTCGGGGCCGCTCCCGCGCCCCTGGTGCTGCCGGACAGCGCCATCCTCTGCTCCTGCCACAACGTGAGCAAAGGGGACGTGGTGGCCGCCGTTCGGGCGGGCAATCACGAGCTCTCGGCGGTGAAGAGCTGCACCAAGGCCGGCACCGGCTGCGGCGGTTGCAGCAACCTGCTCAAGCAGGTGGTGGATCAGACCCTGGCGGACCTTGGCGTCGAGGCGGACAAGGGGTTGTGCGAGCACTTCGCCTACGGCCGTCAGGAGCTCTATCACCTGGCCCGGGTGGGCGAGCTGAAGAGCTTCGAGGCGCTGCGGGACAAGCATGGCCAGGGGCTGGGGTGCGACATCTGCAAGCCGACGGTGGCCTCCATCCTGGCGTCCCTCTGGAACGAGCACGTGCTGGAAAAGCCCCACCGCGCGTTGCAGGATACCAACGACGCCTTCCTTGCGAACCTGCAAAAGGACGGCACCTATTCGGTGGTGCCGCGCATCCCGGGGGGGGAGATCACCCCGGAGGGGCTCATCACCATCGGCGAGGTGGCGCGCAAGTACGGCCTCTACACCAAGATCACCGGCGGCCAGCGCATCGATCTCTTCGGCGCCCGGGTCGACCAGCTGCCCGCCATCTGGGGCGAGCTGGTGGCGGCGGGCTTCGAGACCGGTCAGGCCTACGGCAAGTCGGTGCGCACCGTGAAGTCCTGCGTGGGTTCCACCTGGTGTCGTTACGGGGTGCAGGACTCCATGACCCTGACCCAGACCCTGGAGCACCGCTACAAGGGGCTGCGGGCGCCACACAAGCTGAAGTTTGCGGTCTCCGGCTGCACCCGGGAGTGCGCCGAGGCCCAGAGCAAGGACATCGGCGTCATCGCCACCGAGCGGGGATGGAACCTCTATGTGTGTGGCAACGGCGGCATGCGGCCGCGCCACGCGGACCTCTTTGCCACGGATCTCGACGAGCAGACCCTGATCCGCTACATCGACCGGCTGCTGATGTTCTATGTGCGCACCGGGGACAGGCTGCAACGCACCTCGGTCTGGATGGAGAACATGGAAGGGGGGCTCGACTATCTCAGGTCGGTGATCATCGAGGACAGGCTCGGCATCGGTGCCGAGCTGGAGGCCATGATGGAGGGGATAGTCGGCACCTGGCAGTGCGAGTGGAAGAGCACATTGGCGGATCCGGACAAGCTCAAGCTGTTCGAGGCCTTCGTCAACCGGCCCGAGGACGAGACGCCGCCGCGCCGTGAGGAGCGGCGGCAATGGGTGCCGGATATCGCTGTCAAGGAAGTGGTATGAGCGGGGGCAACGGGTTGCACGCCCGCCATCAATATCAAGGAGGTGGTATGAAGGATTTCAAGGAGGACACAGCGCACCTTGAGCATGGGCAGTGGCACCGGGTGTGCGAGCTGGCGGCGCTGCCGGAGCAGGCCGGGCGCAGCGCCTGGCTGGAGGGGCGGGTGCTGGCGCTGTTTCGCCTCGGGGAGCATGTCTATGCCCTGGACGGGGTGGACCCCCTGGCCGGCGTCGCCGTGCTGGGGCGTGGCCTGGTGGGGGATGCCGGTGGGGAGCCCGTGGTGGCCTCGCCGCTGTACAAGCAGCGCTACGCCCTGATGGACGGTCGCTGTCTGGACGATCCTGCCCTGAGCGTCGCCTGCTGGCCGGTGCGGCTGGAGGGGAGCGAGGTCTGGGTACAGCTGGGGTGAGTGGCCCATATGAAAACCATGTTGTGATCGCCGGGCACTGCCCGGTGATTTTTTGTGCGCGACCCGACATTTCTTGTACGAGAGGATGGCGGGAAAACGTTTTTCGGAAATAATAGACAAACGTTTGCAACTGGATGTTTGTCTATGACGGAACGTGAGCAAGAGATCCTCGCCCTGCTGCGCCAGGATCCCATGATTGCCCAGCAGGAGCTGGCGGACAGGCTCGGCATCAGCCGCTCCGCGCTGGCAAGCCACATCTCCAGCCTGATGCGCCAGGGCTATGTGCAGGGGCGCGGCTATGTGCTGCGCGAAGGCCCCTACGCCGTGGTGATCGGCGGCGCCAACATGGATATCTGTGGCTGCAGCCACGACAACCTGCGCATCGGGGATTCCAACCCGGGCCGGGTACGCACCTCCGCCGGCGGGGTAGGGCGCAACATCGCTGAGAACCTGGCGCGCCTTGGCACCGACACCCGGCTGCTGACCGCGGTGGGCAACGATCAGTACGGCCACCACCTGCTGGAGGTGAGCCAGCGCGCCGGGGTCGATGTGCGCCAGGTGCTGGTACTGGAGGGTCAGTCGACCTCCTGCTACCTCAGCCTGCACGATGGCAGCGGCGAGATGAGCTGCGCCGTCAACGACATGGGGATCATCGAGCAGCTCACCCCGGCCCGGCTCACCCCCCTGAGCGGTTTTCTCGGTGCGGCCCGGCTCTGGGTGCTCGACACCAACCTCGCCACCCACACCCTGGACTGGCTGTTCGAGCGCCAGGGGGAGCACATCATCTTCGTGGACACCGTGTCGGTGGCCAAGGTGGAGAAGATCCGCCCCTGGCTGCACCGCATCCACACCCTCAAACCCAATCGCACCGAGGCGGAGCAGCTGTGCGGCTTCACCATCGGCGGGCCCGACACCTGGCCCATGGCGGCGGCCTGGTTCCACCGCGCCGGGGTGCAGCGACTCTTCCTGAGCCTGGGCGATCAGGGGATCTTCTATAGCGACGGGGCCTGCCAGGGCCATCTGCCCGTGCTCGGCAGCCCGGTCGTCAACGTGACCGGCGGCGGCGATGCCTTCATGGCAGGGCTGGCCCACGCCTGGTTGCAGGAGCAGGGCATCATGGAGACAACCCGGTTCGCCCTCGGTTGCGCCGCCCTCACCGTCAATTGTTCCGATACCGTCTTTTCCGGCCTATCCAAGGCCGCCGTTGAACGCATGCTGGAGGAGTACCCATGTTGAACGCTTACCTCGATATCCAACCTGAAGTTGCCGCCGCGCTGGCCGCCGGCAAGCCGGTGGTGGCCCTGGAGTCCACCATCATCTCCCACGGCATGCCCTATCCGCAGAACGTGGAGACGGCGCGCCAGGTCGAGCAGGTGGTGCGGGACAACGGCGCCGTGCCGGCCACCATCGCCATCATCGATGGCCGCCTCAAGGTGGGTCTGGATGAGGGGGCGCTGGAGGCGCTGGGCCGGGCCGGTCATGCCGCCACCAAGTGCAGCCGCCGCGACATTCCCTTCGTGCTGGCCAACAAGGGGTTGGGGGCGACCACGGTAGCCTCCACCATGATAGTGGCCGCCATGGCCGGGATCCGGGTGTTCGCCACCGGCGGCATCGGCGGCGTGCACCGCGGTGCCCAGGAGACCTTCGACATTTCGGCCGACCTGCAGGAATTTGCCCAGACCCCGGTGGCCGTGGTCTGCGCTGGCGCCAAGTCGATCCTCGACATCGGTCTGACCCTGGAGTACCTGGAGACCCAGGGGGTGCCGGTGATCGGCTACCAGACCGAGGAGCTGCCCGCCTTCTACACCCGGGAGAGCGGCTTCAAGGTGGATTACCGCCTGGAGAGCCCGGCGGCCATCGCCGAGGCGCTGCGTCTGAAGTGGGAGCTGGGGCTGGCCGGGGGCGCCGTGGTGGCCAACCCGATCCCGACCCAGTTTGCCATGCCCAAGGCCGACATCGACGCCGCCATTGCCCAGGCACTGCGTGAGGCGGACGAGCAGGGGGTCAAGGGCAAGGAGTCCACCCCCTTCCTGCTGGCCCGGGTGTGCGAGCTGACCGGTGGCAACTCCCTGGCGGCCAATATCCAGTTGGTGCTGAACAACGCCGCGCTGGGGGCGCGCATCGCTGCCAGCCTGTGATCGGTCGTCCGGGTGTGCGAGCTGACCGGTGGCAACTCCCTGACAGTTAATAGCCAGCGGGTGCTGAGCAACACAGCCCTGGGGGCAAAGATTGCCGCCAGCCTGTAAACACCTTTGCGAAAGATGCAAAAGAGGGCCAACAGGCCCTCTTTTTATTGCGCGAATCGGTGAGATAACCCCCTTATTCCAGCACCAGTCGCCCGTTGAGAGGCTGGACGGGGCGGTTGTTGGGGTGGTGCATCACCGCCTTGAAGGCATCGATCTGGGCCTGGCTGGCCTGGACCGGCTCCTTCATCACCAGCCAGCGCACTCCTTCCGAGCAGGGTGGGGTGGTCAGGGACCCGCTGAAGCGGTAGTAGTCGTGCTGGGCGGGCAGCAGTTGCTCTGCCGAGATGGGTTCCTTGAAGGCATGGATCTCCCCCGCCTTGGCTGGCAGCACCTGCCAGGCCTGGCTCAGGGCCCCATTGGCCTGGCCCGGCTCGAACATCACGGCGACCACCGCCAGCTCCCCCTTGTCATTGGCATGGACCAGGTGACCTTCCAGGGGGTAGGACTTGCCCTCGATGAGGTTTTCGCTGGGGGCGTGGAAGTGGAACTGCTTGAGTTCGAAGTGCATGCCGTCGAGCTCAAGGGTGCTGCCGGGGGCATAGTGGACCTGCACCGTGTGGCCGTTGTTGACCAGCGTCTTGCCACCCGCCTGATAGTGGAACTGCAGGGGGGCCAGATCGGCCTTCACCAGACCCGAGAGGTTGACCGGCGACTGGTTGCTGCCGGCACACTGGCCATATTCCGGGGTCAGGCTGGCCCATTTAGCCGGGCCGGCCTCGCCGCTGTATTCCCAGTGTGTGGTGGCGGCAAAGGCGGCAGGGCAGAGCAGCAGGGCGCCAGCCAGCAGGGACTTTTTCATCATGCATCCTTATCCTGATTGAAAAGCACGACCATTCCTGGCCTTCCGGCAGGAAGGCCAGGAATGGCATCGTTGGAAACGCAGGGTACGCGGTGCCAGACCGGATTAATTGTTATGAAAGGTCTGTCGTCATCGTTATTTGAAGCGTGGCATGAGGCGGCGCCATGATGTATTCCGGCAACGGGGCACGCTTATTCATGAAGGAGAAATCCTGCGGGCATTTTCGCAATGAACGGCCCCTTTCATGGCGCCCCAAATAGATGACGGGCTGATTCTAGAGGGCTTTTCATGGCTCCGTTTGATCTCGAGCAAACAAGCGCGGACTAATTATCGGGCTTGAGGATCCCTTATTTCGTTGGGATTTTTTCGATATTCCCTGACCCGGCCAGGGGCGTGCGTGGCGGGAGCCGGGCGCTGCGCTGACAGAGTGCCTCGGTGTTGACCCCTTATCTCTCTGATAGTGCTGGAGAAATTCCCCCCTCAGCACAGTGACGGCGGGATGACAATCCCCCGGTTGGCGGCGCCTTGTTTGCGGTTTTGCCGTCCTCTTCACATTTCCGGATTGCTCGCTATTTGTGCGATTGCCTTACTCATCCGACCTGGTGTCAAATCACTCCGCCTAACACAAGGAGTTGCATAATAATGAATAATATCAATAAATTAGTTCTGGCTATCGGATTCACTCTCACCACCTTCCCGAGCCTGGCGGCGGGATTCCAGTGCGGGGAGCACGTCACCCTGGGGGTACCCGGTCAATCCAGTCAGCTGTTGTGCCGGGAGGGCTATGCCGCCGGGTACAACTACGACACCAAGGTCTCTGACTGGGTCTCTTACCGGATGACGGCCGCCAGCGCCCAGGGCCAGGTGCCGCGCAAGGATGCCTTCGCCGAGGACAAGGAGGTGCCGGTGCAGTTTCGCGCCACCCTGTCGGACTACAAGGGCTCGGGCTATGACCGCGGCCACCAGGCGCCGGCGGCGGACATGCGCTCCACCGCCAACACCATGAAGCAGAGCTTCCTGCTGACCAACATGACCCCGCAACTGCCGGCGCTCAACCAGGGGGCCTGGCGCATCCTGGAGGAGAAGACCCGGCAGTGGGCCATCACCTACAAGAGCGTGCAGGTGATCACCGGCCCCATCTTCACCCACTCCGATGGCGCCATCGGCAACGGCGTGACCGTGCCCCACGCCTACTACCGGGTGGTGATGGATCTGGCGGGCAAGCGGGCCATCGCCTTCATCCTGCCGCAAGAGAACGTCTCGGCCAGTCGGCTGGCGGACTATGTGGTGACGGTGGATGAGGTGGAGGAGCAGACCGGGCTCGACTTCTTCACCGAGCTGCCGGATGAGCAGGAAGAGGCCATGGAGTCGCGGCTGTCGGCCATGTGGGGCGGTTAGCGCGTCCGGCAGGGGTAACGGGGGCCCAGGCCCCCGTTACCCACACGGGCCTCCGGCCATTGTCATGGCCCCTGGTACAGGGCCAGTACAGCTTGGGTCTGGCATCGGGCCCTTATCATGACTCCTTTTTTCAGGAGGCATCATGTCAGCGCTGTTTTCCCTTCACTCCTCGTCCACTCTTGCCCGCGCGTTGCGCATCTGCGTACCCATGGCGCTGCTGGGGGCTGCTGTTCCCCCGGCCATGGCCGACGAGGATATCCGCTTGGGGCAGACCATTCTGCTCGGGGTCGGCGATCATCCCGCCATCATTCCCATGCTCGCCTGCCGGCCGACCAAATCCATCATGGTCAAGGCAGGGCGGGAGTTGACCCTGGAGCGGGTCAAGGTGTTCTACGGCAACGATCGCAGCAAGACCCTCTATTTCGACAAGGTGTTGAGAGAGGATCAGGAGTCGGGGTGGCAATCACTCGGCAGCCGGCTCTGCATCAAGCGCATCGAGGTGTACGGCAATTCGGAAGGGAGCAGGGCAGGGGTCAAGGTGTATGGGCGCAAATGAGCAAAGGGCGGGGGAAATCCCCACCCAGTGCTTATTTCTTCGGGCGGAACGGCTTGATGATGGCCTCGTCGCACTCGAGATAGGGCCCTTCCATCAGGTCGATGCAGTAGGGAATGGCGGGGAAGACAGCATCCAGGCACTCGCGGATCGATTTGGGCTTGCCCGGCAGGTTGACGATGAGCGAGCTGCCGCGCAGGCCGGCGGTCTGGCGCGACAGGATGGCGGTCGGCACGAACTTGAGGGACTCGGCCCGCATCAGCTCGCCAAAGCCCGGCATCATGCGATCGCACACCGCCTCGGTGGCCTCCGGGGTCACATCCCGCCTGGCCGGCCCTGTGCCCCCCGTGGTAACGACAAGGCAGCACTGCTCATCGTCCACCAGCCGAACCAGGGTCGCCTCAATCTGATCCTGCTCGTCGGGGATCACCTGATAGACGGGCTCCCATTCCGAGGTCAGGTAGGCGTTCAGGGTGTCGATGATGGCCTTGCCGGAGAGATCTTCGTAGATGCCTGCACTGGCGCGATCGCTGACGGTGACGATACCGATTCTTGCCTTGCTCATGGTCTGCCCTTGGTTGCCGCAATAAAGTGGTAAATAAAATAACATAATCAGTGAGATATGTTAAACCGCAGGATGAGGCAAGGGGAGGGCGTCGAGCCAGGGAGAGAGTCGAATGAAAAACAATTTTGAGGAAAGTCCCTTAATAAGGCATAAGGCCGAGAAAAATAGTGCTGAAATTTTATAAAAAAACTGACGCAGGCCGGATTCGGTTAATTTCATGAATCATAAGGAATAAATGATTTTTTCCGCCAACAATGCGCAATCCGTGCCAAAAACCGGACTCCTGTGGCTCGGCGGTGAATGGCCCAAAATCGCCCCCATCCTATATAACCTTCCCTAGGGACAGTGAAATAGTGATGTGCCCGGCGTCGTTCCATTCCATGGGCGAGGTCCGGCCAGGAGGGTATATGGAGCTGCCTGATTTCGATACCCTGAAGTACTGGGCGCTGGCCGAGCCGGAGCGACTCGACGCGTTGCTGCACCAGCAGATAGAGACCCTGATCGCCCAGGTGGGACCAGAGCGGCAACGTCGGCTGCGAGGTCTGCAATTTCGCATCGACTGCCAGCGCCGCTTGGCAAGAAACAACCTCGACAGCTGCATCCGGATAGCCAACATGATGCATGACTCCGTCTACGCCATGCGCCAGCACATTCTGGATCTGCAGAACGAATCTTGTCAGGAAATGGCAGAGCCCCCGCTGCCGGATAATGTGATAGCGTTTTCCAGTTATCTGAAACGGAAATAATTCACGGCCCTGTTCAAGATATAAAAAAACAGGGTGTTTATTAATTTGTTTCACCCCTTCTCAAACAAGTTGTTAAGCAAGTTGGGTGAATTGTTTTTTATTTGCTGCAAATATTCCCCGGGCGGCTGAATAACAGTGACCAGTGTCCGCAGTCCGATAGAGATGGATGAAGGTGTATTTATTTTGGGGTAATATCCAGACACATTTCATCTTGCTATGACTCAAAGGGATCATGAGAAGCATCACACCAGGAAGGGTGCTGTCGCGAGAGCAGCAGACGGAGATCACCCGGATCATCGTCAAGGCGGGCCAGATGCTGGCCCAGTTTGGGGCGGAGAGCCGCATCATCGAGCAGACCACGGTCCGCCTGGGCATGGCGCTCGGGCTGGAGAGCGTCGAGATGGCCATCTCTTCCAGCGCCATCGTCCTCACCAGTCTCTACCAGGGCAGTTGCGTCACCACCACCCGCCGGGTGCGGGAGCACGGCATCAACATGCAGGTGGTGTGCGAGATCCAGCGCATCTGCATCATGACGGAGAAGTCGCTTATCGGTGCGCGCGAGGTACGTCAGCGCCTCGAGGCCATCACGCCGTTCCACTATCACCCCTGGCTGGTGGTGCCCATGGTGGGGCTCTCCTGCGGTGCCTTCAGCCTGCTGTTTGGCGGTGACTGGCCCATCTTCCTGGTGACCTGCTGCTCGGCCTCGGTCGCCATGCGGGTGCGCCAGCTCATCGCCCGCCATCACCACAGCCCCCTCATCAACTTTGCCGCCACCGGTTTCATCGCCACCCTGCTTGCCTCCAGCGCCACCTTCTTCGGCTGGGGCGAACAACCCTATCTCGCCATGGCCGCCAGCGTGTTGCTGCTGGTGCCGGGGTTCCCGCTCATCAATGCGGTCTCCGACATGGTGAAGGGTTACTTCAACATGGGGCTGGCCCGCTGGGGCACGGCGACACTGCTGACCATCAGCGCAGCCATAGGGATCATTCTCGCCATGTCGGTGACCGGTATCTGGGGGTGGAAGGTATGATGGAACTGCTCTGGCTGCTGGCCAAGGATGCCTTCTGGTCGGCCATTCCGGCGGTGGGCTTTGCCATGCTGTTCAACGTGCCGCCACGGATGCTCAAATATTGCGCCATGGGGGGCGCGTTGGCCCACAGCCTGCGTACCCTGCTCATCCACTACGGCATGCCCATCGAGTGGGCCACCCTGGCAGCGGCGACCACGGTCGGCTTTGTCTGTGTCTACTGGTCGCGCCGCCTGCTGGCACCACGCCCGGTGTTCAGCGTCGCCTCCATCATTCCCATGATCCCGGGCAGCTATGCGTTCAAGACCATGATCGCCATCGTCGAGCTCAATATCTCCGGGGTGACCATGGAGCTGCTTCAGAGCGCGGTGGAGAACGGCCTCAAGGCGCTCTTTATCGTGGGGGCACTGAGTTTCGGTTTGGCGATCCCCTCTCTGGTCGTGTACCGTAACCGCCCCATTATCTGACGACGGTGCGAGAGGTTGACCCCATGATGATTTCCATGATTGCCGCCATGGCCCACGATCGGGTGATAGGGCTGGACAACCAGATGCCCTGGCACCTGCCGGCGGATCTGGCCCACTTCAAGCGGGTCACCCTGGGCAAGCCGGTGCTGATGGGGCGCAAGACCTTCGAGTCCATCGGGCGACCGCTGCCCGGGCGCCGCAATCTGGTGATCAGCCGCAATCCCGACTACCGGGCCGACGGCGTGGAGGTCATCGACTCGGTGGAGGCCGCACTGGCGCTGCTGGCGGGCAGCGATGTGGCCGAGCTGATGGTGATCGGGGGGGGGCATCTCTACGGCCAGCTACTGCCACGGGCCGACAGGCTCTATCTGACCCGTATCGATCTGGCGGTGGAGGGGGATACCCGTTTCCCGGCCTTCGACGAGAATGACTGGTCGTGCATCGAGCGCGAGTCCCATCACCCCGACGAGAAGAACCCCCATCCCTACTGTTTCGAGACCTGGCAGCGGCGCTGAGCCCTCTGATGCCATGAAGAGCCCCTTGCGACAGCCGGGGGCTTTTTTGTGCCCTGTTGCTGCAAAGAGAAGGGGGCTGAACCGGCATGGTTGAAGGTGCCTGAAGCAATATCCGGAATGCGTGACATTAAAATGATTAGTTATGTAATGAATAAGCCATTCATCGCCCCGATGGGCACCATCCTCCCCACCCTCTCTTTTCGCCTGCTGCTAACGCCTTTTAATCATTAATGAAATATGCTGAAAGTGCATCGATACTGTGGCGGACCTGTCTGTTATAGGCGTTTTTATCGTGATTTAATGGATTTTTATGAATGAAAATAACCAATAAAAATCAATAAGTTAAATTTAACCTCTCTAGGCTGGCTTCAATTGGTTCTTTTATTTGGGTGTGAAATTACTTAGTGTTAAAAGTAATTGGCTCACGTTCGACGGTTTGCCAGGCAAGGCGTCGGCCAAGAAAAAAGGACAATATGACAGTCAAACTCGAGGTCAAATCCCTCTACAAAATCTTCGGCGATCAGCCGGATAAAGCGTTCAAATTGCTGGCGAAAGGGCATGATCGCGCCAGTATCCTGAAAAAGACCGGACAGACCCTGGGGGTCCAGGATGTCAATCTGGCCATCAACGAAGGGGAGATCTTCGTGGTGATGGGCCTCTCCGGTTCGGGCAAGTCCACCCTGGTGCGTCTCTTCAACCGGCTGATCGAGCCGACCCGCGGCCAGGTGCTGATCGATGGCGAGGACATCGCCGCCATCTCGGAGCGCGAGCTGCGCCGGGTGCGCCGCAAGAAGATCAGCATGGTATTCCAGTCCTTCGCCCTGATGCCGCACCTGAGTGTGCTGGAAAATACCGCCTTCGGGCTGGAGCTGGCCGGTGTACCGCTGGCGGAGCGCCAGCAGAGCGCCCGTCAGGCGCTCCATCAGGTGGGGCTGGGACAGTGGATAGAGGCTTATCCGGATGCCCTCTCCGGCGGCATGAAGCAGCGGGTCGGGCTGGCCCGGGCCCTTGCCAATGACCCCGACATTCTGCTGATGGACGAAGCTTTCTCCGCGCTGGATCCCCTGATCCGCACCGAGATGCAGGACGAGCTGCTCAAGCTGCAGGCCAGTCAGCAGCGCACCATCGTCTTCATCTCCCACGATCTGGACGAGGCGATGCGCATCGGCGATCGCATCGCCATCATGCAGGATGGCCAGCTGGTGCAAGTGGGCACCCCTGACGAGATCCTGAACCAGCCCGCCAACGACTATGTGCGCGCCTTCTTTCGCGGGGTGGATCTGGCTCATGTGTTCAGCGCCCGGGACGTGGCCAGCCGCAAGCAGGTGCCCCTCATCAAGAAACACACCACCGACGGGCCGGGCAACGCCCTGCGCCAGCTCAAGGAGCTTGAGCGGGAGTTCGGCTACGTGGTGGATCGCAGCCGTCGTTTCCTCGGGGTCGTCTCGGTGGAGTCGCTCGGTCAGGCGGTCAGGGCCAAAGGCAGCCTGGAGCAGGCGCTGCTGGCGGACATTCAGCCCATTCTGGCGGACACCGCCCTCAATGAACTGATAAGCCAGGTGGCGGCCGCTCCCTGTCAGGTGCCCGTGGTCGAGGAGGATGGCACTTACCTCGGCCTCATCTCCAAGGCCAATCTGCTCAACACCCTGGACAGGAGTACCCCGGCATGAAGCTGATGAATCCCCATTTCTTGCTGAGCGGGCTGCTGGCCCTGGTGCTGCTGGCGAGCCCTTCTCTGCGGGCCGATGAGGTGGCGGCAGACCCCTGGAGCGCGCCTGCGTCCACCGAGGTGTCCGATCCCTGGGGCAGTACCGACACCCTGGCCACCGACTGGCAGAACCAGATCGAAGCCGCCGACACCACAACCGCCATCGACTGGCTGGATCCTTTCCAGCAGGCGCTGGTGCCGCTGGATACCTGGGTGGAAGGGGGCATCGGCTGGCTGGTGGAGAACCTGCGGCCGCTGTTCCAGCTGATCCGCGCACCGGTGGAGCTGACCCTGAACGCCATGACCCATCTGCTGCAGACGGTGCCCTCCACCCTGATGATGGGGCTCCTGGCCCTGCTTGCCTGGCAACTGGTGAACGGCCGCATGGCGCTCGGCACGCTCGTATCTCTTGTGGGGATCGGGCTCATCGGGGCCTGGTCCGATGCCATGGTGACCCTGTCCCTGGTGCTGACCTCGCTGTTCTTCTGTGTGCTGCTGGGGTTGCCCACCGGCATCCTGCTGGCCCGCAGCGAGCGGCTCTCCACCTGGACCCGGCCGCTGCTGGATGCCATGCAGACCACCCCGGCGTTCGTCTACCTCATCCCCATCGTGATGCTGTTTGGCATCGGCAACGTTCCCGGGGTGGTGGTGACCGTCATCTTCGCGCTGCCGCCCATGATCCGGCTCACCATGCTGGGCATTCGCCAGGTGCCTGCGGATCTGGTGGAAGCGGCCCACTCGTTCGGTGCCAGCCCCTCCCAGTTGCTGTTCAAGGTACAGCTGCCGCTCGCCATGCCCACCATCATGGCCGGGGTCAACCAGACCCTGATGCTGGCGCTCTCCATGGTGGTGATCGCCTCCATGATCGCGGTGGGGGGCCTCGGCCAGATGGTGCTGCGCGGCATCGGCCGGCTCGACATGGGGCTCGCCTCCATCGGCGGCCTCGGCATCGTGCTGCTGGCCATCGTGCTCGACCGCCTCACCCAGGCGATGGGGCAACCGGATCGCACCCGTACCGGCCGCTGGTATCAGCACGGCCCCGCCGCCCTGCTGCTGCGCCTGGCCGGTCGTGACAAGAAAATCGATTACAAAGGAGTAAATGCATGAGACAGACCACCAAAGGATTGACCCTGGGCACATTGCTGCTGAGTACCCAACTGCTGAGCCCGCTCGCCATGGCCAGCGCCGAGTTGCCGGGGGAGGGGGTTCGCGTTCAGCCCCTGCAGAGCTCCTTGCCGGAAGAGGCCTTCCAGAGCCTGCTGGTGAGCAAGCTGATGGGGCGTCTGGGTTACGATGTCCAGCCCGCCCAGGAGGTGGACTACAACGTGGCTTATGCCTCGGTGGCCCAGGGAGACGGCACCTTCCTCGCGTTCAACTGGGTGCCGCTGCAGGACAACAAGTACGAGCAGGCGGGAGGCGACAAGGTGTTCTTCCGTGAGGGCACCTATGTGGCCGGTGCCGCCCAGGGGTACCTCATCGACAAGAAGACCGCGACCCAATACGGCATCACCAACCTGGGCCAGCTCAAGGATCCCGAGGTGGCGGCGCTGTTTGACGGGGATGGCGACGGCAAGGCCGACCTCATCGGTTGCAACCCCGGCTGGGGCTGCGAGGGGGCGATCAACCATCACCTCGACGCCTTTGGTCTGACCCCCACGGTGGCCCACAAGCAGGGCAACTACGCGGCGTTGATCGCCGATACCCTGGCTCGCTACCAGGCCGGCAAGCCGGTGCTCTATTACACCTGGACCCCCTACTGGCTCAGCAGCGAACTGGTGCCGGGCAAGGATGTGGTGTGGCTGGAAGTCCCCGCCGACGCCCCGGATGCGGCCAAGACCCGCTTGCCGAACGGCAAGAACTACGGCTTTGCGGTGAACACCATGCACATCGTTGCCAACAAGCGGTTTGCCGAGGCCAATCCGGCCGCCGCCAAGCTCTTCTCCATCGTCAAGCTGCCGCTCAATGACATCAACGTGCAGAACGGCCTGATGAACAAGGGGCAGAACAAGCCGGCGGACGTGGAACGTCATGCCGATGCCTGGCTCAAGGGCCACGAGGCGCTGGTGAACGACTGGCTGAATCAGGCGCGCGCCGCCGCCATGTAATGAGGGGTGGAACGTCGCCCTTTTGCGCAAAGAAAAACGCCCGGCAGTTGCCGGGCGTTTTTTTGTGGGCGGGGCGCAGCACATGGCCGGACCGGGGGATCAGATGCCGGAGCCGTCGCTCTCGCCACCTTCCTCATGCAGGCCACACTCGCGCTTGAGGCCGAAGAAGCGGGTCTGCTCCTCGCTCATGCCGGGCTCCCACTTGGCGGTGGTGTGCACGTCGCCGACCGAGAGGTAACCCTGCTCCCACAAGGGGTGGTAGGGGAGGTCGAACTCCTTGAAGTAGTAGAAGACGTCCTTGTTGCTCCAGTCGATCACCGGCAGGAACTTGAAGCGACCGCGCTGGATGGCCAGCACCGGCAGCTTGCCCCGGCTGCCGGACTGCTCACGGCGCAGGCCCGAGAACCAGGTGCGGGCACCCAGCTCGTTCAGGGCGCGGTCCATGGGCTCCACCTTGTTGAGCTGGTTGTAACGGGTGATCCCCTCCACCCCCTGCTCCCACAGGAGGCCGAAGCGGGCCTCCTGCCAGGCCGGGCTGAGTGCGGCCCGGTAGATCTTGAGGTTGAGCGCGAGACGCTCGGTCAGCTCGTCGATGAAACGGTAGGTCTCGGGGAAGAGATAACCGGTGTCGGTCAGCACCACGGGCACGTCGGCCCGCTCGCGGCTCACCAGGTGCAGCATGAGCGCCGCCTGGATACCGAAACTCGACGACAGCACATGCTCCCCCGGCAGGTTGGCCAGGGCCCAGCGCACCCGCTCGGGGGCGCTCATGGCGTCCAGCGCCCGGTTGAGGGGGGCCAGCGCCTCGACCTGCTCCTCCCGGCCCAGGGCCAGGAGGGCGTCGAGGTCGAGCCGGCCGTCGGCGGTGCGCGCAAGCCGAGCTGTATCAGTCTGTTCAGGCTGCATAGAAGTCCCTCGCGGAGTCGATAACCGGGGCGATGATCCCGGCGCGAATGACAAAATCGCCGAAGCACTCGTCCGGGTTGCGTTCGCTCGCCCAGCGGCCGATCAGGGCATCCAGTTCGGCCAGGATCTGCGGCTCGGTGATGTTCTCCAGATGCAGGCGCGGGATGCGGGTCCCCTCGAGGTTGCCCCCCAGGTGCAGGTTGTAGCGACCCGGCGCCTTGCCCACCAGACCCACTTCCGCCAGCATGGCGCGGCCGCAGCCGTTGGGGCAGCCGGTGACCCGGAAGATGATGGCGTCATCCGCCAGGCCGTGCTTGGCCAGCAGCCCCTCGATGTCGGTGACGAAGGCAGGCAGCATGCGCTCGGCCTCGGCCATTGCCAGGGGGCAGGTGGGCAGGGCCACACAGGCCATGGACTGCTTGCGCTGCTCGCTCACGCCGTCATCCAGCAGACCGTACTGGCGCGCCAGGGCTTCGATGCGTGCCTTCTCGCCGGCAGGCACGCCCGCGATGATGAGGTTCTGGTTGGCGGTGAGGCGGAAGTCCCCCTGATGCACCTTGGCGATCTCCAGCATGCCGGTCTTGAGGGGCTTGCCCGGGAAGTCCAGCAGGCGGCCGTTCTCGATAAACAGGGTCAGGTGGTGCTTGCCGTCGATCCCCTCCACCCAGCCGAAGCGATCGCCACGGCTGGTGAATTCATAGGGGTGAACCGGCCCGAACTGGATGCCGGCGCGGTTCTCCACCTCGGCCTTGAAGGCCTCGACCCCCACCCGTTCAAGGGTGTACTTGGTCTTGGCGTTCTTGCGGTTGACCCGGTTGCCCCAGTCGCGCTGGGTGCTGACCACGGCGGCCGCCACCTCCAGCACGTGGGAGAGCGGAATGAAGCCAAAGTCGCTCGCCTTGCGCGGGTAGGTAGTGGTGTCGCCGTGGGTCATGGCGAGACCGCCCCCCACCAGCACGTTGAAGCCCACCAGCTTGCCGTGATCGGCAATGGCCACGAAGTTGAGATCGTTGGCGTGGATGTCCACATCGTTGTGGGGCGGGATGACCACGGTCGTCTTGAATTTGCGCGGCAGGTAGTTGGAGCCCAGGATCGGCTCCTCGTCACCCCCCAGCTTCTCGCCATCCAGCCAGATCTCCACGTAGGCGCGGGTCTTGGGCAGCAAGTGTTCGGAGATCTTCTTGGCCCACTCGTAGGCCTCCTGGTGCAACTCGGACTCCACCGGGTTGCTCGTGCAGAGCACGTTGCGGTTCACGTCCCCCGCGGTGGCGATGGAGTCGATACCGGTGCTGTTGAGGGTCTGGTGCATCAGCTTGATGTCGCGCTTCAGTACCCCGTGGAACTGGAAGGTCTGGCGGGTGGTCAGGCGGATGCTGCCGTACATGCTGTGTTCTTCGGCGAACTTGTCGATCACCTGCCACTGGGCCGGGGTGATGATGCCGCCGGGCAGGCGGGCGCGCAGCATGACGTTGTGCAGGGGCTCCAGCTTCTGGGCGGCGCGCTCCGGGCGGATGTCGCGGTCATCCTGCTGATACATGCCGTGGAAGCGGATCAGCTGGAAGTTGTCGCCGTTGAAGCCGCCGGTGAGCGGGTCCTGCAGATCTTCGGCGATGGTGCCGCGCAGGAAGTTGCTCTCGCGCTTGAGGCGTTCGTTGTCAGCCAGCGGCCCTTCGACCGGTCCCGGAATAAGTTGTTTGCTCATCAATAGACATCCCTTTGATAACGTTTGGCACGACGCAATTCGCTCAGATACTCTTCTGCTTCCTCACGGCTCTTGTGGCCGTGTTCCGCAATCACTTCCAGCAGGGCTTCCTGCACATCCTTCGCCATGTGGTTGGCGTCGCCACACACATAGAAGTGAGCGCCTGCTTCCAGCCACTGGTAGAGCTCAAGCCCTGCCTCGCGCAGACGGTCCTGCACATAGATCTTGTTGGCCTGATCCCGACTGAAGGCCAGGGAGATCTTGGACAGCAGGCCCGATTTCACATAACGCTGCCACTCCACCTGATAGAGGAAGTCCTGGGTGAAGTGGGGGTTGCCGAAGAAGAGCCAGTTCTTGCCCTCTGCCCCCTGTGCTTCCCGCTCCTGCAGGAAGGCGCGGAACGGGGCAATGCCGGTGCCCGGGCCCACCATGATGACGGGGATGTCGGGATTGGCGGGCAGGCGGAAGTTGTCATTGTGCTCCACGAACACCCGGACCTCGGCATCTTCCGGCAGACGGTCCGCCAGATAGGAAGAGGCGCCGCCGCTTCGCACTGTGCCATCTTCTTGGCGGTAGCGCACCACGCCGACGGTCAGGTGCACCTCTTCTTCCACCTCGCTCTGGGCGGAGGCGATGGAGTAGAGGCGGGGGGTGAGGGGACGCAGCAGTGCGATCAGTTGATCGGCACTCAAGGAAGCCGGGAAGCGTTTCAGTACGTCCACCACCTGGGCGCTGGCCACCAGGGCGTTGACCTGGGCCTTGTCACCGGCCAGATCTTTGAGCGCCGCGTTGTCCGTGATCTCGGCGAGGCCAGTGATCAGGCCCCCGTGCAACCGGGTCAGCTCGTAGTGACGGGTCAGCGCCTCGCGCAGGCTGCCATGGGGGGTGGCCTCGTCACCGGTCAGACCGGTCAGGGCCAGCACTTCCCCCACGAGATCGGCGTCGTTGTCGAACCAGATGCCGAGTGCATCCCCCGGCTGGTAGGTGATGCCGGACTCTTCCAGGTTGATCTCGATGTGACGGATGTCCTTGGTAGAGTCGCGGCCGGTGATCTTCTGGTTCACCGAGAGTCTGGCCAGGAAGGGGTTCTCCTTGTTGTACTGGCTGTGGCCGACGGCGGCCTGTACCGAGCCCGCCACGCTGGCGGTCGCGGCGCCGGCAGAGAGGGTGGCGGCGACCGCCGCAACGGCCTGCTCGCCCCAGGCCTTGGCGGCATCCTGATAATCCACATCGAGGCTAGCTAGCTCATGGATGCGCTCTGCCCCTGCTTTGGCGAGGAAGCCATCGAAATCCTTGCCGGTCTGGCAGAAGAACTCATAGGAGCTGTCACCCAACCCCAGCACGGCAAACTTGAGCCCTTCCAGCTTGCCGACCTTGCCCTTCTTGAGCTGCTCGAACAGATCGACGGCGCTCTCGGGGGGCTCCCCCTCCCCGTAAGTGCTCACTACCACCAGCAGGTGGCTCTCTTTCTTGAGCTGCTTGGGTTTGTAGTCCGCCATGGAGGTGAGGGTCACCGGCAGGCCGCGGGCCTCGGCCTGGGCCTTGATGGCGCTGGCCACGCCCTTGGCATTCCCGGTCTGGGAGCCGTAGAGAATGGTCAGGCTGCCGCCGGGTGCCGCGACTTCTGCTCCTGCGCTCGCCACGGGCTGGACGCCCGCCTGAGAGAGGCCGTAGAGATAACCGCTGACCCAGGCCAGTTGCTGGGTATTGAGGGTGGTGAGAACTTGGTTGAGCTGGCGCTGCTGTTCGTCAGAGAGCGGGCTCAGGGTGGGGGCTGTCAATGGCATCACACATGTCTTCCATGGTCTGATTTTTGGTCAGGGTAAGGGGTGTAATGAATAACAACAAAGAATAAAAATATCTTCTTTATGCGATTTATGAATTTATAAAGCCAAAATCCATCTCAGCCCGGGGGGGCCCGTGATATAAAAATGGCCTTGCCGAGCCCCCTGTCCCGGGGATCTCTCATGCCCCAAGGAGCAACCATGTCCCGTCTCTATCATGTCAACGCCTTCAGCAATTACCCCTTCGGAGGTAACCCCGCCGTGGTGGTGCTGGGGGAAGCGCGGCCCGACGCCGAGCTGCAGGCCATGGCAGCGGAGTTCAACCTCTCTGAGAGCGCCTTTCTGACCCGACTGGGAGAGGGGCATTACGGGTTGCGCTGGTTCACCCCGCAAGTGGAGGTGGATTTGTGCGGCCATGGTACCCTGGCGGCGGCCCATGTGCTGTGGCAGACGGGGGCGGTGTCGGGGGATCTCCCCATCCGCTTCGCGACCCGCAGCGGTGAGTTGGTGGCCCGGCGGGAAGGGGAGTGGATCTGGCTCGATTTTCCGCGCATTGCCCTGGCGCCGCTCGTTCTAGATCCGGCCTATGCGGCTGCGGTCGGTTGCCAGCCGCTGCAAACCCTGGCGGCCGGCGCCAAGTTCTTGCTGGAGCTGGCCAGCGAGGAGGCGGTCCGCGCGCTCACCCCCGATTTTCACGCCCTGCGGGCGCTGCCGGGCCGGGGGATCATGGTGACGGCGCTATCGAGCCGGGGAGAGGACGACTTCGTCTCCCGCTATTTCGCCCCCTGGGTCGGAGTGGACGAGGATCCGGTGACCGGCTCCAACCACTGCGCCCTGGTGCCCTTCTGGGCCGAGCGGTTCGGCAAACGGCAATTGCGGGCCCGCCAGGTCTCGGCCCGAGGCGGGGATCTCAGGCTGGAATTGCAGGAGGAGCGGGTGCTGATGGCGGGCCGGGCTCTGACCCTGTGGCAGGGGGAGTGGCTGCTGCCACCGGCCTGATAAGCGGCAAGTTGGTGGCGTATTGAAGGTTCGCCACCGGTTGTGTCCGTCATAAAAAAACGCCCCGCAATTGCGGGGCGTTTTGATTGTCATGGACGGAAGCTGTACTGCTGCGGCCCTGTTTCTGCGGCGCTTACTTTTGTGGACGCAAGGCCGGGAACAGGATGACGTCGCGGATGGTGTGGCTGTTGGTGAACAGCATCACCAGACGGTCGATACCGATACCCTGACCGGCGGTCGGCGGCAGACCGTGTTCCAGCGCGGTGACGAAGTCGGCGTCGTAGAACATGGCTTCGTCGTCCCCTGCGGCTTTCTGGTCAACCTGGGCCTGGAAGCGCTCGGCCTGATCTTCCGCATCGTTCAGCTCGGAGAAGCCGTTGGCCAGCTCGCGGCCGCCGATGAAGAACTCGAAGCGGTCGGTGACGTCCGGGTTCTGGTCGTTGCGACGGGCCAGCGGGGAGACGGCGGCCGGGTACTCGGTGATGAAGGTCGGTTGCAGCAGCATGTGTTCCACGGTCTCTTCGAAGATCGCGGTGATCACGTGGCCCAGCTCCCAGCTCTTCATCAGCTCGATCTTCAGACCCTTGGCGATGGCGGTGGCCTTCTCCAGGGTGGCCAGATCGTCACGGGTCACACCCGGGTTGTACTTCAGGATGGAGTCGACCATGGAGAGGCGCTGGAACGGCTGACCGAAATCGATGGTCAGGCCCTCTTCGCCCTCTTTGGCGTAACGGATCTTGGTGTCGCCCAGGATGTCTTGCGCCAGAGTGCGCAGCATCTCTTCGGTGAGATCCATCAGATCGATGTAATCGGCGTAGGCCATATAGAACTCGAGCATGGTGAACTCGGGGTTATGGCGAACGGAGATGCCTTCGTTGCGGAAGTTGCGGTTGATCTCGTAGACACGCTCGAAACCACCGACCACCAGACGCTTCAGATAGAGTTCCGGAGCGATACGCAGGTACATGTCGATGTCCAGCGCATTGTGATGGGTGATGAAGGGACGTGCGGAGGCGCCACCCGGGATGACTTGCATCATGGGGGTTTCCACTTCCATGAAGCGCTTGTCATTCAGGAACTTGCGAATGCCGGCCACCACCTTGGTGCGGGTCACGAAGGTCTTGCGGGACTCTTCGTTGGCGATCAGGTCCAGGTAACGCTGGCGGCAGCGGGCTTCCTGGTCGGTCAGACCCTTGTGCTTCTCGGGCAGCGGGCGCAGGGCCTTGGTCAGCAGGCGGATGGTGGAGACGTGTACGGAGAGCTCACCGGCGTTGGTGCGGAACAGGGTACCCTCGACACCGACGATGTCACCCAGATCCCACTTCTTGAACTGCTCGTTGTAGAAGCCTTCCGGCAGATCGTCACGGGTCACGTAGATCTGGATCTTGCCAGCCATGTCCTGCAGGGTCGCGAAAGACGCTTTGCCCATGATCCGGCGGGTCATGATGCGACCGGCAATCTTCACCTGTTTACCCAGGGCGACCAGCTCGTCATTGCTCTTGTCGCCGAATTCGGCGTGCAGATCGCCGGAGAGGCTGTCACGACGGAAGTCATTGGGGAAGGGGTTGCCCTGGGCGCGCAAGGCGGCCAGCTTGGAGCGACGCTCAAGCATCTCGTTGTTCAGTTCGAGAGTCTGGTCGACTTCCGGGGTGGTGGTTTGTTCAGACATGGTGATTCCTGCTGCTCTGTTTACAGGCCTGATTTCAGGCTGGCTTCGATAAACTTGTCCAAGTCGCCGTCGAGTACCGATTGGGTATTGCGGGTTTCGACGCCGGTGCGCAGATCCTTGATACGGGAATCATCCAGTACGTAGGAGCGGATCTGGCTGCCCCAGCCGATGTCGGACTTGGTCTCTTCGAGGGCTTGCTTCTCAGCGTTCTGCTTTTGAATTTCCAGCTCGTAGAGCTTGGCCTTCAACTGCTTCATACACTGATCTTTGTTCTTGTGCTGGGAACGGTCGTTCTGGCACTGCACCACCACGCCGGTCGGCACGTGGGTGATACGCACCGCGGACTCGGTCCGGTTGACGTGCTGACCACCCGCACCGGAGGCGCGGTAGACGTCGATGCGAAGATCAGCCGGGTTGATCTCGATCTCGATGTCATCATCGATCTCGGGGTAGACGAACACGGAGCAGAACGAGGTGTGGCGACGGCCGCCGGAATCGAACGGCGACTTGCGTACCAGGCGGTGCACGCCGGTCTCGGTGCGCAGCCAGCCGAAGGCATACTCGCCGGTGAACTTGATGGTGGCGGACTTGATGCCGGCCACGTCGCCCTCGGAGCATTCGATGAGCTCGGGCTTGTAGCCGTGGGCATCGCCCCAGCGCAGGTACATGCGCAGCACCATGTTGGCCCAGTCCTGGGCCTCGGTGCCACCGGAACCGGACTGGATGTCGATGTAGCAGTCGGAACCGTCGTGCTGACCGGAGAACATGCGACGGAACTCGAGATCCACCAGCTTGGCCTCCAGTTCGTCCGCTTCGACCACGGCTTCGTTGAAGGTCTCTTCGTCTTCGCCTTCGACGGCCAGGCTGACCAGCATCTCGACGTCATCGACGCCCTGGGTCAGGGTATCGATGGTGCTGACGACGTTCTCCAGGGAGACGCGCTCCTTGCCCAGCGCCTGTGCGCGCTCGGGTTCGTTCCAGACATCCGGCTGTTCCAGCTCGGCATTGACCTCTTCTAGACGCTCTTTCTTGGCGTCATAGTCAAAGGTACCCCCTAAGCAGCTCGGTCCTCTCAGACAGCTCCTTAAGCTTGTTTAATACAGGATTGACTTCAAACATCGTGAAAACTCTCGGGGTCGATGTGATTTAAAAACGGGATATTCTAGCCAATTGCAGAAGGAATAAACAGGGTTGGCTGGCCTCGCTCTTTTTCCTGCTCCAATTTTCCGCAGCATTTTTAAAATTTCCGCGTAAAATATCGTCACTCACGCCATTCTCCGCTTCAGTTTTGCGCGGATTGGCCGCTAACAACACACAGTGCCACGCACTCCCGATTGATCCTGTTCCCGACCCCCACAAGAAGAAAACACGATGAAAAACCTATCACTCAAGCAGAAGATACTGTTGTCTGTGGTCATCGCCTTGTCACTGGTGATCCTGCTGCTCTCCTGGCAGAGCTACACCAGCCAGAAGTCCATGCTGCTGCAAGGCAGTCAGGAACAGGTGCAGCGCCTTGGCAGCCAGCAGGCCGCCAGCGTCAGCGACTGGCTTGCCGCCCGTCGTGACGTCATCCAGGCCCTTGGCAACAAGGCCGGTGCCGAGCCCCTCAACGCCCTGCAACAGGCCCAGGTGTCCGGCCGTTTCCAGCTCACCTATTTTGGTGAGGGCAGCGGCAAGATGAACGACTCCGACCCCTCCATCAACCGCGACGGTTACGATCCCCGCTCCCGTGGCTGGTATCAGGAAGCCATGGCCAAGGGCGGCATGATCGTCACCAAACCCTACCTCGACGTGGCCTACAACATCCTGGTGGTGACCCTGGCCCAGCCTGCCCAAGGCGGCGTGGTGGGGGGGGATCTCTCCATCGCCTCCCTGGTGGATGACATCACCAAGATGAAGCTGCCAGCGGACGGCTTCGCCATCCTGATGCACAAGGATGGCACCGTCATCGCCTACAAGGATGCGGCCAAGGCGATGAAGCCGGCCAGCGAGATCGACAACGATCTGACCAATGCCCTGATCGAGCAGAGCAAGGCGAGCAACAGCCTGGTGCCTGCTTTCTTCGACAACGAGGGGCGTGACAAGCTGCTGTGGGCGACGGACATTCCGGACACCGACTGGGAGCTGGTGCTGGTACTGGACAAGAGTACCCTGGAGGCGCCGCTCTCCTCCCTGCTGATGACCCAGCTCGGCCTGGCCCTGCTGGTGCTGGTGGGCAGCATCCTCGCCATCTCTTGGCTGGTCAGCCTGCTGCTCGGTCCCCTCACCAAGGTGTCCCAGGCCCTGGCCCGCATCGCCGACGGTAACGGCGATCTGACCCAGCGCATCAAGATCGACGCCAATGACGAAGTGGGCCAGCTCGCCGGCAGCTTCAACCGCTTCGTGGGCAGCCAGCATCAGCTCATCGCCAACATCCGTCAGCTTGCCAACGAGCTGAACGCCGATGCCGAACGCAGTCTGGTGACCAACCAGGCCGCGGTGGAAGAGCTGCAACGCCAGCAACAGGAGGTGACCATGGTCGCCACCGCCGTCACCGAGATGGCGAGTGCCACCATGGAGATCGCGGGCAACGCCGAGAACACCGCTGCCGCCGCCCAGCAATCCGCCCAGAGCAGTGAACAGGGCAAGATCCTGGTGAACCAGACTCGCCAGTCCATCAACAACCTGGCCGAGGAAGTGGGGCAGGCGACCGGCGTCATCGGTGAGCTGAGCCGTCACGCCCAGGCCATCTCCGGCATCCTCTCCACCATCCAGGGCATCGCCGAGCAGACCAACCTGCTGGCGCTGAACGCGGCCATTGAAGCGGCCCGTGCCGGTGAACAGGGTCGCGGTTTCGCCGTGGTGGCGGACGAGGTGCGGGTGCTGTCGCGCCGTACCCAGGATTCCACCCAGGAGATCCAGTCCACCATCGAAACCCTGCAACAGACCACGGCCCGCGCGGTGAGCCTGATGCAGACCAGCCAGGGGTTGGCGGACAACAGCGTGAAGGATGCCGACGCTGCCGCTGCGGCTCTGGAGGAGATCACCCAGGCCGTCAGCCTCATCTCCGACATGGCGGGCCAGATCGCCACCGCCGCCGAGGAGCAGACCCAGGTGACCGGTGAAATCACCCAGAACACCACCGCCATCAAGGATGTGAGCGACGAGATCACCGCTTCCGCCATGCGCGACCTGGATCAGGCGCACAACCTCAAGGGGCGTGCCACCAACCTGAACCAGCAGGTGTCGACCTTTATTTTGTAAGGAAGGTCAGGCCGCAGTCCTACCGTGGCGTCAGTAAAAAGCCCCGCACCTTGGTGCGGGGCTTTTTGTTGCCTGCCGTCGGCCCCTTGGTGGGGGTCGGGGCAGCGTCCAGGGGCCAGCAAACAAAGAGCCCACCGCAAGGTGGGCTCTGTCATACGGGGCCTGCGCCCGGGATCACAAGAAGGGCAGGGCCAGGAACAGCTTGATCACCACAGCGTTGATAATGTCGATGAAGAAGGCTCCGACCATGGGCACCACCAGGAAAGCCAGGTGGGAGGGGCCGAAGCGCTGGGTAATGGCCTGCATGTTGGCAATGGCCGTGGGGGTGGCGCCGAGGCCGAAGCCGCAGTGACCCGCCGCCAGCACGGCTGCATCATAGTTGCGCCCCATGACCCGGAAGGTGACGAAGATGGCGTAGAGCGCCATGGCCACCGTCTGAACGGCCAGCAGGATGAAGATGGGCAGGGCCAGGCTTGCCAGCTCCCACAACCTGAGGCTCATCAGCGCCATGGCGAGGAAGAGCGACAGACTGACGTTGCCGAGCAGGGAGACCTCGCGGTCGCTCACTTCGTGCCAGTTGAGCAGGGTGAGCAGGTTGCGCAGCAGCACGCCGACAAAGAGCACGCAGACGAAGATCGGCAACTCGAAGACGCCGCCCTTGAGATAGAGGGCCAGCATTTCGCCCCCTTTCAGGCTGATGGCGATGAGTGCCAGGGTCTCGATCAGGCTGAAGGTGGTGAGCGGGCGCTCCATGTCCGGCATTTCGAAGCCCTGGGGGGCGCCGTCACGGTTGTGCTCCTCACCGGGCACCTGCACCTTCTTCACCAGATAACGGGCCACCGGGCCGCCGATGAGGCCCCCCAGCACCAGGCCGAAGGTGGCACAGGCTATCGCCAGCTCGGCGGCGGATTGCACGCCGTACTTCTCGGTGAAGATGGAGCCCCAGGCCGCCCCGGTGCCGTGGCCGCCGGAGAGGGTGATGGAGCCGGCCAGCAGCCCCATGTGGGGATCCAGCCCCAGCAGGGTGGCCAGACCCACCCCCAGGCTGTTCTGCACCAGCAGCAGGCCGGTGACCACCAGCAGGAAGGTGGCCACCGCCTTGCCGCCGCGCTTGAGGCTGCCCAGATCGGCGGAGAGGCCGATGGAGGCAAAGAAGGTCAGCATCAGGGCCGTCTGCAGGCTGGTATCAAATTGCAGTTCGATCTGCAAGGTGGAGCGCAGCACCAGCAGCACCAGGGCAACCACCAGGCCACCGGCCACGGGTTTGGGGATGTTGAAAGTGCGCAGGGGTCCTATCTTGTTGACCAGCAGGCGGCCAAGCAGCAGCACCAGGGTCGCGGCGACCAGGGTGGCGTAGGCATCAAGTTGTAGCATTCAGTGCTCCCATGTTGATCGGCTGTGTCTTTGGCGAGAAAGACTCACGGATCCAGCCGGGATGAAACAGAGTGGCGAACGCGCCAGTGACAGAGGGGCCGCAGCCCCGTCCCTCTGCAAAAGAGGGGGTCGACACGAGCCCGTGTTCGTCGGGCGTCCAGATGAGATTTGTGAAAAATCCGCCGGATACTAGCAAAAAACACCAAGTACATCCACATATGTCACATTAATGATTAAAACATGGTGTTAACATGGCATTTAAAACTGCCTCGCCGAGTGTGCTCCGGATCGCAACAATGCTGCTGCGGCTGTCATTTGCAGCGGCACTCTTTATAATTCGCCCGGTTCCGCCCCCACGGGAGGACACAGACCCTCAAGAGGTCTGCTGATGACCGATATTGAGCCCGCCCGCACCATCTGAAGGACGGGGGCTGTATCGGTTGAGCCCTGTTTGATTTGCCGGTTTCCAGTCCAGAGAGAGGAGAGGGTGTGAAGAAGTCCATCTACATTGCCTACACAGGCGGCACCATAGGGATGCAGCGTTCCGACCACGGTTATGTACCGATGGCGGGCTTCATGGAGGACTGTCTGGCACGGATGCCCGAGTTCCATCGACCGGAAATGCCCGATTACCATATCCACGAATATGCCCCCCTCATCGACTCTTCCGACATGACGCCGGCAGACTGGCAGCGCATCGCCGAGGACATCAAGGGCAACTACGACAAGTACGACGGTTTCGTCATTCTGCACGGCACCGACACCATGTCGTTCACCGCGTCTGCGCTCTCCTTCATGCTCGAAGATCTGCACAAGCCGGTCATCATCACCGGCTCCCAGATCCCCCTGGCTGAGCTGCGCTCGGACGGTCAGCAGAACCTGCTCAACGCCCTCTATATCGCGGCCAACTACCCGATCCACGAGGTGACGCTCTTCTTCAACAACCAGCTCTATCGCGGCAACCGCAGCAAGAAGGTGCATGCCGACGGTTTCCACGCCTTCGACTCGCCCAACTACCCACCCCTGCTCAATGCCGGTATCGCCATCTCCCTGGAGGCAGGTGAGCTGGGCGTGCCGTGCGATCGCCCCCTGGTGCTGCACGACATCACCCCCCAGCCCATCGGGGTGGTGACCCTCTACCCGGGGATCTCGGCGGAGGTGATAGCGAACATCCTGCAACAACCGGTGCGTGCGCTGATCCTGCTCTCCTTCGGGGTGGGCAATGCGCCCCAGAACCCGGCCATGCTGGCGCTGCTCTCAGAGGCATCTGCCCGGGGCGTCATCATCGTCAACCTGAGCCAGTGCCTGCACGGCAAGGTCAACATGGGGGGCTATGCCACCGGCAACGCCCTCTCCCGTGCGGGAGTCATCTCGGGCTTTGACATGACCGCCGAGGCGGCGCTCACCAAGCTGCACTTCCTGCTGAGCCAGGATCTGCCGGCGCCGCGCATCCGCGAGCTGATGCAGCAGTCTCTGCGCGGGGAGCTGACCCCCTGACTTCCCTCTCACCCTAACCCTCTCCCAGCGGGAGAGGGGATAGATCGAGGTGGCGAGGTTTACCATGAAGATCGCCGGCAGGTGGCCCGCTGACTGCTCGCAGGTGCGTGCCAGCTCCCTTCTCCCTTGGTGGGAGAAGGGCCGGGGATGAGGGGGATGAGCCATCCTGCATAGAGAGGAAAAAAGAGGGGAGCCATAATGGCTCCCCTCTTTCGTTTCGTTACCGCGATAGGTGACGTGCGGCCTGCCTCAGTGGCTAAGGTCGACCCGCACTATCTCTTCCTCGTCGCGATACTGGCGCTTGAGCTCGCTCTTGCTCTTCATCACGATCTCGCCGTCACGGCCGATGTTCATGTGCTCGGGGTTCTCAAGGTGCATCGCCTGCCAGGCCATCACGGCCTGAAGGGAAGTGGCCTTCTGCTCCTCGGTCAGGGGCTTGCCATCCGGCCATTTGCCGAGCTCGACCGCAGTCTTGAGCCGCTCGTACACCTCTTTGGGCATCTGCGCTATCGCTTGTTGAAACGTCACTTGCTGAGACGACATCCGGCCTCTCCTTGAAAATTGAGCCATGAACGCGGGTTCAGGCGGGCAGATCCTGTCGGACTATACCGGTAGATCCTGGCGGACTATACCGGTAGATCCTGGCGGACTACGCCAGCCATCTGCTCCATCACCCGTACTACCTGACAACTGTACCCGAACTCGTTGTCATACCACACGTAGAGCACGCAGTGATCCCCCTCGGCGATGGTGGCCTGGGAGTCGACGATGCCCGCAAAACGGGAGCCCACCATGTCGGAGGAGACCAGCTCGGTGCTGGCACTGAAGTCGATCTGGCGATGCAGGGCCGAGCTCAGCGCCATCTGCTGCAGATAGGCGTTGAGGCTCTCCCGATCGGTGGTCTGTTCCAGCGACAGGTTGATGATGGCCAGGGACACGTTGGGTGTGGGCACCCGGATGGCGTTGCCGGTCAACTTGCCCTTGAGCTCCGGCAGCGCCTTGGCCACCGCCTTGGCGGCGCCGGTGCTGGTCATCACCATGTTGAGGGCTGCGCTGCGACCGCGGCGCTCGCCCTTGTGATAGTTGTCGATGAGGTTCTGGTCGTTGGTGTAGGAGTGGACCGTCTCCACGTGGCCGTGGCGGATGCCGTACTTGTCCTGCATCACCTTGAGCACCGGGGTGATGGCGTTGGTGGTGCAGGAGGCGGCGGAGACTATCTTGTCATCCGGACCTATCACCTCGTGGTTGACCCCGAACACCACGTTCTTCATCTCCCCCTTGCCGGGGGCGGTCAGCAGTACCCGGGCGGCGCCGCGGGCCTTGAGGTGCTCGGACAGGCCCGCCTCGTCACGCCAGACGCCGGTGTTGTCAACGATCAGCGCATTGTCGATGCCGTAGGCGGTGTAGTCGATGTCGGCCGGGCTGTTGGCGTAGATCACCTGGATGAAGGTGCCATTGGCGATGATGGCGCTGCGTTCCACATCCACCTCGATGGAGCCGTTGAAGGGGCCGTGCACCGAATCGCGGCGCAGCAGGCTGGCACGTTTCTCCAGATCCCCGTCGCGACCGCCGCGCACCACGATGGCGCGCAGGCGCAGGGAGTTGGCGGCGCCGGTGCGCTCGATGAGCAGACGGGCCAGCAGGCGGCCGATGCGACCGAAGCCGTAGAGCACCACGTCGGTCGGGGCGGGCACGGCACTGCGGTTCAGGGCCGGTGCCAGCTTGGCGCGCAGATAGTCCTCGATGCCGGCTTCATCCTGGTGATCCTGCCAGTAGCCCACGGCCAGTTTGCCGAGATCGACTTCGGCGGCGGTCGGGTTCAGGGCCAGGATGGCTTGCAGCAGGGGAAAGCTCTGTTGGATAGGGAGGGGGGCTCCCTGGTGGCGGCGAACGACCCGGTGGGCCTTGAGGATATCGATGGTGGAGGCGTTTTGCAGGGGGCGTCCGTAGAGGGTGATCTCTATCCCTTGCTGTCGGTAGAGGAGACCTATCAAGGGTTGCATGGCTTCGGCGAGCTCCTGGCTCTCCTGCCACGCCTGCAAGTAGTGCTCGTGGGTCATTAACCAGATCCTTTTATTTCACGTTGTTGAAGCAAGTTGCCTGGGCAAATTGAAATTCGTCGAAGGCAGATCAGTGTAGGGCTGATGGTTTCGTTATATTATTCTGCAATCGCGGCCTTATACGGCGCGCGCATTGTAATGGATATGTAGCCTGTTTGCTAGTTGGCGGTGGCCGGTGCGGGTTGCGATTGTTATCAACCAGATGTGAACCATGACCCTATTCTCACAGCGTCCGTTACTGCTTTCCCTCGCTTGTTGCCTGACGTTGACGGCCTGCGACGACGACAGGATCCACAACATCTGCTCCCAATATCCCGCCCTGTGCGCGGACCTGGTGGACGACGGCTGGTGTCGCTATGAGCGCAGCGACGTCATTCGCGGTCGTTACTATCTCCAGGAAGAGGGGACGGACAGGCGCAAGTACGATCTGATGCGCGGCCTGGAGCGTTATCTGCAGTGCGCCGAGCACTCCACCAACATCGAGTACAAGCGGGCCAGGGAGCAGAAGAGCCCCAGAGTGGAAGGGATGCTGGCCGCCGGCCGTCAACTGGAACAGCTGGATGCGCAAACCCGGAACTCCCGGGATCCCTACCTGCTGCTCTGGCACTGGACCAACAACACCAGCCCCGAGGCCCGCGCCAGCTTCCTCGCGCAGGAGGGGACGCCGAGCCTCGAGGAGCCCGAGCTGCAACTGGCGCTCGGCGGCATTTATGCCAAGAGCGAGCCCGAGAAGGCCATCAGGCTGATGCACCATGCGCTCTCTCTCTATCGGGAGGGGGACAAGGTCAACAGCCGGATCCTCACCGCCCTCAGCACCCTCTACATGGGGCAGAAGCGATTTGATCAGGCCTATCTGTGGGGCAAGGTGAGCGAGTCATTCCAGGAGAGCCCCGAGGTCTCCGCCACCCGGCTCGGCATTTACCATGCCATCGGCAAGGAGGAGCAGGAGACGCTGGACGACCAGGCGGCCACCATCGTCGATGCACTCAGGCAGGGGAGCTACCGCACACCATGAATCCGACCCTGTCAGAAGCCCGGGAATGGGCCCATCCCTTCGATATCCGTCTCGTGCACGGCCAGATCCGCGGCGAGGACAGGGTGCTTGAACGGGCCACGGTGAGGGCCGTGGTGATGCGTGGTGATCGACTGCTGCTGGTGCACTCCCGCGTCAACGGGGATCTCATGTTCCCCGGGGGCGGCATCGAGCACGGGGAGGCGCACGATGCGGCCCTGGCCCGGGAGCTGCGGGAAGAGTGTGGCGCCGAGCTGGTGGCCGTGGGCCCCCTGCTGGGAGAGACCCGGGAGTATCGTGCCGCGCGCGAGCCGGATTACGATGCCTACTGCATCCGATCGTCCTATTACCTCTGCCGGGTCGGGGAGGACTGGAGTGCACCGCGCCCCCAGCCCTACGAGATCCGCCTCGGCTTCACGCCGGGCTGGTTCCCCCTGGCCGAGGCCCTGCAGACCAACAAGACCCAGCTGGCGGGTCCCTGTCCCCAGTGGACGGCGCGAGAGACCCGGGTGCTGGCAGAGTTGCACCGCTGGCAAGCGTCCGGCTTGCTGACCTGACAAGGCCGCTTGCCCCATAAAAAAACCGCCTGTCGGCGGTTTTTTTATGGCTGTCCCCGGCGTCAGGTGAGACAGACCGGGCAGAAGGCGTAGGTGCCCTGGGGATCGTTGAAGCGGGTCAGCGGGTCCAGACCGCGGTTCATCTCCAGCAGCGCCTTGCCAAGCCCGGCGGGCAGCCAGCTTTGCAGGTGCGGGGCCAGCGCCTGGGCGCTGCTGTCAAACAGCTCGCGCAGGAACTTGTCCCTGGCCGACTCTTCCGGTGCGATGGGGGTGACCTGCCAACTCTTGAGGTTGGCGAGATCGGCGGCCGCCTTGAGGGCGTCATCCAGATTGCCGAACTCGTCCACCAGCCCCAGTGCCTTGGCATCCTGCCCGGTCCAGACCCGGCCTTCGGCGGCTTTTTCCGCCTCTTCCGGGCTAAGGCCCCGGCCCTTGCCCACCAGGCCGACAAAGCGCTGATAGGTGTCTTCCACGCTCAGTTGAATGGCTTCACCCACGTGATCCGGCAGGGCACGGGTCAGCCCGACCCCCACGAAGTCGGTGGTGCCGACGCCGTCGGTGTGTACCCCGTACTGGGAGAGCGCCTTGTCGATGGTGGCGAACATGCCGAACACCCCGATGGAGCCGGTGAGGGTGGTGGGGGAGGCGAAGATCTTGTCCGCATCGGCGGAGATCCAGTAGCCACCGGAGGCGGCGTAGCTGCCCATGGAGATGACCACCGGCTTGCCCGCCTGTTTCAGGGCCAGCAATTCGGCGCGGATCTGCTCGGCGGCGAAGGCGCTGCCGCCCGGGCTGTCCACTCGCAGCACAACGGCTTTCACCTGATCGTCACGGCGGGCCTCGGCCAGCAGATCGGCAAGGCTGTCGCCGCCGATGGTGCCGGCAGGCTGGACGCCATCCATGATGGCGCCGCTGGCGGTGATGAGGCCTACCTCATCCTTGCCGCTCTGGGGGTACTGTTCCGGGATGGCGGCCAGATACTCTTTCAGGCCCACCCCCTTCCAGCCATGATCATCGGCCTCGCCCACTTCCTTGATCACCGCCTGGGTCATCTCGTCGCGGGTGGCGAGCTGATCCACCAGACCGTTGTCGAGGGCGTAGCTGGCCGCATTGCCACCGGCCTTGCGCAGCAGTTCGAGGAAGTGATCCTTGTTCGGTGCGACGGCATCCGGCTCGATCTCCCGCTGCTCCGCCACGTCGGCCACATAGGATTGCCACAGCTGATCCAGCCAGCGCTGGTTCGCCTCCTTGCTCTCGGGGGACATTTCGTCCCGGGTGTAGGGCTCGACGAAGGACTTGTAGGTGCCGACCTTGAAGACGTGCGGGGTGATGTTGAGCTTCTCCAGTGCCGACTTGAAGTAGGTCTGGTAGACACCCAGCCCCTCGATCAGCACGGCACCACTCTGGTTGAGCAGCACGTGGTCGGCGTGGGCGGCGAGCAGATAGGCCCCCTGGCTGTAGTAGTCCGCCATGGCGATGACCGGCTTGCCGCTCTCCTTGAAGGCGTCGATGGCGGCCGTCACCTCCTGCAGTTTGGAGAGGCTGGCCCCTTGCAGACCCTGGGGCTTGATCACCAGTGCCTTGATGCGATCGTCATTCCCCGCGCTCTTGATGGCCCACAGCAGATCGGAGAGGACGATTTCGCTTGGCTGCTCGTCCCCCTTGTCCATCTGCCTGAGCAGTTGCACCGTGGGATCGGTCTGGGTGCGCTGTTCTACCAGCACACCGGAGAGATTGAGGGTGAGCGCCCCCTCGATAGGGGTGCTTGGGGTCTCGCTCTGGCTGACGCTGAAGACAATGACCAGCACGACGAGAAGAAACAGCAGGTTGACCAGCATCAAGCGGGTAAAGTTGAGCAGGCGCCAGAGGCTGCGAAAGAGCCATCCCAGACCTTTGAAAATAGACATAGCTGCGTTGTCGCCCTGTTAATGGGTTGAGAGCAGCCATTATTAACCAGTTGCGCAGCCAATTGCCATTTCCCCTTGAGTCGACTGCCTCCCCGCCACTTCGGAACACGGCTGTTCGCTGAAAAAATGTCCAAACATTTGTTTGAAAAAGAGTTTTCGATTCTTTACTCTAGCTCCAGTTTGATAACAAAAAATTAACTGAAAGGCCCGATGAGCCGGCCCCACCTCCACCCACCGCTTCTTTTTACTGCCCGTCACCCGAGGCAGCCAGGAAGGCTGGAGCATGACCCCGTGCACATCGACCTCGACAAGGAGTGCATCATGAGCCGTTATCCCACGCTGCTGACCCCCCTCGATCTGGGTTTTACCCAGTTGCGCAACCGCGTACTGATGGGGTCCATGCACACCGGCCTCGAGGAGGAAAAGGGGGGCTTTGACAAGCTGGCCGCCTTCTATGGTGAGCGGGCCCGTGGCGGGGTCGGTCTCATCGTGACCGGCGGTATCGCCCCCAATTTGCGGGGGCGGCTGGTGCCCCACGGCTCCCAGCTGAGCTTTCCCTGGCAGGTAGCCAAACACCGCAAGGTGACCGAGGCAGTGCACCGGGAAGGGGGCAAGATAGCGCTGCAGATCCTTCATGCGGGCCGCTACGCCTACCATCCGTTCAGCCTGGCGCCGAGCGCCCTCAAGGCTCCCATCTCCCCGTTCGAGCCGCGGGCCATGAGCGAGCGGCAGATCCGCGGCACCATTCGCGACTTCGCCGCCACTGCGGCGCTGGCCAAGGCGGCCGATTATGACGGGGTCGAGGTGATGGGGTCGGAAGGCTATCTCATCAACCAGTTCATCTGCGAACGCACCAACAAGCGCACCGATGGCTGGGGCGGCAGCAGCGAAAACCGCATGCGCTTCCCGGTGGAGATTGTCCGCGCCATCCGTGAGCGGGTGGGCACGGATTTCATCATCATCTTCCGCCTCTCCATGCTGGATCTGGTGGAGCAGGGCTCCTCCCTTGAGGAAGTGATCGCACTTGGCCGGGCACTGGAGCAGGTGGGGGTCACCCTCATCAACACCGGTATCGGCTGGCACGAGGCGCGCATTCCCACCATCGCCACCAGCGTGCCGCGCGGTGCCTTCAGCTGGGTGACCGCCGAGCTGAAAAAGCACCTCAAGGTGCCCCTCATCACCACCAACCGCATCAACACCCCAGAGGTGGCGGAGCGCATCCTGGCGGGCGGCGAAGCGGACATGGTCTCCATGGCGCGCCCCTTCCTGGCAGACCCCGAATTCGTCATCAAGGCGGCTGAAGACAGGGCGGACGAGATCAACACCTGCATCGCCTGCAACCAGGCCTGCCTCGACCACGTGTTCAAGCAAAAGCGTGCCTCCTGCCTGGTCAACCCCCGCGCCTGTTTCGAGACCGAGTTGACGTTTGGCCGGGTGTCCCAGCCCAAGAAGCTGGCGGTGGTGGGGGCGGGTCCTGCCGGGCTGGCGTTTGCCTGCTACGCCGCCGAGCGGGGCCATCAGGTGAGCCTGTTCGATCAGGCGAGCGAAATCGGCGGCCAGTTCAACTTTGCCAAGCAGATCCCGGGCAAGGAGGAGTTTCACGAGACCCTGCGCTACTTTGCCAAACGGCTTGAGAAGTGCGGCGTCGAGCTCTATCTGGGCCAGCGCCAGAGTGCCGAGAGCCTGCTGGGCGGCGGTTTTGACGAGGTGATCCTCGCCACCGGCATCCGCCCGCGCACTCCCAACATCCCGGGTATCGAGCACCCCAAGGTGTTGAGCTATCTGGATGTGCTGCGGGATCACAAGCCGGTGGGCGAGAAGGTGGCGGTCATCGGCGCCGGCGGCATCGGCTTTGACGTGGCCGAATACCTGGTGGAGAAGAGAGGAGCGCCGGATGCTGAAAGCCATCGCGATCACTGGCTCAAGGAGTGGGGTATCGACAAGCAACTGGGTGAGCGCGGCGGCCTGACTACCCCCGAGATCGATGCCCCCGAGCGCCAGATCTGGTTGCTCCAGCGCAAGGAGAGCAAGGTGGGCGACGGCCTTGGCAAGACCACCGGCTGGATCCATCGCACCGTGCTCAAGAATCGCAAGGTGCAGATGCTCTCCGGCGTCCAGTACCTGCGTATCGACGATGCCGGGCTTCACATCCAGGTGGGCGACCAGCAGCAGTGCCTGCCGGTGGATCAGGTGATCATCTGTGCCGGACAGGAACCCCTCAAGGAGTTGCAGGCCGGTCTGCAGGCCGCGGGCAAGCCGGTGCACATCATCGGCGGTGCCGACGTGGCCGCCGAGCTGGATGCCAAACGCGCCATCCGGCAAGGGGCGGAGCTGGCTGCCGTCATCTAGCCTCCCGGCCCTTTCGTATCCTGACAAACCCCTGAACCCCAGGGGTTTTCTTCATCCGGTGCTGTGCTAAGGTAGCGCCATCATCGCCTTTGACAAGGAACTGCCCCATGGATGCCCTCCATCTGTTACTCAATCGCCACTCCTGTGGTCGTCTGGCCGAGCCTGCCCCGAGTGGCGAAGTGCTCGACAATATCCTCAAGGCCGGGCTGCGGGCGCCGGATCACGGCACTCTGACCCCCTGGCAGTTCATCCTGTTTGAAGGGGAGGGGCGTGAGCGTCTGGGGACATTGCTGGCCGATGCCGCCCATGCCCGTGGCGAGGATGCGGACAGTGTCGAGAAGTGCCGCGCCGCGCCACTGCGTGCTCCCCTGGTGATCGCGGTGGCGACCCGTTATCAGGCGCACCCCAAGGTACCGAAACTGGAGCAGGAGCTCTCTGCCGGTTGCGCCCTGATGGCGATGCAGATGGCGGCCCAGGCCCAGGGCTTCAACGGCATCTGGCGCTCCGGCTGGTTCATCTTCGACGAGCAGATCCATGGTGCACTGGGGCTGGCACCGGAGGATCAACTGGTGGGCTTCCTCTACCTTGGCACCCCCATGCTGGAGGCCCGCAAGCTGCGCGAGTTGCCCATCCAGGACTTCGTGCGCAGCTTCTGAAGCACAGAACGCCAAAAGCCCTGATTATTCAGGGCTTTTTTGTTTTCTGACAAAGCCGTCAGGCTGTACTGATAAATGCGCACTTGCCAAGAGGGTAGAAGGGGGTTGGCCGGACATTTTTTGAATTGTGAGAGATTCTTCTCACTCCTGGTTTATTACGCTATGTAAAACGTTTGCGCCACGTTATTATCCCACTGCCAGTTTAGAAGGTGACCCCTTCTAATTTTCTGCGATGAGAGTCGCAATTCCGTAGCACCTTTTTAGAGCCCAACGTCTTGATGACATTGGGCTTCATTTTTTGCGGGATCGGCACGTCAGCGTTCTTTCTCCTTTGCCTCTTCTCTACCTCACCCGGCCTCTTTGTGGCGATCTTTTGCACAGCCATTGATGTGGCCTCGATTGGAATCAGGATCAGGGTCAAATATCCTGCATTTGCAGGTGAAATCCGGCCCGGGATCCGCCAGCATCGGCAGAGACAAGAGAGCCAGAGGCTTCCCTTCGACGTCGACTGCCCGCACCTATGCCATCCGGAGGCGATATGTGGTTCAACCGCAAGCTTGAAAAAGAGAATCAACAGCTCAGGGAGGCGATGCTTCTCAAAGAGCAGCAGCACCAGAGCGAGCTGGCCGAATTGCGTGCCACCATCGGTGAATACGAGCACATGCAGCGCACCAGCCGGGAGCGTGGCGATCTCTTCAATCAGGTGATCTCCTGCCAGAATCAGGGAGGTGAGATGCTGCAGAGCGTGCGGGAAGCGCTGGCCGGCAGTGCCGAACACCTGATGGCGGAAAAGGGAGCGCTCAGCGAGCTGGATCAGCTCTTTGCCCAGACCCGGGGCGCCATCACCCGTCTTTCCAATCGTGCCCATGCCATCACGGATGAGGCGGCTCGCAGCCTCGCAGCCGTCCATCAGCTCGATGCCAGCACATCCGCCATCAACCAGTTCGTGACCGCCATCCAGGGCATTTCGGATCAGACCAACCTGCTGGCACTCAATGCGGCCATCGAGGCGGCCAGGGCCGGTGAAGCCGGTCGAGGATTCGCCGTGGTCGCCGATGAGGTGCGTCAGCTGGCGAGCAAGGCTCATGAAGCCAGCAGCCAGATCGAGGTGCTGGTCAGACAGATAGTGGCCCAGGCGCAGGAGATCAAGTCCATCATCGATGACAACCAGGCCAGTGCCGCCGAGGTGGCGACCTCCTCCTCCCAGATCGATGTGGTGGTGACCCAGGTGCTGGCACAATCAGGCCGGATGCAGCAGGTGATCCACAGTGCGGCCTCCACCTCCTTCCTCAATACCACCAAGCTGGATCACGCCGTCTGGAAGAACACCATCTATCGGCTAATCGATCAGCAGCATTTTCACGAGCCGGTGAGCGACCACGCTCAGTGCAGGCTGGGCAAATGGTATTTCGAGGGGCAGGGTGCGGAGCTCTTCGCCCACAAGCCGGGCTTTCGTGAACTGGACGGGCCCCACAAGCGGGTCCACGAGAGCGGCAAGGCCGCCCTGCACGCGCGCGAGCAGGGGGATATCAAAAGCATGGTCGAGCAGCTCAAGACCATGGAAAACGCCAGCATGCAGGTGGTGCACTGCATCGACCGCTTGCTGGAAAGCGCCTGAGCGAGCCTCGGGCCTTCCGCTCAACCTTTGACTGGCAGCAGCCGTGCCGGGTTGCCTGCCACCCTGGCACCGGCCGGTACATCTCTGGTCACGACCGAGCCCGCACCCACGACGGCTTCCCGCTCTATGGTGACGCCGGGCAGCAGAATGGCGCCGCCGCCTATCCAGACCCTGTCTTCGATGGTGACCGGCAGCGCCGTCTCAACCCCCTGAATGCGCTCATCGGCATCCAGCGCATGGGCGGCGGTGTAGATCTGCACGTTCGGCCCAATCATCACCTCGGCGCCGATGCGAATGGGGGCATTGTCCAGCAGGGTGGCCCCCATGTTGATGTAGCTGCCCTTGCCAAGGTGGATGTGGCGGCCATAGGTGCAGTAGAAGGGTGGGCAGATGAAGGCACCCTGTGCCAGCTCGCCGACGATCTGCAGCAGCAGTGCCAGCTGTTCATCCTCCTCGTCGCTGCGATTGAAGCGGCGGTACAGGCGGGCCGTCTCCCGGCGCAACAGATCCAGCTCTGGCGCCATGCAGTTGTAAGGCTGGCTGGCGATCATCTTCTCGTATTCGGTCATGACTGGGCCTCGATGGGGTGGAGGAAGAGAGGATAAGCCATCGGGAGGCAGAGAAGCGTGAGGCTCTCCCCAGAGTGGGCAGAAGGAGAACGGCGTCCGGAAACGACAAGGGCACCCTGCTGGGGTGCCCTTGTCGTTCAACGACCTAAGTGTTGCCGCCATGGCCTGTTGCTTGTCAGCCGAGTGTGCGGCTGATGGGTTGGCAACTGCCGTGGCTTGTTGTTTATCAGCCGAGTTTGCGGCCGATGGGTTGGCAACTGCCGTGGCTTGTTGCTTATCAGCCGAGTGTGCGGCCGATGGGTTGGCAACTGCCGTGGCTTGTTGCTTATCAGCCGAGTGTGCGGCCGATGGGTTGGCAGCCACCGTGGCTTGTTGCTTATCAGCCGAGTGTGCGGCTGATGGGTTGGCAACTGCCGTGGCTTGTTGCTTATCAGCCGAGTTTGCGGCCGGAGAGGCGGCACCACTCCTCTTTCACGGCGGTCGGGTCCATCTCGAACCACTGGCCATAGATGGTCTCCAGCTCCGGCGCCTGGCTTTCCAGCACGCCGGAGAGGGCCATCAGGCTGCCCGCTTTGCCGTGACCGGCGATCAGCGGCGCCAGCTCCCGCAGCGGGCCGGCCAGGATGTTGGCGACCACCACGTCCGCTTCGACGTCTTGCGGCTGATCCGCCGGCAGGTAGAGTTCGATCTGGTCGGCAACGCCATTTCGCTCGGCGTTGTCACGGCTGGCCTGGATGGCCTGAGGATCGATGTCGATACCGATGACACGGGCGGCCCCCAGTTTCAGGGCGGCGATGCCGAGGATGCCGGAGCCGCAACCAAAGTCGACCACGGTTTTGCCGGCCAGATCCAGCCCGTCCAGCCACTGCAGGCAGAGCGCCGTGGTGGGGTGGGTACCGGTACCGAAGGCCAGGCCCGGGTCCAGCATGACGTTGACCGCATCGGGGTTCGGCACGTCGCGCCAGCTCGGACAGATCCAGAGCCGCTCGCCGAACTGCATGGGGTGGAAGTGATCCATCCACTCGCGCACCCAGTCCTTGTCTTCCAGCTGTTCGACCTTGTAGCCCACGTCTTCACCGAAGATCTGCTGGAAGAAGGCGATGGTGGGAGCCGGATCGGTTTCGGCGTCGAACAGTCCCATTACTTCGGTCTCGCCCCAGAGCGGGGTTTCACCGGGCATGGGCTCATAGACGGGCACATCCTTGGCATCCATAAAGGTCACCGCCTGGGCCCCACGCCCCAGCAGCATGTTGCTCACCTTGTCTGCGGTCTTGGCAGTGGCGTTGATTCGAATTTGTATCCAGGGCATGGCGTCGGCTCTTCATAAATGTGAAACCGCGGGATTCTATCATCATGGGCCCGTGCTGTCGTGGTTTGACCATGGCCTCATGGGGAAGGGAGGTAACTCTGCCAAGTTGGCACGGTTAATGTATTCCTTCATGGGTGACGGGAAGCAACTTGTTCCCGCTGAATGCTTTGCTCTATGAAGTTCCGTCATCTTTTTTCAGCCACCTTCGGGTGGCTTTTTTTATGCCGGTGCGCTGAAAAGCGGTTAATTGGGAGGGAAAAGCAGAGATTGGCACGCTATCTGCAAAGTTACAGATGTCCTGCATAAGGATATGTGTGTGATTGTTACCCCAACGTTCAGGTTTTTAGGGCCATCCCGACGGGATGGCCTCTTTTTTATGGTTTTTTCGGGGGAGATGCCCCGTCAGGGACAAAGGTCACCTGTGGGGCTGTGCACTCTTGGGGCTTGTCACTGGTGATTTCACCCCATGATGGTGCATTTATTTACCTACAAGGGAATAGTCAGGACGACGATACCCGCTCTGGCGGCGCCTCAGCGATGGAAACCGCTCATGTCGATCACCAGCTTGCCCACCATGCGACCCGCTTCCAGCTCGGCATGAGCCCGGGCCAGGGTGAGGGGCGTCAGTTCGGGCACCACCTTGCTGAGGGTGGTCTTGAGCACCCCTTCATCGATCAGGGCCGCGACCCGGCCGAGCAGGTTGTGCTGCTCTATCATGTCCGGGGTCTGGAACAGGGAGCGGGTAAACATGAACTCCTGGCTGAAGGTGACGCTCTTGGGTTTGAGCAGACCCAGATCCCAGGGTTCACTGGACTCGGCGATGGTGCAGATATGACCAAACGGACGGATGAGGCTGGCCATGGTGTTCCAGTGCTGCTCGGTGGCGTTGGTGCAGAAGATGGCATCCACCTCGCTGATGCCGAGCGCCTTGAGCTCCGCCTGCAGATGGTGATGGCTCACCACCTGGTGGGCCCCCATGTCCAGGCACCACTCCCGGGTTTCGGGGCGCGACGCGGTGGCGATCACCTCCATGCCGGTGAGCTGGCGGGCGAGCTGGATGGCGATGGAACCAACTCCGCCGGCGCCCCCGATGATCAGCAGTCGCCCGGTGCTTTCGCGGGTGAGGCTCATGCGCTCGAACAGGGTTTCCCAGGCGGTGATGGCGGTGAGCGGCAGGGCGGCGGCTTCCAGATCGGACAGGGTGACTGGGGCGATGGCGGCGATGCGCTCGTCCACCAGTTGCAGGGCGCTGTTGCTGCCCGGGCGGCTGATGTCGCCGGCATACCAGACCCTGTCACCGGCCTTGAACAGGGTGACGTCGCTACCGACGGCGATCACCTCGCCCACGGCGTCCCAGCCCAGCACGCGGGGGTTGCTTTCGACCTTGTCCTTGGGGGCGCGTACCTTGGTGTCGACCGGATTGATGGAGGTGGCGTTGACCCGTACCAGCAGATCCCGCGGGCCCGGTGTCGGATCGGGCAGATCGCTCTCGATGAAGCAGTGGGGGTGGTTGCTTGGCAGATAGTGAGTCAGGGCGATGGCTTTCATGGCTTTTCCTTTCAAATAGCAGTGTTCGGGATTGCCACTCACTCTAGTCTGGATGATTATCAAGATTAAGATGGGTAATTGGTAAAGACTGTTTGAATATATGAACAATGTCGAACTGGAGTTGATGGGGTTGTTCGCCACCGTGGTGGAGCAGGGGAGCTTCACCGGGGCGGCCGAGGTGCTCGGCATGCCCAAGTCCTCGGTGAGCCAGAAGATCTCGCGCCTCGAATCCCGGCTCGGGGTGAGGTTGCTGCAACGCACCACCCGCAGGCTCAGCCTGACGCCCCAAGGGGAGGTCTATGTGGCCCATTGTCAGGAGCTGCTGGCACTGGCGCGCAGCGCCAATCTGGCGATGGCGCGGTTACGCGCGGCTCCTGGAGGGCGGGTGCGGATCACTGCTCCCGAAGCCACGGGAACCTTGCTGCTTGGCCGGATACTGGCCGAATTTCGCGCCCTCTACCCCGAGGTGGTGCTGGAGCTGACCCTTTGCGATGAACAGCTTGATCTGGTGGGGGAAGGTTACGATCTGGCGCTGCGGGCGGCGCCGCTGAAAGATTCCAGCCTCATCTGCCGGCGCATCGGCCAGGTGGCGCGCCATCTGGTGGCATCTCCCGGTTACCTGGCGGCCAACGGGACGCCGCTCCAACTCTCGGAGCTGGCCGGACACGCCTGCCTGGTACATGGCTCCTTGCCGGTGTGGCCATTGCAGGAGGGGGGCTGGCGCCCTCGCGGGGCCTGCCAGAGCAACAGCCTGTTGGCGCTGCGGGAGCTGGCACTCCATGACGGGGGGATTGCCCTGCTGCCGGCCCATGTCTGCGGCGACGATCTGGCGGCGGGGCGACTGCTCAAGGTGCTGCCGGATCTCCTGGTTCCGGTGAACCCCTTCTATCTCATCTACCCGAGCCGGGAACACCTGGCCCCCGCCCTTCGCAGCCTGATGGACTTCGTGGCCGAACGTCTTCCCTTCGCCTGATCACTGGTGCTGGCCAAGGGGAGCCTGAGTCGGTTCGAGACCGAGCGGGACCGACTGGCGTTCCGCCAGCATGCGGATCTGCCCTTCGATGAGGCCGGCATGGGGGCCGAGCACCAGCACCAGCTGATGTTCGTTGAGCACGATCCAGGAGAGGCAACCCAGTCTGGCCAGGCAGGATTGATCCACCAGCGCCATGTCGCGAACCCGCAGGCTGAGGCGGGTCAGGCAGACGCTCATGGCTTGCAGGTTGTCCATGCCCCCCAGCATCTTGAGGTACTGGATAGCCAGCATCTGGGGATCGGTGGGGGCCACGGTCGCGAGCCGGGAGAGATCCTCGGCGATGGGTTTGCCCGGCAGACTGAGGGGGGCGTGTTCCAGCAGCCGGGAGAAGAGCAGGGCATAGACGACGAAGAAGAGGATGCCCAGGGGGATGAGCCAGAAGCTGTGCAGACCGGCGTGGTAGCTCAGCACCAGGTCCAGCAATCCGGCAGAAAAGTAGCTGCCCACCTGGATGTCGAGCCCGCTGCAGATGGCCAGCGACAGCCCGGTCAGCAGGGCATGGGCCAGAAACAGCCAGGGAGCGGTGAAGGCAAACAGGAACTCGATGGGCTCCGTGATGCCCACCAGTGCCGAGGTGAGCGCCAGGGTGAGCAGCAGCCCTCCCTGGGGCAGTTGTTGCATCCGCTGGCGATGGATCCAGATGGCAAAACAGGCACCGGGCAGGCCGAACATGATGACCGGATAGAGCCCGGCCACATAGCCTTCATGCAGCGGCTGGGCGGTCGAGAGGGCTTGCAGGTTGCTCTCCCCGAGCCCGATGAGGCTGCCCAGCACCTGGTGCAGACCGAGGGGGATCAGCAGCCGGTTCAGCACGCCGTAGCAGAAGGCGCCAAATGGCGTGGTGAGCAGATCGGAGGCGAGCAGGGTGAGCCCCTGTTCCAGCAGCGGCCAGAGGATGGAGAGGGGGATCACCAGCAGCAGGCAGGCCAGCGCCGAGAGCAACATGCCCGGCAGATCTTCCTGCAGGGGGCGCAACCAGCCCGGCAGCCGCAGAGCGCGGGCCCGGGAGCAGACCATGGCGGTGACGAGCCCGGCCAGCAGGCCGCAGATCATGTCCGCATGCAGCCCGGGCACCAGGGTGCCCAGCGCCGAGCTCAGCAGCAGGAAGTTGACCGCACCGGCGAGCGCCTGAGCTCCTTGCCCCTGGCGACTCAACCCGAAGGCAATGGCCACCGCATAGATGAGCGGCATCTGGCTGAAGAGGGCTCGACCGGCGAGGGAGAGCACCGCCAGATCCAGCACGTCCGGTTGGCCGAGCCGGTGGAGCAGGGCGGCCAGGGGCAGGATGGAGACGGGCAGCAACAGGGCATAGCCGAGGCGCTGCAGGGACTGGGTCAGGATCTTTCTGGCGTTCTGGACTGGCATGGGGGCACGGTATTTGTGACGTGGCGCACATTTTACCCGTGAGCCCCCATTTGGGAATAGGCGAGCCTTCCTTTATTGATCCTTTTCTTAATTTTGATCAAACAATCGACGGACACGCTGATCCGGGGCCGGAGTGAGCAGGCTGGCCAGGACAAAGGCCGCCAGGCCAAGGGCCAGGCTTGGGACGATGGCGTGCAGACCGGCCAGCTTGATCCCCCACTGGCTCAAGGTACCGTAACAGAGGATGCCGCAGACCATGCTGGCGAGGGCTCCCGGGCCGTTGGCCCTGGACCAGTAGAGGCCGAGCACCAGGGGCCAGAGGAAGACCGCCTGCAGGCCGCCGAAGGCGAGCAGGTTGAGCCAGATGATCATCTCGGGGGGCTGGAGCGCCGCCAGCAGTACCAGGGTACCCAGGATCAGGGTGCAGAGCAGGGAGAGGCGCGGCACCCGGACCTCCAGCTTCTCCTGCCTGGGGTTGAGGTAATTGAGGTAGAGATCTTTCACCAGGGTGGCGGAGGCCTGGATCAGCTGGGAGTCGATAGTGGACATGATGGCCGCCATGGGGGCCGCCAGGAAGACCCCGGCCAGCCAGGGGGGGAGCACCTCCATCATCAGGGAGGGCATGATCTTGTCCGGGCTGTCCATGCCGGGCAGGATGGCGCGGCCCAGTGCCCCGGCCAGGTGCATGCCGAACATCAGCAGGGCGCAGACGATGGTGCCGATGAGGATGCCCCGGTGCAGCGCCTTGCTGTCCCGGTAGCCAAAGCAGCGCAGCGCCGAGTGGGGCAAGCCCACCACCCCGATGCAGACCAGCACCCAGAAGCTCAGCATGAAGGGCTGGGTCAGCATGTCGCCGGTCCCCTGGGGGCTCACCAGCTTGGGATCTATCTCCTTGAGCTGGTGGACAAGATTCGGCAACCCGTCACCGGCGATGAGGATGCCCGCCAGCAGGGCGCCAGTGCCGATGAGCATGACAATGCCCTGCAGGGCATCCGTCATCACCACGGCGCGAAAGCCGCCGATCACCGTGTAGAGCAGCACGCAACTAGCAAACAGGAAGAGCCCCTGCTGATAGCTGAGGCCGGTCGCCGTTTCCAGCAGGCGGGCGCCGCCGATGAACTGCACCACCATGGTGGCAATGAAGGCGAGGATGATGGTGACCGAGCCCAGCACGACCACCGCCCTGCTCTGGTAGCGGGCCCACAGCATGTCGTTGATGGTCACCGCATTGACCCGGCGGGCGATGATGGCGAACTTCTTGCCAAGCACCCCCAGAGTGAGCCAGACGGTGGGCAGCTGGATCATCGCCAGTAGCACCCAGCCGAGGCCGACCTTGTAGGCGGCACCCGGCCCGCCGATGAAGGACGATGCAGAGGTATAAGTGGCCACCAGGGTCATGGCGAGCACCAGCCCCCCCATGCTGCGGTTGCCGATGAAGTACTCCTGCATGAAGTTGCCGCCGGTCCGGTGGCGACTGGCCCAGAAACCGACCCCCAGTACCAGCACCAGATAGATGCAGAGCGGCAGCATCAGCTCAAGATTCATGGGGTGGTACCTCGCTATCCAGGGGAATATCGACGAACAGGCGATCCACCATGAGGGCGCAGAGGCCGATGAACAGCAGGGGCATCAGGATGCAACTGAGCAGGAACCAGAGGGGCAGGTCCCACAGCTCGAGATCCTCGGGGATGAAATAAGCCGAGCCATACCAGGCGACAAAGTAGAGCAGGGTCAGCAGCAGGCAGAAGGCTGCTTCCCGACGGGCGAGTGCGAAACGGTTCACTGTGGCCTCCGACGAGTGAGCGGGGCGCAAGAATAACAAAAAAGGGCCATGTCGCCATGGCCCTTTTTTACGTTGGCGATCCGGGTGGATCGCGCAATATCCCGATGAAAGGGGTCTTTGCAGACCCGACTTCTTGTGCAGGTGGTGGCTGTTCTGTGCTGCCACCGTGCTCAATGGGTCGGGCCTCAAGCCATTACAGACCCAACTTCTTGTGCAGGTAGTGGATGTTAGTGCCACCGTGCTGGAAGTTTTCGTCCTTCATGATCTCTTTTTGCAGGGCGATGTTGGTCTTGATCCCTTCCACCACCAGCTCGTCGAGGGAGTGACGCATGCGGGCGATGGCCACGTCGCGGTTCTCCCCGTAGCAGATCAGCTTGCCGATCATGGAGTCGTAGTAGGGGGGGACCTTGTAACCCGCATAGATGTGGGATTCCCAGCGCACGCCCAGGCCGCCCGGCGCGTGGAAGCGCTGGATGAGACCGGGAGAGGGCAGGAAGGTGGCCGGATCTTCGGCATTGATCCGGCACTCGATGGCGTGGCCACGAATGCGGATGTCTTGCTGGGTGATCGACAGGGGCTGACCGGCGGCAATGCGCAGCTGCTCCTTGATGAGGTCGACGCCGGTGACCATCTCGGTGACCGGATGCTCCACCTGGATACGGGTGTTCATCTCGATGAAATAGAACTCGCCGTTCTCGTACAGGAACTCGAAGGTACCTGCACCGCGGTAGCCGATCTCGAGACAGGCGCGCACACAGCGCTCACCGATGAACTTGCGCATCTCCTCGGTGATGCCGGGGGCCGGCGCCTCTTCCACGACCTTCTGGTGACGGCGCTGCATGGAGCAGTCCCGCTCACCCAGATAGAGGGCGGTACCCTGACCGTCAGCCAGCACCTGGATCTCGATGTGGCGCGGGTTCTCCAGGTACTTCTCCATGTAGACCATGTCGTTCTTGAAGAACTGGCCCGCTTCGGATTTGGTCAGCGCGATGGCGGAGGCCAGTTCGGCCTCGTTGCGCACCACGCGCATGCCGCGACCACCACCGCCACCGGCGGCCTTGATGATCACCGGATACCCGATCCGCTTGGCGATGGCGGCGTTGCGCTTGGCATCGTTGTCCACCGGGCCGTCGGAACCGGGTACGCAGGGCACGCCCGCCTTCTTCATCGCCTCGATGGCGGAGACCTTGTCACCCATCAGGCGAATGGTCTCGGCGCGCGGGCCGATGAAGATGAAGCCGGATTTCTCGACCACTTCGGCGAAGTCGGCATTCTCGGAGAGGAAGCCGTAGCCCGGGTGGATGGCGACGGCACCGGTCACCTCGGCGGCGGCGATGATGGCCGGCACATTGAGGTAGGACTCACCGCTGGCAGGTTTGCCGATGCAGATGGTTTCGTCCGCCAGGAGCACATGCTTGAGCTCCCGATCGGCAGTGGAGTGAACGGCCACTGTCTTGATCCCGAGCTCTTTGCAGGCGCGCAGGATCCGCAGGGCAATTTCACCGCGGTTGGCGATGACTACTTTGTCCAACATGGGTGGCATTTTCCCTTATTCGATGATGAACAGCGGCTCGTCAAACTCGACGGCCTGACCATTTTCAACCAGGATCGCTTTGATCACGCCGGCCTTGTCAGACTCGATTTGGTTCATCATTTTCATGGCTTCGACGATGCACAGGGTGTCGCCGACATTGACGTGCTGACCGACTTCCACGAACGGCTTGGCTTCCGGGCTGGAGGAGCGGTAGAAGGAGCCCACCATGGGGGAGCGCATCAGATGACCGCTCGGGGCGGCATCGGCAGCAGGTGCAGCGGCTGCTGCCGGAGCTGCGGCAACCGGTGCGGCAACCTGAGCTGCGGCCTGGGGCATGATCATCTGCGGGGCAACGCTAACCTGGCCGGAGAAATTACGGCTGATGCGAACGGACTCTTCCCCTTCGGAGATTTCCAGCTCGGCGATGCCGGACTCTTCAACCAGTTCAATCAGCTTCTTGATTTTGCGGATATCCATTAGCATTCTCTTTCTTCTTTATCTGATCAGTGATTATCAAGCCGCGCGCAACTGATGCACGGCCGCGGTTAAAGCGAATTGGTAACCATCGGCACCCAACCCGCAGATCACCCCCTTGGCGACATCAGACAGATAGGAGTGATGACGGAAGGGCTCCCTGGCATGAACGTTTGACAGGTGAACCTCGATAAAGGGGATGGCCACACCCAGCAGGGCATCGCGCAGGGCAACGCTGGTATGGGTGAAGGCGGCGGGATTGATGATGATGAAATCCACCTGGCCCATGGCCTGATGGATGCGGCCGATCAGCTCGTGCTCGGCATTGGATTGCAGATGTTCCAGGGTGACACCGAGTTCGCTGGCGCTGCGAGTCAGATCGGCGACGATCTCATCGAGCGTCTTGCTGCCGTAGATTCCCGGTTCCCGTTTGCCCAGCAGATTCAGATTGGGGCCGTTAAGCAGGAGGATTCGGTGATGTTGCGACATATTGAGTACATCCTCGATGATTATGCTGCTATCTATCAGCTATCTTTGGACTACCAAAAATCTAGCCAATTTTTGCACAAATCGGTGTGCCCTGACACACAGATTTCGCAATTATATTGATTTCGTGAAAATTAGCAGCATTTTACTGGTCTAATCTCTACATCTGGCTATTTATTGGTCTGTTTTGCCCGCAAGCCCTGCCTGCCACCGAACTCTGCCCTGTCCGGATCCCGAAGACAACAAAGCCGGCACGTGGCCGGCTCTGTTGACGTGGGGAAGAGACTCACGCCGCTTCCGACTTCTCGCGGATCAGCTTGTCCACGACCCCCGGATCCGCCAGGGTGGAGATATCCCCCAGGCTGTCGGTTTCGCCGGTGGCGATCTTGCGCAAGATACGCCGCATGATCTTGCCGGATCGGGTCTTGGGCAGCCCTTCGGCCCAGTGGATCACGTCCGGGGTCGCGATGGCGCCAATCTCCTTGCGCACCCACTCCTTCACTTCCTTGTGCAGCTCGCGGCTCGGCTCTTCCCCGGCGATCAGGGTGACATAGGCGTAGATGCCCTGTCCCTTGATCTCGTGGGGAACACCCACCACCGCCGCTTCGGCGATCTTCGGATGGGCCACCAGAGCGGACTCGATTTCGGCGGTGCCCATGCGGTGGCCGGAGACGTTGAGTACATCATCCACCCGGCCGGTGATCCAGTAGTAGCCGTCCTCGTCGCGACGGGCACCGTCGCCGGTGAAGTAGCGACCCGGGAAGGTGGAGAAGTAGGTCTGCTCGAAGCGCTCGTGATCGCCGAACACGGTACGCATCTGGCCGGGCCAGGAGTCGGTGATCACCAGGTTGCCCTCGGTGGCGCCCTCCAGCGGCTCACCCAGGTTGTCCACCAGAGCAGGCTGTACTCCGAAGAAGGGACGAGTGGCCGAGCCGGGCTTGAGCGCGGTGACGCCGGGCAGCGGAGTGATGAGGATGCCGCCGGTTTCGGTCTGCCACCAGGTGTCGACGATGGGGCAGCGCTCGTCGCCGATGGTGCGGTAGTACCACTCCCAGGCTTCCGGGTTGATGGGTTCACCCACCGACCCCATGATGCGCAGGCTGGTGCGGGAAGTGCCTTCGACAGCCTCCTTGCCCTTGGCCATCAGTGCGCGAATGGCGGTGGGGGCGGTATAGAGGATGGTGACCTGATGCTTGTCCACCACCTGGCTCATGCGGTTGGTAGCCGGGTAGTTGGGCACCCCTTCGAACATGACGGTGGTGGCGCCGTTGGCCAGCGGCCCGTAGACCAGATAGGAGTGACCGGTGACCCAACCCACGTCGGCGGTACACCAGTAGATGTCCTCTTCGTGGTAGTCGAACACGTATTTGAAGGTGAGGGCGGCATAGACCAGATAGCCGCCCGTGGTGTGCAGCACACCCTTGGGTTTGCCGGTGGAGCCGGAGGTGTAGAGCACGAACAGGGGATCTTCGGAGCCCATGGCTTCGGGCGGACAATCCGGGCTGGCGGCGTTGACCGCATCATGCCACCAGATGTCTCTGTGCTCGTGCCAGGCCACGTTGCCACCGGTGCGCTTGAGGACGATCACCTTGCTGACCTTGGTATCCGGGTGGGTAAGGGCCTCATCCACGTTCTTCTTGAGGGGGATGGGGCGACCGCCTCGCAACCCCTCATCGGCGGTGATGACGACGGAGGCGCCGGAGTCGATGATGCGGCCCGAGAGCGCCTCCGGCGAGAAGCCGCCGAAGACGATGCTGTGCACGGCCCCGATGCGGGTACAGGCCAGCATGGCGATGGCCGCCTCCGGCACCATGGGCATATAAAGGCAGACCATGTGGCCACGCTTGACCCCCTGGGCTTTGAGCACGTTGGCAAACTTGCACACTTCGGCGTGCAGTTCGCGATAGGTGATCTTGCGATCTTCAGCCGGGTTGTCCCCTTCCCAGATGATGGCGACCTTGTCGCCGCGCTCGCTCAGATGGCGATCCAGGCAGTTGGCCGAGACGTTGAGCAGGCCATCCTCATACCACTTGATGGAGACGTGGCCCGGATCGTAGGAGGTGTTCTTGACGCGGGTGTAGGGGGTCATCCAGTCGAGGATCTTGCCCTGCTCCCCCCAGAAGGCGTCCGGATCCTGCACCGACGCCTGATACATGGCTTCATAACCTTCCTTGTCCAGCAGGGCGCCGTTGCCGATGTGGGCCTTGACCGGGTAGACCTTGCTCTCGCTCATCTCTCACTCCTGTGAATACATTTTCTTAATGATTGAGTAACAACTTATACCTTTGGTTCCCGAGGGCAATTAGACTTTTGGATAGCGACGAAGATAGCGGGCGGGAAGCCATGATGATGAAGCAGAAGGGAGCCATGGGCTCCCTTCTTTGCTTTCGTGGTGGCGCGGCCAAGGCTCAATGGCGGACGGGGAGCAGGGAAGGCAGGTGGGGTTCTGGCAGGGGATGGCTGAACAGGTAGCCCTGTCCCTCCTCGCAACGCAGGGATTGCAGGAACTGGCGCTGGGGCTGGGTTTCTATCCCTTCCGCCGTGACGGCCATGCCGAGGGAGCTGGCCAGCTGGACTATGGTACGGCACAGCTCGCGGCTGTGCTTGTCGTCGGGCAATGCCTGGACGAAGGCCCTGTCTATCTTGATGCGATCGATGGGCAGGCTCCTGAGCAGGCTCAGGGAGGAGAAACCGGTGCCGAAGTCGTCGATGGCGATCTGCACCCCCAGCGCCTTGAGACGGGTGAAGAGCCGCAGACTGTGATCCACGCTCTGGATGATGCTCTCGGTCACCTCGATCTCCAGCCGCTCGGCAGGAAAACCGGTCTCGGCCAGAATGGCTGTCACCCGCTCCACGTAGTCGTGGGAGCGCATCTCCCTGACCGACACATTGACCGAGAGCCTGGGCACGGCGCGCCCTTCGGCCAGCCACTGCTGCCCTTGCCGGCAGGCGGTGCGCATCACCCATTCGCCCATCGGTTCGATGAGACCGCACTCCTCTGCCACCGGAATGAAACGGTCCGGGGATATCATGCCAAGGCTGGGATGCTGCCAGCGGATCAGGGCCTCCAGGCCGCTGAGATGACCATCCGCCAGATCCGTCATGGGTTGGTAGAGCAGGCGAAACTGTTGCTGCTCAATGGCCTTGAGCAGTCCCTGCTCCAGCAGCATCCGCTCCCTGGTCTGTGCCGTCATGTCGGGGGAGTGGAACAGATAGCCGTTGCGGCCACGGCGCTTGGCTTCATGCATGGCGTTGTCCGCCGCGCTGATGAGGCTGTCCGGGGTCTGGCCATGCTCCGGATAGAGGGAGACGCCGATGCTGGCGGAGAGCCTCACCCGCTCCTGGCCGATGTCGGCGGGATCGTGCAGCCTGCGTTGCAACCCCTCGATGAGACCCAGCAGATCCTGGGTGTCTCTGATGGCTGGCAGCAACACCAGAAATTCGTCTGCCCCCAGCCGGATGGCGATGTCTCCGGGGCGCAGGCAGTGGCGAATGCGGTCTGCCGACAGCTTGAGCAGCAGATCGCCGGCACTGTGCCCCAGGTTGTCGTTGATGAGCTTGAAGCCGTCGAGATCGATGAACAGCAGCGCCAGGACGTGGCGGTTCACCCTGGCCGTCTCTATCTCCAGGGTGAGGCGCTCTTGCAGCAGATGGCGATTGCCGAGATCGGTGAGAGGATCGTAATAGGAGAGGTGCTGCAAGCGGGCTTCGGCCTGATAGAGACGCAGTGCATGAAGGTGGGTCATCTCCTGCAGGCCGGGTGACGCGGGTGCGTCGAGGTGGGGGCCTGTCTGCGCGGATTCCCTCATCACGAGGAAGATGCCGCTGAAGGAACCCTCCTCATCCAGCACGGAGCTGACGCTCACTTGCCAGCGTGCCGGGGAGGCCGCGCGGGAGAGACCGACCATTTCCACCTCAAATGTGCATCGGGGGGGACCTTGCCGCAGTTGCTGAAACAGCGGGAGCAGCTGGGGAGTCTGGGCAGGGACAATGTCGAACAGCGTCTTGCCCGGGTGCTCTGCCCGCGCGAGGCCGGTCAGTTCGGCAAAGCGTCCGTTGACGTCGCGACACCTGAATTCGTGATCGAAGACCCCAATCCCGAAGGGCGCCTGGGCGAACAGCTGTTGCAACTCGTGGGGAGAGAGCGGGCTTGACAAATGCCGTGTCGGAACCGATTCGGGTAGCACTTTTTCCATGGAGGCTCCTGAATTGATTGCTTTGTCATTTGGACGACTGTGTCAGTATGGCAGGAAGTGTCAGGAGAGAAAGAAAGTGTGAGAAGGGTGTGAAATCAACGAGATGTCAGCCTTTCTGGCGGCCAAACGCCTGGATCCCGCGAACAAATACCAGCCAGCCCACCAGATGAAACGGCAACGCCATGGCGTAGAGCACCAGCCAGTGGCTCTCGGTGCCGCTGCTGTTGATGAAATCTGTCCAGGCGGCGAGCAGGGCCAGCATGCCCGCTATCTGGAAGCGGCGACGCAGCACCACTTCCACCCCGAGATTGGCGAGGTAGAGGGTCAGCAGGATGCCGGCAAAGCCGGTGAGCTGGGCGGTGCCGTAGAGCGCGCGGTCCGGGTTGAACAGCAGTGTCACGAGGGGAGTGAGACCCTGATCCAGCGGGATCAGGGCCAACAGCCAGCATGCGATAAGAAGCAGGGCTGTCTTCATGCCGGGCTCAGTCGGCGGACGGTGCCGGTTTGACCAGGGAGAGGTAGTTGGCGTCCATCTTGAGGAACACCCCCAGCAGGCGGGCACTGGCACCGTAGAAGCCAAACGTGTCGGCGGCCCGGCAGGCCTGCTCGAAGCGCTCGAACCAGCCCAGCAGGTGGCCGTGCAGCAGGGACTCCTGCTCGCCAAGCCACGCCTCGCGCTGGTCGGCGGTGGTCGACTCGGCGGCGCGGATGATGAGGCTGCCCATCAGATCCAGCTCGATGGCCAGATGATCGGCAGGCTCATTGTATTTGTCGCTGACGTTGATGCCGAGGCGATCGAGGCGTGCCTGCATCTCGGTCATGGGGGCCTGCATCAGCTGCTTGCCTTCGCCCCGGTAGAGGGATTCGTAGGGCAGGGCACCCTGCCCGGGAGCGCTCAGGAACAGGCCTGCGAAGTCGGCGGCCAGGGCCGTCTGGCGCTCGGGGCGCACCAGCAGGCGGGCGATGGCATCGTTGAGCTCGGCCACGGCTTCGCGCATGGGATCGAGGGTGGAGAGGCTCTTCAAGAAGCTGCGCACGTCATAAGTGTCGTATTCAGCGATCTGTGCATCACTGAGTTCGGCAGCAAACAGGGTGGAAAACCACCAGTAAAGCTCGGCCCGGCGTTCGCTGGTCGCCATGAATTCCTGCATTTTTCCTCCGTGGATGACAATCGGGAGCCTTGATGGCCCCCGATTCTAACGACTTTAAAAATAAAGGAAACTCATGGGGCCTTTTGGCCGGATAGCGCCAGGAGAGGGGGTCGCATTCGCGGGATGACCGTGGGCGACGAGGAGGCCGACTTACTCCTCGACGCGATAGAGCACCTGCTTGCAACGGGGGCAGATGTGCTGGCGGCGGTAATCCATCTGGTGCACCAGGCCGACTTCCCGCTGCTGATGATGACCGCAATGGATGCAGAAAATGAGATCCCCGTCGGCGGCGCCGGGGTGGGCCGCCAGGTACTGCTCCCGGGTGGGAAGTGTCTCCCAGTTGGCGGTGCAGGCACCCTTGCGGCTGCCGGTGTAGTAGACCCAGTAGAAGAGAGCGAAGACCGCGACAATCACGAACAGCATCAGATGATCCATCATGGCGTTTCCCCTTGTGTTCCGGGATGGCAGGGAGCGACACCCGCTCGTGCAGATGTCCCATGGCCTAAAGATGTTATCTGTTAGTAAATGCTATATCCATGATCTGGCTCTGGTTTCTATCGCTTTGCCCGGGAAGCGGGGACGATGGCTGGAGCCGGATTGCGGGTGTGGGGAGGCCGGGGGGATGAGCGAAGCCAGGGGGCGGGATTCGAAATTTGCGACGTATTTTACATTTTATAAACAATTTTTTGGGTGGTTGGACTGTCTCTTTGATCCAGCTCACGTTACAATGCGCGGGCCCACTTCACCTATCGCGCAAACGATTTTCAGGAGATAAACGGATGTTGAAACGTGACATGACCATCGCCGGCTATGATCCAGAGCTGTGGCAGGCCATCACAGACGAGACCCGTCGTCAGGAAGAGCACATCGAGCTGATTGCGTCCGAGAACTACACCAGCCCCCGCGTCATGGAAGCCCAGGGCTCCCAGTTGACCAACAAGTACGCCGAAGGCTACCCGGCCAAGCGTTACTACGGCGGTTGCGAGTATGTGGATGTGGTTGAAACCCTGGCCATCGAGCGCGCCAAAGAGCTGTTCGGTGCCACCTACGCCAACGTGCAGCCGCACTCCGGCTCCCAGGCCAACAGCGCCGTCTACATGGCCCTGCTGCAACCGGGCGACACCGTGCTCGGCATGAACCTGGCCCACGGCGGTCACCTGACCCACGGCTCCCCCGTCAACTTCTCCGGCAAGCTGTACAACATCATCCCCTACGGCATCGACGAGTCCGGCAAGATCGACTACGACGAGATGGAGCGCCTGGCCGTTGAGCACAAGCCGAAGATGATGATCGGCGGCTTCTCCGCCTACTCCGGCATCGTCGACTGGGCCCGCATGCGCGAAATCGCCGACAAGATCGGTGCTTACCTGTTCGTGGACATGGCCCACGTGGCCGGTCTGATTGCCGCCGGCGTCTACCCGAACCCGGTGCCCCATGCTCACGTGGTCACCTCCACCACTCACAAGACCCTGGCCGGTCCGCGCGGTGGTCTGATCCTCTCCGCCGCCGACGACGAAGATCTGTACAAGAAGCTGAACTCCGCCGTCTTCCCGGGTGGTCAGGGCGGCCCGCTGATGCACGTCATCGCCGGCAAGGCCGTAGCCTTCAAGGAAGCGCTGGAGCCCGAGTTCAAGACCTACCAGGCCCAGGTCGTGAAGAACGCCAAGGCCATGGCGGCGACCTTTATCGAGCGCGGCTACAAGATCGTCTCCGGCGGTACCGACAACCATCTGATGCTGGTTGACCTGATCGGTCGCGAGCTGACCGGCAAAGATGCCGACGCAGCCCTCGGCAAGGCCAACATCACCGTCAACAAGAACTCCGTACCGAACGACCCGCGTTCCCCGTTCGTGACCTCCGGCGTGCGTATCGGCACCCCGGCCATCACCCGCCGCGGCTTCAAGGAAGCCGAGTCCATCCAGTTGGCCAACTGGATCTGCGACGTGCTGGACAGCCACGACAACGAAGAAGTGCTGGCGACCGTGCGCGAGAAGGTGCTGGACATCTGCCGCCGCTTCCCGGTCTACGCATAATCAGCCTGACCTTCAGGTTGAAGACCAATGCCACCCTCGGGTGGCATTGTTTTTTGCAGCGCCTGGCAAGATGAGACAGAGGTGACCATGTGCAATGACATGAAAGAGGACGTGCTGGAGGCGTCACTGCGGCAGACGGTTCGCGCCCAGTACCACTTTCGCGCCAGCGAACAGGGGCTGCTTGCCTGGGATGTGCGCCGCTTGATCCGGCTGAGCCGCAACCTGCCGGTGCAGGCGGTGGCACTCGGCGAGATTGCCGAGCTTGACCGCGACCACTGGTACGGCCATGGCGACGCCACGCCCACGGTGCGCAGCGTGGTGGCGCACTGCCAGCTCATGATGGCGGCGGATCTCGCCTATCCCATCCTGCTGGACAGCGCCGGTCGGGTGATGGATGGCATGCACCGGGTGGGCAAGGCGCTGATGCTGGGCCACAGCCATGTGGCTGCTCGCCGGTTCGCGGCGGATCCTGCCCCCGATTACCAGGATTGCGACCCCGAGGCGTTGCCCTATGACGACTGAGTCCTGCCCGAAGGCCTGGCAGGTTGTCCCTTGTTTTCATGGGCTTTTACCGGCTCTGGATGGCCGTGTTACACTGGCCGGCCTAGCGCCAGCCCCCGGGGCCTGCGCCCATTTTCATCCACGCCGGAGGTCAGATGCATTGCCCTTTCTGTAGTGCCGTTGATACCAAGGTGATCGATTCCCGTCTGGTGGCCGAGGGCCATCAGGTGCGCCGCCGTCGCGAATGCCTGCTCTGTCACGAGCGTTTTACCACCTTCGAAATGGCCGAACTGGTCATGCCCCGCGTCATCAAGTCCAACGGCTCCCGCGAGCCCTTCAACGAAGACAAATTGCGGGCCGGCATTCTGCGGGCGCTGGAGAAGCGGCCGGTGAGCATGGAGGCCATCGAGAAGGCGGTCAACCACATCAAGTCCCGCCTGCGGGCCACCGGTGAGCGGGAGGTGGCCTCCCAGCTGGTGGGCAATCTGGTGATGGATGAGCTCAAGAGCCTGGACAAGGTGGCCTACATCCGCTTTGCCTCCGTCTACCGCAGCTTTGAAGACATTCGCGAATTCGGGGAAGAGATCGCCAAGCTGGAGAAGTAACGCCGGCCGGTCGCTCCCTATGTGAATAAGAGAGGGGTTGCCGTTGCGGCAGCGCCAGTTGTTACACCAGTGAGACATCCAGATAGCGCATCGTTGCACTGGTGAAAAAGTATGAGGGCGTGCGGCCGCATCCTGCGATGTGTGTGCCCGTCGCCATGGCGTCAGATGCCATGGCCGATCTGCCCGAGAAGGCGTGCTGCAAGCGCGTACACCCTATTTTCTTGTCCCATCGGATGGCCGTGCCACGGGGGACAGGTTGCTGGACACAGGAGCCCGGATGTTTAGTCAAGACGATTACCAATGGATGAGCCGGGCCCTCGAACTGGCCCGGCGCGGCCGTTACACCACGGCTCCCAACCCCTGCGTCGGCGCCGTGCTGGTGAAGGCCGGCGTGGTGGTGGGGGAGGGCTGGCACAAGCGGGCCGGTGAGCCCCATGCCGAGGTCTATGCTCTGCACGCGGCAGGGGAAGAGGCCCGCGGTGCCACCGCCTATGTGACCCTGGAGCCCTGCTCCCATCATGGTCGCACGCCGCCCTGCGCCGAGGCGCTCATCAAGGCCGGGGTGACCCGGGTGGTGGCTGCCATGGTGGATCCCAATCCCCAGGTGGGCGGGCGTGGCCTGCGGATGCTCTCCGAGGCGGGGATCAAGACCGATTTCGGCCTGCTGGCCGCGGAAGCCGAGGCCCTCAATCCCGGTTTCTTCAAGCGGATGCGCACCGCGTTTCCGCTGGTGACGGTCAAGCTGGGGGCGAGCCTGGATGGTCGCACCGCCATGGCGAGTGGCGAGAGCCAGTGGATCACCTCTCCGGAGGCGCGCCGGGACGTGCAGCGACTGCGGGCCCGTCACGATGCGGTCCTCTCCAGCGCCGAGACCGTGCTGGCAGATGGCGCCTCCCTCACCGTGCGCTGGGACGAGCTGCCTCCCTCGGTCAAGGCGGTCTATCCCAAAGAGACCCTGCGCCAGCCACTGCGGGTCATCGTGGATTCGCAAAACCGGCTCACCCCGGATCTGCCGTTGTTCCAGAGCGAGAGCCCGGTACTGCTGGCCCGCCACAAGGCATCCGGTGAGTGGCCCGCCTGGGTGCAGCAGCTGGAGGTGCCGCTGCTGGATGGCAAGCTGGATCTGGTCAGCCTCTTCATGCTGCTGGCCAAACAGAACGTCAACTCGGTACTGGTGGAGGCGGGGCCGCGGCTGTGCGGCGCCCTGCTGGAGAAGGGGCTGGTGGACGAGCTGGTGCTCTATCAGGCGCCCAAACTGATGGGGGATGAGGGGCGCGGTCTGTTCCATCTGCCGGGGCTGACCCGGCTGTTCCAGGCCCCCAAACTCAACCTCAAGGATGTGCGCATGCTTGGCCAGGATATTCGCATCACTGCGAAAATAGCCTGATTTTTCAATGTTCACGGGGGCATCCGTCGCCCCCGTCATCAGCAAGGTGATCTGCATGTTTACCGGAATTATCGAAGCGGTGGGAACCCTGGCCGAGCTGCGTCGCCAGGGGGAGGACATGGCCCTCACCGTGCACGCGCCGACCCTGGACTTCAGTGACGTCAAGCTGGGCGACTCCATCGCCACCAACGGCGTCTGCCTCACCGTGGTGGCGCTCGGGGATCACAGCTATACCGCCGACGTCTCCCTGGAGACCCTCTCCCGCACCGGTTTTTCTGCCGCCAAGGTGGGGGATCCGGTCAACCTCGAGAAGGCGTTGATGCCCACCTCCCGCCTCGGCGGCCACCTGGTCTCCGGCCACGTGGACGGCATCGGCGAGGTGAAGAGCAAATCGTCCAGCGGCCGCGCCATCGAATACTGGATCAAGGCGCCGGGGGAGCTCTCGCGCTACATCGCCGAGAAGGGCTCCATTGCGGTGGATGGCATCAGCCTCACCGTCAATGCGGTTCAGGGGGATCTGTTCCGGCTGACCATTGTGCCCCACACCGCCCAGGAGACCACCATCGCCCGCTGGAAACCCGGCTACCGGGTCAATCTCGAGGTGGACCAGATAGCCCGCTATCTGGAGCGGCTGATGACGGGCAAGCGCGAGGAGAGCAGTGCCTCTACCCTGACCCTGGAAAAGCTGGCCCAGTCCGGATTCTTGTGAGCCGTTTTGACGGGAAAACGCGGTTCTGTGATCCCGCGCGGATTGAAACGGGGCCGCGTGCCCCCATCTAGAGCACAATACGCAGTATCAAGTCGAGCCGACTGGCTCAATCCCCAAGCATGTTGATGGAGTAGCCCATGGCGCTGAGCACGACCCAGGAAATCATTGCCGATATCAAGGCTGGCAAGATGGTGATCCTGATGGATGACGAAGACAGGGAGAACGAAGGGGACCTGATCATGGCCGCCTCCTGTGTCCGCCCGGAAGACATCAACTTCATGGCGCGCTACGGTCGTGGCCTCATCTGCCTGACCCTGACCCGGGATCGCTGCAAGCAGCTGGCGCTGCCGCTGATGGTCGATCGCAACAATGCCCAGTTCTCCACCGCCTTCACCGTCTCCATCGAGGCGGCGGAAGGGGTGACCACCGGCATCTCCGCCGCCGACCGCGCCGTCACCGTGCAGGCCGCGGTGGCGCCCCATGCCAAGGCCGCCGATCTGGTGCAGCCCGGCCACATCTTCCCGCTGATGGCGCAGGATGGCGGCGTGCTGACCCGCGCCGGCCACACCGAAGCGGGCTGCGATCTGGCCCGGCTGGCCGGCTTCGAGCCTGCCTCCGTCATCGTCGAGATCCTCAACGAAGACGGCACCATGGCCCGGCGCCCGGATCTCGAGATCTTCGCCGAGCAGCACGGCATCAAGCTCGGCACCATTGCCGACCTTATCGAATACCGCAACCAGCACGAGACCACGGTAGAGAAGGTGGCCGAGTGCAAGTTGCCCACCGAATACGGCGAGTTCGACCTCGTCACCTTCCGCGACACCATCGACAACCAGGTCCACTTCGCCCTGAAGAAAGGGGACGTGAAGGCCGACCAGCCGACCCTGGTACGGGTGCACCTGCACGACGTGCTGAGCGATCTGCTGCTCACCGACCGCCACAGCGCCCGCAGCTGGCCGCTGCCCAAATCCATGGCCCGCATCGCCGACGAGGGCGGGGTGCTGGTGATCCTGGGGGCGGAAGCCCATGGCGCCGAGCTGCTGGCCAGGGTCAAGGGTTTTGAAGCCGCCGACAAGGGGCTGGCGCCGGAAGGGGCCAAGTGGCAGGGCACCTCGCGCCGGGTCGGCGTCGGTTCCCAGATCCTCAAGGCGCTGGGGGTCGGCAAGATGCGCCTGTTGAGCTCCCCCAAGAAGTACCATGCCCTCGGTGGCTTTGGTCTGGAAGTGGTGGAGTACGTCGGCGAGTAAGCGCTGCGTACGGTTGAATTCATCACCATGGCCGCCCGTTGCGGCCATGGTTTTTTGTCGCGGCTCTGTTGTGCTAGAATGCGTGCACTTTTGAGCCCGGCCCCTAATTGATTGCACAGAGACAGGATTTCCAATGAAGATTATCGAAGGAAATATCGCCGCTCCCGAGGCGCGTGTTGCTATTGTCGTTGCCCGTTTCAACAGCTTCATCAATGACAGCCTGGTGAACGGCGCGCTGGACGTGCTGAAGCGTCAAGGTCAGGTCCAGGAGAGCAATCTGACCCTGGTGCGCGTACCGGGGGCCGTCGAAATTCCCCTGGCGGCCAAGAAGCTGGCCAAGAGCGGTCAATACGACGCCATCGTCGCACTCGGCACCGTCATCCGCGGCGGTACCTACCACTTCGAACTGGTAGCGAGCGAGAACGGCAAGGGTCTGGCCCAGGTAATGATGGAATACGACATTCCCGTTGCCTTCGGCGTGCTGACCACCGAAAACATTGAACAAGCCATCGAACGCGCCGGTACCAAGGCGGGTAACAAGGGTGCAGAGGCTGCACTGAGCGCGCTCGAAATGATCAACGTCCTGAAACAACTGGACGTGTAACGAGGAGAAATGCATTGAAACCGTCCGAGCGCCGTAAGGCCCGCCATTGCGCCACCCAGGCCATCTACCAGTGGCAGATGACCCAGGCCAACGTGGGCGACATCGAAGAGCAGTTCAAGATCGATCAGGACACCAAGGGTGTGGACCTGAACTATTTCCGCGATCTGCTGTTCGGGGTAGCGGTCCACTGCAACGAGCTGGACAAGGTGTTCGCGCCTTTCCTCTCCCGTCCGCTGGAAGAAGTGGACATGGTGGACAAGGCGATCCTGCGTCTGGCGACCTACGAGCTGACCCGTCGTGAAGATGTGCCGCCGCGCGTGGTGATCAACGAAGCGATCGAGCTGGCCAAAGCCTTCGCCGCCGATGACAGCCACAAGTTTGTCAACGGCGTCCTGGACAAGGTGATCAAGACGCTGCCCAAGCGCTGATCCTGCTGTCCGTCAGCAATTAAGAGAGGAGCCAGCTTATTGCTGGCTTTTTACTGTATGGGTGAATTTGAGCTGATTGAGAAGTACTTCAAGGTCCCCCACGCCCGCAAGGACGTGGTGATGGGCCCTGGAGATGACTGTGCCCTGCTGACCCTGCCCCCCGACGCCCAGTTGGCGGTGAGCACGGACACCCTGGTGAGCGGCGTGCACTTCTTCCCCGACATGGATCCGGTGGATCTCGGCTACAAGGCGCTGGCGGTCAATCTCTCCGATCTGGCCGCCATGGGTGCCGAGCCGCGCTGGGTCTCCCTGGCCCTGACCCTGCCCGCCATCAACGAGCGCTGGGTCGCCGGTTTCGCCGAAGGGTTCCTCGAGCTCGCCGAGTACTACAACGTGGCGCTGGTGGGGGGGGACATGACCCGCGGGCCCCTCTCCATCACCGTCTCGGTGAAAGGATCGGTCCCGGCAGGTCGCGCCCTGCTGCGCAGCGGCGCCAAGGCCGGTGACGGGGTCTACGTGACCGGTACCCTGGGAGATGCCGCCCTGGCGCTCTCCCACCTGCTGGGCAAGCGCACCCTCAACGAGAACCAGCTGGCGGCCGTGCTGCCGCGCCTCGACCATCCCCATCCCCGCATCCTGGCCGGTCAGGCCCTGCGCGGGCTGGCCAGCAGCGCCCTGGATCTCTCCGACGGCCTGGCGTCCGATCTCGGCCACATCCTCAAGGCGTCCGGCGTGCGGGCCCAGATCGATCTCAACCTGCTGCCCCTCTCCCCCGTGTTGCAGGATGCAGTGCCGGCCATGGATGCCTGGCAGCTGGCCCTGGCCGGGGGCGACGACTACGAGCTCTGCTTCACCGTGCCCCAGGAGCATCACGGCGCCCTGGACACGGCGCTGGCCAATTGCGGCGTGAAGTTCACCCGCATCGGTCGCATCCTGGCCGGGGAGCCTGGTATCGACTACCTGCAGGACGAACAACCCGTCGAACTGCACCTCAAGGGCTGGGATCACTTCGCATGATGTCTTTCAAGATAAAGCCCGAACTGACGCGGCTGAACCTTAAAAACCCGCTCCACTTCCTTGCGGTTGGGTTTGGCTCCGGCCTCTCCCCCAAGGCGCCGGGCACCATGGGGACCCTGGCAGCCATCCCGCTCTATCTGTTGGTGAGCGGGCTGCCGACCTCCTGGTTCATCGTCCTGCTGGTGGTGGGTTTCGTGGCGGGCATCCGCATCTGCCAGAGCGCCACCGACGCCATCGGGATGCCGGATCACGGGGCCATCGTCTGGGACGAGGTGATCGGATTCGGGGTCACCATGATTGCGGCCCCGGCCGGCTGGGAGTGGGTGCTGGCGGGCTTCGTGCTGTTTCGCCTGTTCGACGTGCTCAAGCCCTGGCCCATCTCCTGGTTCGATCGCCGCATTCACGGCGGGCTTGGCATCATGCTGGACGATCTCATCGCCGGCCTGTTCGCCCTGGCCTGCATGCAACTGCTTGCCCACTGGTGAGGGGAGGCTGCTCCCGAACGCCCGTCTCGCTGTTTTTTCACTGCTCTCCTCTTGCAAAGAGGCCGGATATACCGCACACGCAGGCCCTGAGGGGCCTGCGTTTTTTTGTATGCAATCCCTCCCGGCTTGCCGTGCCGGCGGGCCTGTGGCCCAGGTTGATCCTTCTGCATTGTCCCTATTTAGCTCTGCCTATTTTTCCTTACTCCAGATATGCTGCCGTCAAAAAATCATTTCACATAAATATTCACTACTCATTCGAAGCTGGTCAGCATAATGCTGATAGTGAATAAGATGGTTTGTTGCTATTTTGTTGAAACATAATTGGTTGATGGTCTCGCAATGCCAGCGTAATCTCTGGTAATGTGACTTTTATCGACATTTTAACCCCAGGGTGTCGGCATTCTCTGGGCAAAGTATTGCGAAATTGTATAACTGGATCATTTACACCCGCGGGCAAACCGACTAACTTACTCGCGGGTTATTCCAAAAAAATGCAAAAAACCCGCCCGGATCGCTGGTTTGGCTGCCTCATGGATTGAGCGTTAATTACACAACAACGGCTCTCGAGCAGTACCAAGGCACAACCAGCATCTGCGGCTGATTTACGGACGAATTATTTGGGACGGATGTCCCCCGCAGAGGTAACCATGTCCTTGCTTGAAGTCAAAAACTTGCGGATCGAGTACCCCTCCCGCTACGGGGTGCTTGCCGCGGTCAAGGATCTCTCTTTTTCTGTTGAAAAGGGCGAGATCGTCGGCGTCGTCGGTGAGTCCGGCGCTGGCAAATCCACCATCGGCAACGCCGTCATCGATCTGCTGAGCCCGCCCGGTCGCATCGCCCGTGGTGACATCTACCTCAACGGCGAGCTCATCTCCGGGAAGAGCCAGAACGAGATGCGGGCCATTCGCGGCTCGCGCATCGGTTTCATCTTCCAGGATCCCATGACCTCCCTCAACCCGCTGTTCACCGTGGAGCAGCAGCTGGTGGAGACCATCCTCGCCAACACCGACCTGTCCCGCGAGGCGGCCTTTGCCAAGGCCCTCGAGCTGATGGGGGCGGTGGGGATCCCGAACCCGGACGTGCGCATCAAGCAGTATCCTCACCAGTTCTCCGGTGGCATGCGCCAGCGGGTGGTGATCGCCATCGCCCTCTCCGGGGATCCCGAGCTCATCATCGCCGATGAGCCGACCACGGCGCTGGACGTCTCCATCCAGGATCAGATCCTCCAGCTCATCCGCAACCTGTGCAAAGAGCGCCAGGTCGGCTGCATGCTGGTGACCCATGACATGGGGGTGGTCTCCAACGTCACCGACAAGGTGGCGGTGATGTACCGCGGCGATCTGGTGGAGTTCGGCACCACGGAACAGGTGCTGGGCCGCCCCAATCACCCCTATACCCGCAGCCTCATCTCGGCGGTTCCCCGCTCGGATGTCAAGCTGGTGCGCTTCCCCCTGGTCTCCTATATCGAGGATGCCGGTGCGGCGGATACCAGCATCGATCTCAAGACCCACTGGCTCGGCCAGAGTCAGGACGAGCGCACCTATGAAGGCGCGCTGTTGCGGGTGGAGAACGTGGATCTGAAGTTCGTCACCAAGGATTCCATCTTCCCGAGCCGCCGCCAGTACGTGCGCGCCTGCAACAACATCAGCTTCGAGATCTTCGAGGGTGAGACTTTCGGTCTGGTGGGGGAGTCGGGCTCCGGCAAGTCCACCATCGCCCGTGCCATCACCGGGCTCTATCCGCCCGACACCGGCAAGATTGTCTTCGAGGGGATCGATCTCACCGCCCTGAAAGGGGAGCACGAGCGTCGCCCCCTGCGCCGCCAGATGCAGATGGTGTTCCAGAATCCCTACTCTTCGATGAACCCGCGCATGAAGGTGCGTGACATCATCGCCGAGCCGATCCGCTTCCACCGCCTCGCCGAGAGCGAGCGGCAGATAGAGCAGATCGTCGGAGACCTGCTGGATCACGTGGGCTTGGGCCGCGGCGCCGGGGTCAAGTATCCCCACGAATTCTCCGGTGGTCAGCGCCAGCGCATCTCCATTGCCCGCGCCCTGGCGACCCGCCCGCGCTTCCTCATCTGCGACGAGCCCACCTCGGCGCTGGATGTCTCGGTGCAGGCCCAGATCCTCAACCTGCTCAAAGACTTGCAACAGGAGCTTGGGCTCACCATGCTGTTCATCAGTCACGATCTGCCGGTCATCCGCCAGATGTGCGACCGTATCGGTGTGATGCAGCACGGTCATCTGGTGGAAGTGGCCGAGACCGAGAAACTGTTCACCAATGCCGAGCATGAGTACAGCCGCAAGCTGATCTCCCTCATGCCGGAATTCAAGGGAATGTCCCGCGAGGGGCTGGAAATCGCAAGCTAGGAAAGCACCGGTTCGCCGGTTTGTCTGTCAATAAAAAGCCAAAAGCATGGAGAAAGACATGAAGAAAGGATTATCCAAGATCGCCATGGCGCTGTTCGCCGCTGGTCTCGCGTTCAACGTTTCTGCTGCCGACATCAAGGTCGCCGTCGCGTCCGACGCCACCTCTCTGGACCCGCAGGAGCAGCTCTCCGGTCAGACCCTGGAGATGTCTCACCTGGTGTTCGACCCCCTGATGCGTTACACCCAGGATCTGCAGTTCGAGCCGCGTCTGGCCGAGAAGTATGAGCGCATCGACGACAAGACCGTCCGTTTCCACCTGCGCAAGGGTGTGAAGTTCCACTCCGGCAACGACTTCACCGCCGATGACGTGGTATGGACCGTCAACCGTCTGAAGGCCTCCCCGGACTTCAAGGCGATCTTCGACCCCATCGCCGAAGCCAAGAAGGTGGATGATTTCACCGTGGATCTCGTCACCGCCAAGCCGTTCCCGCTGGTGCTGCAGACCGTCACCTACATCTTCCCGATGGACTCCAAGTTCTATAGCGGCAAGACCGAGGCGGGCAAGGACAAGGCCGAGATCGTGAAGAACGGTGACTCCTTCGCCTCCACCAATGTCTCCGGTACCGGTCCGTTCAGCGTCAAGTTCCGCGAGCAGGGCGTGAAGCTGGAATACGTGCGCAACGCCAACTACTGGGACAAGGCCTCCAAGGGCAACGTCGAAAACCTGACCGTGGTACCGATCAAGGAAGACGCCACCCGTGTTGCAGCCCTGCTGGGCGGCGACGTGGACATGATCTACCCGGTTGCCCCGAACGATCTGGAGCGCGTGAAGAACGGCAAGGATTCCCAGCTGGTCACCCTGTCCGGTACCCGTGCCATCATCATCGAGCTGAACCAGAACACCAACCCGGCGCTGAAAGACAAGCGCGTGCGTCAGGCGATCAACTACGCCATCAACCAGGTGGGCATCGTCGACAAGATCAACAAGGGCTTCGGTACCCCGGCCGGCCAGCTGAGCCCGAAAGGCTACGCAGGCTACAACGAGGCGCTCAAGCCCCAGTATGATCTGGCCAAGGCCAAGGAGCTGATGAAGGAAGCCGGTTACGAGAAGGGCTTCAAGATGAGCTTCATCTCCCCGGCTGCCCGCTACGTCAACGACGTCAAGATTGCCCAGGCCGTCTCCGCCATGCTGTCCAAGATCAACATCAAGGTGGATCTGAAGACCATGCCGGTGGCCCAGTACTGGCCGGAGTTTGACAAGTGCGCCGCTGACATGCAGCTGATCGGCTGGCACTCCGACACCGAAGACAGTGCGAACTTCTTCGAGTTCCTGACCTTCACCAAGGATGCCAAGACCGGCATGGGTCAGTACAACTGCGGCGGTTATGCCAACGCAGAAGCTGACAAGATGGTGATGGAAGCCAACACCGAGACCGATCCTGCCAAGCGTGCCGCCATCCTGCAGAAGGTGGAAGCCATGTTGATCGACGACGCTGCCTATGTGCCGCTGCACTGGGAAGACCTGGCCTACGGTGCCAAGAATAACGTCGACATCAAGCCGGTGGTCAACGTGATGAACTTCCCTTATCTGGGTGACCTGGTGGTCAACAAGTAAGCGAAGCGTTTAAGGAAGGACCCGGCGGGGCACCCATGGTTGCCCCGCCATTAACAGAAGCCTGTGCCAAGACACAGGCCACGTAGAAGGACAAGCATGTTTACATTCCTGCTGAAACGGTTCTATCAGGCCGTGATAGTGATGTTCGTCATCAGCCTGGTCGCCTTCTCCATCCAGGACAACCTGGGGGATCCGCTGCGCGAGCTGGTGGGACAATCCGTCTCCGAGTCCGTGCGCCAGGAGCTGCGCGACAAGATGGGACTCAATGATCCCTTCCTCGTGAAATACAGCCGCTTCTTGAAGAACGCGGTACACGGGGATCTGGGCACTTCCTATTTCTTCAAGCGACCAGCCCTCGAGGTTATCCTCGACAAGCTGGTGGCTACCCTTGAGCTGGTGTTTGCCGCCGCGCTCATCATCGTCGTGGTCTCCATTCCGCTGGGGGTTTATTCGGCGATAAGACCGCGCAGCATCCTCACCAAGGTCATCATGGCGGTGAGCAGCATCGGCATATCGATCCCGGTCTTCCTGACCGCCATCATGCTGATGTACCTCTTCTCCATCCAGCTGGGCTGGCTGCCGGCCTATGGCCGTGGCGAGACCTACAACCTGCTGGGCTGGGAGTCGGGCTTCTTCACCTGGGACGGTATCTTGCACCTGGTGTTGCCAGCTGTCTCCCTCTCCTCCATCATGCTGCCGCTGTTCATCCGGCTGGTGCGCTCGGAGATGCTGGAGCAGCTCTCCTCCGAGTACGTCAAGTTTGCCCGTGCCAAGGGGCTGGACAACAACAAGGTCTACTACCAGCACGCCCTGAAGAACACCATGCTGCCGGTCATCACGGTGGGCGGTGTGCAGATCGGGACCATGGTGGCCTACACCATCCTGACCGAGAGCGTGTTCCAGTGGCCGGGGACCGGCTTCCTGTTCCTTGAGGCGATCCACCGGGTCGATACGCCGCTGATCACCGCCTACGTCATCTTCGTCGGCCTCATTTTCGTGGTGACCAATACCCTGGTCGACCTGCTCTACGGGTTGATCAACCCGACCGTCAACCTGACCGCCAAGGGGTAAGCACATGAGTAACGCAGTGACTGCGAGCCCGAGTCGTTGGGCACGCTTCAAAAATTCCGACATCGTCTACTACTTCCTGCGGGACAAGGTAGCCATGTTCAGCTTTGCGGTGTTTGTGGTCTTCGTGCTGGCGGCTCTGCTGGCACCCTGGATCGCACCGCACAACGTCTATGACCAGACCAGCTTCGATCTGATGGATGCGGAGCTGCCCCCCTCCTGGCTGGAAGGGGGCGAGGCCCGCTTCTGGCTCGGGACCGACAACCAGGGACGCGACATCTGGAGCACCATCCTCTATGGCGCCCGCATCTCCCTGACCATTGGTCTGTTCGCGGTGGGGCTGCAGCTGGTGCTCGGTATCGTCATCGGTCTGATGGCCGGTTACTTTGGTGGTCGCATCGACAACCTGCTGATGCGCTTTGCCGATGTGCAGCTGTCGTTCTCCACCATGATGGTGGCGATCATCATCTCCGCCATCTTCCAGGCGACCTTTGGCTCCGAGTTCTACTCGAAGTTCGCCATCCTGATGCTGGTGGTGATCATCGGTATCGCCGAGTGGCCCCAGTATGCCCGGACGGTACGCGCCTCCGTGCTGGCGGAGAAGAAGAAGGAGTATGTGGAAGCAGCTCAGGTGATGGGGTTCCGCGCCCCGCGCATCATGTTCCGCCACATTCTGCCGAACTGCCTGTCACCCATCCTGGTCATCTCCACCGTGCAGGTGGCGAACGCCATCATGAGCGAGGCGGCCCTCTCCTTCCTGGGTCTGGGGATGCCGGTTGATCAACCGTCCCTGGGGTCGCTCATCAGCGTGGGCTTCAACTACATCTTCTCCGGCTCCTGGTGGATCACCGCCTTCCCGGGCCTCTGCCTGGTGGTGCTGGTGCTGGTGATCAACCTGCTGGGTGACTGGCTGCGGGATGTGTTCAACCCGAAGATCTACAAGGGCTGATAAACCTATCCACGAACTGGCTGCGAGGCCGTGATCAAGGTTCATGTGCTGCTCACTTATGTGGAATCAGGAGTGCTCATGTATGTCTCGGTTCCTGAGCGGCTTGTAACCTTGTTGACGGCCTTCTCGCGACAGTGTGTGAGCAGGTTTGGTTTGGCACAGTGAATAACAAAAAAAGGGCGCCATCAGGCGCCCTTTTTATTGCTTGCAATAACCCTTGTCAGGCCTGCAGCCAGCTCTCGATGCGGGTCTGAATGCCCACGCTGTCCAGCCCCAGCAGGGCGTAGATCTCATCCTGGGTGCCCTGCTCGATGAAGCGGTCCGGCAGGCCGAGGTTGAGCACCGGTTTGCACTGCTTGCAGCCCATCAGCAACTCGTTCACCGCAGAGCCTGCACCGCCCATGATGGCGTTGTCCTCGAGGGTGACGAACTGATCGTGGGAGGCGGCCAGAGAGAGCACCAGCGCCTCGTCCATGGGTTTGACGAAGCGCATGTCCACCAGGGTGGCATCGAGCGCCTCTGCGGCTGCTCTGGCCTGTTGCAGCAGGGTGCCGAACGCAAGGATGGCGGTCCCCTTGCCCTCACGAACGACACGTCCCTTGCCGAGGGGCAGGGCCTGCATCTCGCTCTCGGCCTGGATACCGGTGCCGCTGCCACGAGGGTAGCGCACCGCCGCTGGCCCGTTGCACAGATAGCCGGTGTAGAGCATCTGGCGGCACTCGTTCTCGTCGGACGGGGTCATCACCACCATGTTGGGCACGGTGCGCAGGAAGCTGATGTCGAACGCCCCCTGATGGGTCGGGCCGTCGGCCCCCACCAGACCGGCCCGGTCGATGGCGAAGAGCACCGGCAGGTTCTGCAGCGCCACATCGTGGATCAGCTGGTCATAGGCCCGCTGCAGGAAGCTCGAATAGATGGCGACCACGGGTTTCTGGTCGGCGATGGCGAGACCGGCGGCGAAGGTGACCGCATGTTGCTCGGCGATGGCCACATCGAAGTAGCGATCCGGATATTGCTGGCTGAATTTCACCAGACCGGAGCCTTCGCGCATGGCGGGGGTGATACCGACCACGCGCTCGTCCTTGGCGGCGATATCGCACAGCCACTGACCGAAGATGGCGGAGAAGGTGGGTTTGCCACCGGCGCTCTTGGGCAGGGCACAGTCATCCGGGTTGAATTTGGGGACGGCGTGATAGCCGATGGGATCTTTTTCCGCCGGCTCGTACCCCTTGCCCTTCTTGGTCTTGACGTGCAGCAGCTGGGGACCCTTGAGGTTGCGCATGTTGCGCAGGGTTTCGACCAGGGCATGGATGTCGTGACCGTCGATGGGGCCGATGTAGTTGAAGCCGAACTCCTCGAACAGGGTGCCGGGTACCACCATGCCCTTGAGGTGCTCCTCGGCCCGCTTGGCGAGCTCCTTGACCGGCGGCAGCCCCGCCAGCACCTTCTTGCCCCCCTCGCGAATGGTGGTGTAGAGCTTGCCGGACATCAGCCTGGCGAGGTGATTGTTCAGGGCCCCCACGTTCTCGGAGATGGACATCTCGTTGTCATTGAGCACCACCAGCATGTCCTTGTGGACGTCGCCGGCGTGATTGAGGGCTTCGAAGGCCATGCCGGCGGTGATGGCGCCATCACCGATGACCGCGACCACCTTGCGGCCAAGCCCTTCGCTCTCGGCCGCCACCGCCATGCCGAGCGCTGCCCCGATGGAGGTGCTGGAGTGGCCCACGCTGAGCACGTCGTACTCGCTCTCTTCCCGCCAGGGGAAGGGGTGCAGGCCATCTTTCTGGCGAATGGTGTGAATGCGCTCCCGTCGTCCGGTCAGGATCTTGTGGGGATAGGCCTGGTGGCCCACGTCCCACACCAGCCGATCGAAGGGGGTGTTGTAGACATAGTGCAGGGCGACCGTCAGCTCGACGGTGCCAAGGCCTGAGGCGAAGTGGCCGCTGGAGCGGCTCACCGAGCGCAGCAGATACTCGCGCAGCTCGTTGCACACCACGGGCAGCCGCTCGAAGGGGAGGGATCGCAAATCGACCGGCGTGTCTGCGAGGGCCAGGTTGGGGAAATCGCTAATATCAACGCTCATATTGTTACTGTTATCCAGCGTTTAGTGGGTTCGCTCGATGATGTAATCGGCAAACGCTTCCAGAATGTCGGTATTGTAGGGCAAGGATTGCAGGGCTGTTAAGGCCTTGTCATGCAGTTCGCGAGCCAGCTCACGGGCATTGTCGAGTCCGAGCAGGGCCGGATAGGTACTCTTTTCCAGCGCCAGATCCGAGCCTTGCGGCTTGCCCAGGGTGGCAGTATCGCCCGTGATGTCGAGGATGTCGTCCTGCACCTGGAAGGCGAGTCCGATGGCGGCGGCAAAGGTTTGCAGGGCGGTGAGGGTGGCGGGTTCCACGTCAGCCTTGCACAGGGCGCCGAGGGTCACGGCGCACTCGATGAGGGCCCCGGTCTTGTGGCGGTGCACCTGCTCCAGCTCGCCGAGGCTGATCCGGCGTCCTTCGGCGTCCAGATCCAGTGCCTGACCGCCGCACATGCCGAGATAGCCGGACGCGCGGGCCAGGGCACTCAGCATCCGCACCCGGTTGGCCATCAATGTATCGGGCATGGGGTGGTCGGCCAGAATGGAAAACGCCAGGGTCTGCAGGGCATCGCCCGCCAGGATGGCTGTGCCTTCATCGAAGGCCTTGTGTACGGTGGGCTGACCACGACGCAGGTCGTCGTCGTCCATGGCGGGCAAGTCGTCGTGCAGGAGGGAGTATGCGTGAATGCACTCCACTGCGGCGGCGGGGCCATCCAGCAGTTCGCTCTTGACGCCCAGCATCTCGCCAACGGCATAGACCAGGAAGGGGCGCACCCGTTTTCCACCGAGCAGCAGGCCGTATTTCATCGCGTCCCGCAGACGTGGCGCCATGGCGGGCAGGGCGTCAAGCTGTGCCGAGAGGCAATCGTCGATGCGGCGCCGATGCAGGCGGGAGAAATCGTCCAGGGTCACTCACTCCTCTCCTTGTTCTGCTCGAAAGGGGACCGCTTGCTCGCTGCCATCGGCCTGGGTCAGGAGGATCTGGATCTTCTGTTCGGCCTGTTCCAGCTTCTGCTGGCCGGCACGCACCAGATGGATGCCCTGTTCGAATTGTTTGAGTGCCTCCTCGAGGGGGAGCGAGCCCTGTTCGAGTTGATGCACTATGGTTTCCAGCTCTTCCAGGGTGGCATCAAAACTCAGACGGTCGATTTTTTTACTGGCCATGTCCATCCTCGGGGATTGAAAAAAACGGCTCATCTTAACATCGACCGGCCACAGGGGGGAGGCAGAAAAACGCGGCGTCCTCAAACTATCCTGACCCTGGCCGATAAGAACGGGCATGCAACCACGCATTGCCGATCGGCGATTGCGGTGTACCGGGCTTGCTGCCGGGGACGCAATAGCAGAAAATTCAACGCAATATAATTAGACGGCACGTTCGGCGACAGGAGTAGGGATGTGGATTTAGGGAGTCTGATAGGCTTAGTGCTGGGGTTCGGGGTCGTGGTGTACGGCATGTTGCTGGGCGGCCCCATGAGCATGTATGTGGACATGCCATCGGTCTACATCACCATACTGGGGTCCGTGTTCATCTGCATGATGAAATTCAACCTCGGTCAGTTTCTGATGGCCTTCAAGGTCGCGGGCAAGGCCTTCATGTACAAGGGGGACAAGCTCGACGATCTCATCACCAAGGCGGTGGAACTGGCGGATGCTGCCCGCAAGGGGGGCTTTCTGGCTCTGGAGGCGGCGGAGATCCCAAATACCTTCATGAAGAAGGGCATCGACATGCTGGTGGACGGTCATGATGCCGACGTAGTGCGTGCGGTGATGGAGAAGGACATCGAACTGACGTCCGAGCGTCACGCCACGGCCATCAAGGTGTTCCGCTCCCTGGGGGATCTCGGCCCGGCCATGGGCATGATCGGTACCCTGGTGGGGTTGGTGGCCATGCTGGCCAACATGAGCGACCCCAAATCCATCGGTCCGGCCATGGCGGTGGCCTTGCTGACGACCCTGTATGGCGCCATCGAGGCCAACATGATTGCCATCCCCATCGCGGACAAGCTGGAACTGCGCAGCGGCGAGGAACAGTTGAGCCGCACCCTGATCCTCGACGCCATCATGGGGATCCAGGATGGACAGAACCCGAGGGTGATCCAGGCCATGTTGCAGAACTACCTGAATCAGTCCAAACGCAACAACGGGACCGAATAGGAGCGCACAGATGGCAAAGTGCAAGTGCCCGCCTCCCGGATTGCCCGGTTACATGGGAACCTTCGCGGATCTCATGTCCCTGCTGATGTGCTTCTTCGTGCTCTTGCTCTCCTTTGCCGAGATGGATGTGCAGAAGTTCAAGCAGATCGCCGGTTCCATGGAGAAGGCGTTCGGGGTGCAGAACATCCTGGAGGTCAAGGATATTCCCAAGGGAACCTCCGTCATCGCCCAGGAGTTTCGTCCTGGTCGCCCCGAGCCGACGCCTATTGACACCATCATGCAGCAGACCATCGACATGACCCAGACCGAGCTGGATTTCCAGCCTGGGGATGCGGACAAGGCGGGTGGACATGACAAGACCGAAGGCCAGCAGAGCGGTGGCGATACCGCCCAGGAGGCCCAGAAGGCGCAGGAACAGTCCAACACCCTGGCCAAGGCTCTGGCGGAGCAGATGCAGGCCCAGATCCAGGATGGGGCCATCGAGATAGAGGCGCTGGGTCAGCAGATCATCATTCGCATTCGCGAGAAAGCGGCGTTCCCGGCGGGATCCGCCTTCCTGCAACCCCAGTTCTGGCCGGTGATCCGCAAGGTGGCTGCGCTGCTCAAGGATGTGCCGGGGGAGATCACCGTCTCCGGCCACACCGACAATGTGGCCACCGAGGATGAGTTGTTCCAGTCCAACTGGGAGCTTTCGTCCCAGCGGGCGGTGGCGGTTGCCCACCAGATGATCAAGGTGCCCGGTTTTGACGGCAATCGTCTGGTGGTGCAAGGGATGGCGGATTCCCAGCCGCTGGTGCCCAACAACAGCCCGGAGAATCGGCGCATGAATCGACGTGTCGAGATCGCCATCATGCAGGGCAAACCGACGGTGTCGGCTCCGCTTGGCGTCTCGGAATCCAAGTAACGCTGGCCCAAAGCGGGATCCCGCTCGCAGGGGCTGACATGGATTTTGTGGCGGCTTCATATTAAGATGCCCCATCCGAACCGACAGCTGCGGCTCTCTTTTGATTGCCGCAGCTTCTCTTTATAAAGCAACCCAGGTTTCGACTATGAATCATACTCCGATGACTGTTCGCGGCGCTGAAAAGCTGCGTCAAGAGCTCGATTATCTCAAGACCGAGCTGCGTCCCCAGATTATCGAAGCGATTGCTGATGCCCGTGAACATGGCGATCTGAAAGAAAATGCCGAATACCATGCCGCCCGCGAGCAGCAGGGTTTCTGTGAAGGCCGCATTCAGGAAATCGAAGGCAAGCTCTCCAATGCCCAGATTATCGATGTCACCAAGATTGCCAACAATGGCCGCGTCATCTTCGGCGCAACCGTGACCCTGCTCAAAAGTGAAACGGAAGAGGAAGTGGTCTACCGCATCGTGGGAGACGACGAGGCGGACATCAAGCAGAACATGATCTCCGTGAATTCCCCCATTGCCCGCGCCCTGATCGGCAAGGAAGTGGATGACGTTGCCATCGTCAAGACGCCGGGTGGCGATGTGGAGTACGAGATCCTGGAAGTTGCCTATCTCTGATTGAACGTCGGGGAAAGAGACAGGGGAGCCGGGCTCCCCTGTTGTCTTTAGTCACCCTGATAGGCCTGGACGAAGGCGTCCTGGTGGCGCTGGAAGAGCCAGTCCCGCAATTGTTCCTGATCCTCCTTGCCCAGCCGGAACTGGACGGCCCAGTCATGGTAATGTTGATTGGCATCCACGTGCCTGACGAGGGTGCCTGTCATGGCCAGGGGAGGGAGATCCTCGATGCGAAGGTATCCGCCAAGTGGATCTCCCTTGGCAGAGGAGTCCGGCAAGCCGGCCACGATGAGACCGCCAAGGGAGAGGCTGTATACCTCGTACTCCGCGTCTTCGGTGCAGAGCACGGCCTTTTCGTCGAGTCGCCAGGCGCGCAGATGGGGCGAACCCAGCTCGGTAATGGTCGGCGCGGCGATGCGCAGCTCGGCGTGGCCCTCCTCTGCCTGGGTGCAGTGGAGCGGGAAACGCAATTGGTAGCCGGCGATGCGGGCTTCGAGTGTCAGAGGCTTGGCTCGCTGCAACAGGCTTTGGAGAGGAAGGGGCAGGGTGCCGCGCAGGTATTGGCTGGTGGCAATGTCTTCATCGTTTCCCAGGTCCCGCAGCATGGCCAGTTCTTCATCGGTGAGGAGCTGATGCTTGTCCATAGTGGGTGTCCACGGCTATTCATCGCAGGTTAAGGGCCTGGCAACTATTTTGGCAAGCGACTTGGGAAGAAGGGAAATGAAGGAAAGAGCGAATGCTCTTTCCTGTTACTTGCGTGGCAACTGGATCTTGGGCTCTTTGGCCTGACGGTAGATGGTCAGTACATGGCCCATGCTCTGTACCTTGATGGCGCCGGTCTCGCGAACGATGGCATCCATCACCAGCTGTTTCATCTCACGATCTTCAGACGCAACCTTAACCTTGATCAGCTCGTGGTGGTTCAGGGCCAGATCGATCTCGGCCAGCACCCCTTCGGTCAGACCGTGTTGTCCCAGCAGGACGACCGGCTTCAGACTGTGGGCCAGGCCCTTGAGGTACTGTTTCTGTTTATTGTTGAGAATCATGGCAATTTCTTCATAAGTCAGGGTTGAAAGGGGCGTATTCTACCCCCACTTAGCCCTTAATACTAATAACCCTTGTGGTTTTTTAAAGTCGACAATCATGACCCAGAAAAAACGTTCCCCCAGTTCAACCCGCTGGTTAAAAGAACATTTCGACGACCAATACGTCAAGAAAGCCCAGAAGTTGGGACTGCGCTCTCGCGCCGTTTTCAAGATCGACGAGATCCAGGGCAAAGACCGGCTGCTCAAGCCGGGGATGACGGTAGTGGACCTGGGGGCTGCTCCCGGTGGCTGGTCCCAATTTGCCATCGACCAGGTCGGTGACAAGGGGCGCGTCATTGCGTGTGATATTTTGCCGATGGATTCCATTGCCGGTGTCGATTTCCTGCAAGGGGACTTTCGGGAGGAAACTGTACTCGGCGCCTTGCTGGAGCGAGTCGGCCCCGACAAGGTGGATGTCGTCATGTCCGACATGGCGCCCAACATGAGCGGTACCCAGCAGGTGGATCAAGCCCGTGCCATGTACCTGGTGGAACTGGCGCTGGACATGTGCAATCAGGTCCTAAGCAGTAATGGCAGTTTTGTAGTCAAGGTGTTCCAGGGGGAAGGGTTTGATGCCTATCTCAATGAAATACGTAGACTTTTCTCTGTCGTCAAGATTCGAAAACCAGACTCGTCCCGTGCCCGTTCACGAGAAGTCTACATTGTGGCTACCGGTTTTAAACTGTAGTACCCTAACCCTCATCGTTAACTGTCAGTCTGCGAGGTCATTGATTTGAGTGACATGGCGAAAAACCTAATCCTGTGGCTGGTCATCGCCGTCGTGCTGATGTCGGTGTTCAATAGCTTCAGCCCCAGCGATACCACCAGTCGCCAGCTGGACTATTCCAGCTTCGTGAAAGAAGTGACCCAGGAGCAGATCCGTGAAGTGCGGATGGATGGCAAGGTCATCAATGGCGTCAAGCGCACCGGTGAACGTTTCACCACCATCATTCCTGCGCCGGATCCCCAACTGCTCAACGACATGCTCAACCATAACGTCAAAGTGATGGGTGAGAAGCCGGAAGAACCATCTCTGATCACGTCCATCTTCATCTCCTGGTTCCCGATGCTGTTGCTGATCGGTGTCTGGGTCTTCTTCATGCGTCAGATGCAGGGCGGCGGCGGCAAGGGTGCCATGTCGTTTGGCAAGAGCAAGGCTCGCCTGATGAGCGAAGATCAGATCAAGACTACCTTCGCCGACGTAGCTGGTTGTGACGAGGCAAAGGAAGAGGTCAAGGAGCTGGTCGACTATCTGCGTGACCCGACCAAATTCCAGAAGCTGGGTGGCAAGATCCCGACCGGCGTCCTGTTGGTAGGTCCTCCCGGTACCGGTAAGACCCTGCTGGCCAAAGCCATTGCAGGCGAGGCCAAGGTGCCGTTCTTCACCATTTCAGGTTCGGACTTCGTGGAAATGTTCGTGGGTGTCGGTGCCTCCCGGGTACGTGACATGTTCGAACAGGCCAAGAAATCCTCCCCCTGCATCATCTTCATTGATGAGATCGATGCGGTCGGTCGCCAGCGTGGCGCCGGTCTGGGTGGTGGTCACGACGAACGTGAGCAGACCCTGAACCAGATGCTGGTTGAAATGGATGGTTTTGAAGGCAATGAGGGCATCATCGTCATCGCCGCCACCAACCGTCCCGACGTACTGGATCCTGCTCTGCTGCGTCCAGGTCGTTTCGACCGCCAGGTCGTGGTCGGCTTGCCGGATGTTCGCGGTCGTGAGCAGATCCTGAAAGTGCACATGCGCAAGGTACCGCTGGCGGATGACGTCAATCCGGCGCTGATTGCCCGTGGTACCCCTGGTTTCTCCGGTGCCGATCTGGCCAACCTGGTGAACGAGGCTGCCCTCTTCTCTGCTCGCGAGAGCCGCCGAGTGGTCTCCATGCTGGAGTTCGAAAAGGCGAAGGACAAGATCATGATGGGGGCGGAACGTCGCTCCATGGTGATGAAAGAGTCCGAGAAGGAGATGACGGCCTATCATGAAGCGGGTCACGCCATCATTGGTCGCGTGGTGCCGGATCATGACCCTGTCTACAAGGTCTCCATCATTCCGCGCGGCCGTGCGCTGGGTGTGACCATGTACCTGCCGGAACAGGACCGCTGGAGCCACTCCAAGCAGCATCTGGAGTCCATGATCTCCAGCCTGTATGGCGGTCGTCTGGCGGAAGAGCTGATCTACGGTGCCGAGAAGGTATCGACCGGTGCATCCAACGACATCGAACGTGCCACCGACATCGCCCGCAAGATGGTGACCCAGTGGGGCATGTCCGAGCGTCTCGGCCCCATGCTTTACGCAGAAGAGGACGGTGAAGTCTTCCTCGGCCGTAGCATGGCCAAGGCCAAGCACATGTCTGACGATACCGCCCGCATCATCGATGCCGAGGTCAAGCAGGTCATCGATCGCAACTACGATCGTGCCAAGCAGATCCTGCTGGACAACATGGATGTGCTGCACACCATGAAAGATGCATTGATGAAGTACGAGACCATCGATGCCAAGCAGATCGATGATCTGATGGCGCGTCGCGAGGTCCGTGCTCCCAGCAACTGGCATGATGAGCACGGTGACACCCCGCAAGGTGGTGCCAGCGTGAACAACGGGCCGGAGGCCAAGGCGCCGGCTGAAGAGGGCAGTGCACCTCTGAGTGACATCGACAAGGCGAACGATGTCCCGGCCAAATAAGTTGTCATGATACAAACCCCGGGCTTGCCCGGGGTTTTTCTTTGCACGAAGAGTTTGCCGCTCTTGTTGGAGGTAGTTGAAGCAATGCAGTTAATCAGCAAGGGACGTCCCCTTTCTCTCGACCGTCCCCATGTCATGGGCATTCTCAATGTGACGCCGGACTCCTTTTCAGATGGTGGCCGCTTCAAGCAGATCGATCTGGCGTTGGGTCATGCCCGCGACATGGTGGCCGATGGGGCCACCCTTATCGATATAGGTGGCGAGTCGACCCGCCCGGGCGCCCCCGACGTGAGCGAGCAGGAGGAGCTGGACAGGGTCATCCCCGTGGTGGAGCGCATGGTCGCCGAGCTGGATGTGATGATCTCCCTCGATACCTCCAAGGCGATTGTCATGCGGGAGGGTTGTGCTGCAGGTGGTCACCTCATCAATGATGTCCGCGCTCTGCAAGAGCCGGGAGCGCTGGGCGCGGCGGCCGAGGCTGGCGTACCGGTATGCCTCATGCACATGCAGGGGCAGCCCCGTACCATGCAGGTGGAGCCGCACTATGACGATTTGCTGGGGGAGGTGAGAGCCTTCTTTGACGAGCGGATTGCCGCTTGTCTGGGGGCCGGTATCCCGCGTGAGCATCTGGTACTGGATCCAGGCTATGGCTTTGGCAAGACGCTGGCGCACAACTATCAGCTGCTGGCACAGCAGGCGTCACTGCTCGATTACCAACTTCCGCTCTTGGTGGGCATGTCACGAAAGTCTATGATAGGCAACCTGCTTGACCGCCCGGTAGCCGAGCGGTTGGCTGGTAGTCTGGCCTGTGCCCTGATCGGGTTGCAACATGGCGCCAGGATCATCCGGGTGCACGACGTGCGGGCCACCATGGATGTCTTGCGTACAGGCTGGATGACCATGACGGGACAAGATTTCATATCCAAATAGAAAAACGAGAAACAGACAATGACCAGAAAGTACTTCGGCACCGACGGCGTGCGCGGCAAGGTGGGTGAATACCCGATCACCCCAGATTTCGTCATGAAACTGGGCTGGGCCGCCGGCAAGGTGCTCTCCAAGAAAGGGACCAAGAAGGTGCTGATCGGCAAGGATACCCGTATCTCCGGTTACATGCTGGAGTCGGCACTAGAGGCGGGGCTCTCCGCCGCCGGTCTCAAAGCCATATTGATGGGACCCATGCCCACCCCGGCGGTTGCCTACCTGACTCGCACCTTCCGTGCCGAAGCCGGCATCGTCATCAGTGCATCCCACAACCCCTATTACGACAACGGCATCAAGTTCTTCTCCGCCGACGGCACCAAGCTGCCCGATGATGTCGAGCTGGCCATCGAAGCCGAGCTCGACAACGAACTCAAGTGCGTGGAGTCCGCGGAGCTTGGCAAGGCGCAGCGCATCGATGATGCGGCTGGTCGCTACATAGAATTCTGCAAGAGCACCTTCCCCTCCAATCTGAGCCTGGAAGGGCTGAAAATGGTGGTGGATTGCGGTCATGGTGCCACCTACCACATCGCCCCTTCCGTCTTCCGCGAGCTGGGTGCCGAAGTCATCGCCATCGGCTGCAGCCCGGATGGGCTCAACATCAATGACGGTGTCGGTTCCACCGCACCGGAGGCGCTGGCCGCCAAGGTCCAGGAATGCAAGGCAGATCTCGGCGTCGCCTTCGACGGTGACGGCGACCGTCTGGTGATGGTGGACAGCACTGGTTACATCATCGACGGGGATGAGATCCTCTACATCATCGCCCGGGATGCCCTGCGCCATGGCCGCCTCAAGGGCGGTGTGGTGGGCACCCTGATGGCCAACATGGGGCTGGAGCTGGCGCTTCAGACCCTGGGCATCCCCTTTGCCCGTGCCAAGGTGGGTGACCGCTACGTGCTTGAGATGATGAACGAGAAGGGCTGGCGCATCGGGGGCGAAAACTCCGGTCACATCATCTGCCTGGATCAGACCACCACGGGGGATGGTATCGTCGCCGCTCTGCAGGTGCTGACGGCCATGCGCAGTGCCGAGATGCCGCTGGCCAAATTGCGTTCGGGCATGAGCAAGTTCCCGCAAGTGCTGGTCAATGTGCGCTTCGCCGAAGGCAAGGATCCGCTGACCTCCAGTGCCGTTCAGCAGGAAGTGGCGGCAGTGGAGCAGGAACTGGCCGGCCGTGGCCGGGTGCTGCTGCGCAAATCCGGCACCGAGCCCCTGATCCGGGTCATGGTCGAAGGTGAACACGAACAGCAGGTGCGCGATATGGCAGAGCGCATCGCCAAACAGGTCGAATCGGCGTTTTAATGAACAACCAAGGCGGCTTTTTAGTCGCCTTGGTTGTATCTTGTTCAAACGATTCGAAAATTTGAAAATAGCACTTGTCAGCTGAGCATCCTCTGGATATTATCAGCCCCGCTTTCGCAAGGGAGTTGCCGATGGGACATCGCAAGCCGTTTGTAGCAGCCAACTGGAAGTTACACGGTAGTAGGTCGCAGTTAGAGCAGTTTACGAGTCAGTGCACAGAGCGCATTGATGAAGGCGTAGATGTGGTCTTGTGTCCATCCCATGTGCATCTCGGTTTCACAGCCGAACTGCTCGGTGAGCAGGGAAGAGTGAAGCTAGGGGCTCAGAACGTGAGCCAGCACAGACAGGGCGCTTATACGGGTGAAATCTCGTGTGAGATGCTGGTTGAGGCAGGTTGCCGATATGTACTTGTTGGCCACTCCGAGCGCAGGCGTCTCTTTGGTGAGACCAGTTTTATCGTCGCAGAGAAGTTTGCTGCAGTCAGAGCAGCAGGTCTGATACCCATACTTTGTCTGGGTGAGTCAGGCGCGGCGAGGCAGGCAAGAAGAACCTTTGAGGTGATTGCCGAGGAACTGGACATCGTCATAGAGAAAAATGGCGCGATGGCTTTCGATAATGCTATCATCGCCTACGAGCCAATCTGGGCTGTAGGTACAGGTAAATGCGCCACACCCGAGCAGGCACAAGAGGTTCATTCCTTTATTCGCAGTCGCTTGGCGGAGGATACTCCGGTAATAGGTGAGAAAGTAAGAATCATCTATGGTGGGAGCGTGACACCGGCCAATGCACAAGATTTGTTTGCGCAGCCCGATATTGATGGCGGTCTGATAGGCAGGGCAAGTCTTGATTGCGAGGCGTTTTTAGGAATAGTTGAAGCGGCAAAGGGTGCAAGTTAAATGTACGAGATTCTTTTGGTCGTTTATCTGCTGGTATCGCTGGCTCTGATTGGTCTGGTGATGATTCAGCAAGGTAAAGGGGCTGATATGGGCGCCTCCTTCGGCGCAGGGGCATCGAATACTGTATTCGGCTCCGGTGGTTCAGGCAGTTTCCTGACCCGCACAACAGCAATTTTGGCTACTCTGTTTTTCTTGATTAGTCTGGTTCTGGGTTCCATGTCCAGCAACAAGGTCAAACAGGGTAGTGAATGGGAAAATCTGCAACAGACTCAACAAGTTGAGCAGAGCAAAGCGCCAGTCAAGAAAGATACTGACGTTCCCGAATAAGAGTTTTGCCGTGGTGGTGGAATTGGTAGACACGCTATCTTGAGGGGGTAGTGCTCTAGGGTGTGCGGGTTCGAGTCCCGCCCACGGCACCAATTAAGCAGTGAACCCGGGTAACCGGGATGTTATAGCCGCTGAGTCTTGTCTCACGAGAGTGAAGTGGCTATAATCTCGCACGATTTCGGACGCGGGGTGGAGCAGCATGGTAGCTCGTCGGGCTCATAACCCGAAGGTCGTCGGTTCAAATCCGGCCCCCGCAACCAAATTTCACGCATTTCCTACGCTCAGGAAGGCGGTCGCTGCGAGGCGACAATCAGGGTAAAGCGCCAAGCCCCGATTTGACATCGGGGCTTTTTGTTATGTGCAATTTACTCTGAATCTATTTCTATCTGGGCTATATGCCCTTTTTTCGTTTTTCGGAGGGTGACTTTGGCTACGTTGGAACAACGTTTGACCGATCTGCTCGAGGCTCCGGTCGTTGCCTTGGGTTTTGAACTGTGGGGTATCGAGTTTATCCGTGCGGGTAAGCACTCGACCTTGCGCGTTTTCATCGACTCGGAGCAAGGCGTGACGGTGGAAGACTGTGCCGAGGTGAGCCGCCAGGTCGGCGCCATCATGGATGTCGAAGATCCCATCACCGAGGAGTACTACCTTGAGGTGTCTTCCCCGGGTCTGGATCGTCCACTGTTCAAGGTCGCCCAGTTCGAAAAATACGTTGGCCAGGAGGCGGCGGTAACGCTTCGGATGGCAACAAACAACCGCCGCAAGTTCAAAGGCGTAATCAAAACCGTGCAGGGGGACATGATCACTCTGACGGTAGATGGTAAGGACGAGGTGTTGGCTTTCACCAATATCCAAAAAGCGAACATAGTGCCGAACTTTGGTTAACGAGGCTATCGGATATGAATAAAGAGATTTTGCTGGTCGTTGACGCTGTGTCCAACGAGAAGGCTGTCCCCCGCGAGAAGATTTTCCAGGCTCTGGAGACTGCGCTGGCGACTGCGACCAAGAAAAAATACGAAGGCGAGATTGAAGTGCGTGTCGAGATCGATCGCAAGACCGGTGACTATGACACCTATCGCCGTTGGGTCGTGGTGGCCGATCAGGCTTCCATGGAGAACCCGTACGGGGAAATCACTCTCGAAGCCGCTCAGATCGAGCAGCCGGATATCCAGATCGGCGACTATGTTGAAGACCAGATTGACTCTGTGACCTTCGACCGTATCACCACCCAGACCGCCAAGCAGGTCATCGTGCAGAAAGTGCGCGAGGCCGAGCGTTCCCAGGTCGTTGACCAGTTCAAGGACAAGGAAGGCACCATCATCAGCGGCGTGGTCAAGAAGAGCAACCGCGACAACGTGATCCTGGATCTGGGCAGCAATGCCGAAGCCGTGATCTTCCGTGACGACATGCTGCCCCGTGAGACCTTCCGTCCCGGCGACCGCATCCGTGGCCTGCTCTACGCCGTGCGTCCGGAAGCCCGTGGTTCCCAGCTGTTCGTCAGCCGCTCCAGCCCGGACTTCCTGAAAGAGCTGTTCCGCATCGAAGTGCCGGAAATCGGCGAAGAGATGATTGAAATCATGGGCGCTGCCCGTGATCCGGGTTCCCGCGCCAAGATCGCGGTCAAGACCAACGATCGTCGTATCGACCCGATCGGTGCCTGTATCGGCATGCGTGGTGCCCGCGTTCAGGCCGTCTCCGCCGAGCTGAGCGGTGAGCGTGCCGACATCGTGCTGTACGATGACAACCCGGCCCAATACGTGATCAACGCCATGGCGCCAGCCGATGTGGCTTCCATCATCGTTGATGAAGACAACCACACCATGGACATCGCCGTGGAAGCCGCCAACCTGGCCCAGGCCATCGGCCGCAACGGTCAGAACGTGCGTCTGGCCTCCCAGCTGACCGGTTGGGAACTGAACGTGATGACCGTCGAGGACATGCGTGCCAAGCACCAGGCCGAGAACGACCGCATCCTGACGCTGTTCACCAGCACTCTGGACATCGATGACGATTTCGCCAGCCTGTTGATGGAAGAGGGTTTCTCCACTCTGGAAGAGATCGCCTTCGTGCCGGTCAACGAGCTGCTGGCCATCGACGGTCTGGATGAAGACATGGTCGAAGAGCTGCGCAAGCGTGCCAAGGATGCCCTGACCACCAAGGCCCTGGCCAAAGAAGAATCCTTTGAAGGCGTCGAGCCTTCCGAAGAACTGCTCAATCTCTCCGGCCTCGGCCGTGAAATGGCCTATGCCCTGGCCGCTCGCGGTGTCGGCACCCTGGAAGATTTGGCAGAGCAAGGTATCGATGACCTTGCCGACATCGAAGAGTTGACCGCCGAGAAGGCTGGTGAGCTCATTATGGCTGCTCGCAATATCTGTTGGTTCGGAGAAGAGCAGTCTGAATAAGGTCAAACGGAGGAAAATGAATGGCAGAAGTATCAGTTAAGCAACTTGCCACTGACATCGACACGCCGGTTGATCGTCTTCTCCAGCAGTTTGTCGATGCCGGCATCGTGAAGAGCAAGGCCGACGACATGGTCAGCGAGTCGGAGAAACAGACTCTGCTGGCACATCTGAAGAAACAGCATGGAGGTGACGAGGTCACCGCACCTGCTCGCATGACCTTGCAGCGCAAGACCAAGAGCACCCTGAGTGTTCAGGGGACTGGTGGCAAGAACAAGGAAGTGCAGGTAGAAGTGCGCAAGTCTCGCACCTATGTAAGACGCTCGGCGCTGGAAGATGAACAGCGCCAGGCGGAAGCCGAGGAAACAGCGCGTTTGGAAGCAGAAGAAAAAGCTCGTCGCGAGGCCGAAGAGAAGGCCCGCCTCGACGCTGAAGAGAAGGCTCGCCGTGAGGCTGAGCAGGCTCGTCGTGAAGCTGAGGAAAAGGCGCGGATCGAGGCACAACAGAAGGCTCGACAGGCTCAACAGCCCGCCAAAGCAGCCGTTAGCACAGCTCAGCAAGAGGCAGAAAAGATGGCCAAGCGCGAAGCAGAAGAACTGAAGCGCCAACAGGAACAGACAGCTTTGCAAAAAGCTGAAGAACTCGCCGCGAAGAAAGCCGAAGAGGCTCGCATCATGGCGGAACAGAATGCGGCCCGCTGGGCTGAAGAAGAAGCGGCTCGCGCCAAAGAGAGCAGCGATTACCATCTGACCACCAACAAGCACGCGCAAGCGGCCGAAGATGAGTTGGATCGTAAGGAAGAGACCAGCCGTCGCACGGCTGCCGCTGCCAAGGCGCCGAAGAAAGTCGGCCGTCGCGAAGACGACCGCAATGACCGCAACTCCCGCGATCCCCGTGCCCGCAAAGGCAAGCGTGGCAAGATGGCCATGCCGAACGCCATGAAACACGGCTTCAACAAGCCGGCTGCCGTGGTCAACCGTGACGTCGTCATCGGCGAGACCATCACAGTGGCGGAGCTCGCCAACAAGATGGCCGTCAAGGGCGTTGAAGTCATCAAGGTGATGATGAAGATGGGTGCCATGGCCACCATCAACCAGGTGATCGACCAGGAGACCGCTCAGCTGGTCGCCGAGGAGATGGGTCACAAGGTAGTGCTGCGCCGTGAGAACGAGCTGGAAGAGGCGGTACTTAGCGATCGTGACGAGACCTCCGAAGCCAAGCCGCGTGCGCCGGTCGTGACCATCATGGGTCACGTCGATCACGGCAAGACCTCGCTGCTGGACTATATCCGTAAGGCCAAGGTTGCCGCGGGCGAAGCCGGTGGCATTACCCAGCACATCGGTGCGTACCATGTACAGACCGACAGCGGGATGATCACCTTCCTGGATACCCCGGGTCACGCGGCGTTTACCTCCATGCGTGCTCGTGGTGCCAAGGCGACCGACATCGTTGTGCTGGTTGTTGCAGCTGACGACGGCGTGATGCCGCAAACCATCGAAGCTATCCAGCATGCCAAGGCGGCCGGTGTGCCGCTGGTTGTTGCGGTGAACAAGATCGACAAGCCTGAAGCGGATCCGGATCGCGTCAAGACCGAGCTGGCCCGTTACAACGTCATGTCCGAAGACTGGGGTGGCGATTGCCAGTTCGTGCACGTCTCCGCCAAGTCTGGCGAAGGCATCGACGACCTGCTGGAAGCCATCCTGATCCAGGCCGAAGTGCTGGAGCTGAAAGCGGTGGTTGACGGCATGGCCAACGGCGTCGTGATCGAATCCTTCCTGGATAAAGGTCGTGGTCCGGTTGCCACCGTGCTGGTACAGGAAGGTACTCTGCGTCAGGGCGACATCGTGCTGTGCGGTCTCGAATACGGCCGGGTGCGCGCCATGCGTGACGAACTGGGTCGCGAGATCAAGGAAGCGGGTCCGTCCCTGCCGGTGGAAATCCTCGGCCTGTCCGGTGTTCCCTCTGCCGGTGACGAAGCCACGGTCGTGCGTGACGAGAAGAAAGCCCGTGAAGTGGCGCTCTACCGTCAGGGCAAGTTCCGCGAAGTCAAGCTGGCTCGCCAGCAGAAGGCCAAGCTGGAAAACATGTTCGCCAACATGACCGAGGGCGAAGTGTCCGAAGTGAACGTGGTGATCAAGGCCGATGTACAAGGCTCTGTGGAAGCGATCTGCGATGCGCTGGTCAAACTCTCCACCGACGAAGTGAAGGTGAAGATCGTGGGTTCCGGCGTAGGTGGCATCACCGAAACCGACGCGACCCTGGCCGCGGCTTCCAGCGCCATCCTGGTGGGCTTCAACGTCCGTGCCGACGCTTCTGCGCGCAAGGTCATCGAATCCGAGAGCCTGGATCTGCGTTACTACTCTGTCATCTATGACCTGATCGACGAAGTGAAGCAGGCCATGAGCGGCAAGCTGGCTCCTGAGTATCGTCAGGAGATCATCGGTCTGGCTGAAGTGCGTAGCGTCTTCAAGTCGCCGAAGTTCGGCGCCGTTGCTGGCTGTATGGTCACCGAAGGTGTGGTCAAGCGTTCCAACCGCATTCGCGTTCTGCGTGACAACGTGGTTATCTATGAAGGCGAGCTGGAATCCCTGCGCCGCTTCAAGGATGACGTCAACGAAGTTCGCAACGGCTACGAGTGTGGTATCGCGGTCAAGAACTACAACGACGTGCGCGAAGGCGACCAGATCGAGGTGTACGAGACCGTTGAAATCCAACGGACTCTGTAAGCCGAGAGTTAGACAAAATAGGGGGCCGCGGCCCCCTTTTATCGCAGGATAGAATATGGCCAGAGAATTCAGCCGGACCCGTCGGGTCGGACAGCAGATCCAGCGTGAAATCGCGCTGATCCTGCAGCGCGAGGTGAAAGACCCGCGCATCGGCATGGTGACCGTCTCCGACGTGGAGGTCTCCAAGGACCTCAACTATGCCAAGGTTTATGTCACCTTCTTGCAACTGGAGAATGACGCCGAGCGCATCAAGGAAGGGCTCAAGGGCCTGACCGAGGCTGCCGGTTACATCCGCAGCCTGCTGGGTAGCGCCATGCGTCTGCGGGTGGTGCCCGAGCTGCGTTTCTACTACGACCAGACCCTGGTCGAGGGGATGCGCCTCTCCAACCTGGTGACCAACACTGTGCGTGAAGACAAGCGTCGCATGACTGAAGCCGGTCGTGACGAAGAGCAATCCGCACCGGATGACACGACTGAGGATAACGCCTGAGATGTCTCGTAGACGTCGTTTCAAAGGCCGTGACGTACACGGCATCCTGCTGCTGGACAAACCGACCGGCCTGACTTCCAACGATGTGTTGCAGAAGGTCAAGCGGATCTACAACGCCGCCAAGGCTGGCCATACCGGCGCCCTGGACCCCCTGGCCACCGGCATGTTGCCGATCTGCCTCGGGGAGGCCACCAAGTTCTCCCAGTATCTGCTGGAAGCGGACAAGCGCTATGAGGTGACCGCCAAGCTGGGCGAGCGCACCAATACCAGCGACTCCGACGGCGAGGTGGTCTCCACCCGTCCGGTGAACGTGGCCGTGGGTACCCTGATCGAGGCGCTGGACCAGTTCCGCGGCCCCATCATGCAGGTGCCGTCCATGTACTCCGCCCTCAAGCACAACGGCCGTCCGCTCTACGAATATGCCCGTGAAGGGATCGAGATCGAGCGGGAAGCCCGTCCCATCACCATCTTCGAACTCAAGCTGCTCGGCTTCGAGGGGAACGAGGTGAAGCTGGAAGTGCATTGCAGCAAGGGTACCTATATCCGTTCCCTGGTGGACGATCTGGGGGAAGTGCTGGGCTGTGGCGCTCACGTCACCCAGCTGCGTCGCACCCAGGTGGCGAGCTACCCCTACGAGCGGATGCTGACCCTGGAGCAGCTCGAGTGTATCTTCGAGCAGGCCAAGGCCGAAAGCATTCCGCCACGGGAGCAGCTGGATCCCCTGTTGCTGCCGATGGACACCGCCGTGGCCTCTCTGCCCGAGGTGAACATGCTGGTCGCCGTGGCCGCCTATGTGAACCAGGGTCAGGCCGTGCAGGTGGCAGGTAGCCCCCAAAGCGGCCAGGTCCGCATGACGGTTGGCCCGGAGCGCGAATTCATCGGGGTTGGCGAGATCGATGACGAGGGGCGCGTGGCGCCCAAGCGTCTTGTTCGCTACCACGACGAGGAGTGATCCTCAGGCGGTATCGGTCTGTCACGCGTCTTTCCCGTTGCGAAAAGGGGCGGGGACGATTATGATACCGCCCTCATTTCACGGCTGAATTAGAGATTGGCTGTGAACCTTTAAACACTCTACTGGAGTAATACCATGTCTCTAAATGCTGAGATCAAAGCTCAAATCGTTGCCGACAACGCTCGTGGCGCCAACGACACCGGTTCCCCCGAAGTGCAAGTTGCCCTGCTGACTGCCCAGATCAACCATCTGCAAGGTCACTTCAAGGAGCACGCCAAGGATCACCACGGTCGTCGCGGTCTGCTGCGCATGGTTTCCCAGCGTCGTAAGCTGCTGGACTACCTGAAGCGTAAAGACGTTCAGCGTTACGCTGCTCTGATCGCCAAGCTGGGTCTGCGTCGTTAATCGACCATCAGATTTCGCAAAAAAGGGGAACCGCGAGGTTCCCCTTTTTTATTGCCCGTTTCAAACAGGATGCAGGCCGTTGCCTGCCTCACAGAATTGACGTCCGCGCTTACCTTTTGATGCGAATCAAGTATACTTGCACGCGAATTTAAAGCGCCAAATTGTTAAAAGGAAATTCACGTGAATCCTATTGTAAAGTCATTCCAGTACGGTCAACACACCGTCACACTGGAAACCGGTGTGATGGCCCGTCAAGCCACTGCGGCCGTTATGGTCAGCATGGACGATACCTGTGTCTTCGTGACTGTCGTTGGCAAGAAAGAGGCCGATCACGGCCGTGATTTCTTCCCGCTGACCGTCAACTATCAGGAGCGTACCTATGCTGCTGGTCGTATCCCGGGTGGTTTCTTCCGTCGTGAAGGCCGTCCGAGCGAGGGTGAGACCCTCATCTCCCGTCTGATCGACCGTCCCATCCGTCCGCTGTTCCCGGAAGGCTTCCTCAATGAGGTTCAGGTGGTTGCCACCGTCATGTCCGTGAACCCGGCCGTTTCTCCCGACATCGTTGCCATGATCGGTGCCTCCGCGGCCCTGGCCATCTCCGGCATCCCGTTCGGCGGCCCGATCGGTGCAGCCCGCGTGGGTTACATGAACGGCCAGTACGTGCTGAACCCGACCACCACCGAACTGCCCCAGAGCGATCTGGATCTGGTGGTTGCCGGTACTGCCAATGCGGTGCTGATGGTGGAATCCGAAGCGGCCATCCTCTCCGAAGAGGTGATGCTGGGCGCCGTGGTCTACGGTCACGAGCAGATGCAGACCGTGATCAACGCCATCAATGAATTCGCTGCCGACGTCGGTACCAAGCCCTGGGACTGGACCCCGCCTGCCGTCAACGAAGCGCTGAAAGCCAAAGTTGCCGAACTGGCCACAGCTGAACTGGGTGAAGCCTACCGTATCACCGAGAAGGCTGTTCGTTACGAAACCATCGCTGCCATCAAGGGCCGCGTGGTCGAGCAAGTCATCGCATCCGGCGTGGAAGAAGATGCCAAGAAGATCGGCGAAGAGTTCCACAGCCTGGAGAGCCGCATCGTCCGTGGTCGCGTCGTACGTGGTGAGCCGCGTATCGACGGTCGCGATCCGGAAATGATCCGCGCCCTCTCCGTCGGTACCGGCATCCTGCCCCGTGCCCACGGTTCTGCCCTGTTCACCCGTGGTGAAACCCAAGCCATCGTGGTCGCCACGCTGGGTACCGAGCGTGACGCCCAGAACATCGACGAGCTGACCGGCAACCGCGCCGATCGCTTCATGCTGCACTACAACTTCCCGCCCTACTGCGTCGGCGAGACCGGCATGATGGGCAGCCCGAAGCGTCGTGAAATCGGTCACGGTCGTCTGGCCAAGCGCGGCGTTGCTGCCGTGATGCCGAGCGCCGCCGAGTTCCCGTACGTGGTGCGCGTAGTCTCTGAAATCACCGAATCCAACGGTTCCTCCTCCATGGCGTCTGTCTGTGGTTCCTCCCTGGCGCTGATGGATGCCGGTGTGCCGATCAAGGCCTCCGTTGCCGGTATCGCCATGGGTCTGGTGAAGGAAGAAGAAGGTTTCGTCGTGCTGTCCGACATCCTGGGTGACGAAGATCACCTGGGCGACATGGACTTCAAGGTAGCCGGTACCAGCGAAGGTGTGACCGCGCTGCAGATGGACATCAAGATCGAAGGCATCACCAAAGAGATCATGGAGATTGCGCTGAAGCAAGCTCGTGGCGCTCGTCTGCACATCCTGAAGGTGATGGACGAAGCTATCCAGGCTCCCCGTGCCCAGATCTCCGATTTCGCACCGCGCATCCACACCATCAAGATCAATCCTGAGAAGATCAAGGACGTGATCGGCAAGGGTGGTTCCGTGATCCGTGCCCTGACCGAAGAGACCGGCACCAACATCGAGCTGGATGATGACGGTACCGTTCGCATCTCCGCCGTGGCCAACGAAGCCGCCATGGAAGCGATCCGCCGCATCGAGGCCATCACCGCCGAGATCGAAGTGAACCGCATCTACGAAGGCAAGGTCGTGCGCCTGGCTGACTTCGGCGCCTTCGTCAACATCCTGCCGGGTAAAGACGGTCTGGTGCACATCTCCCAGATCACCGATGCCCGCGTGCAGAACGTGGCCGACTTCCTGAAAATCGGTGACGTGGTGAAGGTGAAGGTACTGGAAGTGGACCGTCAGGGCCGTGTGCGTCTCTCCATCAAGGAAGCGAACGCACCGACAGAAGCGGCTGCTGCTCCTGCTGCCGTTGCCGTCGAAGAGCCGGCTGCCGAATAAGGCTGCCGTATGTGAAAGAGCCGACCCTTGGGTCGGCTTTTTTGTGCCTGTCGCCCGGCATGGCGCAGATTGTCTCCTTGTTCCTTTTGGCGCCCCTTGATATAAGGGACGGCCCCGCTTCGTTGGCAAAAGGAATTGCAGCATGTCATGGGCCTACCTCAGGCAGTTTCCTTCCCTGGTCTGGATCGTCATCCTGGGCACTTTCATGGTGCGTACCACCTTCTTCATGGTCTGGCCCTTTCTCTCCATCCTGCTCTACCGTGACTACGGACTTTCGGCGACCCTGATAGGCCTGATCCTGGGGGCCACGGCGGCGCTTTCCACGCTTGTCAGCTTCTATGGCGGCTGGCTCTCGGACAAATGGGGGCGGCGCAACATCCTGCTGTTCGGCTGCCTGGTGTCCGCCGCCAGTGTGGCCCTGCTCGGCCTCTCCCACCAGGTGGGCTGGCTGGCACTCGGGGTGATCGGCAGCGGACTCTCCTACGGACTCATCGACTCACCGGGCAAGGCACTGATGGCCGACAATCTGGCCGAGCCCAAAGCCCGTGAGCTGGCGCTGCACCTGCGTTATTTCCTGCTCAACCTGGGGGCGGCCATCGGTCCTCTGCTCGGCGTCACCTATGGCCTGAGCGCGCGTCAGGAGACCTTCCTGTTGCTCAGTGCCAGCTATCTGCTGCTTGGCATGGTCTTTGTCATCGGGTTCAGGCTGGCGGGTTGCCACACCAGCCAGGCGGCCGGGCCCGGCATGCGTGCCGTGCTGCGGGTGCTCTGGCAGGACAGGGGGTTTCTGCTGCTGATCATGGCCAATCTGCTGCTGATGCTGGTCTATGCCCAGTTCGAGTCGCCCCTCATCCAGTATCTGACCCGCGCGGGGACGCCGGAAGTGGAGCGGCTCATCGGCTGGCTGGTGACGACCAATGCGCTGACCATAGTGATGCTGCAGTTCCCCCTGCTGCACCTGACTGCCCGCTGGTCCACGCGGCGCAAGCTGCAACTCGGGGTGGCGCTCTTTCTCGGTGCCCAGTTGCAGTTTGCGCTGGGGGATACCGCCATCTGGTGGCACTGGATAGTGGCGGTGATCCTCTTGAGCGTCGGGGAGTGCATCCTCTTCCCCTTGCTCAATGTGTTGATCGATCAGATGGCGCCTGGTCATTTGAAGGGGAGCTATTTCGGGGCGGCCTCCATCTCCGGACTCGGGGTGGCCATGGGGGCCTTGCTGGGAGGCTGGGTGCTGGCCCACTGGGGCGGGAGCTGGCTTTATGCCCTGATGGCGCTGCTCTGCCTGGTGATCCTGATGCTCTATGGTCTGAGTACCCGGACCTCGCGCACTGCGCTGGTCCGGGCCGGGCCCTGACGGCTAAAAGGTCAGCACCTTGTCGGCGGCCAGAGTCCATTGAGCCAGCAAGGGGAGGGTGCCTATCTCTATACCCTCGACAAGGGGTAGCGGGGTGATGCCGCGCGCATCGGTGCAGCTCTTGCAAAGCCGGATCCGGGTGCCCTGAGCCAGCAGTATCTCCAGCATCTGGCGCAGGTTGTAGCCCTCGGCCGGAGCCTGCCCGGCCAGAGCAGCAGTGACGGCATCCGACATCAGGAAGAGGTTGAGGTCTACCTTCGCCTCCTCTTTAAGGGCGATGCCGAGGCGCAGGGCATTGAACAGGGACTCGCTGCCATAGGGGGCGCCGTTGGCAATGATGAGAATGTGTTGGGTCATGTGGCTCTCCTGATTGAAAGGGCCATTGTAGCCTCGGCGAAAGCGGCCCGGCATGATGCAGAGCACACTCTGTCGTAGCCCGGCCCCATGTGTCTTGACCTCACACAGGGAGTCAGGTCTCATGGACGGCCATCCAGTATGACAGAACAAAGAGGTTGTTATGTGGAAGATCGCCGGAATAGGCTTATTGTTGTTGGCCGGACAAGCCTATGGTAGTGAAAACATCGGCTGCAAGGCCAGACAGCAGGCCGTGACGGATCAGCTTGCGTTCGCCAGGGCGCACAACAATCAGGAGCAGGTAGCCGGCCTTGAGCGGGCACTGCGCAACCTGGAGGCCCATTGTACCGATGCCGGGCTCCTTGAGGAGCAGCAACGCAAGGTGGTCAAGCAGAGGGAAGAAGTGGAAGAGCGGCTGGCCGAGTTGCAGAGCGCACGGGTATCGGGCAAGCCGGACAAGATTGCCAAGAAGCAGTCCAAGCTGGAGGAGTCCCAGGCCGAGTTGCTGGAAGCCCAGCGCGAACTCGAGGCGCTGCAAAAACTGGTCAAACCCTGAGGGAAGGGCAGCGCAATAGAAAAAGCCGGGCATGCCCGGCTTTTTCTATTTCTGGATAATGCACCCGCGAGTGTCAGACGCTGACTGCCTGTGCATCCGCACGAACTTCTCCATCAACTGATCTTCGGTTTCCACCCTATGGACGGGATCCCGGAGGATGCCGTCCATGGGGCGCAGACGCTGATACAGGCTTACTGCCTGTGCATCCGAACAAACTTTTCCATCAGCTGATCTTCGGTTTCCACCCTATGGACGGGATCCCGGAGGATGCCGTCCATGGGGCGCAGACGCTGATGCAGGTGCTACAGCTACTGCCTGTGCATCCGCACGAATTTCTCCATCAGCTGATCTTCGGTCTCCACATGGGCGGGATCCCAGATGATGCAGTCGATAGGGCAGACGCTGATGCAGGTGGGCTTCTCATAGTGGCCGACGCATTCGGTGCAGCGATCCGGGTCTATCTCGTAGATCTTGCTCCCCAGGGTGATGGCCTGGTTCGGACACTCCGGATCGCACATGTCACAGTTGATGCACTTGTCGGTGATGAGCAGTGCCATCTCAGGCCGCCGAGTGAGGTTGACGGGTATCCTCGCGCTCGCCGAGGTTGCGCAGCAGGATGCCGTAATTCACGTCGATCTCCTTGGGTACCGGCACGTAGACCACGTGGCCGTTGCCCGGTGCGGTGTCGATGAGCTCGCCCTTGCGGTTCTGCATCTGCTCCAGGTTGAAGCTGAGGTTGCCCTGGGGGGTCATCAGCTCCAGGCTGTTGCCCAGCAGGAACTTGTTCTTCACCTCGACCTCGACCATGTCACCGTTGCGACCGGTGATCTCGCCGACGAACTGCTGGGTGTCGGAGACGGAGTAACCGTAGTCGTAGTTCTGGTATTCGCTGTGGTTGTGACGGCGCAGGAAGCCCTCGGTGTAGCCGCGGTGGGCCAGGTTCTCGAGGGTGCCCATCAGGGTCGGATCGAACGGACGGCCAGCCACCGCATCGTCGATGGCCTTGCGATAGACCTGTGCGGTACGGGCGCAGTAGTAGAAGGACTTGGTACGGCCCTCGATTTTCAGCGAATGAACGCCCATTTTGGTCAGGCGCTCGACGTGCTCGACGGCGCGCAGATCCTTGGAGTTCATGATGTAGGTGCCGTGCTCGTCTTCAAACGCGGTCATGAACTCGCCCGGGCGGTTGGACTCTTCCAGCAGCACCAGGGCATCGGTCGGCTTGCCGGCGCCCAGGGTCGGATCCACCTTCTGCACGGCGATGGGCTCCTGGCGGTGGACGATCTGGCCCACGTCATCTTCCTTGCCCTCGTGCACCTTGTACTCCCAGCGGCAGGAGTTGGTGCAGGTGCCCTGATTGGGGTCACGCTTGTTGATGTAGCCGGAGAGCAGGCAGCGGCCGGAGTAGGCCATGCACAGCGCCCCGTGGACGAAGACTTCCAGTTCCATCTCCGGCACCTGCATGCGGATCTCCTCGATCTCGTCGAGAGACAGCTCGCGGGAGAGGATGGCACGGGTCAGTCCCATCTGATGCCAGAACTTCACCGTGGCCCAGTTGACCGCGTTGGCCTGCACCGAGAGGTGGATAGGCATGTCGGGGAAGGCTTCGCGCATCATCATGATGAGGCCGGGGTCGGACATGATGAGTGCATCCGGCTTCATGTCCACCACGGGGCGCATGTCGCGGATGAAGGTCTTGAGCTTGGAGTTGTGGGGCTGGATGTTGGCCACCACATAGAACTGCTTGCCGAGGGCATGGGCCTCGTTGATGCCGAGCTGCAGATTCTCGTGATCGAATTCGTTGTTGCGTACCCGCAGGCTGTAGCGCGGCTGGCCCGCATAGACGGCGTCTGCGCCATAGGCATAGGCGTAGCGCATGTTCTTGAGGGTCCCGGCAGGGGAGAGCAATTCTGGTCTGAACATGTTGGACTCTTTTATCTGATTGCAAATCAGGACGGCGCCACCTGATGGCGTCGTGTGGGTTCATCGGTGGCGCGACCGTCTTCGACGCACGGCCATCCGATGGGGGCACATCGGAGCAGGAGGTGACTCGATACTCCGGATATACGGGGTGCGAGATTGTACTCGTGACCGCCTCGTCATGCAATTTGGGACGGCCTTGGCATGTCTGCGCCATGTTCATTTTACGCTCAGACTGGGGTTGCTAGAGTGCAAGGGGTGAAAGATGCCCCTGAGTTGGCTGTGAAATGGATCTTTTCGGCGAAAAAGACCATCTCCAAGTTGAAATTTTGCCCTGCTCGGGAAAGAATGCGCGCTCGGTTGTTGGTCCCCGGTGACGGGCCCACAAGAGACCGATGATGAGCAGGGCAAAGGCCCACAGGAACAGGAAACCATACAGGAATTTTATGAATCCCCTTCGCATTGCCGCTTCGGCTCTTTTATGTACGCTGGCGCTGGTCAGCCAGCAGGCCGCCGCCGTTGAATACCAGCTGCCTGCAGCCAACAGCCGCCTGATCGGTGAGAACCAGGAATACGTGGTGCCCGCAGACAACCGTCCGCTGGAGCAGATCGCCTCCGACTTCCAGCTGGGTCTGACCAACATCATGGAAGCCAACCCCGGCGTCGACCCCTACCTGCCCAAGGCGGGCAGCACGCTGATCATTCCCCATCAGCTGATCCTGCCCAACGCTCCCCGCGAAGGGATCGTCATCAACGTGGCGGAGATGCGTCTCTACTACTACCCGAAGGGCAAGAACGTGGTGCATGTGCTGCCCATCGGCATCGGCCAGCTCGGGGTCAACACCCCGGAGAACTGGATCACCAAGGTTGAGCGCAAGCGTGCCAACCCGACCTGGACCCCGACCGAGAATATCCGTCGCCGCTACGCCGCCCAGGGCAAGACCCTGCCCGCGGTCTGGCCGGCCGGCCCGGACAACCCCATGGGCCTGCACGCGCTCTACATCGGCAACCTGTACGCCATCCACGGCACCAACGCCACCTTCGGCATCGGTCTGCGGGTGAGCAGCGGCTGCGTGCGCCTGCGCGCCGACGACATCAAGTACCTGTTCGATCACGTGCCGGTCGGCACCCGCGTCCAGTTCGTCAACCAGCCGGTCAAGACCACGGTCGAGCCGGATGGCGGTCGCTACATGGAAGTGCACGAGCCGCTGTCGCGCACCGAGGAAGAGTTCAACTCCACCGCCTCCGTGCCGCTGCCCATGACCCCGGCTACCACCCGCTTCATCGCCCATGCTGACAGCGATTCCAACGTGGTCAAGCAGGTGCTGGAACAGCGTACCGGCATCCCGACCCGCCTCAATCCAGAGGCGTAATGGCCGGCAAGTGCAGTTAAACAACAACGGCGACCATCAGGTCGCCGTTGTTGTTTCTGGGATTGGTGAGGTTCATTCGTAGCTGATTGTGATAATCGCCATGGTTTGGCGCGAGTCAATCCACCGATAGGAAACCTGGTTGGTGGCGAGACGCTGTGGCGACTGTTGTGCCAACTGTCTCAGATTGAGGGTATCTGTCGTTTGCTGTGGACCCGAGAGACAGGTGACCTGCACCCGATCCTGTTGCTGCTTGATGTGGCAGGCATCTTCAACGATTGCTCCGCTGAAGGTAATGTGCCCAGTACTGGTTGCCGACCTCGCCTGTGCCATCGATATACCCAAGCTGGCGCAGGTGAGTGCTACTACGATTGGCTTCATGCAGACCTCCAAATTGTCTTGCTCGCAGGTAGAAACCACTTTTCATGGCCTGTACTGCCAATATCGACCCGGTCAGTGAGAATGTGAGTGTTATTTGAGTGGCTGCAACGCAGCCCGACTCTGGTGGGTTAAATGACAAAACAGGGCAACCCAGGGATTGCCCTTGCTATGGCCGGCTGCGAGTGACCAGGCAGAGGGTATCCCGAGGAAGCTTTCATCTTCCTCAGGTGGTCGGTGGGGCATAGAGGGCCAGCCAGTTGCCTTCGGTATCCTCGATGATGACCCGGGAGCCATGACCACTGCCGATGCTGTGCAGAGGCTCCAGCACCCGCCCGCCGAGCCGGGGGACCAGCAGTTCCGCTTCCTGCAGCCTGTCACCGAGGGAGAGATAGATGAGGGGACCGGCACCGCCGGGCTGGTGATATTTGTCCATGGGGCCGAGACAGGCCGCCGCGTTGCTGCCGTCGTGGCGCAGCATGGCAAAGCGCATGGTCTCTTCCTGGATGGGGGTGACCTGCACATCGAGCAGGGCCGAGTAGAAGTCCATGGCGCGATCCAGATCCCGTGTCGGAATGTCGGCCCAGACCAGGGTGTTGTCCATCGTCGTATTCTCCAGAGTTCCCGGCCAACGCGGTCGGTGGCTCTTTGAGGTTAGAAGTGGCTGTCGGGGGGCGCCATGGATAAAAAAAGCGGCGCCTGATGGCGCCGCTTGAAGGGGGAAGAGCCGAGTAAGGCTCCCCTCTTATTTGCCGGCAATGCTGAGCCCGCCAAAGCGGATCAGCGGGGCATAGAAGTCCTTGCCATCGTCGTGGTGCAGCTGGTTGCCGACCGCTTCCAGCTCCCCGAGCAGACGATAGAAGTTGCCCGCCACCGTGATGCCGCGTACCGGTGCCACGCGCTCGCCATTTCGGCAGAGGAAGCCGGAGGCGCCGAACGAGAAGTCGCCGCTCACCGCATCGGCCCCGGAGTGCAGGCCGTCCAGCTTGACCAGCTCCAGGTACTCACCGCTTTGTACCTCGGCCTCGCCGTGGGGGCCGAGCCCGAACACCAGGTGACGAGGGGCCACGTCCAGGGCACTGCGGGCACTGCGGGCGGCTGCACCGTTGCTCGTCACGCCGAAGTGGCGGGCGGTGGCGCTGTTGTGCAGCAGGGTCTTGAGCTCCCCCTCGCCGATGAGCAGGAGATCCGAAGTGGCGGCCCCTTCGCCGTCAAACGCCTTGATCTTCATGCCCCCCGGCATATAGGCACGACTCTCCAGGGTGAGCCAGCGAGAAGCCACGCTTTGGCCCAGCTTGTCGCGCCAGGGGTTGATCCCCTGCTGGGCCCACTTGCCAGACAGTGCGGACTGGAAGCAGCCAAACAGGCTGGCAAAGCAGTGGGTGCTGAAGATGACGCTGTAGCGACCGCTCGGCACCGCCTCACCCATCAGCAGGCCATCGGCCACGGCGTGGATCTGGCGGATGAGAGGCTGGCTCTCCAACTCGTCGAAGCGCCGTGCGTACTGTCCCTGGTAGTGCATGGACTGGCGGCCCTCTCGCTCGATGAGAGCGGAGCTGTGGCAGCCGACGCTGAACTCCTGATGTTCGCAGACGCTGCCCTGGCTGTTGGCAAGCCAGAAGCGGCTCTCCCCCTCGAAGAAGCCGTTGTAGGGGGCGCCGGTCACGTCCGGCAGGGCCAGCATGTCGGACTCGAGGCGCAGGGTCAGGGCGATCTTCTCTTCCACCGCCGTGGTGTCGGCCTGATGTATCTCGGCGCAGTCGGTGATGAGCCTGCTCTGCTGCACTGTGATGCGCTGATCCGGGTCCACCTTGGCGAAGCGGCTCGCATCGAGCGCATCCTGCACCATGGCGTCCAGGGCCGACGCGTCGAGGGACTCGGAATAGGCGATGCCGACCCGGCCTTCCTTGATGAGGCGAATGCCGATCTGCTGGCTGCTTGTGACCTTGTATTCACTGAGTTCGCCCTTGTCGGCCTTGAGGGAGAAGGCCTTCTCCTGATTGGCGATGACGTCTGCCTCGGCACCCAGATCGGCGACCTGGTCCAGCAGACGGGCAAGCAGTTGGTTCATGTCGAGTTGGCTCATCAGGCGTTCCCTCCGACCAGGATATTGTCAACCTTGAGCGGTGGCTGGCCGACTGAAACGCGAATGAGGCGGGAGATGGAACCGCACAGAGTGTCATGGATGTTCATCAGGCGTTCCCTCCGACCAGGATATTGTCAACCTTGAGCGGCGGCTGGCCGACCGAGGCGGGAATGGAGCCGGAGACCGAGCCGCACATGCCGGCGGAGAGGGCCAGATCGCGCCCCACCATGGAGATCTCCTTCAATACCTGCGGGCCGGTGCCGATCAGGGTGGCCGACTTGAGGGGCCGGGTGATCCTGCCCCCCTCGATGAGGTAGGCCTCCTGCACGTTGAAGTTGAACTCGCCGGTACCGGGCTGCACAGAGCCACCCCCCATCCGCTTGGCATAGATGCCGTGTTCCACGGTTGCCAGCATGTCGTCGAGGCTGTAGTTGCCCGGTTCGATATAGGTGTTGCGCATGCGGGAGGCGGGGGCGAACTTGTAGGATTCCCGGCGCCCGGAACCGGTGCGGGCGTAGCCGGTGCGAAGGGCCCCCATTCTGTCCACCAGGAAGCCGGTCAGCACGCCGTCCTTGATGAGCTGGGTGTGCTGGGTCGCCATCCCTTCGTCATCGACGTTGATGGAGCCCCAGGCGTTGCCCTGCAAGCCCTCGTCCACCGCGCTGACCGCGGGGTTGGCGATGAGCTGGCCCATCTTGTCGTGGAACACGGATGCCTTTTTGGCCACCGAGGTGGTCTCCAGCAGGTGACCGCACGCCTCGTGGAAGATGACGCCGCCAAAGCCGCTCTCCATGATGACCGGCAGCTTGCCGCTCGGGCAGGGGGCGGCTCCCAGCTTCACCAGTGCCTGGCGGGTGGCGGTGAGAGCCAGCTCGCGGGGATCGATGCTCTCGGCATGCTCCCATCCCTTCATGGCACCGGGGGCTTCATAACCTACGCTCTGCTCGCCCCCGTCCAGGGCGATGGTCTGGGCCATGATGCGGTTGTAGTGGCGGCGATCGCTCACCTGCACCCCTTCGCTGTTGAAGATCTCCACCTCCTGCTCCCAGCCGAGCACGTTGCCCGAGAACTGGCTCACCTTGTCGCTCTCGGCGCGGGCCGCAGCGTCCATGGCATGCAGGTAGGCGATCTTCTGCTCCAGCAGCTTGTCGGCCGACAGCGGCAGAGCGATCGGGTTGCGGTCGGTCAGGCGGGTGAAGTCAAAGGCGGTGACGGTGACCACGGGGTCACGCCTGTCCTTGGCCGCCAGCAGGGTAACGATGCGCAAGAGCTCGTTGCGATCGGCCAGGTTGGTGTAGCCGTAGAGCACCTTGTGGCCGTAGCACAGGCGAACGCCGATACCGAAGTCGAGACCACCGCTGATGTTCTCTATCTGGCTGGAGAGCAGGCTGAGCTGGCTGCGGCGCTTGCGCTCCACAAACAGCTCGGCGAAATCGGCACCCAGCGCCAGCGCGTGATCGAGCACGTCGCGGGCGATGGCGGGGGCCAACAGGGAGAATGAAGTCATAGAATATCCTTTTCTGGTCTGTCCGTTTGCTTCCGACACCCGGCGTTGTGTTGTTATGGGGTGTCGACCTCATTGTTGCAGACCAGAAGCAAAAAGTCGCTATAGCGTCAGCCGATGATACCAAACGAGAAAATCGGTGCGATTTATGCGCCCGGCAGCCCGAGCGCAGGCTACCGGCAGGGGAGGTTGGCGCCGCTCATGGCGATCGCTTGATATGAGGTCGACCCACTGCTCGATACGGGGTCGGTCTGGTCGTCCATTGGCTGGCGTCGTCGAACATCCAGGCGGCCAGGATCAGAGCAGTTCATGGATCTCGCTCAGGATCTGGTCGACCCACTGCTCGATGCGGGGTCGGTCTGGTCGTCCATTGGCCGGCGTCGTCGAACATCCAGGCGATCAGGGTCAGAGCAGTTCGTGGATCTCGCTCAGGATCTGGTCGACCCACTGCTCGATGCGGGGTCGGTCTGGTCGTCCATTGGCTGGCGTCGTCGAACATCCAGGCGATCAGGATCAGAGCAGTTCGTGGATCTCGTTCAGGATCTGGTCGACCCACTGCTCGATACGGGACTCGGTCTGGTCGTACTGGTTGGCGTCATCGAGGGCCAGCCCGACGAAGTGACGGCCATCGTCGATGAGCGCCTTGGAGGCGTCAAACTCGTACCCCTCGTTGGGCCAGTAGCCCACTAGCTTGACCCCCTTGGGGACCAGCTGATCGTGCAGCAGGCCGAGGGCATCCTGATACCACTCCCCATAGCCCAGCTGATCGCCCATGCCAAATAGGGCGATGATGCGTCCCTCCAGATGCAGGTCGGCGATGTCTTCCCAGCGAGATTCCCAGTCCTCCTGCAGCTCGCCGAAGTCCCAGGTGGAGATGCCCAGGATCAGGATGTCGTACTCCTGCATGCGGGCGAGGGGCACATCCTTGATGTTGTGGAGATCGACCAGCTCGGGGCCGATGAGGGCGCGGATCTTCTCGGCGGCCATCTCGGTGTAGCAGGTGGTGGAGCCATAAAACAAACCTATCTTCATCGCTCTTCTCTTGATCGCAGTCGGCAAGGGGCGTGACCGGCACAGCGGCGCCCGGGGGGAGGGCGCCAGTCTAGCAGATTGCGCCGGGCTCTTCACCGCCTGAGGGGATGTGCAGCCTTGCCTTGCGGCCCGGGTGGGTCGGCACGTTACAATGGCGACCTGTTTCCCTGAGCGCGGCGCACCATGAGCAAAGCAGAATCCCATCCCCTGATCGAGCCGTTTCTCGACGCCCTCTGGCTGGAGCGGGGGCTTTCCGACAACACGGTCAGCTCCTATCGCACCGACCTGGAAAAATTTGCCCTCTGGCTCGATGAACAAGGCGGTTCCCTGCTGCTGGCGGGGCTGGATGACATCCAGCACTACCTCGCCTGGCGGGTGAACCATCAGTTCGCGGCCAGCAGCACGGCCCGTTTCCTCTCGGCCCTGCGCCGCTTCTACCAGTACCTCAATCGCGAGAAGCTGCGCAGCGACGATCCCACTGTGCTGCTGGAGGGGCCAAAGCTCCCCAAAAAGCTGCCCTCGGATCTGAGCGAAGCCGAGGTGGAGGCGCTGCTGCAAGCGCCCCTGGTGGACGACCCGCTGGAACTGCGGGACAAGGCGATGCTCGAGCTGCTCTACGCCACCGGGCTGCGGGTGTCCGAGCTGGTGGGGCTGACCGCCGAACACGTCAGCCTGCGCCAGGGGCTGGTGCGAGTGGTGGGCAAGGGCAACAAGGAGCGCCTGGTGCCCATGGGGGAGGAGGCGGTGCACTGGCTGGAGCGCTACTACCGGGAGGGGCGCACCCTGCTGCTGGGTGGCACCAGCTCGGACGTGGTGTTCCCCTCCAAGCGGGCCCGGATGATGACCCGCCAGACCTTCTGGCACCGCATCAAGCTCTATGCCCTGAGAGCCGGCATCAGGGGGGAACTCTCTCCCCACACCCTGCGTCACGCCTTCGCCACCCACCTGCTCAATCACGGCGCCGATCTGCGAGTGGTGCAGATGCTGCTGGGCCACGCGGATCTCTCCACCACCCAGATCTATACCCACGTGGCCAACGAGCGGCTCAAGGTACTGCACGGCCAGCACCACCCCAGAGCCTGATCGCCTCACCTGCCCTGCAACAAAAAACCGCCCGAAGGCGGTTTTATTCAGCACACGACAGGGAGGAAACGGTTATTTCCCCTGCTGGGATTTCAGCAAGTCGCGGATCTCGGTCAGCAGCTCCTGATCCTTGGTGGGGCCGGCCGGGGCGGCGGCTTCCTCTTCCTGCTTCTTCTTCAGGGTGTTGATGGCCTTGAGCCCCATGAAGATGGCGAAGGAGATGATCAGGAAGTCGATACAGGTCTGGATGAACTTGCCGTAGGCGATGACCACGGCAGGGGCATCCCCTTCGGCGGCCTTCAGGGTCACGGCGAGATCGCTGAAATCCACGCCCCCCAGGATCAGCCCGATGGGGGGCATGATCACGTCTCCCACGAAGGAGGAGACAATCTTGCCAAAGGCGGCACCTATGATGATACCGACCGCCATGTCGATCACATTGCCCCTGGATGCAAAGGCCTTGAACTCTTGAATCAGACTCATTTTTCCCCCTAGAAATGGACGACGTGCCACCTGAGCGCACGTCGATTTGAATAATAAAACATCAGCAAAACAGAGGGATGACTAAAGATGTCTCCCGTCGTCCTGATTAGCTTGCGGGGCTCAAGCCCGATTGGCAACCTGTCATCCCGTGATTTTTTCTTGCGGACATTATTAATCGATCACTAATTAAGGTCTTTGGGAGAGGGAATTGTCTGGGTTACCTTATGAGACCCTTCAATCATGCCAAGTGAATGAGCTGATGCGATATTTACTGCTGGGAATGATGCTGCTGTGCGCTTTTGCGGCCAGCGCGGGGATGGACCCCCATGTGTTGAAACAGACCATAGAGCAGCGCCTCGGTGTGCAGGTCTACCTGGTGGACGAGACCCCCATGCCGGGCCTCTATCTGCTGGGCACGGCCCAGGGACTGCTCTACAGCGATGCCAGGGGAGACTATGTGCTGCAGGGCTCCATGCTGGATCTGGCCCACGACATGAGAAACCTCACCCGGCTCAGCCAGCAGCAGCAACGCAGGCTGGCGCTCTCCCAGATAGGGGAGGCCCGGCTCTGGCTCAAGGCCACCCCTGAACGCCACCGCCTCACCCTGTTTACCGATCTCGCCTGCGGTCCTTGCCGCATCGCGCTGGAGGAGTTGCCCCGCTTGCAGGCGAGGGGCGTGAGCGTGCAACTGCTGCCTGCGCCTGTCGCCGCCTCGGATCAGGCTAGCTGGTGCGATCCCGGGCTGCTGCGCGAACTCAACTTCAGCGATCGTTTGCCTGAGAGCGGCTGTAATGCGATCCTTGCCCATCATATCGGCCTGAGCCAATGGCTCGGGATCAAGGCGTCACCGAGCTGGGTCCTGCCCAATGGCGACCTGGTGCGTGGTTACCAGAGCCCCGAACAACTGCTCAAGATACTGGATCACATCAATGCCCCTGCAAATCCGTCGTCGTCCGCGAGTTGATGATTCCCATCTGCCCGCCACCCTGCACCCGCTGCTTCGCCAGATCTTCGCCAGCCGCGGGGTAGAAGACCCTGCCCTGCTGGAGCGCAGCGCCAACCAGCTGCTGCCGCCCCAGCGTCTGTTCGGCATGGCGCAGGCGGTGCCGCTGCTGGCCGAGGCGCTGACGGCGCAAAAACGTATTCTCATCGTCGGTGACTTCGACTGCGATGGCGCCACCAGCTCGGCCCTGTGCGTGCTGGCCTTGCGCGCCATGGGGGGGCACCACATCGATTTTCTGGTGCCCAACCGATTCGAGTTCGGTTATGGCCTCACCCCGGAGATCGTCGAGCTGGCGGTGGCCCGCGGCGCCGAGTTCCTGATCACGGTGGACAACGGCATCTCCAGCATCGCCGGGGTGGCGGCGGCCAAGGCGGCAGGCATGCAGGTACTGGTTACCGATCACCATTTGCCGGGTCAGGAGCTGCCTGACGCCGACGCGATAGTGAACCCCAACCAGCATGGCTGCGACTTCCCCTCCAAGTCCCTGGCCGGGGTCGGGGTCGCCTTCTATCTGATGGCGGCCCTCAACACCCATCTGCGCCAGAGCGGCTGGTATGAGCGCCAGGGGCTGCGCGCCCCCAACGTGGCGGATTACCTGGATCTGGTGGCCCTCGGCACCGTGGCCGACGTGGTGGCGCTCGATGGCAACAACCGCATTCTGGTCCATCAGGGTTTGCAGCGGATCCGGGCCGGCCGTTGTCGCCCCGGCATCCAGGCGCTGGTGGATGTGTCGGGCCGCGACGGTCGTCGCCTGTGCGCTGCCGATCTCGGCTTTGCGCTGGGGCCGCGCCTCAACGCGGTGGGCCGGCTCGATGACATGTCCCTCGGGGTCGCCTGTCTGCTCTGTGACGACATCAACCTGGCGCGCCAGTTCGCCTCCGAAATGGACAGCCTCAACCAGGAGCGCAAGGAGATCGAGCAGGGGATGCAGCAGGAGGCGCTCGCCACTTTGGAGCAGATCCGTTTTCGTGACGGCGAGGTGCCCTCCGGCATCGTGCTGCACCGAAACGAGTGGCATCAGGGGGTGGTGGGGCTGGTGGCCTCCAAGGTGAAGGAGAAGTACTACCGCCCGGTCATCGCCTTTGCCGAGAGCAGCGAGACCGAGCTCAAGGGCTCCGGGCGCTCCATCCCGGGGGTGCACCTGCGCGATGCGCTGGAACTGCTCGATACCCGCCACCCCGGTTTGATGGGCAAGTTTGGCGGCCACGCCATGGCGGCCGGGCTGACCCTGCCCAAGGCCAATATCGAGGCCTTCGGTCGGGCCTTCGAGGCGGTCATCGGCGAGCTGGTGACCCCTGAGCTCTTGACCGGGGTGCTGCTCACCGATGGCGAGCTGCTGCCCGATGAGCTGAGTCTGGAGCTGGCGGAGCTGATTCGCGCCTCCGGCCCCTGGGGTCAGGCCTTCCCCGAGCCGCTGTTTGACGGGGAATTCGTACTGGTGCAGCAGCGGCTGGTGGGGGAGAAGCACCTCAAGATGATGCTGACCACGGATTCCGGCCACGCGGTGGATGCCATCGCCTTTGGCGTCGACTTGCAGCGCTGGCCCGATGCTTCGGTGAAGCGGGTGCGGCTGGTCTACCGGCTCGACGTCAACGAGTGGCGCGGCAACCGCAGCGTGCAGCTGTTGGTGGAGCATCTGGAAGCTGCCGGTCTCTGATTCCCGCGAGTCTCTCTTGCTGCCGATGACGGCCACCTCAGGGTGGCCGTTTTTTTATGGTGTTAACCCGGATGTTGTCGTTGACCCGTCTATTGCTTCACAGTTTAAGCTTCCCTTCATCGGGTCACGGACCCCTCAGCGAGTTGCTGTCATGAAAATATCCGAACTGGCCCGGCGCTGCGGCCTGGCCCGCTCCACCCTGCTCTATTACGAGAAGCTGGGGGTGATTGCGGGCACGAGGGGCGCCAACGGCTATCGCCACTACGACGATGACGATCTGCAGCGGCTGCGGATGGTACAGGCTCTGCAGGCCGGCGGGCTCAGCCTCAAGCAGTGCCTCGCCTGTCTGGCGGGCGAGCTGGAGCAGGCAACGCTGGAAACCCGGGTCAGGGAGCTGGATGAAGAGCTGGCGCGGATGCAACGCGCCCGGGATCTGCTGGCGGATCTCGCCGGTTTGCGTGCGCACTCCGGCGACGAGTTCAAGGCCTGGCAGCGGCAACTGCAGCATCAAGCCCCGCAGGCCTACTTTGCCTGGGTGATGAAGCAGGGATTCAGTGAAAAAGAGCGTTACCACCTGCAGTGGCTCAGCAAAGACATGAACGAACATGAGCGCTACATCCGGGATTTCAAGCTGCTGCTGGACGGCATGAGCTATTGGGGGCCGGGCGATAGCCTCTTCACCCAGCAGCAGTTTGCCGCGCTGCCCAGCCAGCCTCGCCGGATCCTCGACATGGGCTGCGGGCGCGGCGCCGCCACCTTGGCGCTGGCACAGGTGACGGACGCCACCATCGTAGCCATCGATCTGGACGAGGAGGCGCTGGCCGCCGTGGCGAGATCGGCCAGTGCGGCGGGGCTGAGTCAGGTCACTACCCTGTGCGCCAACATGGCGGCGCTGCCGGCAGACCTTGCCCCCGCCGATCTCATCTGGGCCGAGGGGAGTGCCTACACCATCGGGGTGGCCAACGCCTTGCAGGCATGGCGGCCGTACCTTGCCGGCCCTGCTGCCTGCCTGGTGCTGAGCGACCTGGTGTGGCTGACTGACACGCCCCCAGAGGAGGCGCTGGCGTTCTGGCAGCGAGATTATCCCGCCATGCAGACCCTGGCGGGCCTGCTCAAAACGGTGCAGGAGGCGGGTTATCGCTGTCTGTGGCATACCCCGTTGCCGCAAAGGGCCTGGGACAACTATCTGGATCCCATCGAGCGCAATCTGGCGCGCCACCGTGCCGAGCTGGGGGATAGCCCAGCCTGGCAGGATCTGAGCCGGGAAGTGGCCATCCACCGCCAATACCTGGGCAGCTATGGCTATGTGATCTGCTGCCTGCAGACAGTCTGATCAGGCCATCCATTGCAAGATAACAAACGGAGAAAACCTTATGAATATTCTCATTCGACCTGAAACGGGCGCCGATCACGACGCCATTGAAGCGCTGACCGTGGCCGCGTTCCTCAATGCCCCCCATACCGATCACAACGAACAGCTGATCGTGCGCGCCTTGCGCCAGGCCGGGGCACTCAGCCTGTCGCTGGTGGCGGAGCAGGCGGGGCGGGTGGTCGGCCACCTCTGCTTCTCGCCGGTCACCATCAGCGATGGCAGCCCGCACTGGTATGGCCTTGGCCCCATTTCCGTCTCCCCTGCGCTTCAGGGCAGGGGGCTGGGGTCACGGCTGATGGACGCGGGTCTGGCCGAGCTCAAGGGGATGGGAGCGGCCGGCTGCGTGGTGCTGGGGGATCCCGGCTTCTACGGCCGTTTTGGTTTCGTGTCCGAGCCGGGGTTGACGCTGCCCGGCGTGCCGCCCGAGTACTTCATGGCCCGCTCGTTCGGCGCTGCCATGCCCAGTGGTGAAGTGCGCTATCACCCGGCCTTCGAGCAGGGCTAAGCCCTCACCTTGAGGAAGATGCAAGTCGCTTTCTCAAGGTGGTGCAACCTTGCCGGTTTTAGGGAATGGGGCGGTGTTTAATATCGCTCCTGTTAATATCTCATGGTGGAAAATGCAATAAGTGACGGTATTGTGATATATTCCACCTGTAATTTTTCTTGACGGACCGCCCCCTTGTCATCCTCTCGCCGCCCCTCGTCATGGCCGATGGTGCTTGCCATCGCCTGCCTTCTCTGGCTTGCCGCTGCGGCGGCGGCAGGGGTCGTTGCAACTAAGGGAATGGATACGCAAGGGCAGGAGCGGCCGATGCTGTTCCATGAGCCAGCGAACCCGGGGCTTGCCGACAACGTCAGCCTGCCGCCCGCCTCCCAGTGGCGGCTCGGTTTCGAGCAGGGACGGCGACTGGAAGGGGCCGCTCATGCCGAGCTCTACCAGATGCTGCTGGCCTGGTTCCAGCACGAGATCCTCGGCCTGCTCTGCGGCCTGCTGTTCTTCCTGCCTCTCATCTATCTCAGGCAGCGGCCCGACTACTTCGGCGCTCTGCACACACGGCGGCTTCGCTGCCACCACCTGCAATATCGCTTCTGTCAGGGCGACTAGGTTCACCAGCCGGGCGCCTGCCCGTTTGATCCCCGTCATTGAGTACCGCTGACCGGGCTGCTCGGCAGTCTGGCGGCTGCCGTGGTCATTCTGGGTGCTGCGCCAGCTCTCTCTGTAAACGTCATCCGTGACGTCATCTTCGCGACTGGCCGTTGGCCGGGCGCGGACGTGCTCTTATTGCAACCAAGTGGTGAGCTCATTCATGGACTATTACGTCAATCTCTTCATCCAGTCGATCTTTGTGGAAAACCTGGCGCTGGCCTTCTTCCTTGGCATGTGCACCTTCCTGGCCGTCTCGAAAAACATCAACACGGCCTTCGGTTTGGGCATGACGGTGCTGGTGGTCATGGTGATCGCCATCCCCCTCAACAACCTGATCTACCGCCATATCCTGCGTCCCGAGAGTACCTTCCTCGGGGAGTTTGATCTGGGCTTTCTCGATTTCATCGTCTACATCGGGGTGCTGGCGGCCTTGGTGCAGGTGATGGAGATGGTGCTGGACAAACATTTCCCGGCGCTCCATCACGCGCTCGGCATCTATCTGCCGCTGCTGACGGTGCACTGTGCCATCTTCGGTGGGGTGATGTTCATGGCGCAGCGGGATTACGACTTCATCGAATCCGTGGTCTACGGGGCGGGCTCAGGGCTGGGCTGGCTGCTGGCCATCGTCGCCATTGCGGGATTGCGTCAGAAGATGAAGTATTCGGATGTGCCCGAGGGGCTGCGGGGTATCGGCATTACCTTCATCGTGGCCGGGCTGATGTCCCTCGGCTTCATGTCTTTTTCCGGCATCTCGCTCTGAGCCATGGGCCGGGTGGTGGCCCAATGAAGGTGCTCAATCCAGACGCTTTGCCATGTTGTAGCCCGTGATGGTGAAGCCCAGCGCCTGATAGAGCGCCAGTGCCCTCGGGTTGTCATGGGCCACCCTCAGCTTGATCTGGTGGATGCCTAGGGGGGCGAGCTGCGCTTCCAGGGCGGCCATGGCTGCCTTGCCGAGGCCGCGACCACGATGGGGCGGTGTCACATAGAAGTCGTAGATGAAGGAGGTGCCGGCGGCGCCGTCGATGGCGTGCCAGAGATAGCCCAGAGGCTCGCCCGGTGCGTTCGAGGCTTCAGGTACCATGGCGAGCAGGTGATGACCCGGGGTGGCGACACCCAGTGGCAGGAGCTGCTGCAACGAGGCGTCGGCCTGACGGTGGGCGTCAGGCAGCGCCATCCCGTGGTTGTTGGCAAGATCCTGGGCGTAATCCTCGATGAAGTAGTCGCGATAGGCGGGAAAGTCTGCGTCACGCAGGGGGATCAGGCGAACGGTGAGAGTCGGCATCCGGCACAGCACTCCAGAGAAGGGGAGTGGCCACGTTACGCCAGAACGGCGCCAATCACAAAGGGACAACCGCTGCCTGCGAGGTGACGGCGATAAAAAAAGAGCGCCCAGGGGCGCTCTTTTTTCTGCCAGCAGGAAAAGAGGCTTATTTGACCTCTTCCCCCTTGGCTTGCAGGTCTGCGTGGTAGGAGGAACGCACGAAGGGACCGCAGGCGGCGTGGCTGAAGCCGAGCTCCATGGCCACATCCTTGAGTTCGTCGAACTCTGCGGGCGGCACATAACGCTTCACCGGCAGGTGGTGGCGGCTCGGTTGCAGGTACTGGCCCAGGGTCAGCATGTTGACGCCGTGCTCGCGCAAGTCCTTGAGTACCTGCACGATCTCTTCGTTGGTTTCGCCCAGACCCATCATGACGCCGGACTTGGTCGGCACGTGGGGGTGCATCTCCTTGATGCGGCGCAGCAGCTCCAGGGACCACTTGTAGTCGGCACCCGGCCGGGCGACCCGGTACATGCGCGGGGCGGTTTCCAGGTTGTGGTTGAACACGTCAGGCGGGGTCTCGCGGAACACTTCCAGCGCCTGCTCCATCCGGCCACGGAAGTCCGGGGTCAGGATCTCGATGCGGGTCTGCGGGCTGTGCTCGCGGATCTGCTTGATGCAGTCGGCGAAGTGCTGGGCACCGCCGTCCCGCAGATCGTCGCGGTCCACCGAGGTGATCACCACGTATTTGAGCCCCATCTCCTTGATGGTGAGTGCCAGCTTCTTCGGCTCCTCCGGATCCAGCGGCAACGGACGGCCGTGGGCCACGTCGCAGAAGGGGCAGCGGCGGGTACAGATGGCGCCCATGATCATGAAGGTCGCGGTGCCGTGGTTGAAGCACTCCGCCAGGTTGGGGCAGGAAGCCTCTTCACACACAGAGTGCAGCTTGTTTTTGCGCAGGGTGCTCTTGATGTGCTCGATCTTCTGGCTCGACGGCGGCAGCTTGATCCGCATCCACTCCGGCTTGCGCAGCACTTCCTCGTTGGGATCCGGCATGAATTTCACCGGGATCAGGGCCATCTTGTCGCCATCGCGCAGCTTGACGCCCGGCTCCATACGAACGGGTTTGCTCATGATTCACTCTCGGTGTTTGTTATTGTCTGGTTGATAGCCACCAGGGTCATCTCTGTGCCCTCATGGCCAGGCAGCATGGGCTTGCTCATGCCGCCTCTTCGGTATTCGTGATCTCTTGGTAGCCAATCAGGCGGGCCAGCTCCGTCACCAGCAGGGACTGTGCCTCGGCGACGCTCTGCGGGCCGCCCAGGGCGCTGGTCTGGGTCATGGCCATGCCCGCATAGCCGCACGGATTGATGCGCAGGAAGGGGGTCATGTCCATGTTGACGTTGAGAGCCAACCCGTGGAACGAGCACCCCTTGCGAATGCGCAAGCCCAGGGACGCCAGCTTGGCCTCCATGCCCAGATCGCTCTTCACGTAGACGCCCGGGGCATCGGCCTTGGCGTAGGCCTCGATATTGCTTTTGGCGAGCGTGTTGATGATGGCGGTTTCGAGGCAGGTCACCAGCTCCCGTACAGAGAGCTTGCTGCGGCGCACATCCACCAGCACGTAGAGCACCAGCTGGCCCGGGCCGTGATAGGTCACCTGGCCACCGCGATCACTCTGCACCACCGGGATGTTGCCGGGGGCGAGCAGGTGTTCGGCCTTGCCGGCCTGACCCTGGGTGTAGACGGGGTCATGCTCCACCACCCAGAACTCGTCCGGGGTGTCGGGGGTGCGATTGTCGGTGAACGCCTTCATGGCGTCCCACACCGGCTGGTAGGGGCGACGGCCCAGCTGTCTGACGAGCAGTTGGCCGGCTGACGGTTGTGGCTCGGCGGGCGTTTCGAGTGACATCTTTCCTCACTGGCGGCGCGGTGTCGGTACGGTCGCCGCTGCGACCGGGCGGCAAATAATCAGTCGCCCCGGTGGCGGGGCGAGAGAGGCAACTTACAGGACGTAACGAACCAGCTCGATCTTGCCAAGGGCGGTATACATGGCCTCGATGTGTTCCTTGCTCTGGGCGGTGACCGTCACCCGTACCGAGTGATAGTTGCCCTTGGAGCTAGGTTGAACGGTCGGGCTGTAGGTGCCGGGAGCATGTTGCTGCAGCACTTCCACCACCATGTCGGGCAGGGCGGGATCGGCCACGCCAAGCACCTTGAACGGGAACTTGCAGGGGAACTCCAGCAGTTCATCAAACTTGGTATTCATCTACTTCACCTTTCTGGGTCGCCGGGACGCGACGTCATCTTTACGTCTTTGAGGGCCGCCGAAACGGTCCCCTCATCTGCCCCCAGGGGACAGTTCCCAGTCTATATGGGCATGAGCAGCCTCGGGATCAAGACCCGGCGGTGCGGCAAGACGTGGAAATGCTGCTTTTTACCACAAATCGTCAGTCGGCGGAACCTGCAGATTACAGGGTTATTGACTGGACAGACCGCAAAAGACAGCAGCGGCGCCTGTTGGCGCCGCTGCTTGAGGAAGGGTCTGTTACTTGAACCAGCTGGAGACCAGCATGACCAGGTAATCCCACAGGCGGCTCATCAGGCCACCTTCCTGCACCTCTTCCAGGGCAACCAGGGGAACCTGCTTGATCTCCTTGTCCCCTTGCTTGAGGTACACGGTGCCGACGCGCTGGCCCTTGGCCAGGGGCGCCTTCAGCTCGCTCTCCAGCTGGAAGTCCGCCTTGAGGTTGTTGCCCTGGCCACGGGTGACCAGCACGGAGACGTCCTTGTCGACCCCCAGCTTCACTTCCGGCTTGTCGCCCATCCAGATCTTCTGGGTGACCAGTTCGGTGCCCGCCTTGTAGGGGGTCAGGCTCTGGAAGAAGCGGAAGCCGTAGGTGAGCAGCTTCTTGCTCTCGGCAGCGCGGGAGGCCTCGCTGTTGGCCCCCATGACCACGGCGATCAGGCGCATGCCTTCGTTGTTGGTGGCGGAAGAGACCAGGTTGTAGCCGACCTGGCTGACGTGACCTGTCTTGATGCCGTCAACCTGCAGGGATTGGTCCCACAGCAGGCGGTTGCGGTTGTGCTGGGTGATGCCGTTGAACACGAAGGACTTCTGGGAGTAGATCTTGTACTCCTCCGGCTGATCGTGGATCAGGGCCTGACCCAGGCGGGCCATGTCGCGGGCGGTACTGTAGTGGCCCTCTTCATCCAGGCCGTGGGGGTTCTTGAACTGGGAGTCCTTCATGCCGAGCTTGGCGGCCCAGGCGTTCATCAGGCTGGCGAAGGAGTCGGTGCTGCCTGCCAGGTGCTCGGCCATGGCGACGCAGGCGTCGTTGCCGGACTGGATGATGATGCCCTTGTTGAGATCATCGACGGAGACCTGCTTGCCCACCTCGATGAACATCTTGGAGGAGTCGGAGTAGTTCTTGGACCAGGCGTTCTGGCTGATGGTCACCATGTCGGTGCCCTTGATGTTCCCTTTGTGCAGCTCGTCGCCGACGATGTAGGAGGTCATCATCTTGGTCAGGCTGGCGGGGGGCAGACGCTCGTCGGCGTTCTGCTCGGCCAGCACCTGTCCGGAGAAGTAGTCGATCAGGATGTGGGCCTTGGCGGAGATCTCGGGCGCGGCAGGTACCACCATGGGGGCGCTGTTCAAAGTGGGGACCGGCTGGGCACTCGGCAGGGCCGAATCCGGGGTCGGAACAGGCTGGTTGGCCTGAGCGGTGGCGCTTAACAGGGAGGCCAGAATAACGGAGCGGGCAAATTTGGACATCTTGAAATTCCTGGTGCCTGGATGGGATGTACCCAAGTTGAAAAAAAGCGGGCCCCACTATACCAGATGTGCGTGTCGGTCATAGTCCGAGATGCGACCTGGACGGGATTTTATGGGATGGCCCCCGACCTCGCGTCGTATCCCGGCGCGAGGTCGGGGCGGGTATCAGGGCACGATGAAAGCCTGCTCCAACCCACCCTGGCGGATCTGCTCGAGCAGAGGGGCCTGCTTGTCGCTGGCCACGGGTCCGAGCAGGACGCGGAAGACGGCGCCATGTGCCACCACCTGGTACGGCACGCCATAGCGCTGGGTCATCACCTTGCCCATGGCCTCGGCCCGCGCCTGCGAGCCGCTGGCGAGCACCTGGATCATCTTGCCCTGGGTCGCACCGGCCTTGGGAGGGGAGACGGTGGTGGTCGTCGTGGCGGCAGGAGCAGGCGCGGCCTTGGCCGGTGCCGTGGGGGCCGGCGTCTCGTTCACGAAGGAATTGGCGGCTGGCGCCGCAGGCTCCATGGGCGTCATCGGGGTCATGGGCACCATCTCCACCATCTGATCCGGCTGATCGGTGATGAGTTCGAGGCGCACCCGGGCCTCACCCCCTTCCACCATCTCCAGTTGCGCGGCGGCGGCGTGAGAGAGATCGATGAGGCGATCGCTGCCGAAGGGGCCGCGATCATTGACGCGTACTATGGTCTCCAGACCGTTGTCCAGATTGGTGACCCGCACGTAGCTTGGCAGGGGCAGGTTGCGGTGGGCGGCGCTGAACAGGGTGCTGTCCTGCACGTCGCCGTTGGCAGTCTTGTTGCCGTCCAGATCCCGGGAGAGCCAGCTGGCAGTGCCTTCCTCGCTGTAGTGCTTGATGTCGCGCCACACCTCAAACTTCTGCTTTCCGATCCAGTAGTCCCTGTTGCCGCTCTCGCTCATGGGTTCGGGGCGGGGAATGGCGCCGGTCGCCTGGGGGATCTCGATGACCTGGGGCTTCTCCTGGGGAACGGGCTCCGGGGGCAGCGTCTGGGGTTCGGGTTGGCTGCTACAGGCGGCCAGCAACAAGGTCAGGCTGAGGGGAAGAAGTTTGTGGCTGTAATGCATAAGCGTCCTGGATTGCTTGACTGAGTTGATGCACCGCCATCGCATAGAGAGGGCTGCGATTGTAGCGGGTGATCACGTAAAAATTGTGGCGCGCGACCCAGTATTCCGGTCCTTCGGCCTGCTCCATCGCCAGCAGTTTTACCGGTGTCTCGGGTGACGGCGGTGTGGCGACTTCAATGCCCGCAGCGGCCAGCTCTGCCCAGCGGTGCCTTAGCTCGGGCTCGGGTGCAAGCAGGGTACCTACTGGCGCCAATCCGATCAAGGCGGGCTCCACCACCGGCTCGCCCCAGCGCCAGTGGTGCAGGGCGAAGTAGTTGGCCACGCTGCCGATGGCATCTGCCGGGTTGGCGAAGAGATCCCGCTTGCCGTCTCCGTCGAGGTCGACCGCGTAGTGGCGGTAGCTGGAGGGCATGAACTGGCCCATGCCCATGGCGCCGGCATAGGAGCCCTTGAGGGTGGTGAGCGGCCACTTCTCTTCCCGGGCAATCAGCACCAGCTGGGCAAACTCCTTGGCGAAGAAATCCGCCCGTTCGGGGTAGTGGAATCCCAGGGTGTAAAGGCTGTCGAGCACCGGATGGCGGCCCATCTGTCGACCGTAAAAGGTCTCGATGCCGATGATGGCGACGATGAGGGAGGCGGGGACCTGGTAGGTCTGCTCGGCCCGTGCCAGGGTGGAGGCATGGCGCTGCCAGAATCCCACTCCGTCCCGGATGCGCTCCGGGGTGACGAACAGCGGCCTGTAGCGGTGCCAGGGCTTGGCTTCCCAGGGGCGGCGAATGGTGTCCAGCACCTCCTGGCGCAGGCTGGCCTGGGCGGCGGCGGCCTGCAACTCTGCCAGCGGCACCTGCTGCTGCTCGGCCAGCAGGCTGAGCCGGGCCGGCGAGACGGCAGCACCCGCCGTCAGGGTGCACAGAGATAGAGCCAGCCAGCCGAGCCGCATCAGGCGAGCAGCCGCCTGTGGGTCTGGATGGACATCAGAACGCCGAAGCCCGCCATCAGGGTCACCATAGAGGTGCCGCCGTAGCTCACCAGTGGCAGGGGAACCCCTACCACCGGCAGGATGCCGCTTACCATGCCCATGTTGACGAACACATAGACGAAGAAGGTCAGGGTCAGGGCGCCTCCCAGCAGGCGTTCGAAGCTGTTCTGGGCCTGCATGGAGATAAACAGGCAGCGGCTGATGATGTAGAGGTAGATGACCAGCAAGAGGGCCACGCCCACCAGACCGAACTCCTCGCTGAAGACGGCGAAGATGAAGTCGGTGTGGCGCTCTGGCAGGAATTCGAGCTGTGACTGGGTGCCTTGCAGCCACCCCTTGCCGAACACGCCGCCGGAGCCGATCGCAATCTTGGACTGGATGATGTGATAGCCGCGACCGAGCGGGTCCTTCTCCGGGTCCAGCAGCATCAGCACCCGCTGGCGCTGGTAGTCGTGCATCAGGAAGAACCAGAGTACCGGCATGAAGGCGCAGATGAGCAAGACCGCGAGCCCGATGAGCCACCAGCTGATCCCCGCCAGGAAGATGACGAAGAAGCCGGAAGCGGCCACCAGGATGGAGGTGCCGAGATCGGGTTGGGCCGCGATCAGCAGGGTGGGCAGCAGCACCATCACCAGGGCGATCATCACATGGCTGAACTTTGGCGGCAGGGAGTGCCGGCTGAGCCAGGCGGCCACCATGATGGGCATGGAGAGTTTCATCACCTCGGAGGGCTGGAACTTCATGAAGCCGAGATCGAGCCAGCGCTGGGCCCCCTTTCCGATATGGCCGAACACGTCCACCGCGATGAGCAGCAGCACCACCACCGCAAACAGGGGCACCGACCAGCGGGCATAGAGGGAGGGCGGCAGCTGTGCCATGCCGATCATCAGACCGAAGGCCAGGGCGCCGCGCACCAGCTGGCGCACGATGGAGTCGAGATCCTGGCCCGAGGCGGAGTAGAGCACCACCATGGAGAGGGCCATCAGGGTCAGCAGGCCGAGCAGCAGCGGCAGGTCGATGTGCAGCTTGTACCAGATGCTCTGCTGGCGGGCAGAATTACTCATTGGGAAACGACCTCACTCGGTTGGGACGGCTTTTCCGGTGCCGGTGGCAACTGGGGTTCCGGCGGCAGCAGATAGGCATCCAGCATGTGGCGGGCGACCGGTGCCGCCATGGCGCTGCCGCCCCCGGCGTTCTCCAGCACCAGGGCGACCACCGCCTTGGGGGCCTCGAAGGGGGCGAAGGCGACGAACAGGGCGTTGTCGCGGTGCTCCACCTTGGTGGTGGCCGCGTTGTAGACCTGGTTCTCCTTGAGGCCCACCACCTGGGCGGTGCCGGACTTGCCCGCCGCCTTGTAGGGGGTATTGGCGAAGGCGCGGCGCCCCGTCCCTTCGTGGCCGTTGATGACGCGCCACATGCCGTCCTTGGCCACCTGCCAGTAGGTATCGCTCTTGGCGGCGATGGCCACGTTCGGGTTGATGGGGGCGTTGACCACGCCATCGGAGGAGGCGGTGCTCTTGAGGAGGTGCGGCGTCACATCGTGACCGTTCTGGGTCAGGATGCTGATGGCCTTGGCGAGCTGGATCGGGGTGGCGCTCCAGTAGCCCTGGCCGATGCCGATGGAGATGGTGTCCCCCTGGTACCAGGGTTGACGCCAGCGGGCCATCTTCCAGTCCCGGGAGGGCATGACACCCCGGGTCTCTTCATAGAGGTCCACGCCGCTGTACTGGCCGAAGCCGAACTTGGTCATGTAGCTGTTGATCTTGTCGATGCCGACCCGGTAGGCGAGATCGTAGAAATAGGTATCCGCCGAGACCTCGATGGCGCGATAGACGTCGAGCCAGCCGTGGCCCCAGCGGCGCCAGTCCCGGAACTTCTTGGTGGTGCCCGGGATGGAGAAGCTGGGCCCGCCGAAGTAGCGGTAATTGGGGGTGATCGCCCCCTCGTTGAGCCCCATCACCGCCATCATGGGCTTGACGGTGGAGGCGGGGGCATAGATGCCCTGGGTGGTGCGGTTCACCAGCGGCCGGGCGGGATCGTTGAGCAGCGCCGAGTAGTTGGCGCTGGAGATGCCGGTCACGAACAGGTTGGGGTCGTAGCTCGGGCTCGACTCCATGGCCAGGATGGCGCCGGTGTTGGGCTCCATCATCACGATGGCGCCCCGGCGGCCGGCCAGCAGCTCCTGGGCTTTCAACTGCAGGCGGATGTCGATGTTGAGGTAGATGTCCTTGCCGGGCTCGGGGGGCTGGAATTTCAGGGTGCGCACCACCCGGCCGCGGTTGTTCACCTCGACCTCCTGATAACCCGCCACGCCGTGCAGCTGATCCTCGTAGTACTTCTCTACCCCCTGTTTGCCGATGTCCTTGGTGGCGGCATAGTTGGCGAGCTTCTCCTCCTTCTCGAGGCGCTCCACGTCACGGGTGTTGATCTTGGCCACGTAGCCCAGAGCATGGGTGAGGGTGTCGCCGAACGGGTAGTAGCGCTTGAGGTAGGCCTCGATGCTGGCCCCCGGGTAGTTATGCTGGTTGACCGAGAAGAGGGCGACCTGGTATTCGGTCAGCTTCTCGAACAGGGGCACGGGCTTGAAGCGGCGCTGACGCTTGACCTCGGCCAGGAACTTCTCCTTGGTCCCCTCCGGCAGGGCCAGCAGGGTGATGAGGTCGTCCGCGGTCTTCTCCAGGTTCTCGGTCTCTTCGGGCACGATCTCCAGGCTGTAGACCGGGCGGTTTTCCGCCAGCAGGACACCGTTGGCGTCGTAGATGAGACCACGGGGCGGCGCCACCGGCACCACACGGATGCGGTTGTCGTTGGATCGGGTCTGATAGGTTTCGTAAGACTCTACTTGCAGGTAGTAGAGGTTAGCCAGCAGCACCAGCATGAGGGTGACCATGCCGATGTAGGCGACCAGGGTGCGCCGGAAGAACAGACGTCCCTCGGCACTGTGATCGCGCATTTCAATGCGATTCTTCAGCATGCCGTTACCTTGTGGCTGACGTGCGGGTGAGAGAGGAGAAATGCATGCTCAGGGTCGGCATGGGTCACTCTCTGTGATAAGGGTGATTGGTGGTGATGCTCCAGGCGCGATAGAGGCTCTCGGCCACCAGTACCCGCACCAGGGGATGGGGCAGGGTCAGGGGCGAGAGCGACCAGCTCTGTTCCGCGGCAGCCTTGCACTCGGGGGAGAGCCCCTCCGGGCCACCCACCAGCAGCGCCACATCCCGGCCATCCAGCTTCCAGGCTTCCAGTTGCACGGCGAGCTGCTCCGTGGTCCAGGGCTTGCCCGGAATGTCCAGGGTCACGATGCGGGAGCGGCCGGCGGCGGCCAGCATGGCTTCCCCTTCCTTTTGCAGGATGCGGGGAATGTCGGCATTCTTGCCGCGCTTGCCTGCGCCGATCTCGACCAGCTCGAACGGCATGTCTTTGGGGAAGCGGCGACGGTACTCTTCGAAGCCATGCTCTACCCAGGCAGGCATCTTGGTGCCCACGGCAATCAACTGGATCTTCATCTTTGGTTACGCTGTCGCCCTTTATTGCGAATTGACCTGGGCGGCGCCGCTCCAGAGTTTTTCCAGCTGGTAGAAGTCGCGGTACTCATCCTGCATCACGTGGACGATGACCGACCCCATGTCCACCAGCACCCACTCACCGGTGAGTTCCCCTTCCACGCTCAGCAGGTCGAGCCCCGCATGACGGGCCTCGCTGGCGAGGTTGTGGGCGATGGCACTGACGTGACGATTGGAGTTGCCGGAGCAGATGATCATGGTGTCCGTGATGCTGGATTTGCCGCGCACATCGAGGGTGATGATGTCGCGGCCTTTCATGTCATCGATCTTGTCGACGATAAAGGCGAGCAATTCTTGGCCTTGCAATGTCTTCTCCTATCTTCCGGCGCCAGAGGGCGGCGGATTATATCATGGTCACTCCCGTTTCCCAGCCTGGCAAAGGGAGCATCGCCCGGGGAGCCGTCCCGTGGGGGAGGGGCCCTTGACGATCACTATAGTGTGCAACCCGGCCTGGCAATAGTCAGGGCCGGGCCCGGTGCGCCCGGACGTGTCGGCTGACCAGCCTGCGTGACGCCGTTTACTGCGTTGCCGATGAGCGGTAGAGCCCGTGGTGCCGGATATAGTCGGCGACCGGGTTGGGCAGCAGGTATTTGGGATCCTGGCCTGCCGCGAGCAGGGCACGCAGGCGTGTGGCCGACAGCTCGACGGGCAGGTTGTCACAAAGCCAGACATGACCGTGGCGCTGGCGATGGAGATCCTGAATGTCCCGGGTCTGGTGGCGGGCCAGCAGCTCGGCAACCTGGACGGAATAATCCGGTTGCCAGCCTGGGCGGCAGCTCACCACCAGATGGGCGTAATCGAGCAGCTCCTGCCAGCGGTGCCAGCCCGGCAGGCCGAGCAGGGAATCCATCCCCATCAAAAAGCAGAGCGGGGTGTCCGGCAGCTCGCTCCTCAACTCGACAAGGGTGTCGATGGTCCAGGAGGGGGTGTCGCGCCTGAGCTCCCGCTCATCCACCACGAAGCCCGGGTTGTCCGCCGCAGCCAGCGCGACCATGGCGAGTCGCTGCTCGCTGGAGCAGAGCGGATTGGCCCGGTGGGGCGGGATATGGTTCGGGAGCAGGCGCACCTCGGCCAGACCCAGGGCGTCCCGTGCCTCGATGGCGGGCCTCAGGTGACCGATGTGAATGGGATCGAAGGTGCCGCCGAGGATCCCGATGGGCGGTGTCAGCATGATTCCGTCTCCAGCAGGGGGAGCGGGGTACCGTCACGAAAGCCGAGGGCGATGGTTTGCAGCATCAGCCAGGCCTGCTCGGTGTCGAAATGGCGCTGGGCATGGTCCAGCTGGGCCATCAGTTGCCAGAGCTGCCGGATCTTGGGGAAGGGAAGCCGGGTCAGCGCCTGCTGGATGAGCTGCTGGCGGCTCTGCCAGATGCGCAGGCGGCTGAAATGCTCCACCAGGGGCTGTCCGGCGCGGGCGGCCAGCGCCAGCTCGGTGAGCTGCTCCAGCTCGCGGCACAGGGTCCAGGCCAGCATGCCGGGTTCGGTGCCCTCGGCGCGCAGGGCCAGCAGGATGCGCTGGGCCCGGTTCACCTTTCCTTCCAGCAGGGTATCGACGAGCTGGAAGGGAGTGAAGTGGGCGTGGCGGATGATGGTCTCCTGCAGATAGGCGACGCTGATGGGCTGGGGCGGCGAGAGCAGGGTCAGCTTCTCGATCTCCTGGCTCGCGGCCAGCAGGTTGCCCTCGTAGGCGTGGCACATGAAATTGAGCGCATCCGGCAGTGCCTTGAGGCCGAAGCGCTGAAAGCGGGCGCTCATCCAGCGCGGGAAGAAACGGGGCTCGGGGTGGTTGACCGGTACATAGGTGCCGCTCTGGCTCAGCTTGTCGAACCAGGACGCCTTCATCTGGGTCTGGTTGAGGCGATTACCACTCAGGACCAGCAGCAGGTCGGGGTGGAGTTGCTTGCCAATGTCGCTGATGCGGGCGGCGAGATCCTTGTCGATCTTGGCGGGCAGCTCCAGCTCGATGATCTGGCGGGCCGAGAACAGGCTCATGGCCTGGCAGGCATCGTAGACCTGGTTCCAGTCCAGCCCCTGTTCCACCACGAAGCTGTGGCGTTCATCGAAGCCCTGTTTGCGTGCCACCTGACGCACGGCGTCGACAGCTTCCAGTTTGAGCAGGGGCTCGTCCCCAAAAATGAGATAGCAGGGCTTGAGCCCTGCCTTGAGATGATCCGCGAGTTGTTCAGGGTAAATCCGCATCAGAACCTGGCCTGGTTGAGGGGGAAGGATGCACGGTCGATGGCTTGCTCATTCTTGAACAGGAAATCGTCCCCGAAAATGAGATAGCAGGGCTTGAGCCCTGCCTTGAGGTGATCCGCGAGTTGTTCAGGGTAAATCCGCATCAGAACCTGGCCTGGTTGAGGGGGAAGGATGCACGGTCGATGGCTTGCTCATTCTTGAACAGGAGATCGTCCCCGAAAATGAGATAGCAGGGCTTGAGCCCTGCCTTGAGGTGATCCGCAAACTGCTCGGGATAGACTCTCATCAACACCCTCTCATCAAGATACGCGCATCAGAACTTGACCTGACTGAGCTGGCGAATAACCAGGTTGGCGGCCTGCTCCTGCATCTCCTTGCCCAGCTGCTCCTGCTCGCGGGAGGAGGCGAGTGCCGCATCCGGCTTGTTCAGGAAGCTGCGGTTGAAGGTGATGGGGAAGACCTGGGTCGGTTTGCCCGGCATGACCACGGTGAACTGGGTGCTGTAACTCAGCAGGTATTCGCGGTCCTGGCCGATGGAGTCGACCGAGGCGACCTGGCTGCGGCTACGTACCCCGGCCAGGGTCAGCACCGGGATGCCCTCCTTGTCGGCGAGTTCGACGCCAGCGGCCTTGAGACGGGTGGTGACCAGTCGGTAGAAGTCGCTCTTGTTGTCACCGACCACTTTCATGGTCATCAGCTCGGGGGGAATGGCGGTGCCCCGCATCTGAAAACCGCAGGCCTGCAGCAGCAGTCCTGCCAGCACGATGGCCATCCAGCGCGTGAAGATGGTGCCCATAAAAAATCCTCTTTGCATGAAGGGAAGAGCGGCGGGCGCAAGGCCCGCCGTCATCATCCGTGTGTCGTCAGCCCCTGGCCCGGACCGTCGGCCGCCGCCAGGGGAGGCGTCATCAGTTGGCCACGATGTTGAGCAGCTTGCCCGGCACGTACACGACTTTGCGCACGGTCAGACCGTCGGTGAACTTCTGTACGGACGCATCGGCCATGGCCAGCTTCTCGACGTCGGCCTGGCTTATCTCGGCCGGTACGGTCAGTTTGCCGCGCATCTTGCCGTTGATCTGCACCACCACCAGCTTCTCGGTCTCGACCATGGCCGCTTCGTCAGCCACCGGCCAGGCCGCGACATCGATGTCCCCTTCCTTGCCCAGCATCTTCCACAGCTCGAAGCCGATGTGCGGGGTGATGGGGTAGAGCATGACCACGACCGCTTCCAGCGCTTCCTGCATCAGGGCGCGATCCTGAGCGTCGCTGCCCAGTTTTGCCAGGTTGTTCATCAGCTCCATAATGGCAGCGATGGCGGTGTTGAAGGTCTGACGGCGACCCACGTCGTCGCTCACCTTGGCGATGGTCTTGTGCAGCTCGCGGCGCACGGCTTTCTGGTCGCTGGTGAGGGCGGCGACGTCCAGTGCGGCAACGGCGCCACCGGATACGTGCTCGAAGGTGATGCGCCACAGGCGGCGCAGGAAGCGCTGGGCACCTTCCACGCCGGAGTCGGACCACTCCAGGGTCATCTCGGCCGGGGAGGCGAACATCATGAACAAACGGACGGTATCGGCGCCGTAACGCTCCACCATCAACTGCGGGTCGATGCCGTTGTTCTTGGACTTAGACATCTTGGTCATGCCGGAGTGCATCACTTCACGACCCTCAAGGTCGACAGCCTTGGTGATGCGGCCCTTGTCGTCACGTTCCACCTTGACGTCGAGGGGGCTGACCCAGACGTTGCCGCCCTTCTCATCCTTGTAGTAGAAGGCGTCGGCCAGCACCATGCCCTGGCAAAGCAGACGCTTGAACGGCTCGTCGCTGTTCACCAGGCCCGCATCGCGCAGCAGCTTGTGGAAGAAGCGGGCATAGAGCAGGTGCATACAGGCGTGCTCGATGCCGCCGATGTACTGATCCACCGGCAGCCAGTGGTTGGCGGCCGCCGGATCCAACATGCCCTTGTCGTAGTCCGGGGAGCAGTAGCGGGCGTAGTACCAGGAGGACTCCATGAAGGTGTCGAAGGTATCGGTCTCGCGGAATGCTTCCTGGCCGTTGTAGGTGGTCTTGGCCCACTCGGCGTCAGCCTTGATGGGGCTCTGGATGCCATCCATCACCACATCTTCCGGCAGCAGGACCGGCAGTTGATCTTCCGGGGTCGGCACCACGGTACCATCCGCCAGGGTCAGCATGGGGATGGGGGCGCCCCAGTAGCGCTGACGGGAAACCCCCCAGTCGCGCAGACGGTAGTTGACGGTGCGCTTGCCCTTACCCAGTGTTTCCAGCTTGTTGGCGATGGCATCGAAGGCACCCTGGAAGTCGAGGCCGTCGAACTCGCCGGAGTTGAACAGCACGCCCTTCTCGGTATAAGCCGCTTCGCTCACGTCGACGTCACCATCAACCGGCTTGATGACAGGCTTGATCTCGAGGCCGTACTTGGTGGCGAATTCGTGGTCACGCAGGTCGTGACCCGGTACCGCCATCACGGCGCCGGTGCCGTAGTTCATCAGCACGAAGTTGGCGACCCAGATGGGCACCTTGCGGCCATCCAGCGGGTGAATGGCGTAGAGGCCGGTGGCCATGCCCTTCTTCTCCATGGTGGCCAGTTCAGCTTCGGCTACCTTGGTGTTCTTGCACTCTTCGATGAAGGCGGCCAGCTCCGGATTGTTCTGGGCTGCTTGCAGCGCCAGCGGGTGACCGGCGGCGATGCCCACATAGGTCACACCCATGAAGGTGTCCGGACGGGTGGTGTAGACCTCGAGGTGCTCGGCCTGACCGTCGATATTGAAGCTGATGTTGACCCCTTCGGAGCGGCCAATCCAGTTGCGCTGCATGGTCTTGACCATCTCCGGCCAGCCTTCCAGATTGTCGATGTCGTTCAACAGCTCTTCGGCGTAGTCGGTGATCTTGATGAACCACTGAGGGATCTCTTTTTGTTCCACCGGGGTGTCACAGCGCCAGCAGCAGTTGTCCACTACCTGCTCGTTGGCCAGCACCGTCATGTCGTTCGGGCACCAGTTGACGGAGGAGGTCTTCTTGTAGACCAGGCCCTTTTCGTAGAGCTTGGTGAAGAACCACTGCTCCCAGCGGTAGTAGTCCGGCTTGCAGGTGGCCAGCTCGCGATCCCAGTCATAACCCAGACCCAGCATCTTCAGCTGGTTCTTCATGTATTCGATGTTTTCGTAGGTCCAGGGGGCCGGTGCCGTGTTGTTCTTGATGGCGGCGTTTTCCGCCGGCAGGCCGAAGGCGTCCCAACCGATGGGTTGCAGCACGTTCTTGCCATTGAGCCGTTGATAACGGGAGATCACATCACCTATGGTGTAGTTGCGAACGTGCCCCATGTGTAGACGACCAGACGGATAGGGGAACATGGAGAGGCAGTAGAACTTTTCCTTGTCTACTTTCTCCACCGCCTTGAAGGTTTTCTTGGCATCCCAGTGCTTCTGCACTGCTGGTTCTATGGATTGGGGAACGTATTGCTCTTGCATTGGTGACATCCGGATCTGTGAAATGAATAGATAAAACGGCTGGGAAATCCCGATAGAATACCCATATCCTGCGGCGGCAACAACCGCCAGCATCCGCCCGGTCTCGGGCCAGGTCCGGTACCCGCGAGGATTTGCAGCGCCGCAAGAGCCGCGAGAGTCGCAACGAAGTGAGAATGGCAACCGCCGCCCGTATCCGCCGAGCCCGAGGTCAGGGTCTGGCTCGATCGGGATTCAGCAGAGGAGTGATGGCCATGGACAAACGTCGACAAGGGTATGAAGCCTTTATCGCCCAGCTCAAGAAGCAGTGGGAAGAGACGGAAGCGTTTCAGGGAGAGCGCCTCAACCGGATGATCGCCAAGGTGCAGGCCTATCTGGAGGCGGCCGGGGATCTGACCCAGGACGAGCTGGCGCTGATCGCCGAGTATGTGAAGCGGGATCTGGGCAACTATGACGAAGGGCGCAAGGATGAGCAGGTGGAGGAGTCCGCTTTCATGCTGGCGCTCAAGGACACCGCCTGGTCCTGGCTGGCAGACGTGACCGACCGCACCCAGGTGGAGTGGCAGGAGTTGGCGGACGAGCTGGAACACAAGGGGGTCTACCGGGCGGGGGACTGGGTGGGACTCGGGGTGCTGGTGTGCGATCACTGCGAGTGGCGCCATACCGTGCTGCACCCGGAGCAGCTTGCCACCTGCCCCGAGTGCGGGGCCGATGAGTATCACCGTGAGCCGCTGTCTCCTTGAGCCGCCAGACTGTGCCAAGCCATAAGCCAAACCATAAAAAGAGGCGCCCAAGGGCGCCTCTTTTGTTTATCGGCGTTGTGTGGTCTTAGCCCTTGCGTGCCCAGGGGTGGGCACGTGGGCGCAGCCACAGGGCCAGCCCCAGCAGGGCGGCGGCTAGGCCATACATGGGCCAGCTGCCAAAACGCAGATAGGGGGTCTGGCCGTGGGCGGGGCGTACCTCGGCACGCAATACTCCAGCCTCGAATTGCGGGATCTGGGCGATGATGCTGCCGTCTATCTCGGTGACGATGGTGATGCCGGTGTTGGTGTCGCGCAGCAGCGGGCGGGCCAGCTCGAGGGCGCGCATGCGGGCGATCTCCATGTGCTGCCAGGGGCCGATGCTGGTGCCGAACCAGGCGTCGTTGGAGACGGTCAGCAGAAAGTCGGTATCCGGCTGCACGTTGCGGCGCACCTCGTCCGGGAAGATGATCTCGTAACAGATGGCGGCGGCAAACTTGAGCCCCTTGGCGATCAGGTTCGGCTGCACCTCGTCACCCCGGCTGAAGGAGGACATGGGCAGGTTGAAGAAGGGGGCGATGGGACGCAGCAGATCTTCAAAGGGCACGAACTCGCCGATGGGCAGCAGGTGGTACTTGTAGTAGCGGTTCTTGTGCTCGTAGTAGTAGGACTCCTTGCCTTCTGCATCCTGCACCCCCATGCCGAGCACGGTATTGAAGAAGCGCTGCTGTTTCAGATCGTAATGGATGATCCCCGCCAGCAGGCCGGTGTCGTTCACCTTCATCGCCTTGTCCAGGCTCTCCAGATAGGTACCCATCTCCTTCTCGATGGCCGGGATGGCGGACTCCGGCCAGACGATGATGTCGGCATCCTGGTTCTCGCGGCTGAGATCCTGATACTTGCGCACCGTCGGCACCAGGGCCTCCGGATCCCACTTGAGGGACTGCTCGATGTTGCCCTGCACCAGCGCGACCTTGACCGGCTCACCCCGGGTCACCCAGTTGAGCTGCATCAGCCCCTGGGCGGCGCCCACCAGGGCGACGGGGAGCAGCAGCCAGGCCGGCTTGCGGTGTTGCCATGCCAGCCAGAGGGCGGAGGCGGTGAGCAGCAGGGCAAGGGTGATGCCCTGCACCCCGAGAAGGGGAGCGAAGCCCTTGAGGGGGCCGTCTATCTGGGTGTAGCCGAACCAGAGCCAGGGGTAGCCGGTCATCACCCAGCCCCGCAGCCAGTCGGCCATCAGCCAGAGCGCCGGGAAGGCGAGCAGCCAGCGACTCCAGTGGCGGCCGGCAAAGAAGCGGGCGAAGAGCCAGCAGGCCAGGGTCGGGTAGAGGGAGAGATAGGCGCAGAGCCCGGCCAGCAGCACGAAGGCGGCCGGCAGCGGAATGCCGCCAAACTCCGTCATGCTGACGTGGATCCACCACTGCCCGGGCAGGAACAGACCCATGGCGTAGCCGAAGCCGCGCCAGGCTGCCTGTTTGGGGGTGGCCTTGTCCAGCAGGGCGTAAAGGCCGAGCAGGGAGGGGATCACCAGGGGCCAGTAGCCGAAAGGGGAGAAGGCCAGCACGGCGATGGCGCCGCTGACAATGGCAAACAGGCTGGTCAGGAGTTTCGATTTCACGGGGGATCGGGGCTCGAATTGGACTGAATGGAAACACAATGGCCGACATCTTAACCGCAAACCGGGTCAACGGCGAGCCTCGCGGTCGGCGTGGGTCCAGGGGCGGTCGCGCGGCGGGAGAGAGGCAAAAAAAGCGCCCCTGACGAGAGGGGCGCGGGATGTGCGTGGTGCTGGGCGGGATCAGGACTCCGGCTGCGCCGCCGCATGATGCTCGGGGATCTTCACCTGCAACTGTTGCAGGCGACGGCGATCGGCGTGCATCACCTTGAACAGGTAGCCGTCGAGTTCGATCTCTTCACCCTTCTTGGGCAGGTGGCTGAAGGCGTGCATCACCAGACCGCCGACGGTGTCCACCTCTTCATCGCTGAACTGGGTGCCGAAGAAGTCGTTGAAGTCCTCGATCTCGGTCAGCGCGCTCACCGAGAAGACCCGCTTGCTGATGCGGCGGATCTCTTCCGGCTCATCCTCGATGTCGTCGAACTCGTCGTCAATCTCGCCGACGATGAGCTCCAGAATGTCCTCGATGGTCACGAGGCCAGAGACACCGCCAAATTCGTCCACTACGATGGCCATGTGGTAGCGCTCTTCCCGGAACTCCTTGAGCAGGCGATCGACCCGCTTGCTCTCCGGCACGATCACCGTGGGACGCAGGATCTTCTCCAGCTGGAGCGGTTCGCTGGCATGCTGGCCGCCAAAACCGAACGGCAACAGATCCTTGGCGAGCAAGATGCCCTCCACGTGATCCTTGTCTTCGTTGATCACCGGGAAGCGGGAGTGGCCGGATTCGATGATGACCGGCAGGAACTCGTCCACCGGCTGGGACTTCTCGATGGTCACCATCTGGGAGCGGGGGATCATGATGTCACGCACGCGCAGCTCGGCAATCTCGAGCACGCCCTCGATCATGTCCTTGGTGTCCTGATCGATGAGGTCCCGCTCTTCGGCATCGGCGATGACCTCTACCAGATCGTTGCGGTCTTTTGGCTCGCCCTGGAAGAGTTGGCTGAGTTTGTCGAGCCAGGTTTTCTTCGGCGAGCCGGTACTAGGGTGATCGTCGGTCATTTTCTCTCTTGGTTACTCGTATGAACACACTTGAAATCGTTGTGGCTATATGAGGATGGGCATCGGCTGTTTCAAGACGATGACCATCCGGTTCGTTACACTTCGTCGTTCAGATAAGGATCGGCGAAGCCCAGTTCCTGCATGATGTCGCGCTCGAGCAGCTCCATCTCCTCGGCTTCCTCGTCCTCGATATGGTCATAACCTAGCAGATGCAGACTGCCATGCACAACCATGTGAGCCCAGTGGGCCATCAGGGGCTTGCCCTGTTCGACGGCTTCGGCCTCGACCACCTGGCGGCAGATCACCAGATCCCCGAGCAGGGGCAGCTCGAGACCCGGTGGCGCCTCGAAGGGGAAGGAGAGCACGTTGGTGGGCTTGTCCTTGCCGCGATAGGTGTGGTTGAGCTCGCGGCTCTCCGCCTCGTCCACCAGACGTACCGTCACCTCGGCCTCGGGCTGGAAGCCCAGAATGGTGCCATCGAGCCAGCATTGCAGCTGGGCCTCGGTCGGCAGGCCGTCCGGGCTGGCGCAGGCCAGTTGCAGATCCAGGGTCACGCTCATTGGGCACTCTCTTTGCTGGTGTTCTCGTTGCGGGGAGTGGCTGCGCTCTTCTCGGCCGCCTGCTGGGCATCGAATGCCTCGTAGGCCTGCACGATGCGGGCCACCACGGGATGGCGCACCACGTCCTTGGACTCGAAGAAGTTGAAGGAGAGGCCATCGACCCCCTGCAACACCTCCAGGGCGTGGCGCAGACCGGATTTGGTGCTGCGAGGCAAGTCTACCTGGGTGATGTCGCCGGTCACCACCGCCTTGGAGTTAAAGCCGATGCGGGTCAGGAACATCTTCATCTGCTCCGTGGTGGTGTTCTGGGCCTCGTCCAAGATGATAAAGGCGTCATTCAAGGTTCTGCCTCGCATGTAGGCGAGCGGCGCCACCTCGATGACGTTGCGCTCCATCAGCTTCTCCACCCGTTCGAAGCCCAGCATCTCGAACAGGGCGTCGTAGAGGGGGCGCAGGTAGGGGTCCACCTTCTGGGAAAGATCGCCGGGCAAGAAGCCGAGCTTCTCACCGGCTTCCACCGCCGGGCGGGTCAGCAGGATGCGGCGGATCTCCTGGCGCTCCAGGGCATCCACGGCGGCGGCCACGGCGAGATAGGTCTTGCCGGTCCCGGCGGGCCCGATGCCGAAGCTGATGTCGTGGCGCACGATATTGGCGATGTACTGGGCCTGGTTCGGGCTGCGGGGCTTGATGAGACCGCGCTTGGTCTTGACCGTGACCTCCTTGCCATACGGCAGGGAAGGGGCGGGTTCGTCGTCCTGCTCCAGCACGCGGGACTCCTGCACCGCCAGGTGCACCATCTCGGGGGTGATGTCACTCACCTTGCTCCCCTTGAGGGGCTGGGTTTCCACATAGAGGTGCTTGAGGATGACGGCAGCCGCCTCCACCTGGGCCTGCTTGCCGATCACTTGGAAGTGGTTGTCCCGGTAGCTTATCTCGATGCCGAGACGTCGCTCCAGCTGCTTGAGGTTGTCGTCAAAGGGTCCGCACAGGCTGGCGAGGCGCTGGTTGTCGGCGGGTTCCAGATGCAGATTCAGGGTGGAGATGTGTCGGCTCAAGGTGTCCTCTTATCGGTTGTTCCCCCGCCACGGGGCGGGGGAGAGAGTCATCAATGGGGTCTGAAGGCCGCAACGCCCAGATCATCGGGCACGTTGTCAGGACGACGGGCGAGGATCTCGCTCGGGGCCGTGGCGATGCGCAGGTTCATTTCGTCCTCGCCGCGGATGAAGCGGCCGCGCAGGGAGTAGGGGCGTACGTCGGTGATCTCCACGTCGGCGAAGCCGCCGATGAGGCGGTGCGGCCCTTCGAAGTTGACCACCCGGTTGTTCTCGGTGCGGCCACTGAGCTGCATGGGATCCATCTTGGAGGGCCCCTCCACCAGGATGCGCTGCACCGAGCCCAACATGGCGCGGCCTATGAGCATGGACTGGTGATTGATGCGGTTTTGCAGTCGGGTCAGGCGGGCCTTCTTCACTTCCATGTCGACGTCGTCCGGCAGGTCCGCGGCCGGGGTGCCGGGGCGCGGGCTGTAGATGAAGCTGAAGCTCATGTCGAAGTTGATCTCCTCGATGAGTTTCATGGTGGCCTCGAAGTCTTCGTCCGTCTCGTTCGGGAAGCCGACGATGAAGTCGGAGCTCATGGTGATGTCGGGACGCACGGCGCGCAGGCGGCGGATCTTGGACTTGTACTCCAGCACGGTGTGCGGGCGCTTCATCATGGTCAGGATGCGATCCGAGCCGCTCTGGATGGGCAAGTGCAGGAAGCTGACCACCTCGGGGGTATCACGATAGACCTCGATGATGTCGTCGGTGAACTCGACCGGGTGGCTGGTGGTGTAGCGAATGCGGTCGATGCCGTCGATGGCAGCCACCAGGCGCAGCAGCTCGGCGAAGGTGCAGACCTCCCCGTCGAAGGTCGGCCCCCGGTAGGCGTTGACGTTCTGGCCGAGCAGGTTCACTTCGCGCACCCCTTGCTGGGCGAGCTGGGCGATTTCATAGAGCACGTCATCCAGTGGCCGGCTCACCTCCTCGCCACGGGTGTAGGGCACCACGCAGAAGGAGCAGTACTTGGAGCAGCCTTCCATGATGGAAACGAAGGCGGTCGCCCCCTCGGCACGGGGTTCGGGCAGGTTGTCGAACTTCTCGATTTCGGGGAAGGCGATGTCCACCTGGGCACCGCGCCCCTCCTGCACCTGCTTGATCATGGTCGGCAGGCGGTGCAGGGTCTGGGGTCCGAAGACGATGTCCACATAGGGCGCCCGGCTGCGCAGGTTCTCCCCTTCCTGGGAGGCGACGCAGCCGCCCACCCCGATCACCAGCCCCGGTTTTTTCGCCTTGAGCTTCTTCCAGCGACCGAGCTGGTGGAACACCTTCTCCTGGGCCTTCTCGCGGATGGAACAAGTGTTGAGCAGCAGCACATCTGCCTCTTCCGGCTCCTCGGTAAGCGTGTAGCCATTGCTGGCATCCAGCAGGTCCGCCATCTTGGACGAGTCGTACTCGTTCATCTGGCAGCCCCAGGTCTTGATATGAAGTTTCTTGCTCATTGCTTCTCGTGACTGGTTTTGAAATCGGCAGGGTCAAAGGACCGGCCATTTTACTCCGCAATCCCGGTGCTGACCAGTCTGGGGCCGCCCGTCGCCATCAGGGCCGGCTTGTCGTCGGCAATTGCGCATCCCCCTCACTGTTTCTGCCGCCTCCTTGCGTTATCATGCCCCATTCGGTTCGGCCCTTGCCCCTTATCGCGGGGACTCCTTGCAGGAATCAAGTTATGGAACAGTGTGATATCGCCATCGTCGGCGCCGGCATGGTGGGCGCCGCCACCGCCTGCCTGCTGGCGGCAGAGGGGCTCTCGGTACGGGTCATCGAGACCCGGTTGCCCGAGCCCTATGCCCCCGAGCAGCCGCTGGATCTGCGGGTTTCCGCCATCAGTCAGGCCTCGGTGGCGCTGCTGACCCGGGCCGGTGCCTGGCAATATCTGCAGCAGATGCGGCTGTGCCCCTATCGCCGGCTGGAGACCTGGGAGCTGGACGGCTTCGCTACCCGCTTCGACGCGGTGGATCTCGGGCTGCCCCAGCTCGGCTACATCATCGAAAACCGGCTGATCCAGCTCGCGCTCCTGAAAAGGATGGAGGATTTCCCGACCATCCAGACCCATACCCCGGCGGCGGTGACGAGCCTGCGCCAGAGTGCGGATGACGCGGTGCTGACCCTGGATGACGGCACCGAGCTGCAGGCGCACTGGGTGCTGGCCTGCGACGGTGCCGAATCCCACACCCGGCGATTGGCCGGCATCGGGGTGTCGCGTTTCGAGTACCGCCAGCACTGCATGCTGATCAACATCGACACCGATTTTGCCCAGGAAGACATCACCTGGCAGCAGTTCACCCCGAGCGGCCCGCGCGCCTTCCTGCCGCTGCCGGGCCGCCATGGCTCCCTGGTCTGGTATGACAGCCCGGCCCGCATCCGGGCGCTGGCCGCCATGAGCAACGAGGCCCTGGCCGTCGAGGTGCGCCGCCACTTCCCGAGCCGCCTTGGCGGTTTCACCGTGACGGCCAAGGGGAGCTTCCCCCTGGTGCGCCGCCACGCCAACGACTATCACGCCGGGCGAGTGGTGCTGCTCGGGGATGCGGCCCACACCATCAACCCGCTGGCGGGGCAGGGGGTCAACCTCGGTTTCAAGGACGTGGCCTGCTGGGCCGGGTTGCTCGGCAAGGCGGGGGCACAGTGGCATGAGCTGGCGCTGGCCGGGCGTTACGAGGGGCGACGCCGCCCTGACAACCTGCTGATGCAGTCGGGGATGGATCTCTTCTACGGGGTCTTCAGCAACGAGATAGGCCCCCTCAGGCTTGCCCGCAACCTGGCGCTGAATCTGGCGGACAAGGCGGGCCCCCTCAAGGAGATGGCGCTACGCTATGCGCTTGGGCTGGTATGAGGCAGTGCGTGGCACTGCCAGGTGCCAATCGGGTGCATATCAATCCGTGTGATGGTGCCAGCCGGTTTTTTATATGGCCGCGAGGAGTGATCCTGGCGGCGCAGGGGCAAAACGGCCTCAGGCAAGGGGGGAGCACACCATGAACAAGGCATTGCTGGTGATCGATTTCATCAACGACATCGCCCACCCGGACGGGCGCATCGCCGCCTCGGCGGCCCAGGTGATCGAGCAGGACGCCATTGCGCACGCCAACCAAGCGCTGGCTCATGCCCGCGCTCACGGCTGGCTGGTGGTGCTCATCAAGGTGGGGTTTGACGAGGGCTATCTGCTGCAACCCAAGGGCTCCCCCATGTTTGGCCGTGCCCGGCAGTTCGGGGCCCTCTCCCTGGCCGACAGCGGCACCGACTTTCACCCGGAGCTCGATGTGCAACCCGGGGATCTGGTGCTGACCAAACCCAGGGTCAGCCCCTTCTACGGCACGGCGCTGGAGCCGGCGCTACGGGCCAATCGCATCGAGCATCTCTATGTGTGCGGCGTGAGCACCAGCTGGGCCATTCAGGGGGCGGTGCGAGATGGTCACGATCGGGACTACGCCATCACCATCCTGGAAGATGCCTGCGCGGCGGCGGATGCCGCAGAACACCAGGCTTCCCTGCGCATGCTCGGTCGCATTGCCGAGATCATCAAGGTCGCGGAGCTGGCGGAACGGGACTGAGCCCGGCCATCCTCTCCTGCAGGCATCTCATGCATCTCATGCATCTCATGCGGGCTCGGGGTGCGTTTCTCTCACCATGGCGAGGAAGCGATCCCGAATGGGATCGGCAAATTCCGGGTTCCACACCAGGCTGATTTCCCATTCCGACCAGGGGCCGGAGAGAGGGTAGAGGGTCACCTCCTTGCCCGCGATGAACCCTACGCTGCGCGGCAGGATGGCGTTGCCGATACCGGCGGCCACCAGGGCCACCAGGGTCTGGATGTCTTCCGCCTCCTGGATGAGACCGGTCAGCCGGTTGGCGCCGAGAAAGCGGGCGATCTGCTGGCTGAGACCCGGGCAGCGATGGCCCACCATCTGCAGCAAGGGATCGCGGATCAGCGCCCGCTCCAGGTCGAAGTCCGGCCCTGCCACCTGGGTGGGGACGGCCAGCACCAGTCTGTCCGTCAGCAACCTGTGTTCCCTCAGCTGCGGCGCATCAGGCCGTCGCATGAAGCCCAGTTGCAGCCGACCCGCCAGCAAGTGTTCCTGCTGGATGGCGGAGGTGGTGTCCCGCAGGTGGACCAGCACGTCGGGGGCCTGCTGTTTGAAACGGGCCACCAGGGAGGGGGCCAGTGCGAAGCTGGAGAGCCCGAACCCGATGTTGAGGCGTCCGGCGGCACCGCTTGCCAACGCCAGGGCATGCCGCTCGAATCCCTTGCCGTGATCCACCAGAGCCCTGGCCTGGGGCAGCAACTGGAGGCCGATGGCGGTCAGCTCGGCCCCGTGGCGGCCCCGGTTGAACAGGGTGCTGCCGAGGGCCTGCTCCAGCCCCTGGATCTGCTTGGTCAGGGCCGGTTGCGTCACAAAAAGCCGGCTGGCCGCTTCCCGGTAGTTGGCACTCTCGGCCAGCATGACGAAGGCCTGCAATTGTCTCAGGTCGAATCTCATTCCATTTGGTTATCCAATGTGGCGATTTATTGATTATAAATTATCTAATCTCCTTGTTCTAATGGTCTCGAAACGGGCCTGCTTGCCCGCTGTTCAGCCACAAGGAGTCATGTCATGTCGAGCGAACGCTATCTGTTTTTGATCAAGGGGAGCCTGGTGATGGCTCAGCCGCTGGCCGCACCGGAGACCGGGGAGCTGCTGACCAGCCTGTTGCAGCAGGGGTTCGTCGTCGCCCCCTTGCCGGTGTGGGCCAGCAATGCGGAGCAGGCGCTCGCCTGTTACGAGGCCGCAGCCCAGCGGCAGGTCTTTGCCGATGCGCTGGCGGGGAGAGCCCTGTGAGCGCGGTGCGCGTGAAGGCCGCGGCCCTGCTGCTGGACATGGACGGGACCCTGGTCCACTCCACCGGCGACGTGGAAGTCGTGTGGCGGCGCTGGTGTCAGCACCATGGGCTGGATCCCGCTCCCGTGCTCGCCATGTGTCACGGCGTGCGCTCACGGGAGGTGATAGGGGCCCTGGCTCCCCAGCTGGACATGGCAGTGGAGGTGGCCCTGCTCGACGATCTGGAGATGGAATACGCTGCGGCGCCGATGCCCCTGGACGGTGCCCGGCGACGGCTCGAACAGCTGCCGCCGACGCGCTGGGCGCTGGTGACTTCCGCAAGCCGGAGGGTGGCAGAGCACCGGCTGCTGCACGCCGGATTGCCGCTGCCCCGTCTCCTGGTGTGCGCCGGGGATGTGGTACGGGGCAAGCCGGATCCCGAGCCTTATTTGCTGGCTGCCAGCCGGTTGGGACTGGCTCCGGCCGATTGCCTGGTGTTCGAGGATGCACCAGCGGGCATCGCCAGCGCCCTGCAGGCGGGTTGCCAGGTGGTGCAGATGGGGGGAACAAGGCGGTATGACGACAGGCTCAAGGGCTGGCTGCGGGACTGGCGCGGGATCGAGATCGAGGTGGCACCGGACGGGCTCCATCTTCATCTGCCCGCCCCGCTGCCGGCAGAGGCAGGATGATGACGACAAGGGGCACGCCATTCAGGCGCCGCAAGATTGCCCGATGCTGGGGGAAGCCTGCTCAGCCGAATAGCGTTCCACCCGGTTGCGGCCATTGTGCTTGGCCAGATAGAGCGCCTGATCGGCGCGAGAGAGCAGCTCGTCCAGATTGAAGGGGCCCTCTCTCTGGGAGGCGATACCGATGCTGACCGTGATGCAGACGGCGGGCTCGGCTCCCTTTTCTTCCCCTGGCTGCGCGACGATTTTTCGCAGCCGCTCGGCTACCGCCATGGCCTGCTCCTCGCTGAGGCCGGGCCAGATGGCCACGAACTCCTCTCCCCCCAGGCGACAGAAGAGATCCCCCGGTCGAAGCTGGTCGCGCACCCGGGCCGCGAAGTTGCTCAACTGGTTGTCACCCTCTTCGTGGCCGTGACGATCATTGATGCGTTTGAAATGATCGATGTCCAGCATGCAGATCGCCACAGGGTAGCGCTGCACCGTGAGGTGCTGGAGCAGTTCGTTGGCGGCCGACCAGAAGCCGGCCCGGTTCAGCGCACCGGTCAGGTGATCGTGGTGGGCCAGGTGTCTCATCTCCCGCAGCAGGCTGTTGCGGGCCGCCATGATGCTGGCGGCGGTCAGGGGGGTGAGTGCGATCAACATGACCCCTATCCGGACGGAGAACATCCAGTACTGGGTCTGGACATCGTGATTGATGACGAGGTGGCCGTTTGAGAGGGCGATCAGGATCAGGGTGCTGTAACTCAGGGTCAGCAGGCTGGTGGCGAAGACGGAGTAGGTGACGGCGCACCAGAGCAGCGCCGGTACCGGGAAGGCGATGGATCCCGGCCCCTCGACGAGCAGGGTGAGCAGCAGGGAGGCCACCAGGCTCAGCAGCGGCATCAATCTGGTCCAGGAGAACTCGGTGCGGTAAAGGAGGGTGCGCCAGGGGGGCACGCTGTCATGGGGAGGCAGTGTCAGGAGCACCGGCAGTATGGTCATGTAGTTCACCAGCTCGCTGGCAAACCAGAAGCCCAGCCCGTAGAGCGGGGGGCCCAGAGACAGGATGGGATTGATGATGGCGCCGACCACGCCGGCGGCGAGGGAGGCGGCCAGGGTGTTTCGCAGCAGGAGCACGAGGGAGGTGGGGCGCCTGAGGAGCTTGTCGGCAGGCGCGAGCCGATGCATCAGCAGATACCCGACGCCGATGCCGGCCAGGTTGCCGCAGGTCAGCAGGATGGTTTTGAACAGGGGCTCGCCGGTGAAGAGGGCGGCGAGAAAAAAGCCCAGTATGCCGCCGGCCCAGCCCGCCGGGGTGGCCAGGCGTGGATAGCGCACCATGCAGCCGAGCAGGACCGCATTGGCAGGCCAGAAGGCCGCCAGCAGGTTGGGGGGGCGGGTGAAGATGCCGATCAGCGAGAACAGCAGTACCAGGGCGGCGACACACAACAGAGCGGACAAGGGCGTCAATGTGCATGAGGTACGTTGGCGTGCGATGTCCCCCATGGGGACCTCCTGACAAGAGGGGGTTTGTTCAGAGTATGGCTGGCACGTGACAAGGGTGAACGAGGGGGAGAGAAGAAAACGCCCCCTGGTGGAGGGGGCGTGAAGGCTTACTTGAAGACCCGGAAACGCACGTCGTCGTCGATGAAGGTCTTGTCGCCGGCAGGTTGCTCTATGCTGCCAAAAGGCATCTGGGCACGAAGCAGCCAGCTGGCGGGCAGGTCCCACTCCTTGCGCACCGCATCGTCGATGAGCGGGTTGTAGTGTTGCAGGGAGGCGCCGATGCCCTCCTGGGCCAGGGTGGTCCAGACCGCGAACTGGGCGATCCCGGTGGCATGTTCGGACCAGATGGGGAAGTTGTCGGCATAGAGAGCGAATTTCTGCTGAAGATCCTCGATGACGGCGGTGTCTTCGAAGAAGAGCACGGTGCCAGCCCCGGCGCGGAAGCTGCCGTTGATCTTGGCTTCACTCTGGGGATAGGCCTCCGGCGGCACTATCTTCTTGAGCTCCGCCTTGACGATGTCCCACAGCTTGTGGTGCTGCTCGCCGAACAGGATGACGGCGCGGGAACTCTGGGAGTTGAACGAAGAGGGGCTGTGCTTGACGGCATCCTTGATGAGGGCGGTCAGCTGGGCCTCGGAGTGGGTCACCCGGTTGCCCAGGGCATAGATGGTACGACGTGCTTTGATCTGTTCGATAAACGGACTGCTCATAACATCTCCTTGGTTGATGAATCATCACCGCCAGCGTTGCCGACAAAGGTCATCTGGCTCCGATTTCTCGAGTCATCGACTATATCACCTTGCGGGCAATAAACCGTCAACGAGGAGTAATGACTGTTTCTACTTTTTATGGATATTCACATGACGGATGTGAATATGGCCGTGAGACACCTTGATATCTTTTTTATCATTAGCAGTGGATGTTAATGACTTCAATCAATATCTTTTGCAGATTTTTAATCTATAAAATTCATCCAATATGACATTTTATAGAGATTGACATGACGGCGGCGCTGATCAAGGAACGCTATTACATACTGACTCCGCTGTCGTTTCTCCTGGGAGGGCTGGTGCTGATCGCCACCCTGTTGCTGGCGGCAGCCAGCTACCTGAGCAGCATCGACAAGACGGTGGCGGGTTACGGTCACATGCTGGCCGCCCTCGACGCCACCCTGCTCCAGGACATGGCGCAGGACAACCGCCGCCAGCTTGGCGTACTGGAGGCGTCCCTGGACAAGCAGGCCATCGCTGCCGGGGCATCGGCCATCAATCCCATCTGGGCCATTGCCCATCAATTCAAGTACGACGCCCACTTCCTCTATTTCTACAACGCGCGCACCCATCGGCTCGACGGCTATCCCGACTGGCAGCAACCAGAGGGCTACCGGGCACAGGCGCGGCCCTGGTACCAGACCCTGTCCGGCGAGGGCGATGATCTCGTCTGGTTCGGTCCCTACCCGGAGTTCGATTCGGTCCGGCAGGTACTGACCCTCATCAAGCGGGTCAAGGATCATGAGGGGCAGCTGCTTGGACTGCTGATGGTGGACATGTCGTTCAGCGCCTTGCAGGGGGCGTTGCACCGGGCGGTGGGTGAGGATCCGGTGGCCCTCTACATCACCGAGCGCAAGGGCGGCAAGCTGGTGGTGGGGCACAATTTGTCGCTGTTGCCGCCCCGCCTAGAGCGGGAGACGCAGGCGGCCGGCCTGGACGGGTTCTGGGCAGGTCGCCACCTGCAACACGCTCTGGAGGGGATGGAGTGGGATCTCAACGTCTATCTCCCCCCCTCCCATTTTCATGAAAACCTGCAAGACACCCTGTTGATGGTGGTGCTGCCCGCCCTGGCATTGCTCTGCATCTGGCTGTGCAGCCAGTGGTTTCTGGTGCGGATCTTTCGCCAGGAGCAGGCGCTGGTGCAGGGCTCGCTCAGCGGCCTCATCCAGGATGAGGCGCGAAAGGAGATCCAGCGGCGTCAGCGAACCTGGTTCGTGCACGGCAGCCTGGGGGAGATAGAACAGGTGCGAAACAGCCTGCTGCAAGGGCAGGATGCCCTGCTCCACGACCCTCTCACCGGCATCCTGAACCGGCGAGCCTTCGATCAGCAGCGGGCGGGGCTGGAGCAGGCGGGGAGGCCCTACTGGCTGGTGCTGTTCGATGTGGACAACTTCAAGCGCGTCAACGACAGCTGGGGACACGGTGTGGGGGATGCGGTGCTGTTTCGGGTAGCCACCATCATGGCGAGAACCCTGGGGGATGAGCAGGTCTACCGCATCGGGGGCGATGAATTTGCGGCCTTGCTGCCCTGGGAGCAGGCGGAGGTGGAATGTCGCCTGACCCACCTGCTCGGTCGGGTGAAGGCCCTGAAATGGCGGGAGTTCGCCGACGCCATCACCCTGAGCGCTGGCGGAGCGCGCTATCCGGATGATGCCCTGACGCTGCTCGAGCGGGCGGATGCCTGCCTCTACGAGAGCAAGCACCAGGGGCGGGATTGCTGGCATCTGGCGGCGTCGTCGCCCGTTGACGGGGAGGTTGTGACAGTATCTGTCTGACGGTGATCGCTGCAAAAAAGGGCCTTTGGGCCGGGAAAAGGGTCATGACGGGGATGATTTCTCGTGTGACCTTTTTTTTTGATGTGGTTTCAGGTGGTTAGCCTGCTTTCTTGCATCGTGTCGCGAACCGGAGACAGGGAGGGCTGGCCGTGAGGTGCCCCTTGCGGCAGTGGCGCAGGTCAGGGGGCTTTGTATAGTGCAGGGAAAAATAATCAATCATCAGGTTTGACAGGAGTACCCCATGAAAATGAAACCGTTTGGCATGAGCGCACTGGCGCTGCTGGGGGCGTTGCTGTTGGGCACAGGACAGGTGCAGGCATCCGAGACCCTCAATACCATTCTCGGCGGCGGAGCCGGCGGGGTGGCGGGCACCATGATCGGCAAGGAGCTGGGTGGCGACACCGGCGCCCTGGTGGGGGCAGCCCTGGGGGGCGCGGCCGGTGGTGCGGCCACGGCCAATAGGGGCAACAAGAACGAAGCTGCGCTCGGCGGCGCCGTCGGTGCCCTGGGCGGGGCTGCCATCGGCAAGAGCGTCGGTGGCAGCACGGGCCAGCTGATCGGCGCCGGTATCGGTGGTGCCGGTGGCTCCGCCATCGGCGCCAGGACCGGGGATGGTCACGAGAGCCGCGGCGATCGCTATTACGATGACAGGCGCTATCACAAGCACCACAAGAAACACAAAAAGCACCGCAAGCACAGATGGCATGACGACTGATGCCGCGGCAAGCTGATCGACAAAAAGGGGCCTTTGGCCCCTTTTTTTGATCCCGCTGCCGGCCCGTAAGGGGCGGCGAGCGGCCTCTTACACCAGCCGGTGCTGGCGCCTGCCAAGGGAGAAGGCGTTGATGTTGTCGATGAGCTGATCCGCGAGGCGCTGCATCGACTCTTCGCTGGCCCAGGCCACGTGGGGAGTCAGGATGAAATTGGGGTAACGCAGGGCCTGCATCAGGGGGTGATCCGGAGGTGGCGGCTCGACACTCGCCACATCGAAGCCGGCGCCCCCCAGACGGCCGTTGCCGAGGGCTTCGAGCAGCGCCTGCTCGTCCACCAGGCCGCCACGGCCCACGTTGATGAGCAGGGCGCCCGGTTTCATCAGGGCCAACTCCCGCTCCCCGATGAGATGGCGGGTGTAGGGGGTGAGCGGGCAGTGCAGGCTGATCACATCCGAACTTTGCAGCAGGGCATCCAGGGGCAGCCTGTCGTCATCCCCCGGGGAGCCGACCTGGCTCTGGGCATAGTAAACCTCCATCCCGATGGCGCTGGCCCGCTGTCCCAGTGCCTGTCCCAGGGTTCCCTTGCCGATGATCCCGAGGCGCTTGCCATGCAGATCCGTGATGGGGTGGTCGAAGAAGCAGAACTGGCCGCTTTGTTGCCAGCGCCCCTCCAGCAGGGACTGGCGCCAGGCGAACAGGTTGCGCGACAGGGCGAACATCAGGGCCATGGCGTGCTCGGGGACGGAAGGGCCCGAGTAGTTGCGGATATTGCACACGGCAACATTGGCGGCGCGGCACGCCTCCAGATCCAGGTTGTCGCTGCCGGTGGCGGCGAGGGCGATCAGGCGCAGTTCGGGCAGCTGGGCCAGTTCATCGGCCCCGATGCGTACCTTGTTGATGATGGCGATGCTGGCGCACTTGAGCCGCTCCACCACCTGATCCGGCGCCGTGGTCGGGTAGCTTTGCCAGTGATGGGGAAAATCGGGGCGGCGCAGATTGATGCCGGTGTCCAGGGTGTCGCTGTCGAGAAACACGATTTGCTGCATGAAGCCTCCTGCCATTGGTTCGGACATGATGCCAAACATGGAGGGCGGCTGACCAGCACGGTGGCATCGGACCAAGTCCGATGGGGAAGGCAAAAGGCGGGTGGCTGTGCCTCGGAGGGACTCAGATCCAGCCCAGGTGCGTCAGCCAGCCCTGGATGCGCCCCGGCGTCTCCTCCAGGTCCATCAGGGCATAGGGGCGGTAGTTGAGCTTGTGGCTGCGGCGGCTCTCGCTTCTGCGGGCTTCGGCCGCCAGCAGGGGCCAGCGTCCTCCCTCCTCCTGATAGAGATCCAGGGTAGGGATGCTGCCCTGGGCTATCTGCTTGGCGAGGGTCTGGTTGCTCAGCTGGTTGGGGAAGAAGCCGTCGAGCAGCACCAGGGCATCGGGGGCGGGCAACTGCTCGCTGGCGATGAGGTTGGCGGCCCAGGCGGCGCTGGTACCCTGGGCCAGCAGCAGCTTGAAGCCCCCCTCCTGCAGCTTGGCATCCCCCAGCTTGCTGATGCGGGAGGCAAACTGCTTGCGAAAATCGTCGATGACCTGCTGTTTCTTCTCGGCGGCGGGGTCGAGCTCGGTCTGCTGCGGCGAGGGGAGCAGCAGCAGGGTATCGAAACCGAGGCGCCCCAGCTCCCGGGTCAGTTGCCACAGCTGGCCGCTGCGCTGCCAGTCGGGCAGCAGGATGACCAGACCCACGTAGTTGTCGCTGTCGTGCTTTGCAAACAGTACCTGTTGCTTGTCCACCCTGGTGCTGTCGGGTATCCCCTGCCAGTCGCTGCTCTGCCAGTAGTCGGGGGGAACCAGGGGGGCTGGATCCGGGGCGGCGCCTGACGGTGCCTGCCCGGCGCCGTGGGCGGCAAAAGCAAGCAGGGTCAGCAGCAGATAGGGGCGAAATGTCATGGGGGATCCTCCAGCACTCCCTCATAGCGGCCTCGCCGGGGGTTTCTTTAGGGCAAGGGGGCACATCGGCATCGGCGGTGGCGAAGAGGGTCTGACCGGCGGGCCGAACACGGGCCCGGGATTGTTCCAAATGGCAAAGCATTCCCGGTTTTGATTGTTCCATCCCGTGACCCATACATGGTTCAGTAAGGGCAGACAGACAGGGGGCCGGGGCATGTCGCCACTGGCCGCAGGCGGAGAATTCTCCCCCCTGTCTCGTCAGAACGAGAGGTTCACCCTCACTTTCCATCGACAGGGAGCGTTATCGCCATGAGCACCTTGGTTCACTTGCCCATCCTCGACCTGAGGCAGCTGGATGCCTCGCCCGACGCTCGGGCCGATTTTCTGGCATCGTTGCGCGATGCCGCGAGAGAGACGGGATTTTTCTACCTGACCGGCCACGGCATCGATCCCGAGCTGCAACAGGAGGTGCAGCAGCTGTCGCGGGCCTTCTTTGCGCTGCCTCTGGCGGCCAAGCAGCAGGTCGCCATGATCCACTCTCCCCATTTTCGTGGCTACAACCGACCGGGGGCGGAGCTGACCCGGGGTCAACCCGACTGGCGAGAGCAGTTTGATATCGGTGCCGATCGCCCTGCCTTGCCGCGCGCGGCGGGCGACCCGCCCTGGTGGCGGTTGCAGGGGCCGAATCAGTGGCCGGAGGCGCTGCCGACACTGCAACCCGTGCTGACGCGCTGGCGTGGGCAGATGACCCGCATGTCCCGTACCCTGCTCGGGGCTTTTGCCGAGGCGCTCGCACTGTCGCCAGATGCCTTCGATGCCCTGCACGGAGAGCGTCCCAACGAACATATCAAGCTGATCCGCTATCCCGGTGAGCGGGGCGCCACCCAGGGGGTCGGTCCCCACAAGGATTCGGGCTTCCTGAGCTTCCTGCTGCAGGATGACCAGCCCGGCCTGCAGGTGGAGGTGGCGCCGGATCACTGGATCGATGCGCTCCCGCTCCCCGGCACCTTCGTGGTCAACATCGGTGAGCTGCTGGAGCTCGCCAGCAACGGCTACCTGCGGGCGACCGTGCACCGGGTGGTGCCGTCGGCGCCGGGGCAGGAGCGTCTCTCCATCGCCTTCTTCCTGGGGGCCCAGCTCGACGCCGTGGTGCCCGTCTATCCGCTGCCCGAGGCACTGGCCCGTGAAGCCAGGGGGCCTGCCACCGACCCGCACAATCCGCTGCTGCGGGAGGTGGGCTGGAACTACCTCAAGGGGCGGCTGCGTTCCCACCCTGATGTGGCATTGCGCCACCATGCCGATCTGTTGCCGGCGCCCCGGGCGCTGGCGGTCGGCGAAACCACCCATTGATTGCATGGCAAGGAGCACAAGATGAACAAGCACGGACTGTTTTCCCTGAGCGGCCTGGTATTGGCCCTCGGACTCTCTCTCTCCGCCCAGGCAGCCCAGGCGCTGCGGGTTGCCGCGGATCCACTGCCCCATGCGGATATCCTCGGCGAGGTGAAACGCCAGGACCCTTCGCTGGATCTGCAGGTGATCGAGCTCAGCGGCGGCATCAATGCCAATGCCCTGTTGGTGGCGGGTGATGTGGATGCCAACTACTTCCAGCACGTCCCTTACCTGCGGGATCAGGAGAAGGCGCTCGGCACCGAGCTGGTGGTGGCCGCGACCGTACACGTGGAGCCTCTTGGCATCTATTCGAAGAAGTTCAAGCACCTGAGGGAGGTACCGGAAAAGGCGGTGATCGCCCTGCCCAACAATGTCACCAACCTGAGCCGGGCCCTCTATCTGTTGCAGCACGAGGGGCTCATCACCCTCAAGGCCGGCCATGAAGATCCGGCGCGGGATCTGGCGACGGTGCACGACATCGCCACCAACCCCAAGGCGCTCAAGATCCTGGAGATCGAGGCGCCGCAGCTGCCGCGCTCCCTCGACGACGTGGATCTGGCGGTGATCAATGGCAACTATGCCCTGGAGGCGGGGTTGGAGCCTGCTCGCGATGCCCTGGGGCTGGAGAGCGCCCAGAACAATCCCTACGCCAACATCCTGGTGACCACCCCGGCGCTCAAGGATGATCCGCGGATCCGCCAGTTGGCGCGGGATCTGGAGTCCAGGGCGATCGCCGACTTCATTCGCAAGAGCTACAAGGGGTCGGTGATCCCGGTGGCCGGGCGGCAGTCATGATAGTGCTGGAGGGGCTCGGCAAGCAGTACCCGGGGCACGGGCAACCCGCTCTGGAGGGAGTGTCGCTCGAGATACCGGATGGAGCCATCTACGGCATTCTCGGGCGCAGCGGCGCGGGCAAGAGCACGCTCATTCGTTGCCTCAATCTGCTGGAGCGGCCAAGCCGGGGCCGCATCCTGTTCGATGGCCGCGACATCACGGCCCTGGAGGGGGCGGCCTTGCGCCGCCACCGTCAGGGGACCGGCATGATTTTCCAGCACTTCAATCTGCTGCACGCCCGCAGCGTGGAGGAGAACGTTGCGGTCCCGCTGGAAATCGCCGGAGTGGCGCGCCGGGAGCGGGCGGCCCGGGTCAGCGAGCTGTTGGAACTGGTGGGGCTTGGCGAGCACCGTCGCGCCTTTCCCTCCCAGTTGTCGGGGGGACAGAAGCAGCGAGTGGGCATCGCCCGCGCCCTGGCCGCCAATCCGCGCCACTTGCTCTGTGACGAGGCGACCAGTGCCCTGGATCCGGAGACCACGGAGTCGGTGCTGGCGCTGCTTGCCGACATCAACCGCCGCCTCGGGATCACCATAGTGCTCATCACCCACGAGTTGGAGGTGGTCAGGGCCATCTGCGATCACGCAGCATTGCTTGAACGGGGTCAGCTGGTGGAAAGCGGCGCTCTGGGCACCCTGCTGGCCAACCCAGACTCCCGCGTGCGGCAGGCCTTGTTGCCGGATCCCGAGATCCTGCGGCGTTTCATGGCGCGTCACGGAGTCACAGAGGAGGTGCGTTTATGCAGAGTCGCCTGAGTGTCGATGCCTTGCTCGAACTGATGTATCAGGGGTCGCTCGAAACGCTCTACATGGTGGGAGTGGCGGCCGTGCTCACCCTGTTGCTGGGGCTGCCGACCGGGGTGCTGCTGGTGGTGACCCGTCCCGGGGGCGTGCTGCCCTTGCCCCGTCTCAACATGGTGCTGGGGATCGGTATCAACATCGGGCGGTCGCTCCCCTTCGTGGTGCTCCTGATCGCCCTGATCCCCCTGACCCGGCTGGTGGTCGGCACCTCACTGGGCAGCACCGCCGCCATCGTTCCCATTACCCTGGGGGCCTTCCCCTTCTTTGCCCGGGTGGTGGAGAGTGCCCTCGATGAGGTGGACAAGGGGCGCGTCGAAGCCGTGCTCGCCATGGGGGGCAGCGGCTGGCACGTGGTCGTCAAGGCGCTGCTGCCCGAGGCCTTGCCGGCGCTGCTGGCCGGGCTCACCCTGACGGTGGTGATGCTCATTGGCTTCTCCTCCATGGCGGGGGTGGTCGGTGGCGGGGGGCTCGGGGATCTGGCGATCCGCTACGGCTACCAGCGCTTTGACGACAAGGTGATGGCAGGGACAGTGGTCATGTTGCTGCTGCTGGTGCAACTGGTACAGGGGGTGGGGGACAGGCTGGTGCGGGCACTGGCCCATCGCCGCTAGGGGCACGGCTTCTCATCAGGCCGGCCGTGAGGTGCCAGCCAATAAAAAAGCGAGCCTGGGCTCGCTTTTTTTGCAATCACATCAAGGGGTCAACTTAGTTGACGCGACGCTTGAATTCACCGGTACGGGTGTCGATTTCGATCTTGTCACCGATCTCCACGAAGGCGGCAACGGCCAGCTCGTAGGAGGTGCCCTTCAGGCGGGCAGGCTTGGTCACTTTACCGGAGGTGTCGCCACGGGCGGCCGGCTCGGTGTACTCGACTTCACGCACGATGGTGGTCGGCAGTTCTACGGAGATGGCTTTCTCGTTGTAGAAAGTCACTTCGCAGAGGTCTTCCATGCCGTCTACCAGGTAGTTCAGGGCATCACCCAGGTTGTCTTTCTCGACGTCGTACTGGTTGTACTCGGTGTCCATGAAGACATACAGCGGGTCGGAGTAGTAGGAGTAGGTGCACTCTTTACGCTCCAGCTGAACGACTTCCAGCTTGTCGTCGGCCTTGAAGACGGTCTCGGTGGCGCTGCCGTTCAGCAGACCCTTCAGCTTCATCTTGACCACGGCGGAGTTACGGCCGGATTTGTTGAATTCAGCCTTCTGGACCACCATCGGCTCGGTGCCGATCATGACTACGTTACCAGCGCGGATTTCCTGTGCGGTTTTCATGTAAAAAATTCCTGTTCGTGAAACGGACGGATAAAAACTGCCAGATTATATACGGCTTTCTAAAAATTTCACCAACCTCGTGACGAGATCCCCGTCCGCCAGCAGCCTCTGTGGCCAGGTGCGCCCATGTTGCTGCCATATGGCCGCGTATTGCGGCCATTGTGCCCAGAGTTCACCGGTGTGTTCCCCCCGGTTGAGGGCATGGTTGAAGCGGCGCAGCCACTGACCGGCCGGCGCTGGCAAGGGGGAGAGGTAGTGGTCGAGAAAACCGTCCAGCTTGACCATGTGGGCATCCTCTTCCTGCTGGTAGATGTGCCAGAGGAAGGGGCGCCCTGCCCACTGGGCCCGCACGAAGGAGTCCTCCCCGCGCACCAGGTTGAGATCGCAGCTCCACAGCAGGCGATCGTAGCCCCTCTGATCGGTCATCGGCAGCAGCTTGACGGTGAGGTTGCCCGCCTGGAGCAGCGCGCCTGCCTTGGCCGTCGGAATGGCCTCTACCAGCCCTGCGCCGATGAGCACGTCGTCGAGGGAGCGCCCCAGCGGCAGCAGCAGGGTGACGGGGGTGACGCTCTGGCGCCAGCCCTCGACCAGGCTCCTGAGCGCCTCGCTCTCGTAGGTAAAGAGGCTGACCCGCAGCTCGTCTTCTCGTTGGGGTGGCAAGCCGAGGCTGGCCCAGTAGGCGGCCAGTCCCGCTTCATCCTGTTGCCAGCGCTCGCGCTCGACGATGAGGCCGTGCTCGCACAAGAGGCCGCCGGTTCTGGCGGTGAAACCCGGGAAGAAGAAGTACTTGTCGAGGCGCCGGCTGCCGACCTGCTGGGGCGAGGCGAGGCCATGGCAATCCTCGACCCAGCTCTCGGCCGAGAGGTATTCGAGGTTGATCCAGCAGGGGGGCGTGGTCTGCTCGGCCATGCGTTCGATAAAGGGGGCGGGCAGCTCGCAGGCAAACGCCTCGATGACCACCCTGGCCGGGGTCATGTCGGCGGGGAGGCGCTCGTGCCAGTGCTGGACATAGATGCCATCGACCCACTGACCGTCCTGTGCGGGGTCGAGCGCCGGGCAGATGCGGGCGAAGCTAGCCAGATCGTCCACCCAGAGCCGCACCTGCACCTCACTCTTCTGCGCCGGGAGCGCGCCTTCCTGTTTGAGCTGGCGGGCGAGTCGCCAGGTGACGCCGATGTCACCGAAGTTGTCGACGACGCAGCAGAAGATGTCCCAGTCGAAGGGGGGGAGAGGGCTTGTCATGGCGCGGGATCCCAGATGCAAAAAAACCGGTGCGCAGGGTAGCACACCGGTTGGTCGGCTTCTAACCGTCAGCGCGTGACGGGGTCTGTGGCAGGTTACTCCTTGCCGTAGACGTTGTTCTCCTGCTCGCGCACCCGGATGAAGGTGGTGCGTTTGGTGAGCTCTTTCAGCTGGCTGGCCCCCACATAGGTGCAGGTGGAGCGCACCCCGCCCAGGATGTCGCGCACCGTGTTCTCCACCGGACCGCGGTAGGGCAGCAGCACGGTTTTGCCTTCGGAGGCGCGATACTCGGCGACACCGCCGGCGTGCTTGTCCATGGCGCTGGCCGAGCTCATGCCGTAGAACTTCATGAAGGGCTCGCCATCGACCTCGACGACTTCGCCGCCGCACTCTTCGTGAGCGGCCAGCATGCCCCCCAGCATCACGAAGTCGGCGCCGCCGCCAAATGCCTTGGCCACATCCCCCGGGCAGGTGCAGCCGCCGTCACCGACGATCTGGCCACCCAGGCCGTGGGCCGCATCGGCACACTCGATGATGGCGGAGAGCTGCGGGTAGCCGACCCCGGTCTTGACCCGGGTGGTGCAGACCGAGCCCGGGCCTATGCCCACCTTGACGATGTCGGCGCCGGAGAGGATCAGCTCCTCCACCATCTCGCCGGTCACCACGTTGCCAGCGAGGATGACGTGGTTCGGGCAGGCCTCGCGGATCTTGCGCAGAAACTCGACGAAGTGCTGGGAGTAACCGTTGGCCACGTCCACGCAGATGAAGCGCAGGGCGCTGGACATCGCGAGGATCTGGCGGGTCTTGGTGAAGTCCTCCTCCGAGGTGCCGGTGGAGACCATTACGTGGCCCAGCAGGGCCGGGTCGGTCTCATTGACGAAGGTTTGCCACTGCGCAAGGCTGTAGTGCTTGTGCACCGCCGTCATCATCTCGAAGCTGGCCAGGGTACGCGCCATGGCGAAGCTGCCGACGGTATCCATGTTGGCGGCGATGACGGGCACGCCCTGCCATCGGGTCTGGGTGTGCTTGAAGGTGAACTGGCGAGTCAGGCTGACTTGGGAACGGCTCTTGAGAGTAGAGCGCTTGGGGCGAAACAGGACATCCTTGAAACCGAGCTTCAAGTCTTCTTCGATACGCATTGCGAATTCCTTATTGAGCCTTGTGTGAGAGCTCACTTTGCAGTGGCAACTTTTCGGCAGGCGCAAAAAAACCGGTGGTTTTCAGGCCCTCCGGTTTACAGCAGTGTAGGCAAAAATCCCGTCAGAACAAGACTGATAATTCACGCACCGCTGTGGTAGCCTTTGGCGTCACAACCTGAGGATGGCCGCCAGCGTCATCCCGCACCCTGTTCTCCCCTCGTTTTCCTGCTGCATTCCCCACTCACGCGCCGTGCCTGGCATGGATTGTCGCCTGTTGGCACCGCGTCCAGAGCCTGCTCCCCTGCGCGCCAGAATCCGGTTGACCCGGCAGTTGGCTGTGATACATCTGGGCGCAAGACTGACAAGGCGAGAGAGCAAGATGGGCAAGAGAATGGTGGCGGCAGCCATGATGTGGGCGCTGTGCGGCAGCGCGATGGCGGCCCAGACCAGCTATGGCTGGATCGAGAAGGGGGTGCTGATGCCCTACGGGGTGGCGGTCAAGATGAAGCTCGATACCGGTGCCCTCACTTCGTCGCTGGATGCCCGCGACCTGAAGCATTTCAAGAAGGATGGCAAGCCCTGGGTGCGCTTCAACCTGGTGCTGACCGATGCCAATACCGACAAGGTGGTGCGCCGGAGCGTGGAGCGGCCGGTGGAGCGCAGCGTGACGGTGCGCGGGGCGGGCGGCATGGAGGAGCGCCCGACGGTGACCATGTCCGTCTGCGTCGGGGACCAGGTCTACAAGGAGTGGTTCACCCTGCGGGATCGCAGCAAGATGATCTACCCGGTGCTGCTGGGGCGCCGTCTGCTGGCGGAGCTGGGACCGGTGGATTCGAGCCGGACCTTCACGGTACAGCCCACCTGCGACTAGGGTGGTGGTGCCATGAAAAACGGGGGCCTGGCCCCCGTTTTTCATGGCGTGCGCAAAGGCTGACCCCTCATGCCTGGCGCGAGGCGGGAAGCAGCACGCTCACTTCGAGCCCCCCTTCAGGCCGATTGTGGATGTCGAGATCCGCTCCGTGAAGCTGGGCGATGCGCGAAACGATGGCCATGCCAAGGCCCACGCCATCCCCCTGCTGGGGATTGACCCGGAAGAAGCGCTCGCACAACCGGGAGAGGGCGGCGGTGGGGATGCCGGGGCCGTTGTCCCGCACATCCACCCGGATCCGGTTGCCCACCTGGCTCACCACCACGGCGACCTCGCCGCCCACCTGGGTGTAGCGCAGCGCATTGTCGATGAGGTTGCCGAACATCAGCTCCAGCAACATCGCCTGTCCCATTACCTGCACCTGTTCGGCGCCCTCCAGGGACAGCTGTTGATCCTTTTTCAGGGCGATGGGGGCCAGGGTCGCCAGGGGGCTCTGCAACAGGGGGTGCAGAGGGAGGGCGGTGAGGGCCGGGCTCTGCTGGTTGTCGATGCGGGCCTGGGTCAGCAACTGGCGGATCAGCCGATCGCTGCGATCGAGGGCCAAGAGCATCTTGCGCAGGGCCTGCTCCCGGCTCTGATCATCCTCGGCCGTCATGGCGTTCTCGCTGTGGATGCGCAGTACAGCGAGGGGCGTGCGCAGCTCGTGGGCGGCCTCGTTGGTGAACTGTTTCTCCCGATCCAGGGTGTCAGCGAGGGCGTGCATCAGCCGGTTGATCTCCCCCACCAGCGGCGTCAGTTCCTCGGCCTTGATGGCGAGATTGAGGGGGCTCAGGTTGGCGGGATGACGCTCGCCGATGGCTTGCGCCAGCTGGTGCAGCGGTGACAGTCCCCGGGTGATCAGCCACCACAGCAGACCGAGCAGGAAGGGCAGGGTGATGAAGAGGGGCAGCATGGTGAGGGTGGCCATCTTGCTGGCCAGCTCGCTGCGTTCGTCATCCCGCTCCGCCACGATGAGCCAGGTCTGTTCACCTTCGTTGTAGAGGGTAAAGGTGCGCCACTCGTGATGATCCTTGGTCTCGCTGTTGAAGCCCCGCTCCAGGGTGGTCAACGGTTGGGCCGGGGCATTGGGCGAGCGCAGCAGCACGGCGCCCTGCTCGCTCAGCAACTGGAAGTAGAGGTTGTGCTCGAATTCATGGCCATAGGGGGTGAACTCGTTGTCCTGGCCGAACTGGAAGAAGCCACCCTTCTCGATGTGGGGCGTCTCGGGGACGGCCTGCACCCACTCCTGGTACACGGTGCCGTTGCGCGGCAGCTCGCCGCTCTGCTTGAGATAGCGGCTGAGCAACTGGTTGGTGATGCGGGCGGACTGGGCGAGACGGGCATCAAACAGCTCTTCCATTTCGTGGTTGGCCTGCAGGTAGCCGATAAGGCCGCTGATGGCGAGGCTGAGGCTGACCAGGGCCAGGATGCCGGAGAGCAGAAAACGGCGGATGGAACGGACACGGCTCATGGGGCGGAGGCTCCTCTTGCGCCCTGGACGTCGAGCTGGGGCACGATGTAGCCGACGCCGCGAATGTTGCGGATGAGCTCGGGGAAGAATTTCTTGCGCAGATGGTGAATGTGCACCTCCACCGCGTTGCTCTCTGCCCCCTCGTCCCAGCCGTAGAGGCTCTGTTGCAGTTGATCCCGGCTCAATACCCGGCCGCTCTGGGTGATGAGCTCCTGCAACAGCTTGTACTCGTGGGGGGTGAGCTTGACCGGCTCGCCCCGATAGGTGACCTGTTGTGACGCGGGGAAGAGCTGCAGCTCCCCGTACTCCAGCACCGCCTGGGCCTGCCCCTTGCTGCGCCGCACCAGGGCGCGCAGCCGGGCGTTGAGCTCCTGCAGGGCGAAGGGTTTGACCATGTAGTCGTCGGAGCCTGCATCCAGCCCCAGCACCCGGTCGTCCAGGGCATCACGGGCGGTCAGGATGAGCACGGGCAGGGTTTGCCCCTCCCGGCGCAACTTGCGCAGCAGGCTGATGCCGTCGATGTCCGGCAGGTTGAGATCCAGGACAAGGGCGGCAAATTCCTCGCTCTTGAGAGCCGAGAGGGCCGGCATCCCCTGCTGGAGCCAGTCCACCGTGTAGCCGCTGCTGCGCAGGGCATCCACCATGCCGTCTCCCAGCATCACATCATCTTCCACCAACAGGATCCGCATTGTTCTCTCCCTCAAACGACACTGCCCACCAGTATGCAAGCTGGTGGGCAGAGTTGAAATAGCACACTGTGCTGCTTGTGTTTACAGCTTGGCGAGACGCTCGCGAATTTCCATTCTGCGGCCCTCGTCAGCCACCTCGCGGCCAGGGCGCGCCGGGGCGGCCAGGGCCTTGTCCAGATAGACCTTCGCCTGTGCCTTGTCACCCTGATCCAGCAGGAAGTCGCCGTAGAAGAAGTTGGGGTCGATGCCGGTGGGATTGATGACCAGCGCCTGCTTGAGCAGCTTCTCCGCCTTTTCGTCGTCACCAAAGCCCACCGGCCAGCCCGGTACCTGGTAGTAGAGGGAGCCCAGGCTGGTGTAGGCCGAGCCTTCCAGCGCCTTGGGATCCTGCTTGATGGCGATCTCGAGCTTGGCCTTGGCCTCCTTCACCAGACCAAGGGCGCCGAGGCCGCCCTTGGCCCCCGCCCAGGTGCTCTTGACGATGGCGGACCAGATCAGCAGATCGGTGCGAAATGCCTCCTTGGCGCTCGCCTCATCGGCCTTGGCACTCAGGTTCTCCAGGCAGCTCTCCTTGGCTTTTCCGGTCTGCTGGTACTGGCAGTGGGCCCACTCCTGCTGAATGGTGGGCAGGGCATCGGCGGCCTGGGCCAGACCGCTTGCCAGCAGGCCTCCCAGGGCGAGCAACAGGGGGCCGTGACCAAATCGGGGACGGAAAGTGGCGTGCTTCATCTCAATGTTCCTTCTCGTTTGTCGCACAGGCGGGATCGCTCCTGTGATCGGGGGCTGGGGAGGCGGTGCGGCGGGCGTGGCGCTCGATGATCGGGCGCTGCTTGGCCAGGGCCATGTCCACCAAGGCGGGCAGCAGGCCGTTGAGCCGCACAAAGAGCTTTTCCGGCCAGCCGAGCCAGCGGCGGCGTGTCTCGTTGCACAGGGCGATGACGGCCTCCTCGGCCACGTCCTGTGGGCTGTCGGTCCGGGTGCCAAGCTCGGCATTCATGGCATAGGCCGCCTCGGAGTTGAGGTGGGTGCGGGTGGCGCGAGGGGCAAAGTGCAGCACCTTGATGCCGGTTCCCTCCAGCTCCCGCCCCAGGGACTCGCTGAAGCCGCGCATGGCGAACTTGCTGGCGCAATAGACGCTGTAGCCGGCAAAACCGATAGCCCCGAGGCTGGAGCCGATGTTCATGATGATGGCGGGCTTGCGCAGCCGGGGCAGCAGGGCTCGGGTGAGCTGGATGGGCGCCTCGACGTTGAGCAGCAACTGGCGTGTCACCTGCTCGCTGCTCTGATCTTCCAGCCAGGCGAACTGGTTGCAGCCCGCACTGTTGATGAGCACGTCCAGCCCCTCGTCCAGGGCCGGATGTTGCAGCAGCTGCGCCCGCTCATGGGGAGAGCCAAGATCGGCCGTCACCGTCTGGTGGCGATCCGGATGAGGCAGCTCCCGGCGCAGGCGCTCCAGGGCGCTGGCCCGACGACCGTGCAGCAGCAGATGGGCACCCTGGGCCGCCAGTTCATGGGCCAGGGCTTCACCAATGCCGCCACTGGCGCCAGTCAGCAGTATGCGTTTGCCTTCAAGCTTCATTGGCAGGATCCCGTGAGCTGATAGAGCATGTCGCCATAGAGGCGGTAGACCACCTTGGCGGCGTGAATGATGGCGGCCTGATCGGCAGCATCTTCCACCCGGTTCATCAGGGATTCGAAGAACTTGAGGTGCTCCTGGTCCAGGGCCCCGTGGGAGCTCAGGTAGCTCATGGCCTGGGGCGGCAGACCCAGACCGCTCTTGAGCTGGTCGGCGACGGTCAGGGCGATGGCGACGCTGGTGCCTTCCAGCACCTGCACCATGCCGAAGAACCCCATGGGGTTGCCGCGCTGGATCTGGTCGTAGAGGAAGGCCACCATCAACTCGATGGGCAGGCCCGGCTGGCCGTGGCGCACCGCCTCGGCATCACCGCCGCAGGCACGGATGTCGTTCAGGATCCACTCCTGATGGCCGTACTCCTCGTCGATGTACTCCCTGATGGCGCCACGCACCCATTCGTACTCCTGCCCCAGCTTGCCGCCGGTGGCCATCAGGAGCGGCACCGTGTGGCGCACGTGGTAGTAGGCCTGTGCCAGGAAGGCGAGGTAGGTGTCACGGCTGATGTCGCCGCGGCGGCAGGCCTCGATGATGGGGGCGTTGAACAGGCGTTCGCGCTCGCAGGCGGTGGCTTGTTGCAGGGTCTGGTAGAAGCTCATGAGGTCTCTCCTGTGAGGCATTGGCTGATCTGCCGGGAAAAATGGTGATAAATCTCGTTGCGACGGGGGCGCCCGTTGGCCGTCAGGAGGCCAGGGAGCTGATCCAGGGCGACCGGCAACCAGTGATGGATGCGGGCGTAATCGGGCAACTGCTGGTTGAGCCGGGCAATCTGCTCTGGCAATTGGGACTGGCTGCCCGGCAGCGGCTGGATAAGGGCCACGTTGGCGGGCTGACCGTCACCGAAGATGACGATGCGGGCGATGGCCGGGCAGAGCTGGGCCTGGGCTTCCACCCACTCCGGGGAGAAGTTGCGACCAAAGGCGGTGATCTGCACGTTCTTCTTGCGCCCCGTGATATGGAGATAGCCCTCCTCGTCGAGCCGACCCAGATCCCCTGTGGCGATCTGACTGCCCGTCTCGCCCTCTTCCCCCAGGTAGCCCAGCATGGCGCTGCCGCTGACCATGACTTCGCCGTCTGCGGCGATCGTCACCTGGCAGTGGGGCAGGGGCAGGCCGACGCTGCCGGGACGATCCCCGTGGGGGCCGTTCAGGGCGACCACGGAGCCGCATTCGGAGAGACCGTATCCCTCGAAGACCGGCAGCCCCGCCGCACGGGCGTGAGCGATGAGTTCGGGGGCGACCTTGCCGCCGCCCACGGCGACGAAGCGCAGAGTGCCGAGCTGTGTCGCCAGGGCAGGGGTATTGAGGCACAGGGCCAGCAGCAGGCGCAGCAACTCGGGTACCAGCACCAGGCTGTGGCTGGGCCAGCGCAGCAGTACATGGGCCAGGGCCGCAGGATCCAGCTTGCTGGAGCCCGAGAAGCCGAGTTCCCCCAGGGAGGGGATGCGGCTGCAGGCGCCGGTCAGCAGCGGGACATACAAGCCGGTCAGGTTCTCCAGCAAGGTGGTGAGGGGCAGCAGGGTCAGGTGTTTCTCAACCCGGGCAGGGGCCACCCGCAGGGCAAGGGATCCGCAGACCGCCGTCATCTGTTCCAGCGACAGGCAGACGCCCTTGGGTTGCCCCGTGGTGCCCGAGGTATAGGTGATCTTGGCGGTGCCCGCCGGCAGCTCGGGGAGGCGGGCCGGGATGCGGCGCCACAGGGGCACGGCCTGCTCATCGGGCCTGCCTGCCATGAGCACGAGGGGCGAGGCGGCCTGCCACCCCTGGTGCTCCGGGCCGACCAGGGCGTCTGCTCCGCTGCTTTCCAGCAGCCACGTCTGCTGCGCCGGACTGAAGAAGTGGGGAACCGGGATGACCACGATGCCGGCCCAGGTGCAGGCGAGATCGATCAGTGCCCAGGGCAGGCCGTTGTCGAGTTGCAGGGCCAGGCGGCGGATGCCGGCCCCTTGCAGTACTCCAGCCAGTTGCTGGATCTGCTGCCACAGGCTCTGGTAATCCAGCTCACCCTGGCTGCCTAGCAGCGCAGGCTGGTGCGGGGTCTGGCTGGCATGGTGGGCGATGGTGTCGAACAGCGTCATTGCGCGCACCTCCTGTCGATGTCGGCATGGTTAAAAAGGCGGGGCATGGGCCCCAGCAGGTTGAGCAGCAGGCTGCTCTGTGCGAGCACCTCGCGCCCCTGGTTGATGTCGCCTGCCATCACCTTGGGCTGGCAGCGGTAGTATTCGCCCCAGGCACTGGCATCCTCTCCCACCTGATGGGCCTGGGCGGGGGCCAGCTCCACCGGGTTGAGACGCAGGCGGGTAAAGCTGTTGCGCAGCTTGGCGGTGCCGGTGAACACCACGTAGTCCAGGGCGTTGTCACACAGCAGACGGCACAGCGCGGCAAACATCAGGCGGGCGTGGCCCGGTTCGCTGCAGGCAAGATTGCCCACTTCGATGATGCGGTGGCGGGCCGGACGTACCCCGAGACGGGTCTCGATGGCGGCCTCGACAGGCTGCTCCAGATATTGCTCCAGATAGAGCGGTTGCTCGTGCTCGCCATGGCAGGCCTGATTGAGGCCGCAGGCACCGACCAGCACGCCATCTGCCCGGTAGAGCCCGAGCAGGCAGGGCAGGAAATGGGGAATGCGGGCGTTGAACTCGAGGGTGTAGGCGGCCTGGATATAGGTTTGCAGCGCCATGACCTGCTGCGGGGATTCGGCCAGGATCAACCGGTAGGGGGCTTGGATCTCGATGGTCATGGTTGGCTCCTTCTCTTGCGATGGGATGAGAGTAAAAGGGCAAACTTAAGAAACCCTTAAGGCGCAAAAAAAGACGAAAAAAACTGGCGGGGGGTGAACGGTGGGCGATGGGGGCACCAGACAAAACAGTTGCCAGCAGCGGGCGTGGCAGGCAATCTGCCCCGCTGTCGCCACCCGAGGAGCTGCCATGTCATCCCCTATTCACTGTCCCCTGTGTCTCTCCCCTTGGCACCATGCCCTGCCGGTGGCGGGCAAGGGCTATTACCGCTGCCTGGCGTGCGAGCTGGTCTGGATGGACGAGGCGGACCACCTGGACGAGGGGGCTGAGAAGGCGGTCTATGACGGGCACGACAACCGGGTGGACGATCCCCGCTACCGGGCCTTTCTGATGCGTGCCTTTGGCGAGGTGCTGGCCCGGGTGTCGCCTTCTGCCAGCGGCCTCGATTTTGGCTGCGGCCCCGGACCTGCCCTTATCGCCATGGGGCGGGAGGCGGGCTTCGAGATGGCGGGCTACGACAAGTTCTATGCCGACGACCCCGAGTGCCTGGCAAGGCAATACGACTTCATCACCAGCACCGAGGTGATAGAGCACATCGCCACCCCCCGCGCCGTGCTGGACACGCTCTGGGGCTGCCTCAAGCCCGGCGGGGTGCTGGTGTTGCAGACCCAGCGGGTGCTGGGGGACGAGCGCTTCAAGACCTGGCGCTATCGCCACGATCCCACCCACATCGTCTTCTTCGCCGAGGCCTCGTTCCGTGCCCTGGCGGTCCGCTGGCAGGCAGAGGTCGAGTTTCCTCATGCGGATGTGGCGGTGTTCACCAAACCCTGAGCCGGGCGTTTTCATTTGGCCATGAGTTGGGCATGCTGGTGGCCTGATACCCAGGAACGGATGCCCCTATCTCCATGTCGATCCCCCACCTCTCATTGCAAGACGCCCGCCACCTGCAACTGGCGGCCCAGGGGCTGCTGACCCCGCGCCGCGCCAGAGCAACCCCCGCCGACCTGCTCGCCTGCATTCGCCGCATGGCGTTGCTGCAGATAGACACCATCTCCGTGGTGGCCCGCAGCCCCTATCTGGTGCTGTTCAGCCGCCTTGGCCACTACGATCCGCGCTGGCTGGAACAACTGCTGGCCGATGGTGATCTTTTCGAATACTGGGCCCACGAGGCCTGTTTCGTCCCCCGGGAAGATTACCGGCTGCTGCGCCATCGCATGCTGGATCCCGCCGCCATGGGCTGGAAGTTCTCCGCCCAGTGGCTCAAGACCCACGGCGGCGAGATAGCGCAGATAGTCGAGCGCATACGCCAGGATGGCCCGGTGCGGGCGGCAGACTTCGAGCGCAAGGGGGGCAAGGGCAACGGCTGGTGGGACTGGAAGCCCGAAAAGCGCCACCTGGAGGTGCTGTTTACCGCAGGTCAGCTAATGGTGCGCGAACGGCGCAATTTCCAGCGGGTCTACGATCTCGCCGAGCGGGTCATGCCGGAGTGGAATGACGAGCGGGATCTGCCGAGTCCTGATCTCGCCCGGCGGGACATGGTGCGAGCCAGTTGCCGGGCGCTGGGGCTGGTCAAGACCGGCTGGGTGGCGGATTACTATCGCCTTAAACGGGGGAAATACGACGCCCTGCTCCACCAGCTGGCGGACGAGGGGGAGCTGTTGCCGGTACGAGTGGAGGGGTGGCAGCACGGAGCCTTCGTTCACGCCTCCCTGGCCGATGAGCTGGTCCGGGCCCAGGCGGGCACCCTCAAGGCGAGCCACACCGCCGTGCTCTCGCCCTTTGACCCGCTGGTGTGGGATCGCAAGCGGGCCAGCGAGTTGTTTGGCTTTGACTATCGCATCGAGTGCTATACCCCGGCCCCCAAGCGCCAGTACGGTTATTTCGTGCTGCCGTTGCTGCATCGCGGCAAGCTGGTGGGCAGGATGGACGCCAAGGCCCATCGCAAGGAGGGGGTGTTTGAGGTCAAGAGCCTCTATCTGGAAGACGGGGTCAGGGTGACCCGGACCCTGGCCCAGAATCTGGGCAAGGCCATCCAGAAGCTGGCGGAGTGGCACCAGACCCCGCTGGTGCGTTATGGCAACGTTCCTGCTCCCTTGTTGGCTCAATGGCAGGAGGTGGCACGCTGAGGAAGGACGCCGACCCTCGCATCAAGCCGGGCAGGACCAGGGCTACGGCGGCGGCGATGCGCGCGCGGATGTCGCTGCCCGGCGCCAGCAAGCCGAGCGCCATCTGGCGCAGCGGCTCCGCCATGGTCATCGCCAGCAGCAGGTCGCTGGTCTGGGCGGTATCCAGCTCGCGCAGCCAGCCCAGTTGCTGCTGGCGCTGTAGCCACGCCGCCAGCGTCGCTCTGCCGCGGGCAATGCCGTTCTCCTGATAGGCCGCCAGCAGGGCATCGCGCCCCGCGAACTCATGCTGCAGCAGTCGGAACATGCCCACCGCCGGTGCGCTCAGCACCTGGCTGGCAATGGCTTGCAAGCCCTGCACCAGCATCTCTCCCAGTACCTCGGGGTGGGTTGCATCCTGCTCGAAGGCCGGTTGAAAGGCATCGGTCCAGCTGCGCACCGCCTGCGCTACCAGCTCGTCGCGATTGGCGGCGAAGCGGTAGAGGGTCTTCTTGGCAACCCCCGCCTCTTTGGCCACCGCATCCACGGTCGCAGCGCCGTAGCCCCCCTTGAGCAACAAGGTCAGCGTCGCCTCGGCGAGGGCGGCGCGAAGGTCGGCTTCCGGGGTGACCGGACGGCCTCGTGAGCGTGTTTCTTCATCGTTCTGGTGCGACATATGGGCTCCTGGAAAGCATTGACAGACCCAGCATACAGGCATAGCGTAATTTAAGAAACGAACTTCGTTTCCTAAATTTATGGGAGTCATATCATGCATCCTTCTGCCCTGTTTGCCCCTTGGGGCGTCAATGACATCAATGAGTTGCTCAGGCCGCAACCCCTTCGCCTGGAAATGGGTCTGACCCGCAGCACCGACGGCCTGCTGACGGTCGCCATCCGCACCGATCTGCACGGTTGCAAGGGGCGCATGCTGGATTGGTGGTTCACCTTCTTCGAGACGACCCAGCACATCAGGTGGTGGCACCCCCACGATCATGTCGAGCACCGGGGCTGGGATCATCACTGGAAAAAAGGGGAGCGCTATGTGGGAGCCAGCATAGAGGCGGTGGAGTGGCTTGCCGAGCTGCCGCCGGTGGCAGCTCGCCTCAAGTTCCACGGTGCCGAAGAGGTGTTCGCCCCGCAATCGCTACACGAGGCGCGGGAGACGCAGGCTCTCTCTGCCGCCATCTGCGCCCGTATCGGCTTTGGCAACGAGGTGGCGCTGGATGACAACGATGCGCCGCTGGATGGCGAGATGCTGCACCTGGCGCGCGATACCCCCTATGGCTGTGTGCTGCGCAGTCGCTTTCTGCTGGGCAAAGCCTGCGCCAACCCGTTTGACGAGGTGCCGGACGAGATAGGCTTCAACCTGATGCGCCACTGCTACAGCGAGTTCAGTTATCTGGCGCAGTTTCTGCCGTCGCTCTACTACGCGGAAAACGGCCGTGAACCGGCACCGCGACTCTGGTGACGGATGCCGAACGAGCGCGCAGGCCAGCTGCCGGGTGGAGATGAACCGCAGAAGATGGTCATAAAAAAACCGGGCACTGGGCCCGGTTTGTCATGCAGTCAGGATGTGCTTACTGGAGCACCAGTACCATCAGCAGGCCGACGGTGATGGCGGACACCAGGAAGGCGAAGCCATAGAACACATAGTGGTGCAGCTTGGTGGTGTGGATCCCCAAGTCATGCAGGCCGTGGTAGATGCGGTGCATGCCGTGCCAGACGGGCAGGGCGATGATCACCAGCAGGATGCAGGCACCCCACCAGGAGCTGGCGAATGCCAGCACGCGCTCGTAGCTCATGGTCTCCACGTCCATGATGCCCATGGGCACCAGCAGACCTGTGATGAGGACAATGACCGGCAGCAGCATGGCAACCACCATGCCACCCGCACCAAACAGACCCCAGTAAATTGGCTCGTCAGAACGTCTCATATTTTTTCCTCAAATCATGATTGAGTGATCGTGGCCAACGTTTCTGAGTGAGAGCCCGGTACCAAACAGACACCAATAACCGGGTTCGTCAGAACGTCTTATGGTTTTCTCCTCAGGCCACGATGATCAGGACAAGCAGGGATACCGCCGCCAGCGCCACATACTGGGCGATGACGATCGGCTTCTCCGGCACCAGGTCTTCACCACGGAAGATGCGCATGGCTTTCGGAGCCAGGGCGAACCAGGTCTTGGCGTGGAACAGGCAGGCTGCCAGGGCGATGACGTGGAACAGGATGGCAATGGGGCTTTGCAGGGATTCCAGCCAGCCGTTGAATGCCTCCTGACCCTGTACCAGGCGCAGCAGACCCCACATCAGCACGACGGCGTAGATGGAAACGAAGATGCTGGTGCCTTCGCGGATCATGTAACCGGTGTAGAAGGCATTCTTCAGCCACCAGTCTTTCTTCATCTCGCGCACGTAAGGCTTACGTTTGCTCTCAGTGTTGTTCATGGTCTCACTCCTGGTCTCAATCCGGCTTGAACATGGCGATCATGTAGTCCTTGGCGCTCTCGACCTTGCCAAGCTGGATGGCGGCGGCCGGATCCACGCCTTTCGGGCACACTTCGGAGCAGTAGCCCACGAAGGTACAGCCCCAGACGCCCTCGTCCTGGCTGATGATCTTCATCCGCTCCCTGGACGCGCTGTCGCGGTTGTCGGCGTTGTAGCGATAGGCCAGTGCCAGGGCCGCCGGACCGGTGAACTTCTTGTTGATGCCATATTGCGGGCAGGCCGCGTAGCACAGACCGCAGTTGATGCACATGGAGAACTGGTGATACTTCGCCATGTCAGCCGGCGTCTGGGTGTACTCGCCATCGCACAGGCTGCGCGGCTCGGACGGGATGATGTAGGGCTTGATGCTCTCCAGCTTCTCGATGAAGTCGGACATGTCGACCACCAGATCGCGCTCGATGGGGAAGTTGTTGAGCGGCTCGATAGTCATCTTGCCCGGCAGGTAATCCCGCAGGAAGGTCTTGCAACCGAGTTTCGGAATGCCGTTGACCATCATGCCGCAGGAGCCGCAGATCGCCATCCGGCAGGACCAGCGGAAGCTCAAGGTAGAGTCCAGATGATCCTTGATGTATTGCAGCGCATCCAGCAGGGACATCTCTTTGAGGTAGGGCACCTGGAAGGTCTGCATCCAGGGCTCGTTATCCTGCTCGGGACGGTAGCGCAGGATTTCAATTTCGATCATCTCAGCCATTCTTCTTAGCCTCGTCTTGTTTCTCACCCTCGGAACCGTACACGCGCTTGGCCGGTTGGGATTTAGTGATCTTCACATCGGAATAGTCGATGGTCGGGGCCCCTTCGCCGTTGTAGAAGGAGAGAGTGTGCTTGAGGAAGTTGACGTCATCGCGCTCCTCGTAACCGTCCAGACGCTGGTGGGAACCGCGGGACTCTTTGCGGTTGATGGCGGAGTGCGCCATGGCTTCCGCCACGTCCAGCATGTAGCCCAGCTCGATGGCGTACAGCAGGTCGGTGTTGAAGACCGAGGACTTGTCGTTGATCTTGATCTTCTTGTAACGGGCTTTCAGCTCGTTGATCTTGTCGATGGTGCCCTGCATCAGCTCTTCGGTACGGTAGATACCGACACCGGCTTCCATGGACATGCCCAGTTCGTTGCGGATATCCGCCGGGTTTTCGGTGCCGTCGATGTCCAGCAGGGAGAGGTGCTGCTTGATGAGCGCCTCGGCCTTGGCGACCAGCGCCTGGGTGTTGCCGTGTTGCTGGGTGGCGGCAAACTCGGCTGCCTGCTCACCGGCCACCTTGCCGAAGACCACGATCTCGGACAGGGAGTTGGAACCCAGACGGTTGGCGCCGTGCAGACCGACGGAGGCACATTCGCCAGCGGCATAGAGACCGGCCAGACGAGTGGCGCACTTGCCGTCAGTTTCGATGCCACCCATGGTGTAGTGGGCGGTCGGACGTACCGGAATCGGCTCTTTCACCGGATCCACACCCACGTAGGCCTTGGCCAGTTCGCAGATGAAGGGCAGACGCTCTTTCAGGTACTTCTCGCCAAGGTGGCGCAGGTCGAGGTGAACCACGTCGCCCATGGGGCCCTGGATCACGCGGCCTTTTTGCTGCTCCTGCCAGAAGGCCTGGGAGAGACGGTCGCGCGGACCCAGCTCCATGTGCTTGTTCTTCGGCTGGCCGACCGGGGTTTCCGGGCCCAGACCGTAATCTTGCAGGTAGCGATAGCCATCCTTGTTGAGCAGGATGCCACCCTCACCACGACAACCTTCGGTCATCAGGATGCCGGTGCCCGGCAGACCGGTCGGGTGATACTGGACGAACTCCATGTCCCGCAGCGGTACGCCGTGGCGGTAGGCCAGGGCCATGCCGTCACCGGTGACGATGCCACCGTTGGTGTTGTAGCGATAGACACGACCAGCGCCGCCGGTGGCCAGCACCACGGACTTGGCCTGGATGAAGCGGGTGATGCCGTTCTGGATGTCAAAGGTGACGACACCCTGGACGCGGCCATCTTCCACGATGAGATCCAGACAGAAGTGCTCGTCGAAGCGCTTGATGGTCGGGTACTTGATGGAGGTCTGGAACAGGGTGTGCAGGATGTGGAAGCCGGACTTGTCGGCGGCGAACCAGGTGCGGGGGATCTTCATCCCGCCGAAACGGCGAACGTTGGCCTTGCCGTCCGGTTTGCGGCTCCAGGGGCAACCCCAGTGCTCCAGCTGGATCATCTCGTTGGTGGCGTTGTTGACGAAGTACTCGACTACGTCCTGCTCACACAACCAGTCACCACCGGAGACGGTGTCGTTGAAGTGGTTTTCCAGGGAGTCGTCATCACGGACGACGCCTGCGGCGCCACCTTCGGCGGCCACTGTGTGGCTGCGCATCGGATAGACCTTGGAAATCAGGGCGATTTCCAGCTCCGGGTGGGCTTCTGCAATGGCGATTGCGGCACGCAGGCCACCGCCACCGGCACCGATGATGGCAACATCGGTCTTGATAATATCCACATCTGCCTCCTTAGGGATAGATTTGCTGGGCACGATTTTGCTCTATGAAAAAAATTCAGGCTTGATGCAAGTCAAACTGCTTTGTTTTAGTGCTTGGCAACGGTGATTTTTATTACAACCACCCCATTCCTTGGATGAAAATGCCGTCATTATCGCCATCCATCAGTGATCTGGATCAGCCGTACTCGCTACTCTGGTGATTTTAACTCCAAGATTATACGTAGTTTTCTTTCAAAAAAATGAGAAATGCCTCTCTTTTTGGGTATTACCCATAAAGTTTTTAAGTTTTTTATCAAAACAGTTTAATGATAACTATTATCACGATGACATATCGAGGTTAGGCATCAAAAAAGTAATGCGAATATAGCCATGACAGACTGGGCCCGTCTCCCACACATGGGCAAAAGGAGATGTCGATCACAGGGTTGAGGGTCTCGAAAGGGGATTATAACCGTTGAAACAAAAAGGGTTTATAAAAAAAGGGGCCTGAACGGCCCCTTTCTTCCCATGGTCGATCAGATGCGGAACATGCCGACCTGATTATTCAATTCACCTGAAATATTTTTAAGCTGGGCCGACAGATTGCGGGAGCTGTCCGCATCCACTGCCAGCTCGTCCGAGACATCCTTGACCGCCTGGATGTTGCGGCTCACCTCGTCGGTGACGGCACGCTGTTCCTCGGCGGCGCTGGAGATCTGGGTCGCCATGTCGGAGATCTGGTTGATGGAGGTGGTGATCTGCTCCAGCGCCTGGGTCGCATCGTTGGCATCTTCCACGCTGTTCTGGGCCAGCAGCTGACCCTCGTGCATGGTACTGACGGCGCCCTGGGTGTTGCGCTGCAGGGTCTCGATCATGCTGCGGATCTCGACGGTGGAGCTGTGGGTGCGCTGGGAAAGCACCCGCACCTCGTCGGCCACCACGGCAAAGCCGCGTCCCTGCTCGCCAGCCCGGGCGGCCTCGATGGCGGCGTTGAGCGCCAGCAGGTTGGTCTGCTCGGCGATGCCCTGGATGGTGGAGAGGATGGTGTTGATCTCCTGGGCGTTCTTCTCCAGTTCCTGAATGATGCCGGAGGCCTGCTTGACCTGGGTGGCCAGATCCGTGATGGAGCGCTGGTTGCGGGCAATCACCTGCTTGCCGTGCTCGCAACTGCTGGAGGAGCTGCGGGCCGCTTCCGCGGTCTGCTCGGCGTTGCTGGCCACTTCGACGGCGGTGGCGGACATCTCGTGCACTGCGGTCGCAATCTGGGAGATCTCGTTTTGCTGGCGGGCCAGCCCCTGGTTGGATTTCTCCGCCATGTCGTGGGAAGACCTGGCCTGCTGGTTGAGCTGGGTGGAGGAGTTGGAGATGTCCTGCACCATGACGTGGATGCGCTCGATGAAGGTGTTGACGTGCTTGGCGACGGTACCGACCTCGTCTTCACGCTCGATCTTGATGCGACGGGTGAGATCGCCGTTGCCGCGGGAGAGATCGGCAATTGCCTCGCCCAGGGTTTTCAGCGGCGCCAGGGAGCCGTTGATGGCGACATAGGAGAAGCCCGCCACGATGAGGATGGTCAGCAATCCCTGAATGAGGGCGGAGGTGACCATGCGGGAGACGGACTGGTAGGCGACCGCTTCATCCACCACGATGCCGAAATACCAGTTGGTGTTGGGGATCTCGGTGAGGTCGAATACGCTCGCCTTGCCGCTGATATCCATCTCGGAGATGGTGTTGTCATGGGCAAGCTCGTTGACCTTGGCTGCCGTCAGTTCCGGGGAGATGGCGGTGGCGGGTTTGAGGGTCAGATCCTTGTCCGGGTGGGCGATGATGGTGCCGTTGCTGTCCACCAGAATGGCATAGGTGCCTTCCGAGTTCATGGCGAGCACGTCTTTCACCAGACCGTCGATGGAGACGTCACCGGCGATGACGCCGTCGGTGTTGCCGCGACTGAAGGGCTCGGCGATGGTGATGATGAGCTGGCCGGTGGTGATGTCGGCATAGGGGGCCGTGATGGCGAGCTTGCCGGCGGCCATGGCGTCCTTGTACCAGGGGCGCTGGCGAGGATCATAGCCAGCCGGCAGATCGGTCGGCTTGCTCTGGATCATCCGGCCATCCTTGGTGCCCACGTAGACGAGATCGAAGTTGCCCGCATTCATGGACTGGGCCAGGTGGCTGAGGGGCTCGTCTTCCTTGGCGAAGGCTTCCTTGGTGGCGGTGACGAGATTGATGCGGGCGTCGAGCCAGCGGGAGATCCCCTTGACGTTGGCGACCGAGCTGTCGTCGATGAAGCTCCAGATCAGCCGCTGTGTTTCACTGCGCAACTGGGAGGTGTTGTACCAGACCTGCAGGCCGGTGATGACCAGAATGATGGCCCCGATGGAGAGGACCAGCTTGTTCTTGATGGATAGGTTCATGTTTACATCCTTGTGAGCGTCAGTCAGAGATCCATGGTGTTTGTTATTGTTATGAGCCAACTCTGTATCGGCTGGCTATGGACTTTATGTATCCCGGTGCACCGCATTTTTTCAATTCTTTTCACCTCCTTGTGGCCTGCCAGGCCGCGCCGATACTCAGCTGAATCGATCTGGCCGGTTGGTGAAGATGCCATCGACACCCATGCTGGCGAGGGCGATCCCATCACTCACTTCGTCGACTGTATAGACCAGGATCTTGAGCCCCCGGCGATGGGCATCCGCCACCAGGGTCTCGTCGACGAAATCCACGTCGCAGTTCAGTGACCAGGCCCCCAGCGTCTCGGCGAAGGCGGCGCCGTCGAGGGGCAGGCTGGCCGTGAGGGCGCCGATCCTGATTTCCGGTCGCAGTCCCTTGAAGCGTAACAGCTCGGGATGATGAAAGGAGGAAACGATCCAGTGCGCCTGGGTAAAGCCAAGCTCGGCCTCGGCCCGCCTGGTCAGGGCGGCCACCGGCTCGGCGGTGTGGGCGCCCTTTAGCTCGATGTGCAGTTCGCAGCGCCCCGCCACCAGTGCCATCACCTGCCACAGGGTCGGGATCCGCTCCCCGTCCCCCGCATCCAGGCTCGCCAGGTACTCCCGGGATTGCCCGGTCAGCACACCCTGGCCGTTGGTGCAGCGCTCCAGCCGCCGGTCGTGGAAGACCCAGAGCTCTCCGTCGGCCCACTGCACGTCCAGTTCGATGGCTTTGGCACCCAGATCCAGCGCCAGGCTCATCGCCTTGAGGGTATTCTCCGGGGCCAGGCCGCTGGCACCGCGATGGGCAATGATCTGCATGATGGCTCCTGTTGTCGTCTTTGGGGGCTTCATCCCCGGCTCATCCGGATGTCGATCTGCTGATGTGGCAGATGCATGCCGACCTGGCCGAGTTTCTCCAGGATCAGGGAATGTACCTCGTGTGTAATGGGCATCCGGTGATCCATGTTGTTGACGTAGAGCCGGATCTCGTAGATGAGGGCCGAGTCGGTGAACTCGATGAGGAACACCTCCGGGGCGGGCGTATCCAGCACCAGGGTGGACTCGCGCACGCTCTGCTCCAGCAGTTGCTGTACCTGCTTGGGATTCTGGGTCAGGCCGATGCGAATGCGCAAGCGGACCCGGGTGATGGCATCGGACAGGGACCAGTTGATGAACTGCTCGGTGATGAAGGCCTTGTTGGGGACGATGATCTCCTTCCTGTCCCAGTCCACTATGGTGGTGGCGCGGGTCTTGATCTTGGTGACGGTGCCGGTGAGATCCCTGATGGTGACGGTGTCACCCAGGCGGATCGGTTTTTCGAACAGGATGATGAGGCCGGAGACGAAGTTGGCGAAGATCTCCTGCAACCCGAAGCCCAGCCCCACGGAGAGTGCTGCCACCAGCCACTGGGTTTTGGACCAGTCGATGCCGAGCATGGAGAAGCCGGTGAGGGCGCCAATCAGCAGCACCAGGTACTTGCTCACCGTGGTGAGGGCGAAGCCGGTGCCTGGGGAGAGGCTCAGGTGCTGGAGCAGGGTGAGCTCCATCAACCCTGGCAGGTTGCGGGCGGTGACCACCGTCAGGATGAAGGCGAAGACGGTCAGCATCAGATCCTGCAGGGTGATGGCGGAGAGCTGCTCGATGCCGGCCACCTTGCTGCTCACCTGCCACACCTCGATGCTGCTGAGGAAGCTGAATGCCGAGTTGAGATCCGACCATTGCACCACCACCAGCATGGTGAAGCCCAGCATCAGCAGGGTGCGCACCAGGCCGAGGGACTGGGCGCTGATGGTATCCAGATCCAGCTCGGGCTCCTCCACCACATCGGGGATCTCGGAGCTGAGATCGTCCTCTTCCCGCTCCCGCTGCGCCAGGATCTCGGCCCGCTTCTGCTTGGCGCGATCGAAGGCGAGTCGGCGGCGTTGGATCAGCATCCAGCGGTGGGCCAGATAGTAGACGAGCAGGCAGCCGAGCCCCGCCAGCAGGCTCAGCTCCAGCTGGCGCAGCAGGGTGCGGGAGGTGTAGAAGTAGCCGAACAGGGCGCCCAGCACCGCCAGCAGCGGGGCCAGCATCAGGCTGTTCCAGATGAAGTGGTGCAGCAGATGGGGCTTGGTCATGTCTGCCTGACCCCAGGTGAGGGGCAGTTTTTCCCGGTTGAGGCGGGCAAAGAAGAGCAGCAGCCAGAGGGCCCCGATGATGAAGGCGAGGCGTCCCAGGGAGTCGTAGAAGGCGTGCTCCTGATAGCTGCTCGCCATGCCCTGCACGAAGAAGCTCGGGATCAGCACCAGCAGCAGGGTACGAAACTGTCCCCACACTCGCTGCACCCGCTCCTTTTGCCAGCGGAAGTGGAGGATGAGGATCCCCTTCTCCAGGGTGAGGTGGCGCGCCACCAGCAGGGCCAGCAGCAGGAACCAGATTTCACCCAGGCCCCGGGCCACCGCCACCGCGAAGGGATATTGCCAGGCGCCGTCCAGCAGGCCGTGCACCATGAGCACCATGGCGGGCAGCGGCAGGGCTGCGAGCACGGAGCGCACCAGCAACCGGCTGGTGAGGCTGAACTTGTCCTGGGTTACCTTGCCGATGCGCGGGGCAATGTACTGGCTGTATTGAATGAGGTGGCGGGCCAGTTTCAGCCAGCACCAGGCCAGCCCCAGCAGCCCGAGGCCAGCCAGGGTCAGGCTCAGGGGGTTGTTCTCGGCGATGGCCCTGGGCAGTTGCAGCCAGTTGGCCGGGTTGAAGGCAAGGCCGAGGGCGGCCGGGACGCCGAGCAGCACCGCCGGGCTCAGGGGGCGCACGTCCGGCATCCAGAACAGATGGCTGGCGCTGAGTTCGCGGATCTCGTCGATCTTGCTGTTCTGACGGCTGTAGAGCAGCTTGAGGCGGGTCTGCTCCTGAATGAGGGTGTCGGAGGCATCGTTGAGCCGGGTCAGCAGTTGCCGCCTTGCCTTGAGCAGGTTGTCCAGCACGGCGCGCTGGGCCCTGTCCAGGGTGATGCCGTCTCCACTGAGCAGGCTGTTGCGCAGTTGCACCGGATCCTTCAGGGCATCCTGCTCGGTCTCGTACTGGTATTTGGCCATACGCGCCTTGACGATGGCTGACTCCAGCCGCTCCAGCGGGAAGTAGGCGGGCAGATCGGCCAGCTTGCTGCGCAGGTTCTCGCCGTAGGCGTTGCTTATCTGCAACCACTCCAGCTGTTCGCGCACCGAATTGACCAGCTCGTTGAGCCCGGAGAGGGAGGTGTCCACCCCCCGCTGCTCGTCCTGCACCCGTTCAATCTGGTCCTCGAGGGCCCCCAGTTGCAGGGAGAGGGCCTGGTTTTGCTGCTGTTGCTCCTGCAAGAGGGGGAGGTCAGAGGTGAGCTGGCGGCGCAGGCGTTCGCTCTCGGCCAGGGTCTGCTCGGTCTTGTCCCGGCGCAGCTGGTTCTGCTGGGCAAGCAGACTGGTCTGCCACTCATCCTCGTCGGTGATGGCGAGGTTGAGCTCCTGCAGCTTGAGCTTGCCCAGATCGTTGCGCTGCTGGGCGGAGAGCTGCTCCAGCTCCAGCATCTGGATCCGGTCGGAGAGGCTCTGCTCTTTGAGTCGGGTGGCCAGTTGCTGGGCCTCCTGCAACCTGTCCGACTCGTTGCTGAAGCTCAGGCGATCGAGCAGGGAGCGGGTCTGGAGCAACTGCTTGCGCAACTCGTCGACCCGCAGGTGATATTCCTGGCCCGTGCTCTCAAGCTGGTTGAGGCTGTCGGTCACCGCCTGACGCTCCTTGCGCAGGTTGAGCTGGCGGTTGCTGCTCAGGCTGATGGCCTGGCGCAGGGCATCCTCCTTGAGGGAGGAGAGGGACGGGCGGGACTGGGGCTGATAGTTGTGCAGCCCCTCCTTGAGACGGGCGGACTCCTTGGGGTAGTCGATGAGGATCTGCTGGTAGGTCTTGCCCTGTTCCCGGTAGCGCTGGGCATCCCGGGCATATTGCAGGGCCTGCTGGTAGCTCTCCCGCAGTTGCTGATTTTCCGGGGTATCCGTCTTGGGGATGCTTTGCAGCAGCTCCTCTACCTGAGTGATGGCATCATCAGCCTGGACAGCGGAGAAGGGGAACAGGCTGAGACAGAGCATCAGACAGAGCAGGCGTTGCAACATGGCGCACGTTTCCGTTCAGGAGAAGTCGCCCTAGCCTAAAGCAGGGGCCGGGGCGGGTAAAGCCCTCAAGATGAATGATCCACGGCACAAATAACGGGTGATCCGGGTCTTGTTTGGCTATTATTCTGGCCGTTCCCCTTCATTGAGCAATTTATGTCCTCCGTCGATCTGGGCACGGCCCCCCTTTCCCGCCTCTTCTTGCGTTACGTCACCCCCACGGTGGCCGCCATGCTGGTCACCGGCATCTATGTCACCATAGACGGCATCTTCGTCGGCCATATCCTGGGCCAGGACGGGCTGGCCGGCATGATGCTGGCGTACCCCATCTGCGCCGTGCTCTACGCGGTGGGTGCCCTGATCGGCATGGGATCCTCGTCGCTGGCCTCCTTCTATCTGGGCAAGGGGGAGCAGGCCAGGGCGCGCCACATCGTCGGCAATGCCCTGGTGATGGTGCTCATCGCCTCCGCGCTGCTCGCCTTCATTGGCATTCGTTACGGCAAGGCCATGCTTGTCTGGATGGGGGCGCAGGGGGTCATCTTCGACGCAGGCTTCGCCTATCTGCAGTGGTACGCCTGGCTCGGGGTGTTCGCGGTGCTCTCCATGGCCTTTACCGCCCTGCTGCGCAACGACGGGCGACCCGGCCTCACCACCTGGATCCTGGTGGGGGGCGGCGTGCTCAACGTGCTGCTCGACTACCTGCTGATGGCGGTGATCCCCTGGGGGCTGGCGGGGGCCGCCATCGCGACCATGCTCTCCCAGGCGGTCACCGGGGGCCTGTGCCTGTGGCACTTCTTCACCCCCCGCAGCCAGTTGCGCATTCGCTGGGATACCCTGGTGCCCGACTGGCGGCTGATGGGGGAGACATTGCGACTCGGGGTGTCGAGTTTTCTGATGTACCTCTACCTCTCGGTGGTGCTGGCGCTGCACAACAAGGCGCTGCTCTCGGTGGGCACTTCGCTGCACGTGGCCGCCTATGGGGTCATCAGCTACAGCGAGGCCTTCTTCTATCTCATCTTCGAGGGGATCGCCATGGGCATCCAACCCATCGCCAGCTTCAATGCCGGGGCGGGCAACTGGGCACGGGTGCTGCGGGTGCGTAACCAGGCATTGGGAGTGACCATGGCGGTGGCACTGTGCGGGATGATCCCGCTGTATCTGTGGCCGGAGGCAGTGGTTTATCTGTTTGCGGGGGACAATGCTGCCCTGTTGCCGGTGGCCAGCCTCGGTATCTGGCTCTACTTCTGGGGACTGCCCATGGAAGGCTTGCTGCTGGTGGGGGCCACCTATTTCCAGGCCATCAACCGGGCTCGCATCGCTTCCCTGCTCACCGGCGGCAAGCTGGTGCTGATCGGCGGTTTCCTGTGGGGCTTCTCCTCCCTGTGGGGAGTGGCCGGTGTCTGGCTGGCGCTGCCCACTTGCAGCACTCTGCTGGTCCTGGTGATGTGGCGGGCGATGAACAGGGAGGGGCGCCAGCACAGCGCTGCCTGAGATGTGGTCATGCGTCCATGAAAAAGGCAGCCTCGGCTGCCTTTTTCATTTTGAGTGCCCCTGCCTGTGGGCAGTAGGTCGCCGGACTCAGGGCTTGAAGGCGCCGATAAAGATGGCGGGGTCGACGCGGGCGTCGTTGAGGCTGACGTTCCAGTGCATGTGGGGACCGGTGGCGCGGCCGGTGGAGCCGACCCGGCCGACGATGCCGCCGCGGGGCAGGCTCTGGCCCAGTTTCACGTCCACCTTCGACATGTGACAGAACATGCTGATGAGGCCCTGGCCGTGGTCGACGAACACCGTATTGCCGTTGAAGAAGTAGTTGCCGATGAGGATGACCTTGCCAGCAGCTGGTGCCTTGATGGGAGTGCCGGCTCCGACCGCGAAGTCGAGGCCGGAGTGGGGGTTGCGCTCCTCGCCGTTGAAGAAGCGGCGCAGCCCGAAGGGACTGGAGAGCGGGCCCTGGACCGGCTTGTCAAACAGCAGGTTGCTCGGCTGAGCCGGGCTGAAGGTCTGGTAGGCGCGGGTCTGTTCGGCAAGCTCCCGGTTGATGCGGGTCATGTCTTCGGCCAGCGGATTGACCTGGCGGCTGTTCTTGAGCTTGATGTGCTGCTCACGGTAGTGCTTGGTGCCGACCGTGAAACTCAAGGTGCGGCCATCGCTGGTGGTTACCTGATGGGGGCCGGGCGCGCTCTTGAGCGGGATGCCGACGATGGCGATCCACGTCTTCCCGTCTTCCTGTACCACCAGCACAGGCTTGTCCTGATAGCGCACTGCGGGCGCCTTGGCCCCGCTTCCCAGTGGTACCACGGCCACGCCCCCCGGCACCGGGTGGTTGAGCAGGCGGCTGATAAACCCCGGTTCGGCGTGAAGCGCAGGGCTGCCGAGCAGCAGGAGAAGAAAGAAGAGGCGGCGCATGATGGCTCCATCGGATCAGGGGGAAAGCAAGAGGGGGGAGATGATGCCACATTCTGGCGGTGCTGTCCGTCAACCGTGGCCGATAAACTCATCGGCTGCGGCCCAGAAGGACGCAACGGACACGCCATTGCAGCGAGGTGAATGCTCTGGTTGCGGGTGCCAGCCTTCCCTTCGACCTTGCCAGCCTGAGCAGGGGGCCGCTGCGCTACAGCTTCTCGGGGGTGCTCGCGAGCGACAACCGCTTCATCACCACCAGCCTGGCCGGTGTCGGGGTGGGCATGGCCGGACAGGGGCCCTGACCCCTATTCCATTCGATACCGCCATCGCGGTACCCTACTCGGCGGCGACCCAGGCCACCGACCACAAGGTGAGGCTCTACCCGACCCGGCTGCCGGGCCAGGTAGTACGCACCGGCCCCTACACCGGCACCATCATGGTCACGGTGAGCGTGCCCTGAGGAGACGCCGCTTCGCCCCTATTTTTCGACGAGGTCAATGATGAACAGTGACAGGGCCCTGCGCCACGAACCCAAACGCCATGGCATAGGACAGGGCTGGATCTGGATCCGCACCGGATTCGACATCTTCAACAAGGGGATGGGTGCCAGCGTGGCCATGATAGTGCTCTGGTTTGTGGTGGGCATCGTGCTGGATCAGCTGCCAGCGGGGGGCTTGATCTCCCAGTTGCTCTACATGGTGTGGGGGGCTGGCTGGGTGGCGGTGGCGCGGCGGGGTCACCATGGCGAGGCGCTGCAATTTGGCGACTTCTTTGCCGGTTTCCGCCATCGGTTGACCCCCTTGATGCTGGGGGGCCTGATGGTGCTCGGCCTCATCATGGGGATCCTGATGATCTGCGTGTTCCTGCTGCACCAGTGGGGACTCACCGGCCTGTTGTCCGCGGATCCGGGCTCCCTGGCGCTGACCCCGGAGCAGGCACAGGGCTTCCTCGTCTGCGCCCTGGTGGGATTGGCACTGTTCGTTCCCGTGCTGATGGCCATCACCTTCGCCCCCGCCCTTATCCTCTTCCATCAGGTCGGGGTCTGGCAGGCAGCCAGGCTCAGCTTCAAGGGATGTCTGCGCAACATGTGGCCCTTCCTCTGGTGGGGGCTGCTCGGGGCCGTGCTGATCTTCTTTGGCGCACTCCTGATGCTGGTGGGCCTGCTGGTGGTGCTGCCTGCCATCAACTACTCCATCTATGCCGCCTATCACGACATCTATCTGGAGGATCAGGAGGCCGAGGAGGGAGAGACCCCGGTCAAGGCATTCGGTTTCGAAGCCTGACCGGGCACAGGATGGAGCAAAGAGGGGCCGCGAGGCCCCTTTTTTGTGCGGCTCGCAGGGATCAGAGAGAGGGAGGGGCTTCCTGCCACAGGGGATCGTCCGCCATCCGCTCCACGAGAAAGTCGAGGAAGCTGCGCAGCAGGGGGGACATCTGTTTGCGGGTGCCATAAACGGCATAGACGCCGAGGCGCTTGGGCTGCCACGGGGTGAGCAGGGGGACCAGAGCGCCGCTTGCCAGATGGGGGTGAACCGAGTAGGCGGGTTGCAGGCTGATCCCCGCCCCGTCCAGGGTGGCGGCCAGCAGCAGGTTGGAGATGTTGGCGCTGAGGTTGCCGCTCACCGGGACGGATTCGGGACCATCGGGCCCCAGAAACTCCCACAGGCTCTTGCCGAAATAGGTGTAGGTGAGGCAGTTGTGCAGTGCCAGATCCTGCACCTGCTGCGGCAGGGCATGGCGGGCCAGGTAGGCGGGGCTGGCGCACACCACCGAGTGGCAGGTGCCGAGCCTGCGGGCCACCAGGTTGGGATCGAGGTCGTTGGTGATGCGCAGGGCGAGATCGATTCGCTCCTCCACCAGATTGACCGTCCGGTCCAGCAGCAGGATGTCGATCGCCGTGCCGGGGTAACGGGCCAGGTAGTCGTTCGCCGCCCCGACCAGCAGGGCTTCGGAGAGAGAGTAGCTGCAGGTGATGCGCAGTTGCCCCTTGGGGGCCTCGTCATGGCGGATGGCCAGGTGTTCCATCTCTTCCCCCAGGGCCAGCATGGCTCTGGCCCGGTTCAGCGCCTCTTCTCCCGGCCCGGTCAGGCTCAGCCGGCGGGTGGTGCGGTGCAGCAATCTGGCCCCCATCCAGCGTTCCAGCTCGGCCAGGTAGCGCGACACCATGGCGCGGGACATCTCCAGTTTCTCCCCGGCGCCGCTCAGGCTGCCCTGTTCCACTACGCAGACAAAGACCCGCAATGCGGTCAGCCTATCCATCTTGTGCCCCTATATGCTCGATTTGTGCAACAGTGATGCGCCCATTATGCGGTATTTGTATCGATGGTGATGCAATAAACTGCGCTCATTCCATTAATCCACACCGATGAGCGTTATCTGATGAACAACACACTGCGTACCCTGACCCTGACCAGCCTCCTGATGACGGGTTCCGCCCTGGCGGCCCCCCTGACCGTGACCGTCTACAACCCCGGCGAGAAGGCGATCTTCCCCGTCTCCTCCTCACTGGTAACCGGTGACAAAGAGGCCATCCTGATCGATGCCCAGTTCGATGTGCAACATGGTCAGGCGCTGGTGGACATGATCAAGAAGAGCGGCAAGAAGCTGACCACTGTCTATATCAGTGCCGGTGACCCCGACTTCTACTTCGGTCTGGAACCCGTCATGGCTGCGTTCCCGGATGTCAAGGTGCTGGCCGACCAGCATGTGGTCGACCATATCAAGCAGACCAAGGATGCCAAGCTGAGCTACTGGGGCCCGATCCTGGGCAAGGATGCACCCAAGAGCCTTACCGTGCCGCAAGTGATGACGGCCAGCCACCTGACGCTGGATGGCGAGAAGATTGAAATCAAAGAGATGAACACCCCGAATGCCTACCTCTGGGCCCCTTCCATCAAGACGGCCTTTGGTGGTGTGCCGGTCTACAGCGGCGTGCACGTCTGGATGGCGGACAGCCAGTCCAAGGCCGCTCGCAGCCACTGGGTCAAGGCGCTGAACAATCTGCTGGCGCTGAAACCTGAGCGCGTGGTGCCGGGTCACTTCCTGGGGACTGCGCCCAAGGGTACCGAAGCCGTGACCTTCACCCGTGACTACGTGCAGCGCTTTGAGCAAGAGCTGGCCAAGACCAAGCACTCCGGCCAGCTGATTGAAGCGCTGAAGAAGGCTTACCCCTCCCTGCCGGTCGATGATGGCCTGGCCATCGGTGCCAAGGTCAATACCGGCGAGATGAAGTGGTAACTCCCTGACGCCTACATCCCTGTGTTTTTTTCCGGGCCCGAGGGCCCGGTTTTTTATCCAGCATTGAAGCGAGAATGATGATGAACGAAGCGCAAACAACCCTCCATTATGTCTATGACCCCCTCTGTGGCTGGTGCTATGGTGCCGCCCCCCTGCTGAAAGCCGCTGCCGAGATCCCGGGCCTTCGCATCGAACTGCATGGGGGGGGCCTCTGGATGGGCGCCAGGCGCCAGGCCATGGGACAGCCCCTGCGGGACTATGTGCGCCCCCATGACGAGCGCATCCATGCCCTCACCGGACAGCGCTTTGGTGAGCGCTACTTCAACGAGCTTCTGCTCAACGAGTCACTGCTCCTCGACTCCGAGCCGCCCATACGCGCCGTTCTGGCGGTGAGCGAGCTTGGCGGCGACGGCCTTGCCTTGTTGCACCGCATCCAGGAAACCCACTACCGGGATGGGGAATGGGTCGGTTCCCCGACACGGCTGGCGGCGCTCGCGCGGGAGCAGGGGCTGACACCGGAAGCATTCGCCCTGGCCTTTGGTCGGGTCGATCTTGTGGGCCATCTGGCCACAAGCCAGGCGTGGCTGCGCCGGCTCGGCGGGCAGGGGTTCCCGACCCTGGGATTGATGCAAGGGGAGCGCGTCGTTGCGCTGCCTGTCTCCTCCTATCTGGGAGAGCCAGCGGCGTTCGCGGATCACATCACCTCCCTGATGGGGTGAGTCTCTCGCCCATCGCCTGTGGCTTGTCAAAGGAGAGGGAGAGGGCAGACCCGTCTGCGCGCCTCCCTTGTCCCCCGCACCGTTCTTGTGCATGCTATCGGCCTCATTGAACGGCAGGATGCAGTACCTATGAACCTTCGCGATCTCGAATATCTGGTAGCGCTGGAAGAGGAGAAACACTTTCGCAAGGCCGCGGAGCGCTGCTTTGTCAGCCAGCCGACCCTGAGTGGCCAGCTGCGCAAGCTGGAAGATGAACTGGGAGTGATCCTCATCGAGCGCACCTCCCGCAAGGTGCTGTTCACGCCCGCCGGCGATGCCATGGCCCGTCAGGCGCGCAAGGTGCTCAAAGAGGCGCGAGAGCTCAAGAGCATAGGCCAGCACTTCGCCGAGCCCATGTCCGGCGAGATCCACATCGGTTTCATTCCCACCGTGGGCCCCTACCTGCTGCCCCACATCATCCAGGATCTGCGTGAACACTTCCCCAAGCTGGAGTTCTACCTCTACGAAGATCAGACCCAGGTGCTGCTCAAGCGGCTGGAGGAGGGGGAGCTGGATTGCCTCGTGCTGGCGGAGCTGGAAGGGATGGAGGGGTTTGGCGCCATCCCCCTCTATCAGGAGCCCATGTGGCTGGCCGTGCCCCAGCATCACCCGGAGGCGAGCGCCAAGGCGGTGCCCCTGCACAATCTCAAGGGCAAGAAATTGCTGATGCTGGCCGACGGTCACTGTCTGCGGGATCAGGCGATGGGTTTCTGTTTTGCCGCGGGCATCGGTGAGGATCAGCGCTTCAAGGGCACCAGTCTGGAGACCTTGCGCAACATGGTCGCCGCTGGCAGCGGCATGACGCTGGTGCCCAGGCTCGCCGTGCCCGCCAACCCGGAGGAGGGGGGCGTCAGCTATCGCCCGGTGATCAACCCCGTGCCGGGGCGCACCATCTCCCTGCTCTATCGTCACTACTCGGTGCGCCGCCCCTGCTTCAATGAGCTGGCGGCCCGCATCTCGAGTCTGATGAAAGCCCTGCTGGGCTGACGCAGCCCGCTCGTCATCCCGAAACAAAAACCGGCGCCTGGGCGCCGGTTTTTGTTGTTTCCAGGGGGACCTAGAAGATGTCGTCGGTGGAGACGGGACCGTCTGTGGTCGCATCGTCACCGCCATACACCTGGTTGCCATCGGAGATCTGGCTCGCGTAGCGGGTGGGCTCTGTGCCCTCCTTGAAGAACTCCTCCGTGGTACTGCCATCGGCGCGATTGGTCAGCAGACCGGTTTCACGATCGATGCGGACCTGCATGATCCCTTCGGGGACCGGCATCTTGCGCTCGGGCACCTGTTGCAGAGCCGTCTTCATGAAGTCAATCCAGATGGGCTGGGCGGCACCACCGCCAAACTCGGCCCGGCCCAGACCGCGCTGGTGGTTGTCAAAACCGATCCAGGAGGTGGCCACCAGATTCGGGGTATAGCCGGAGAACCAGGCATCCCGGGATTCGTTGGTGGTCCCCGTCTTGCCCGAGATGTCGTGACGCTTGAGGTCACGGGCTGCCCGCCAGCCGGTACCACGCCAGCCATTGCCACCCCAGATGGCGGTGGTCAGGGTGTCGGTGATGAGGAAGGCGCTCTGGGCACTGATGGTCTGCGGTGCCATGTTGTTGGGCACGACAGGATCGATGGGGCACTGGGCCTTCCAGTCTGCCGTGGTATTGGCATAGGCATCCGCGCTGTCGAGACCGGCGGCGGCCAGCACGCCGCAGTCGCGGCAGGCGGCGGCCGGGTTGGCCTCGAACAGGGGGGTGCCGAAGCTGTCAGTCACTTCGGTGATGAAGTAGGGGGTGACCTGGAAGCCGCCATTGGCCAGCACCGAGTAGCCGCGCACCACTTCCAGCGGGGTAAACTCCGCCGCACCCAGCGCCAGGGATTCGTTGGCGGAAATGTGATCACGGGCGAAGCCGAAGCGGGTCAGGCCGTCGATATAGGTATCCAGCCCGATGGCGCGCATCAGCCGGACCGACATCACGTTCTTGGACTTGGCAAGGCCGAGGCGCAAGGTGGTCGGCCCTTCATAGATGGCGGGCGAGTTCTTGGGCTGCCACATGGGGCCCTTGGCAGGATCCCACTGGTTGATCGGTGCATCGTTGATGAGGGACGCCAGGGTATAGCCCTGCTCCAGCGCGGTGGCATAGAGGAACGGTTTGATGTTGGAGCCGACCTGACGACGGGCCTGATCGACCCGGTTGAACTTGGAGAGCTCGAAGCTGAAGCCGCCGACCAGGGCCTCGATGGCGCCGTCTTGCGGGTTCATGGCCACCAGGGCGGCGTTGACGTCGGGGATCTGGGAGAGCAGTAACTCTTCCCCTTTCTCCCTGACCCAGATCTGGGCGCCGACTTTGAGTACATCCCGCGCCGATTTCGGGGCAAAGCCCTGGCGATCGTCGGTGATGAAGGCACGCGCCCACTTGATGCCATTCCAGCCCAGTTCGGCCTGTTTGCCATTCTTGAGCACCAGGGTGGCGCTCTTGTCGCCGAGCTGGGTGACCACGGCGGCCATCAGGGGCTGATAGGTCGGCTGCTTGGCCAGATGGGCCATGATCTGCTCGTAGTCCCAGGCTGTTTCACCGGCTTTCCACAGCAAGGCGGTCGGGCCACGGTAGCCGTGGCGGGTGTCGTAGTCGAAGACACCGTCCAGCAGCGCCTGATGGGCGGCGCGCTGACGCTTGGCGGTGACAGTGGTATAGACGTGCAGCCCCATGGTGTAGGCATCTTCACCAAACTGCTCCACCATCTTCTGGCGCACCATCTCGCTCAGATAAGGGGCGTTCAGCGTGGTCTCGGCACCGTGAAAACGGGCCTTGACCGGCATCTTGGAGGCTTCGTCATACTGGGCCTGGGTGATTTTGCCGGTTTCCAGCATGCGACCCAGCACCACGTTGCGGCGGGCGAAGGCGCGCTCCGGGGAACGGATCGGGTTCAGCATGGAGGGTGCCTTGGGGAGACCCGCGATGATGGCGATCTCGTCCAGGGTCAGATCCTTGACCTCCTTGCCGAAGTAGACCTGGGCGGCCGCGCCGACCCCGAATGCCCGGTAGCCGAGGGGGATCTTGTTGAGATAGAGGGTGAGGATCTCGTCCTTGGAGAGGTTCTGCTCGATGCGCCAGGCGAGGAACACTTCCTTGATCTTGCGTACCAGGGTCTTCTCGTTGCTCAGGAAGAAGTTGCGGGCCACCTGCTGGGTAATGGTACTGGCGCCCTGACGCGCCTGGCCGGAGACGGCCCAGACGGTGGCGGCACGGATGATGCCGATGGGATCTATGCCCGGGTGCTCATAGAAGCGGGCATCTTCGGTGGCGAGTACGGCATCGATCATGGACTGGGGAATTTCGTCCAGCCGCAGGGGGATGCGACGAATTTCGCCAAACTGGGAGATCAATTCCCCGTCCCGGCTGTAGACCTTCATGGGGGTAGCCAGTTTGACATCGCGCAGGGCGCTGACGTCCGGCAACTGGGGCTTGATGTAGAAGTAGATGCCGATGAGGCTGGCAACGCCCAGCACAGCACCCAGCATCATGACAATAAACAGGCGAACGAGCCATTTCAGCATGGAAGAACTACCAATCGTCTTAAAATTAGCCAACGGGCGCAGAGTATAGCCTTTTTACCCTCGCGGATTCGAGGTTTTCCTGTCCGCAAACAGGCGACCCCGAGAAGAGGCGGGAGGGTAGCACTCCAGGGCACAATTACCAAGGGGGCCGCAATCAAGGCCGAAAGGAGAGGGGCGTCAACTTTTGACACAAACTTTATGACATTGATAGATAGAGCATTATATTGAGTTAAGCCGTCACATCATGACGCGCTGTCCTACAATAAGTCCGAAAACCCAATAACGCATGGATGTGTATATGTTTGGGCTATTAAGTAAGGGATCCCTCGTCTCCATGGCGGGCATTGATTTTGGCAGTCAAACCATCAAGGCCGTCACCATCAGCGGACGTCCCGGCAAGGTGCACCTCGGCTCGGTTGCCGAGATCCCCATGCCAAGAGGAACGCTGGTCGACTATCAACTTCAGGACATTGAACGGGTCAGTCAGTCCCTCAAGTCGCTCAAGCGGCTCGTGCAAGGGGATTGCCAGAACGTGGCCACGGCCGTGACCGGTTCCAACGTCATCACCAAGATCATTCAGGTCGATACCAACATCAACGAGAGCGAGCTGGAGAACCAGGTTCACCTGGAGGCTGAGCAGCTCATCCCCTTTCCCCTTGATGAAGTGAGCCTGGATTTTGAAATCCTCGGCATGGCGGGCGACAACGGGCGTCAGGAGGTCCTGCTCAGTGCCGCGCGGACCGAGAGCGTCAGTGGCCGGGTCAGTGCCCTGACGGAGGCAGGCATGACGACCATGGTGGTGGATGTGGGGGCCCATGCGCTCGGACGCGCCGTGCTGGCTTGCCTGCCCGACCTGCAAACCTCGGAGAAACCGGTTGGCATCGTCGACATCGGTGCCAGCGCCCTGACTTTCGCCGCCCTGCTACGGGGCCAGGTCATCTATTCTCGGTTGCAGAATTTTGGTGGTGATCAATACAGCCAGGCATTGGCCTCTTTTTACAGCATGAGTATGGAAGAAGCGGAACTGGCCAAGCTCCAGGGCTCCTTGCCTGCGGATCATGAGGTGGATGTCCTGTTGCCTCATCTCAGCACCCTGGTGTTGCAGATACGGCGCAACGTGCAGCTGTTTTGCAGCTCTTCGGGGAACAAGGAGTTCTCCAGGCTGGTGTTGACCGGAGGGGGGAGCCTGTTGCCGGGGCTGGCCGGACAAATCGGCAGCGAGCTCAACTGCGAGGTGCTGCACCCCGATCCCTTTGCACTCTTTGGCAAGCCGCAGGGAGAGGGGGGGCTGACTCATGGGGCCAAGTACATGACGGCGCTCGGGCTGGCACTGAGGAGCTTCACACCATGTCAAATATAAACCTTCTACCCTGGCGGCAGGCTCGGGCGCAGCGTCAGAAGAAACAATTCGGTATCCTGTTCGGTCTGTTCCTGGCGGGGACGGCAGCCATCGCCTTTGCCGCAGACTGGCTGGTGCAGCAGCAGATCGGCTACCAGCAGCAGCGCAATCAGCGGTTGCAGCAGGAGATGGCAACCCTGGACACCCAGCTTGGGGAGATCAGGCTTCTCAAGGAGCGGCGCAAGGAGTTGATTGACCGCATGCAACTCATCGAGCAGTTGCAGATGCGCCGCAACATCCCTGTGCGTCTGTTCAATCAGCTGCCGGTGCTGGTCCCCAACGGGGTGTATCTTGATAGCCTTGCTCTGCAAAACAACAAGATAGACGTGAAGGGAAAGACCGAAGCCTATGGCAGGGTTGCCAGCATGATGCGCCGAATCGACGGTTCCGGCTGGCTGACACAATCCCAGCTCAGCACCATTTTCACGGCCGAGGTGGCCCCCATCGCCCTGAGCCAGTTCTCCATGATGTTCCAGATTGCCACGGCGCTACCCAACGCGGCTAAGGGGCAAAAATGAACCTGCAACAACTCAACGACCTAGATCTCAATGACATTGCCCGCTGGCCGCCGATCGCCAAGGGCATCTTTGTCTTCTTCTGCTGTGCTCTGCTTGGCGGGGCACTCTATTACTACGTGATTGCCAATTCCCTGGCCGCTCTGGGTCGTGAAGCCGCAAAAGAGACCGAGCTCAAGGGACAATTCGAGAGCAAGGCCATGCTGGCCGCGAACCTGGAAGCATACAGAAAGCAGATGGTCCAGCTGGAACATCTGGTCGACACCCAGCTCAAACAGCTGCCCAACACCCACGAAGTCGCCGGTTTGCTGGATGACATCAGCTTCATTGCCACCGACAACGGTTTGACATTGAACAGGATCAACTGGGAGCCAGAGGTGAAACACGAGTTCTCCACCGAGCTGCCCATGCGCATCGAGGTCGTGGGCACCTATCACGAACTTGGCAAGTTCACGGCGGACATGGCTGCTTTGCCGCGCATCGTGATCCTGGATTCTTTCCAGCTCAGCCAGGGGAAGGGGGGTGAGCTGATCGGTATGTCCATGCAGGCCAAGACCTACAAGTACAACGGCAAAACCGTGGAGAAAAAGCCATGAGCATGAGAGCGGGCGTACTTCTCTTGTCGGCGCTGCTGTTGACGGCCTGTGGGGGACAGGAGGACATGGATGAGTATGTCAAACAGACCAAGGCCAGAAAGCCGGTACCGATCGAATCTTTGCCGGAGATAAAGCCCTTCTCTCCCATGGTCTATCAACGCAGCGATCAGCGTAGTCCGTTCATTGCACCCCAGCCGGAAACCAGTTCCAGGCTGGATGCCAAGGCCAAGCCGGACTGTGCCCAGATAGTGGCCAATCGGGAAAAGGAGGTGCTGGAACGCTACTCGCTTGCCAGCCTGAGCATGAAAGGCTCCATCGGCAAGCAGGGGCAGTTGTGGGCATTGATCAAAACCCCGGACGGGCAAGCCGTGCGCGTCGGGCTCAACCAGCACATGGGGCTGGATCAGGGCAGGGTCATCAAGATAACGAACACGCATGTTGACTTGATGGAGACGGTACCGGATGGCAAAGGATGCTGGGTCACCCGAGAAACCCAGCTGGCCATGGCCAATCTCGACGCAAAACTATGATCAGGGATGAGCAGAGATGAGAACAACAATAAGAAGGATGACCGGTGTGGCGCTGCTGTGGCTGGGCGGATGCACTCAGGTGTGGGCAGTACCCGCGTTGCAGGAGGTCAAGGTGAATCCCCTGCTGGCCGATCAACTCCTGCTGGAGCTCAGCTTCAGCGAACCGGTCAGCGGTTTTACGGACAGGTTGACCTATGAACCCAATCAGCTTCTGCTGCACGTACCCGGGGCCATCGGTGCCCTGACGGTCAATCCCCTGCCCATCAAGCAGCAAGGGGTGAACAACCTCCTGGTGGAGGGGAAGGGGCAGGGGCTCGACATCAAGATCGCCCTCGATCAGCTCACCCCCTATCAGGTCCATCAGCAGGGCAATAAATTGCTGGTGGCGCTGGGAGACAAGGCAGGGCAGCCGGTCGCTTCCTCGGCGGCGCCTGTTGCAGCCAGCCAGTCTGCGCTCGTCAGAAGCCAGCCGGTGACCCAATCTGCGCTGATTGACACCCAGCGAGTTGCCCAGAACCAGTCCCAGTATCAGGCTCAGCCGGCCATGGCTTCCACACCTACTGTGGCTCCTTCGCCCGTTGCCCCCGGCAAGCCGGTGTTGTCCGTGCCTCAGGCAAACATGGGTGGCGCCTACTTCAACTCGGTCAAGGGCGTGGATTTTCGCCGTGGCAAGGAGGGGCAGGGGGAATTCCTCGTGACGCTGGACAACAGTTCGGCGGCGGTGGATGTCAGCAGCCGTGGTCAGAAAGTGCTGGCCAAGTTCCACGGTACCCGGGTGCCTGATGATCAGCTCAACCTCATCAATGTGCAGGACTTTGCTACCCCGGTCTCCCAAGTGGAGGTGTTCCGCCAGGGCAATGACACCCTGTTCGAGCTCTCGGTGAACGGCCAATTTGACTACCGTTACGATCAGGCCGACAAGATGTTCATCATCGAGGTGAAAAAACGGGTGGCCACCACGGCAGCGAAGCAGTACCAAGGCAAGCCCATCTCATTGAACTTCCAGGATATTCCTGTTCGTACCGTGCTGCAGATCATCGCCGATTTCAACAATCTGAATCTGGTGACCACGGACTCGGTCTCCGGCAACATCACGCTGCGTCTCGATGGCGTGCCCTGGGAGCAGGCGCTGGACATCATCCTCAAGGTCAGAGGGCTGGACAAACGGCTGGACAACAACATCCTGCTGGTGGCGCCGGCGGACGAGATTGCCGCTCGCGAGAAACAGCAGATGGAGAGCCGCAACCAGGTGGCGGATCTCGCTCCCCTCTACACCGAGTATCTGCAGATCAACTATGCCAAGGCATCGGAAGTGGCGGCCCTGCTCTCCTCCGAGAGTACCAAGCTGCTCTCCCCCAGAGGGGCGGTCAGCGTGGATGAACGTACCAACGTGCTGGTGGTCAAGGACACGGCGGATGTCATCAGCAACGTCAAGCGGATGCTGGATATCCTCGATATCCCGGTCAAGCAGGTGGTGATCGAGGCGCGCATGGTGACCATTGATGATGGTTTCGATGAGGCTCTGGGGGTGCGCTGGGGGGTGACCAAGACAGACGGTCATGGCAACGGCACCTCGGGCACCATAGAGGGTAATGATGGCGCCGGAAACAATGATGGCAGTTCCACCATCACTCGCCCCAACGTAGAAGACAGACTCAACGTCAACCTGCCGGTGACCAACGCGGCCGGCACGCTGGCGTTCCAGGTTGCCCGTCTTGCCAATGGCACCCTTTTGGATCTTGAGCTCTCGGCTCTGGAAAAGGAGAGCAAGGCCGAGATCATCGCCAGTCCGCGTGTCACCACGGCCAACCAGAAGCCGGCCCTGATCGAGCAGGGGACCGAGATCCCCTATGTGGAGTCCTCTTCCAGCGGGGCGACCTCGGTCACCTTTAAGAAGGCGGTACTGAGCCTCAAGGTCACGCCGCAGATCACCCCGGACAACAGGGTGATCCTGGACTTGACCGTGACTCAGGATACCAAGGGGGAAACCGTGCCGACCGGAACCGGGGATGCGGTGTCCATCAACGCCCAGTCCATCACCACCCAGGTGTTGGTCAACAACGGTGAAACTCTGGTGCTTGGCGGCATCTATCAACAGACCATCAAGAGCGATGTCAGTAAGGTGCCGCTGCTGGGGGATATCCCCGGGTTGGGCTATCTGTTCAAGAAAACCACCAGTGAAAACAAGAAGCGTGAACTGCTGATCTTCGTGACCCCGAGGATAGTGACCGACGCCCTCTGAAAACTTTACTTGTGAGAGTAAAACACATATAACCTTACGCCCCGATGAGGCTGGGGCGTAAGGGCTGCGGTTGCCAGTCCTGGTTTCTACTGAGATAATCCCCCTCCTGATCCAACGCAAGATAAGGTTCATAGGTACCCCGGTCGAGTGTTTACCGGGGCCATACAGTTTGTAATTACTAACGAAAAGACATGGCTGAGAAACGCAATATTTTCCTGATAGGTCCCATGGGTGCGGGCAAGAGCACCATAGGTAGACATCTGGCAGAACAACTGCACATGGAGTTTTTCGACTCAGATCATGAGATTGAGCGCCGCAGTGGTGCCGATATCGGCTGGGTGTTCGATGTTGAAGGCGAAGAAGGCTTCCGGATCCGCGAAGAGAAGGTGATCGGTGAGCTCGCCGAACAGCAGGGTATCGTGCTGGCAACGGGTGGCGGTGCCATCAAGAGCCGTGAAACCCGCAACAAACTCTCCGCACGCGGCATCGTGGTCTACCTCGAAACCACCATTGAAAAGCAATTGGCGCGAACCCAGAGAGACAAGCGTCGTCCCTTGCTGCAAACCGAAGAGCCGCCCCGTGAAGTGCTTGAGCGTCTTGCGCAAGAGCGCAACGCCCTGTACGAAGAGGTTGCCGATTTTGTCATCCAGACGGATGACCAGAGTGCCAAAGTTGTCGCTAATCAAATCGTCAAGTTGATTGGTATGTAATTCATTAGAGGACGTCCATGGAAAGGTTGAAGGTCGAACTGGGTGAACGCAGCTACCCGATAGAGATAGCTGCCGGTCTGCTGCAACGCCCCGAGGTACTGGCGCAGACGATCAAGGGCAAGCGGGTCATGATAGTGACCAATACCGTGGTCGCGCCCCTGTATCTTGAACAGGTCATTCAGTTGCTGTCCGGTTTTCAGGTGGAACACCTGATCCTGCCCGATGGCGAGGCCTACAAAACCCTGGCGACCTTCGAGCGGATCATGTCTGCTCTGCTGGAAACCAGTCATGGTCGTGATACCACTCTGATCGCTCTGGGGGGCGGTGTGATAGGCGATGTTGTCGGCTTTGCTGCGGCAAGCTACCAACGAGGCATTCCGTTTATTCAGGTGCCTACCACGCTGCTCTCCCAGGTTGACTCTTCCGTCGGCGGCAAGACCGCCGTCAACCATCCCCTCGGCAAGAACATGGTGGGTGCCTTCTATCAGCCCAAGCATGTGATCATCGATACCGACTGCCTCAAGACCCTGCCTGCCCGGGAATTTGCCGCCGGCATGGCCGAGGTGATCAAATACGGCATCATCTGGGATGCCGCCTTCTTCTCCTGGCTTGAAACCAACATGACCCGCCTGCAGCGCCTCGACGGTGATGCACTCTCCTATGCCATTCGCCGCTGCTGCGAGATCAAGGCCGATGTGGTCGGTCAGGACGAGACCGAGCACGGCGTGCGCGCCTTGCTGAACCTGGGACATACCTTCGGCCATGCCATCGAGGCGGAGAAGGGTTATGGCAACTGGCTGCACGGTGAAGCCGTGGCGGCGGGAACCATGCTGGCGGCCGAGACGGCCCTGGCCCGTGGCGACATGACGGCGAAAGAGGTGGCACGAGTCCGCGAGCTGCTGTTGGCCGCCGATTTGCCGGTCAAGGCACCGTCCGATATGGATTTTGCCGCCTTCATTCGCCATATGCGCCGTGACAAGAAGGTGCTGGAAGGCAAACTGAGGCTGGTGCTGCCGATCGGGATCGGACAGGCCCAGGTCGTGGCCGATGTGACAGACGAGCAATTGATGGCGGTGATCGAGTCTGGTCGTGACCACTAATAAATTGCTCAAACTGCCTTCTCAGCGGCAGTTGGTTGACCGGCTGCTGCACCTGATCGAGTTCAACCACCCCTTTGTTTTTCTCTCCGGCAAGCCAGGCAGTGGCCGTGGCACATTGTGCGAGTCGCTGCTTGCCCAACTGCCCGATGCGGTGCGGGTGGCCAGCCTCATCGGCAGCCCGTCCATGAAGATGGCGGATGTGCGCCAGTTGCTGCTGCAGCAGGTAGTGGTACGTCCCCTGTTCAACGCGCAGGATGCCCTGGCGGACAGCTTCTTTCGCATGGTGGGTGACAAGCCTGCCAGACTGCTGCTCATCATCGAACGTGCCGATACCTTGCCTGCCGAGCTGGTGGGGGAGTTGTGGGCGCTCTGTCGTCACAACGATACCCTGGCATCTCCTCATAAACTGGCCATCCTGCTCTCGGGTGATGACGCCTGGTGTCGCAACCAGAAGGCGCTCCTCAAGGGACGAGCCATGCCAGCCCTCGAGCTGGAAGTCGCGCCACTGAGCGCTCCTGAGCAACGTATCTTCTTGTATGAGAAGGCCAAAGAGCTCAAGATCCCGACAGCCCTCTTGCCCAAGCCGAAAGTGGAAGAGATCCTGAATGGGGCGGGCGGACATCCGTCAGCCATCATGCAGTTACTGGAGGATACCATGACCGACAGAAGGCCCAAGAAACGTCAGGCCGAGTTGCCCGTCAAGAAGATAGCGATCGTGCTTGCCCTGGTGGCGGGCGGGTTGCTGGCCTTGAGCTATCTGCCCCTGTTCGACAATGCAGGCCAGGACCCCGCCCAGGCACCGTCCCAGGGGACGGCGTTGCCCGATCCCGTCTCAAGCGATCCTGTGAACGTCGGTGCGGCGAGCGGGGCCTTGAGTACTCAGACGAGCAGTGGCGCCACTGCCATCCCGTCAGGGAATCAGGTTGCCCGCGATTGGCAGTCCGATGCCAAGCCCTTGCCCAAGAAGGTCGAGAGCGAGACGGTCACCACGGAGTCAACCAACTATGAGGGGCGCCGGGTCGTCATCTCCGACGAAGTGGTCGAGAAATTGATGAACCAGCCGAACGTCAGCGGCGCCTTGCCCACGGCCGTGGTGGATGAGCTGGTGGGGAGCGGTTCCCGTGCGGTCCCGACCGGAACGACGGCCCAGGTCAAGAATCCGGCCCCGAACAGTGTCCCCGCCCGGACAGAGGCTCAACCGGCCAGTGGCGCGCAGACAGCGCCGGTCGCGGCCCCAGCGGCCAAGGTGGCGTTGACGCCGGTGGCGACTCTCAACAAGAAGCCGAAGAATCACTACAGCATCCAGTTGATGGGGGCGAGCAACACCAAGGCGGTAGACAGCTTTGTGGCCGAGCATGGCTTGGCGGGCAAGGTGTGGGTTTACAAGACCCGTTTCCGTGGCAGTCCCTGGTATGTAGTGGTGCAGGGAGACTACGCCAGCAGTGCCCAGGCCAAGGCGGCCATTCGCAAGCTGTCGCCTGCCTTGCTCAAGGGACAACCCTGGCCCAAGTCATTCGCCCAGATACAAAAAGAATTGAAGCAATAGCCAGCCACCCGAAGAAGGGGGTAGAATCACCCCCCTTTTTTGGGCATAGCCTTGTCAACACCGGACTTCCATGAAAAAAACACGCGCGTTTTTAAAATGGGCCGGGGGAAAATACTCCCTGGTCGAAGAGATCGCCGAGCGTTTGCCGGCCGGGCGTGTGTTGCTGGAGCCCTTCGTCGGGGCGGGATCCGTGTTTCTCAACACGGATTACGACGCTTATGTGCTCAACGACATCAATCCGGATCTTATTGGCCTCTACAACCACCTCAAGCAGCAGCCGGACAGCTTCATCAGCGAGGCCCGCAAGCTGTTCGTGGCCGAGCACAACCACAAGACCGCCTATTATCGGCTGCGTACCCAGTTCAACCAGACCGCTGCCGGGTTTGAACGGGCTCAGTTGTTCCTGTTTTTGAATCGCCATGGTTTCAACGGCTTGTGCCGTTACAACAAGAAGGGGGGGTTCAACGTTCCCTTCGGTTCCTACAAGAAACCCTACTTCCCGGAGAAAGAGCTGTGGGCGTTTGCCGAGAAGGCGCAGAAGGCGACGTTCATCTGCGAAAGCTATGCCGACGCCATGGCCCGTGCAGAGGAAGACTGGGTGATCTACTGCGATCCGCCCTATGCCCCCCTCTCCACCACGGCGAGTTTCACCACCTATTCGGCAGGCGGTTTCACCCTGGACGATCAGGCGCTGCTGGCCAGGCTGGCTCGCCACACCGCCGCCCATAAAGGGGTGCCCGTGCTCATCAGCAACCATGACATCGAGTTGACCCGCGAGCTCTATCGTGGCGCCCGGCTCGACGAGATCCTGGTCAAGCGTACCATCAGCCGCAACGGCGGTGGTCGCAACAAGGTGGCCGAGCTGCTGGCGCTCTATCCGCCCGGCATCGAGCCCGAACAGGGCTATTATCCCGGTGAGGCGGAGCTGGTTGCCGCCAGCTGAGTGAACAACGGTCCCTGAGGGGGCCGTTGTCATTTCTGATGCTGCCGCTGGCATTCCGTGAGCCGCGCCTGGCATCGTGTGCCAGCCATGGTGCCGGAGCGGCGTGTTCTGTAGATGCGGGTCGTTTTCATCGCCCTTTTACGATAAAATTGCGCCGTTTTTTCTGCCACGCTGCCAATGGATGACGCTGATGAAAGACTTTCTGATTGCCCCCTCTATCCTCTCCGCCGACTTTGCCCGTCTGGGTGAGGATGTGGCCAAGGTGCTGGCCGCCGGGGCCGACGTGGTCCATTTCGATGTGATGGACAACCATTATGTCCCCAACCTGACCATCGGCCCCATGGTCTGTCAGGCGCTGCGCGATTACGGCATCGAAGCGCTCATCGACGTGCACCTGATGGTCAAGCCGGTGGATCGCATCGTGCCTGATTTTGCCAAGGCCGGTGCCAGCCTGATCACCTTCCACCCGGAAGCCTCCGATCACGTGGATCGCACCCTGGGCCTCATCAAGGAGCAGGGTTGCCAGGCCGGTCTGGTGCTGAACCCCGCGACCCCGCTCAGCTGCCTGGAGTACGTGATGGACAAGCTGGACGTGATCCTGCTGATGTCTGTCAACCCGGGCTTTGGCGGTCAGAGCTTCATCCCCGGCACCCTCGACAAGCTGCGCCAGGTGCGCCGCCTGATCGACGAGAGCGGCCGCGACATTCGCCTGGAAATCGATGGTGGGGTCAAGGTCGACAACATTCGCGAGATTGCCGAGGCGGGTGCCGACATGTTCGTGGCGGGCTCTGCCATCTTCGGCAAGCCGGATTACAAGGCGGTGATCGACCAGATGCGCGCGGAGCTTGCCCATGTCCGTCGCTGATCGCCCCTTTGACCTGGTGCTGTTCGATCTGGATGGCACGCTGATTGACAGCGCCCCGCAACTGGCGCTGGCGGTCAACCGTACCCTGGCGGAGCTGGGGTTGGCCGAGGCCGACGAGGCCGTGGTGCGTACCTGGGTCGGCAACGGCGCCGACAAGCTGATCCAGCGGGCTCTCGATTACCGCGACGCCCCGGAGCAGTTTGCCAAGGCCCGCCCCCTGTTCGACCGTCACTATCAGGCCTGTCTGCTGGAAGGCCTGGCCATGTATGACGGAGTGGCCCGGAGCCTGCGCCGTCTGCAGGGGCTGGGTTACCAGCAGGCCGTGGTGACCAACAAACCCAGTCACTTCGTGCAGCCCATTCTGGAGGCCCTCGGCATCAGCGACTGTTTCGCACTCTGGCTCGGGGGCAACTGCGTACCCGTGAAGAAGCCGAGCCCGGAGCCGCTGCTGCACGCCTGCCACGAGCTGGGTGTCAGCCCGTCCCGCACCCTGATGGTGGGGGATTCCGAAAATGACGTGCTGGCCGCCCAGGCCGCCGGTATGAAGGTGGTGGGGCTCACCTATGGCTACAACTATGGCCGCCCTATCGCAGACTCCCGCCCCGACTGGGTTTGCGAGCAGTTTGCCGAACTCGACGCCCTGCTGGTCTGATCCAGACCGGGCTGGCGGATAACAAGGATTACTACTCTGATGACTAAACCAATCGTATTGAGCGGTGCCCAACCCTCGGGCCAGCTGACCATCGGCAACTACATGGGCGCCCTGCGTCAGTGGGTCAGCATGCAGGATGACTTCGACTGCCTCTATTGCATCGTCGATTTGCACGCCATCACCACCCGCCAGGATCCGGCCGCCTTGCGCAAGGCGTGCCTCGACGCAGCCGCCCTCTATCTGGCGGTGGGCATCGACCCGGCCAAGAGCACCGTCTTCATCCAGTCCCACGTGCCCCAGCACGCCGAGCTCGGCTGGATCCTGAACTGCTACACCCAGATGGGCGAGCTGTCGCGCATGACCCAGTTCAAGGACAAGTCCGCCCGTTTCGAGAACAACGTCAACGTCGGCCTGTTCGGTTATCCGGTGCTGATGGCGGCCGACATTCTGCTTTATCAGGCTAATCAGGTGCCGGTTGGCAATGACCAGAAGCAGCATCTGGAGCTGACCCGCGACATCTGCACCCGCTTCAACAACCTCTATGGCGAAGTCTTCACCCTGCCGGAACCCTTCATTCCGACCGAAGGGGCCCGGGTGATGAGCCTGCAGGACCCGACCAAGAAGATGTCCAAGTCCGACGACAACGAGGCCAACTTCATCGGCTTGCTGGAAGATCCCAAGCAGATCGTCAAGAAGATCAAGCGGGCGATGACTGACTCCGACGAGCCGGCCGTGGTGCGTTTTGATCCTGAAAACAAGCCGGGGGTCTCCAATCTGCTGACCCTGATGTCCGGTGTGACCGGCCGCTCCATCCCGGAGCTGGAGCAACACTTCGAAGGCAAGATGTACGGCCACCTCAAGAGTGAAACGGCCGATGCCGTGGTCGCCTTGCTGGAACCCATCCAGGCGCGCTTCCGCGAGCTGCGTCAGGATGAGGCCCATCTGCAGGCCATTTTGGCGGCTGGCGCACAAAAGGCGCGTGAAAGGGCTGAAAAAACCCTGATCAGCGTATATGATGTCGTCGGCTTCGTTCCTCGAGCCTGACATACTGGGAAGGTGTAGTAGAAGAGAGCTGGGTGGATGCCTGGCTTTCTTTGTTTTACACCTTCCGGTTTGTCGCAACCTCCCCAATGTCAAACACGGGCTTTGCCCCAAGAGAAAGCATGTCTGTCGAATCACAAACCCTGAGTGAAGAGTTGGGTGACAAGGGTCACTGGCTGCGCAAGTTTCGCAAGGCCAAGAGCCTCAATACCTTGCAGTTGATGGTCTCCAACGCCATCGACAAGCACCACAAGACCCCGGCCATCGCGGCTGCCATCTATCTGGCCGAGTGCCAGCGGGAACGGGAACTGGAACAGGGCCGCTATCTGGACCGCTGAGGTCCGTTGCCTGCCCTTGCCAAGGTGACTCCTTCCCATTTGCCTGTCACGTCCTGTGCCCTTTTCCCGGTCGCCTCCCGTCTCTTTTACCTAGCCATCCTGACATGGAGCGGCTGATGCTGCTCGGTCGGGGACAGGCCCACCGCCGGGTGGGGTCGACAGGCCCGGATCGCCATTGAAGAGCGAACAGACTGCACAGCAGGTGAGGTGATCGCCGGTTTATTAACGCAAAGAGACATGCCAGAATGCGCGGCGTTTGTCTGCCCGCGCTCGCAACGGGTTGTCCGATCACCGTCTCTGTCTTATTCCCAGGGTGTTTGCATGCTGCTACTCATCGACAACTACGACTCCTTTACCTGGAACCTGGTGCAATACTTCGGCGCTCTGGGGCAAGAGGTGGTGGTCAGGCGCAACGATGAGCTGAGCCTGGAGGAGATAGCCCGGCTTGCCCCCCGTCATCTGGTGATCTCTCCCGGCCCCTGCACGCCAAACGAGGCGGGCATCTCTTTGGCCGCCATCTCCCGTTTTGCCGGCGAGATCCCCATCCTCGGTGTCTGTCTCGGCCATCAGTCGCTGGCACAGGCCTTTGGTGCCCGGGTGGTGCGTGCCCGTCAGGTGATGCACGGCAAGACTTCTCTCATCCGTCACAAAGGGGAGGGGGTGTTCAAGGGGCTCAACAACCCGCTGCGGGTGACCCGCTATCATTCTCTGGTGGTGGAGGCGGCGTCGCTGCCCGACTGTTTCGAGGTCACCGCCTGGAGCGAACATGCCGACGGCAGCCAGGACGAGATCATGGGGCTGCGGCATAAAACACTGGCGCTGGAGGGAGTGCAGTTCCATCCGGAAAGCATCTTGAGCGAACAGGGGCACCAGTTGCTGGCCAACTTTTTGGCCGTTTCCTGAAAAAAATTGCGATGTCTGTCTCAAAACCGTCATGAGGCAAAAAAAAATTTCCCTGAGACTTTATTCACCCTCCTCCCTGTCCAAATTATCTCTTGCCAACACCCCCTGAGCCGTTATGCAATGCGGTTGCCTAAAATCTCAAAGGCAATCGAACATTGTTCCTTATAGGCGGTTAAGTTACAGACTTTTTACTTTTTTTCTGTGATAATTCCGCCACGTTTACACGGATTTAACTTTTGGGCGGTGGATTATTCTGCCGCGAGATAGCAGGAGAGCAATATGTCAGAGTTGTTGGCAGTGACACGTGAAGTGTTTGATGAAGTGATGGTTCCCAACTATGCGCCGGCCAAAATCATCCCGGTGCGCGGCGAGGGGTCACGTGTCTGGGATCAGGAAGGCCGCGAGTATGTGGATTTCGCGGGCGGGATCGCGGTCAATGGTCTGGGCCATTGCCATCCCAAACTGGTCGAGGCCCTGAAATCCCAGGGTGAGAAGCTGTGGCACCTCTCCAACGTGATGACCAACGAGCCGGCCCTGCGCCTGGCCAAGAAACTGGTCGCCGCCACCTTCGCCGAGAAGGTCTATTTCTGCAACTCCGGCGCCGAAGCGAACGAAGCGGCCCTCAAGCTGGCCCGCCGCTACGCCATCGAGAAGTTCGGGGCCCACAAGACCCAGATCATCGCCTTCCACCAGGGCTTCCACGGCCGTACCTTCTTTACCGTCAGCGTGGGTGGCCAGGCTGCCTACTCCGATGGCTTCGGTCCCAAGCCTGCCGACATCACCCACGTCGCCTACAACAACCTGGAGGAGCTGGCTGCCGTCATCTCCGACAACACCTGCGCCGTGGTGATGGAGCCGCTGCAGGGCGAGGGTGGCATCATCAGCCCCACCGACGAGTTTGCCAAGGGTGTGCGCGAGTTGTGCGACAAGCACAATGCCCTGCTGATCTATGACGAAGTGCAATCCGGTGTCGGTCGTACCGGCGAGCTGTTTGCCTATATGGGTCTGGGCATCACCCCGGACATCCTCACCAGCGCCAAGGCGCTGGGCGGCGGCTTCCCCATCGGGGCCATGCTGACCACCACCGAGATCGCCTCCCACCTGAAAGTGGGCACTCACGGCTCCACCTACGGCGGCAACCCGCTGGCGTGTGCCGTGGCCGAGGCGGTGATCGACGTGGTCAACACCCCGGCAGTGCTGAGCGGCATCAAGCAGCGCGAGCAGCTGTTCCGCGAAGGGCTGGAAGCCATCAACGCCAAGTACCACTGCTTCAGCGAAGTGCGCGGCAAGGGCCTGCTGCTGGGCGCCGTGCTCAACGATGACTTCAAGGGCCGCTCCCGAGACTTCCTGCTCGCCTCCATCGATCAGGGCCTGATGGCGCTGGTTGCCGGTACCAACGTGGTGCGTTTTGCCCCCTCCCTGGTGATCCCGGAAGCGGACATCAAGGAAGGGCTGGCACGGTTCGAGAAAGCGGTCGCTCAGGTGGTCAACGCCTGATCCAAATTGAGGTGGGGAGCCCTCCCGGCAGGAGCCGGGACCCCACCTGTCGTCAATGAAAGGGAGTTGTCATTTATGTTGGTTATCCGTCCTATCGAGCAGCGCGACTTCGCCGGCCTCAAGACCTGTGCCATCGAATCCGGCACCGGCATGACATCCTTGCCGGTCAACGACGAGCTGCTGCAACGCAAGATCGATGCCTCGACTCAGACCTTCCTGGACAAGCCCGCCGGCAAGGGCGAGTGCCTCTATTTCTTCGTGGCCGAGGATCTGGAGACCGGGGAGATGGTCGGTACCTGCGCCATCGACGCGGCGGTCGGCCTGTCCCAGGCGTTCTACAACTATCACATCGGCAAGGTGGTGCACTCCTCCCCCAAGCTCGGCATCTACAATGTCGTGGAAACCCTCACCCTCTCCAACGACTACACCGGCAATTCCGAGCTCTGCACCCTGTTTCTGCGTGAATGCGCTCGCGAGGGGCTCAACGGCCGTCTGCTCTCCAAGCACCGTTTCCTGTTCATGGCCGAACACCCCGAGCTGTTTGACAGTACCGTCTTTGCCGAGATGCGTGGTGTCTCCGATGGCAACGGCCACAGCCCCTTCTACGAGTGGCTGCAAAAACATTTCTTCTCGATGGATTTTCCCACCGTCGACTATCTGACTGGCATCGGCAAGAAGCGCTTCATCGCCGAGCTGATGCCCAAGTACCCCATCTACGTCAATCTGCTGAGCAACGAGGCGCGCGCCGTCATCGGCAAGACCCACGAAAAGACCCGGCCTGCCCTCAAGATGCTGCAGGATGAGGGGTTCGTGAATCGCGGTTATGTCGACATCTTCGACGCCGGCCCCACCGTCGAGTGCGAGGTGAAGAACATTCGCAGCGTGCGCCGCAGCCAGAAGCTGGCGGTGCTGGTGGGTGAGCCCATCGGTGGCCATACCTACCTCATCTGCAACACCAGGTTCGAGCAATACCGCGCCTGCTACGGCAACATCCGGGTCGATCTGGACAAGCACGAAGCCATCATTCCGCCCAAGATGGCGGCCGCCCTCAAGGTGGAAAATGGCGACATGGTGCGCGTCGTCGATCTGGATTGACCCGCCCCGCAGCACAGCATTGAGACAGGCTGCCGAGGCGGCCTGCGTACCCACAGGGAGTGAATTGATGATGTCTTTAGTCCAGTTTATCGATGGCCAGTGGCTGGCCGGTGAAGGCAAGCCGTTCGAATCCATCGACCCGGCCAAAAACGAGGTGATCTGGCGTGGTGAGGCGGCAAGCCAGTCCCAGGTGGATGCTGCCGTCAAGGCGGCCCGCACGGCCTTCTACCATTGGTCCGATCTGGTCCTTGAAGAGCGCCTTGCCATCGTGCGCCGCTATGCCGACCTGCTCGGCGAGCACAAGGAGGCGCTGGCCCTGACCATCGCCCGTGAAACCGGCAAGCCTCTGTGGGAGACCCGCACTGAAGTGGCGGCCATGCAGGGCAAGATTGCCATCTCCATCCGTGCCCATGACGAGCGTACCGGTACGGTGGAAAACCCCATGCCGGGCGCCAAGGCGTTCGTGCGCCACAAGCCCCATGGCGTCGTGGCCGTGTTCGGCCCCTACAACTTCCCGGGCCACCTGCCCAACGGCCACATTGTGCCAGCGCTCATCGCCGGCAATGCGGTCGTGTTCAAGCCTTCCGAGCTGACCCCCATGGTGGCTGAAGCCATGGTCAAGGTGTGGCAGGAGGCGGGGCTGCCCAAGGGGGTGCTCAACCTGGTGCAGGGGGAGGTCGACACCGGCAAGGCGCTGGCGGGCAATACGGACATCGACGGCCTCTTCTTCACCGGCTCCTCCCGTACCGGCCACTTCCTGCATCAGCAGTTTGCCGGCCAGCCGGGCAAGATCCTGGCACTGGAGATGGGTGGTAACAACCCGCTGATCGTGAAAGATGTGAGCGACATCGACGGCGCCGTCCATGCCATCGTGCAGTCCGCCTTCATTACCTCCGGTCAGCGCTGCACCTGCTCGCGCCGTCTGTTTGTCGAGCGCGGCGAGCGGGGCGATGCCTTGGTCAAGCGCCTGGTGGAGGTGGTCGGCCAGATCAAGGTCGGCCTCTATGACGCCGCCGAGCAGCCGTTCATGGGCGCCATGATCAGCGAGAAGGCCGCACTCGGCATGGTCGAGGCGCAAGCCAACCTGCAGCGCCTCGGTGGTGAAAGCCTGCTTGCCCTCAAGCACTTGGAAGCGGGCACCGGCTTTGTCTCCCCGGGCATCATAGACGTGACCGCGGTCAGCGCGCTGCCGGATGAGGAGTACTTCGGCCCGCTGCTGCAGCTCATTCGCTACGACGACTTCGATGCGGCCATCGAGAAGGCGAACGCCACCAGCTTCGGTCTCTCGGCCGGCCTGCTCGGTGACAATGAAGCGGACTGGAACCACTTCTTCAAGCGCATCCGTGCCGGTATCGTCAACTGGAACAAGCCCATCACGGGTGCCTCCAGTGCCGCGCCCTTTGGCGGCATCGGTGCCTCTGGTAACCACAGAGCGAGCGCCTACTACGCCGCCGACTACTGTGCTTACCCGGTCGCCTCCGTCGAAGACAGCAAGGCTGCTATGCCGGATCAGCTGTCTCCCGGTCTGACCTTCTGATAACAAGAAAATAAAAGAGGGGCACTGAACAGGTGCCCCTGTCTGTACCCGCAATCAAAGGAAAGAGAGATGCAAAAGGATATCGACACCCTGTTTGGCCATCTGTGGGACAACTACATTCAGGTCACCCCCAGTGCTCACAAGGTTCATCAACTGCTGGGCGGCGGTGCCCCCATCATCAACGATCACGTGGCGTTTCGGACCTACAACCTGCCCAAGCTCGGTCTCGAGAAACTGGCGGCCCACTTCCGCGCCCTGGGGTACGAAGAGAAGGGCGAGTATGTGTTCAAGGCCAAGAAGCTCTATGCCAAACACTTCGAGCATAAAGATCCTGATGCGCCCAAGGTGTTCATCAGCGAGCTGAAGGTGGAAGAGCTCTCCGAAGGTGCCCAGGCCATCATCCACAAGCTGGTGGATCAGGTACCCGATCACCTCACCGACACCCCGGCCTTCCTCTACGCCGGCGCGCCCTGGCAGGTCTCTCACACCGACTACCAGACCCTGCTGGCAGAGAGCGAGTATGCCGCCTGGATGGCCGCCTGGGGTTATCGTGCCAACCACTTCACCGTCAACATCAACCGCCTGAAGGACTTCGACACCATCCAGCAGGTGAATGCGGCGCTCAAGGCGGCAGGCTTCGTGCTCAACACCGTTGGCGGCGAGGTGAAGGGCGATCCCGAGGTGATGCTGGAGCAATCCTCCACCATGGCAGACAAGGCCGAGGTGCCCTTCAGCGACGGCGTGCGCACCATCCCGAGCTGCTTTTACGAGTTTGCCCTGCGCTACCCGCAGGCCGACGGCGTGCTCTACCCTGGCTTCGTCGAAGCGTCGGCCGACAAGATCTTCGAATCCACCAACGCCATGTAATGGCCGCCATGAAAACAACGCCCCGCCTGGGGCGTTTTTATTTTGGATTAAATACGGTCAAATTATTGCTGTGGTGTAGTGCCCTGTCGGGCTAAGCGCTTGCCCAAAAGAATGAATAAAGTCATTTGATATACATCATTGAAATACTCCATTAAAGAGATGATGCCAGAACGAAATGCTGAAATGTGTCTGTAGCATGTGACTGATTTTTAAGTGAGAGTATTTTATGCGATTTTTAATTTCCCCCTTTGTGGGGGCAGGGAAAATCAAGTTTGGCATGACTCCTGACCAAGTGAGATTATTATTAGGGGAAGTATTTGATTCTTTTAAAAGAACGGAGGAGTATGTGTTCCCATGTGATTACTTTGAGAATTTAGGCGTGTTCGCATATTACAACGCCTCTGGCGTTTTGGAGGCGATAGAGTTTACTGAACCAGCGGTTCCAGAGTTCGAAGAAATGGACTTGCTAAAAATTCATTTCAAGGACTTGATCACGTATCTTTCAGATAAAGACAAAGATCTAGAAGTAGAGTCTGATTCGCTAACATCCCATGTGTTGGGTATTGGCGCATACGCTCCTGATGCGGATGACAACACATCATTACCTGCTGAAAGTATTATCGTCTTTGAAAATGGCTATTATGATTGATTCGAGTCAGTTGATATTTCGATAAGTATTTGTTAAGTCCTATGATTATTAAGATAAGTGTAAAAGTTAGCTAGGCTGTAATCAATATGTTCATGTTACAGAATTTTACTTGGAAGATAGATGAAGAGTAGGCGGAGGAACATCGAATTAAGAACCGTGGGTGGTATGTTTGCCCATTTCTCCAAAACGTATCAAACAATATTTACCCCATTGGTATAAATAGGAGCTAATCCCCTGATAAATAATGAAAAATATTTCATCGATGAGGTTGAAAATGGAATGGGACGTTGCCTTGTCTTGACAGCTCCTTGGTCGGATAGTTTTAAATCAATAATCGATAAAGAAAATATTTCAGTGCTCCGTTTAAGTCAATCCGCAGGCTGGAATGGAAGTGACATTTCATTTATAAATTACTTGCCTTCTCTTTCTGGCGTTGAAATTTATTCTTGGGGTGTCAAGGATATCACTCCATTAGAGTCTATCAGTAATCTTGAATATTTAGGATTACAGTGTGAGTTTACGAAGGCTCCTGATTTTTCCAAACTAAAAAAATTAAAAGTACTTAAGCTTTTTTGGAGGCCTAAAGCGAAGACGATTTTCTCTTGTGATGAATTGAATCTGCTAAATATTGTTAACTATCCTTCAGAAAACTTGAAAAAACTTAATAGAATGTCTTTATTAAGACGTCTACAACTAACCTCCAAAAAAATAAAATCATTGTCAGGAATAGAGGAACTTAGCTCGTTATCCATTCTAGATTTGGCCGACTGTCCTAAGCTAGAAGATCTTTCAGGCATAGATAAGTGTCAGCAGATAGAGATTGTAGAAATTGAAAACTGTAAAAGAGTTTATGATATAGCTATTTTGAGTGAGCTAAAAAACCTCAAAGAGATTGTATTAACTGACTGTGGGACAGTTAAATCTTTGAGGCCACTTGCACACAGCCAATCATTAGAAAGTATCATCTTTATAGGGGACACAACCATTGAAGATGGAGATCTGACTTCCTTATTGGATATTCCAACGCTAAAGAAAATGTGGTTTGCTAATAAACGTCACTACACCCATACCCGAGAACAGGTGATGGAAGTGTTATCTTGAGTAATCAATCATGAATGATATTCATGCATTTTTTTTGAGGGTAGCTTACAACCCGGAAGAAAAGTTATGTATGTCAAGATTGCTCACAATCTTATCTTGCCGATTATCTGCTGAGCATGTTGCCAACACTCGAACTGGTATCAGAAATCTTGTCAATGACGTTGTTCGGAAAATAAGAATAACCGTGATGATGCCAGCCCCCTTCGTACCTGCTTGCTGGGGAGGCTACTAGTGTTGCAGTCAAGGAAGAGAAATCAGCTGAGTTGAAAAGAAGTACACTGAGATGCGATTATGAGTACTTAAAATCAGTTTCTCTATCTGATTCAGAATGCGGACACCGATAGTGAAAAGAAAGACATCATCGGTCAGTGACTTAATGAAAGTAGTGCTTCCCATGGAGTCAATTATCAACTTGAAGATGATGGCTCATCAACTGAATTTGGAGTAATATCCAAGGAAGGAAAAATCCACTTTGAAGAAGGCATTCGCCAACCAGAGTATGAACTGCCAGATCAAAAAAGGCCAAACAATATAGGTTTGTATGGATATGAAACTGACAGAATTTAGTTTGTGGGCATTTAAACTTGAACTTGGTTTGGCACGAAAGTTCACGCTGTTCAGCAGATGTGTTTGCGCCCATTTTGAGCGCCACTTTGATCCTATAGAAACAGATGGTGTTTATAGGGTTGTTGTAAAACTTTGTGGGCCAGATGAAAGAGTTGGTACCACTGAGTTAAGTAGCTCAGTGATTAAGTATTATAAGACGTTCGATTTTGACTATTTTGAGGGGTTGAATATAATCGCCAAGAAAAGGTTTCTTCTTGATGCACTATACAGCTCACTTATTTCATTGTGCGATATGGAAGGATGGCCGAAGAGCCCCTTTCATGAAGCGTACGAGATGGTTGTTCGAGAAAATTTTGTGAATTTATACACAATAAAACGTAAGTTAAGTCGGAATAAAAGCATGTCAGCTGAGTTGGTGGGAAGTCATGATGAAGAAGCGTTTAACTGTTTCATTGTGATAAAAGATAATGATGGTAAAGAGCTTCTTAATGAACACCTTTTCTCTGAAGAACCGGATGAGTTTTTATTTAATGCTCGTATTGGTGATATTAGATGGGGTGACAAAACGACTGTTCGGTATCAATCAAAGGATAAGAAAGAATTAGGTCTGTTTGATATTGGAGATGTAACCTCCGATTAAATGACATTGTAAAGAGTTACGATGATTGTGCAGATATAGCTATCACTAAAGTAGTTCACGAAAAGAAAGATCACTGCGATTATGGCAAGATGCCTCCGTTTCCTATTCTAGGAAGCGAGAATCGAGTTGGTTGGGTGTAGTTGAAAATCTGGTTTGTACAGATCTAGTTATCACCTGACACCGGCCTCAAACCGGTGTCTTGTTTACGCTACTTTAGTGCGCACTTCCTTCGGTATCAATTTCAGACCCTTTTTGAACATGCTGTAGGGAGTCTGTCCTTCCATCATCCTGCCTTGATGTGGCCGCTGGGTGTTGTAGTGATCCAGATAGCTGTCCAGGTCTGTCTGCATCTGCTCTACCGACTCATACCAGGTTGTCCTCCCCTTGATACGGAAGTGTTCATCCAGCAGGGTGCGATGTAGCCGCTCGATAAAGCCGTTGCTCTGCGGCCTGCGTACCTTGGTGGTCCGGTGCTCAATCCCCTCCAGTTGCAGGAACAGCTCGTAGGGGTGATGGTCAGGGCGCCCGCAGAACTCGCGCCCGTTGTCCGACAGGATGGTATAGACCCGCGCCTCGTGAGCCTCGAAGAACGGCAGGACCGTTTCGTTGAGCACATGGACCGAGGTCACCGGCAGCTTGCTGGTGTAGAGCCGTCCCCAGGCGTGGCGGCTGTAGCAGTCCAGTACGGTTTGCAGATACACCTTGCCCACCCCCTTGAGTGCGCCGACGAAGAAGGTGTCGACCGCCACCAGTTCCCCGGTGTAGTGAACCTCAATTTGGCGTTCGCGAAACTCGGGGCTGAAGCGCTCGAGCAGGCGGATCTGCTCGTCATTGAGCTCAATGGTCTGCTCCCGGTGGGTTTTCTCGAGGCGCAACAAGCGGTCATGCTTGGAGAGCAAGTCGTGACGTTGCCACACGCCACGCACACCGCCCGCACTGACGTTGATGCCTTGCAGAGCCAGTTCTTGCGCGACCCGCAGCGGGCCATGGGTTGGTCTGGTGAGGGAGTAATCGAGGATGGCCTGCTCAATCTCGGGAGCGACCCGGTTGGGATGCGCCCCTTTGCAGCCGGGGAGTTTGTCGAGCAAGCCCTCAGCCCCATAGGTCTGGTAGTTACGGCGAATCTCGTAGAACTGCTGGCGGCTGTAGCCGATGAGCTTGCAGGCTTTGCTGACGTTATTGAGCTCTTTGGCGAGCTCTAGCAAGCTGAGTTTACGACGTGCTACTTTCTCGTTGGTGGTCATACGGTGACTCCGGATAACACGGTAGGGGTACCGTTTTGTTATCCGGTTTGAAGCCGTATGACCACTCCCTTTTGTGGGCAACTGTCAGGTGAATACCATCTCCATACACAAAAAATACAATTCTATTAGGTGGTCAACCAGGTGAGCTTGGAGTTAAGATTACATACAAAGATGGCTCTGAGTTCGATATGACAAAAACTCGTGTTAAAGAAACGGAAGTAAATTCCTAAAAACCAGATCGTACAAGACCTAAACGGAATTAAGATGTTTTAGTACGAAAATAGCCCCAGCCCAGGAAGAACTAGGTTGGTTTAAGAGTATTGATTGGTAAGGCTATGATTGATTCAAAAACAGGTGAGCGAATAGTTGTATTGATCAACGATGATTCAGGTCCATACATCAGAGTATCAACTTGGAATGATGCCGATGGGTTGGAGGATTTATTGTCAGGAAAATATGATGTCCTTTATGAAATGAAAACTCCTGAAGAATTTAAAGCTGACGGAGGAAAAGAGTATTATTTTGGTAATGCTGCTGATCCCGATAAGCTTCAAAGAATTCTTGATGATATTAACCTGTAGTTATTAAAGCTCATATCTTTGATGTTTTTAATATGCAGCTTGCTGAATCACTCTTTCTCACACTTCACTGAAAATCCTGTTGTAAAGGGAGGGGATGGAAAAATACAAGTAATCCCTGATCGTAAATCTCATATCCATATCGCCATATCGCAGAGTTTCCCTCTTCCAAGGCTGGATTCAGGAGCCAAGATGCTTCATATTGGTTTCATCGATATCAAGACTACCGGATCAACGGCGAGTGCTGCTAAAGTTGCCACCAAGACAGAAGGTGCTGCGGGGGGAAAAAATTCGACATCCCAAGGATGTAAAGCGGCTTAAGCCAAAGAGACAGACCTTTCGAGCTACTAAAAGAGGTGCAAAAATACCGACATCGCAAACACATTTAACCCATTTAAAGGTCTTCCCGCGGATAAGTTAGGTACGAGAAGAACGGCGATAGAGTATGACTTTGGTGACAGTTATAAAGTTCAATATCATCCCGAAGACCATAATTTATCCGATGTAAGTGGATATAAAGAAGCGTATTTAAATAATGGTGGTAAGGGGTTAATGAGTAACTATCATGAATATTAACACTATGAATAAACTTTTTTGTGATCATTGTATGGTGAGTGATGATGACTATGAGTTTAATCGGTTTGACAAGTCGTCTCTGAAAGACACTGTAAGTGTTACTAAAATCTATGTAAATGGTGAGAGTTATTCGGCATGGAAAGACTCTGCACCTATAATATTTAATTATATAGAGGATAAATATCTTTCTAAAAAAATAGATATATACTGTTTTATCGTTAGCCCTTCTTGGAGATTGGACTCTCGTATTGTGCGATACAATGGACTAAGTAGGTCGATAAATAAACTTGTTGATGGACAACCATTGAGCTTTATTCTCGAGAGAACAGTTTTTAGTGATAATTACGTAATCTTTTATGGTGTCGTTAGGCTAACGCGGGAAAATGCTCAATTCATATTGAATTTTATATCTGAGAGTGAAAGTGGTATTTTGTTTTCAAAAGAAATCGTTAAAGAGACCGTTCATGATGGTGATTTTACTCTGTTGATAGATGAATTGTCGTCTCTTATATCTAGAGAAACTAAAACATCTACTTTCAACCTAAATGTAGTCGATGCCATAAAAGTAATTTTGAGTCGAGGGAGTCACGCTATTTTCCCTTATGCTTGGGAAGAAACCGGTGACTATCATCTGGATGTATTTAACAATGTTTGATACGGTCTATGTATATTATAGGTGCACATTGGTAATGTCGGATACATCATGATTTTATATATGATTCCTCATAGAGTAATATTCTATTAATGTTGATGTGAGTGTCAAAATCAACACCAAGGCTACCGGATCAACGGCGAGTGCTGCTAACGTTGCCAGCATTACATAGGAGGTGACGAGGGTTGCAAAGAAGGTGCGTTGCAACATGAGATTTAGGCTCTGGAATAAATACCAGAACGGTAAAATCAGTGATAATACTGTAGGTCATGAACAGGACCCATGGCGATCATGACAATAGATGGCCCACTTGAATGACAAGGCTGGTGAAGACATTGGTGACTAATATTAATGTTGTATGCACGTTGGACGTTTCAAGAGAAAACGAAACGTACAATCTCAGTGAAATTTCTCAAATGGTTAATTTGAAGGTAGCTGCCGTTCGATGGCAGATTTCTTCTCGAAATCGCCTTGAAGCGCGAATTATAGTTTTAAGGTTTATTTTTAGTCTTTTTGTTAAAAAAATACCTGGATTTAAGTTGTGGTGTGTTGTTGGTGACTCAGTTTGGCAAAGTGATACACGGATTATAAGACACAATAAACTTTTTAAGAGATTAAAGGAACGAGGGGTAGAGATAAGCCACGCAGCTGACTTTTTGGAAGAGCTAGTAGAATCAGATGGAAAGTTGAAGTTATTTGGTGCTGCTCAATTATCTGAGTTGTCAATTGAATCAGTGGTGAGTTTGATGGAGGAGGAATCATGCTCCTATCTTATTGCTGTGCCAGAAGAGTTTGAAGTTAATGCGTTAATATGCAGAGGATGGAATGCTAGTGAATTGATAGATACAAGGTTATTGTGCGAGATTGTTAAAAGTAATGGTCTGGTTCTTAAAATGGTTGGTGCCTTTGATGATCCAGAGTCAGGGTTCGTCGGAATAGGGACGCCAGAGATGGTGAAGGTGTTAGTTGCGTAACTTTATAAGAGAGTCAAGGACGAGAGCAGTGTACTGATATAATAAATAAGAAAGGTATGGTGACGGACTTCACCTTTGTGGGTACCAGATGTGCGAGTTTTTATACAGAGATATGGGCAGATCTAAAATCTTGACCATGTGGGTAGTCGAGATTTTGTGAAGAGAGTATGCAGAAGTGCATTGATTTATGGTTTAATATTTTCATAAGTATAGATAATGATCTTGGAAAATTTGAACTCTTCTTAAATGTGATGTCAGGATTTTTGGGTGGTGTCAAAATTAGGGGTTGATTATGTCATATCGTGATGCACTGAATGAGGCTATTCAGCATTGGAACTCAGGCTCTATAGAGGATGAGTGGTTTTTTGAAAAGTTTAGAGATGATGCCATCGGCAAAATGAGTCCATCTGAAGCATTTTGTTTTATAAGTGAAACTATCGAATTTTTAATCAGGGAAGATGATGAGTCTACCGCTTGCGAAATATTGCAAACGATTATTGGTCTTGCAAGCAAAAGCCAAACAACTGAAGTGCCGAATGCTCTTGTCGAGAATAGGGAAGTAATTGAAAGCCAGTTTTGTCAGAGAGGTGAGTACTCAAAAGGTAAGCTTGCAGAGTTGTTTAGGTATTATAGAATTTCGTGATGGAATGATGAACCATCAACCTTTCATAACGAGAAGCAGTTTTCTGAGTGGTTGACGAAAACGTAAGGGAACGTTTTGAGGTTATCTGGTTTGATGAACATTAAAATACTCATTATTTCCCAGGGATTTAGACGCATTTTATAGTGCGTGTGGTGGTGTGAAGTTATTTTTGGTCGTGACTATGTCATGGAGAAAGTTAGTCTGGATAGATTTTTTTATCTAACCCACTAATACTGCCAGAAGGATGGGGTATAAGACGTACCTAGATATGACAGTTTAGATGACTGGTATATCATCGCGAAAGCAGGGCCTTAAATAAAATGTCGATTGACCTATATAAAAGTTGTATGGGTACAATGAGCACAGGTCTAGGTATCATCCGCATCACATGGCCTTGAGAACATCAAGCTAATGATTCGAGATATAGAAGCGCCTCCTTTGTAGAGGCGTTTCTATTGGTGGTCAGGAACGTTTACCCATACTAGCGCGGGTAAAGTGTGCCCTGATCGACCAGCAAGGTGGTCATGCCGGCGGCCTTGCCCGCCTGAATGCCTATCCGGGTGTCTTCAAACACCAGGCAGTTGGCCGGGTTGGCGCCGAGCTGCTCGGCCACTTTCAGGAAGGTGTCCGGGTGGGGCTTGTGATTGACCACATCATCGGCACTCACCAGCACGGAGATGAAGGCATCGAGCCCGGTCTGACGCAGGATGTGCGCCGCATGTTCCCGGGTTGAGCCGGTACCTATGCCCATGGGCACCTTGTCGTGGTACTGCCTGACCAGCTCCCACATGGCGGGAAACACCCGGACGTCGTCGATCCGTGCCAGGTAGAGGGCCACCTTGCGCCGGGCAAAGGCTTCCACGTCGATGGTCATCCCGTGCTGCTGTGCCAGCATGGCCACTATCTTGCGGGTGGGGATGCCGCCGTACTCGTTGAGCTGTGCCCGATCAAACGGCAGGCCGAACTCGGCACTGGTGATTTCCCAGGCATCCAGGTGCAGAGGCATGGAGTCCACCAGGGTGCCATCCATGTCGAAGATCAGGGCGTCGTACTCGTCGAATCGGGGCTGTTCACTCTGGTGATGATCGCAGGGGGATGACTGGGGCATGGGGGGCGTCCTCTTCGGCAAAGACTCACCCTAGCAGATCCGGCTCGCAGATGTCGCGACCTTCATCATGGTTGGCAGTGGTTTTGACCATCGGCTAATGATTTATGAGACAATAATGTGCCTTGCACCCCCTGTGCCGATATCTCACATGAGCGAGCCTGCCTATGTCCCCCAAAACCGTCTTCTCGAGCGTGGCCCTGGTGATCGCCCTGGGCTCACTGGAAAAGAGCATCGTCACCACCCCCTTGCCCATCATAGGGGTTGAGCTGAACGCCGGTGCCGCCCTCACCTGGGTCGTGACCGCCTATCTGCTGGCGGCCACAGCGGCCCTGCCCATCTATGGCAAGTTGAGCGACATGTTCGGCCGGGTACGCATGCTCAACATCGGTATCGGCCTGTTTCTGGCGGGATCAGTGGCCTGCGCCCTGGCCCAGGATCTGCCAACCCTACTGGCCGCCCGCGTGCTGCAAGGGTTGGGGGGCGGGGGGCTGATCGCACTCGCCTTTACCGTGATCGCCGACTGTATTCCGCCACGGGAGGTGGGCAAGTATCAGGGGTATATCTCGGCGGTCTATGCGGTCTCCAGCATCGCAGGCCCGCTGCTCGGTGGCTATTTTACCGAGCAGCTCAGCTGGCGCTGGATCTTCTGGATCAATCTGCCGCTCGGCGCTATCGCCCTCTGGCTGGTGAACCGCAATCTGGGTCACCTCAATGTGCGCCGCTACAGCCGCTTCGACTGGAAGGGAGCGGCACTGCTCATCACGGTCACCACCCTCACCCTGTTGCTGCTCTCGCCGGAGGCGGCCTTGCCCGCCGTCTGGCTCGCGGCTGCGCTGGGGGCGGCCTTGTTGCTGCTGATCCTGGTGGAGCTGCGGGCCCACGACCCCATACTGCCGGCCCACCTGGTGCGCCTGCCGGGTTATCTGGTGAGCGTGCTGCTGGCGCTGGCTTCGCAGTTGCTGATGTTTGCCGTGCTGGTCTACCTGCCGTTGCAGATGCAGTGGCAAAAGGGGATGAGCGCCAGTGACAGTGGCGAGATCATGGTGATCTTCATGGTCTGCATCACGGCGGGGGCCTTCGTCGGCGGCAAGCTCATCGGTCGCACCGGTCACTACAAGCGTTTCGTGGTGGCAGGTTTTGCCCTGGCAGCGCTGGCCCTGTGGCAGATCCACTTCGACGTCTGGGCCAGACTGGGACTGGGGTTTGCCGGATTGGGGCTGGGTCTGGTGCTGCCGGCGCTGTCGGTGGTGGTGCAAAATGCCCTGCCGCGGGAAGATCGCGGCATCGGCATGTCCCTGTTCAACTTCGGCCGGGAGCTGGGTGGGGCGGTCGGTGTCGCCATCTGCGCCGTGTTGTTCCATGCCGCCCTGCCGGCAGGCAGCAGCCCCAATCTGGCCAGCCTGAGCCCGGCCGAACTGGCACCCGGTTTCAGCGCCACCTATATCGGCATGGCGCTGATCGCCACCGCCGCCCTGCTGGTCACCTTGCTGGCATTGAAGCGCCACGAGCTGGCCAGCAAGCACGTCTGATAGTTGCTATCGGATACAAAGAGGGCTCCCCGCGGGGAGCCCTCTTCATGGGATCAGGCAGGTGCCTTTCCTTCCGTGTCGTGGCCTTGTGCCACTCAGCCCACTCATCGGGCGTCGGGGCGGGAAGGTGACCTGACAGGCTCGGGTTGCTGGCGCTCGGCCTGAGCATCGAGTTCCTTGCCGAGGAAGTAGTTCAGGAAGGTGCGGATGACCGCGATGATGGCGAGGCGCACCAGCTCCTCCTTGCTGGGGGCCACCGTGGTGGCCAGGATGTCGGCAGCGAGCTGGAATTCCAGCGCCAGGATGAGCCAGCTGCCGAAGCAGAGGCGGATACGGGGAAAGCCGGGCTCGTGATCCCGCACTCTGGCCGCCAGCCAGAGGGTCTTGCCAAGGCCGATGACCACGCAGGCGATGGAGATGATTTCCAGCAGCAGCTGGAACAACTCCACCCCGTGCATCATACCCTCTTTCAGGCTCGCTATCTCGAACACTCGGGTTACCTCTCTGATTCAAAAGAGACACTTTTAACACGGCATGGGGGCCGGTTCCAACTCAGAGTCTTCTGAGCATCATGGCTATCTGGTCGATGAGCTGACGAGCGGCAGGGCTGATGGCCGCCAGTTGGAAGTAGCCATGAATGACGCCATGCTGCCGCTGGCAAGTGGCATCGACGCCAGCCTGCACCAGCTTGCCATACAGGGCTTCCCCTTCGTCGCGCAGCGGATCATATTCCGCCGTGACGATATGGGTCGGCGGTAATCCTGACAGGGCGGGATGGTGGAGCGGGCTGGCTTCGGGATGGCTGGGGGGCAGGCTGCCCAGGTAGGCGTGAAAACCGCTTGCGAGCATGTCCCGGGTGATGAGGTAGTCGTCACCGAGATCGCGGTAGCTTTGGCTCTCGCAGAGGGCATCCAGCATGGGATAGAGAAGCAGCAGGGCCTTGGGCAAGGGGGCGCTGGCAGCCTTGAGCCGCAAGGTGGTGATCAGGGCGAGATGACCCCCTGCACTGTCGCCGGCAATGGCGAGACGTGCCGGATCCCCATGCCATTTCTCCACCTCGGCCATGATGGCCCGCGTGGCGGCCAGCGCATCGTCGTGAGCCGCAGGATAGGTGTGTTCCGGGGCGAGGCGGGTGTGTACGGCGAAGATCAGGGCGCTGGCCCGGTTGCACAGCATCCGCATCTGGCGATCGTGGGTCTCGAAATCCCCGCTGACAAAACAGCCGCCGTGAAAATAGATCAGCACCGGATACGCGGGGGCCGGTTTGTCTGCGGGCCGATAGCAGCGGATGGCGTGGTGATCGGCCTGCCACTCTTCGATGGCGCCCACCTCTTCCCGCTCACCGCCCAACAAGGCAGAGGCAAGGTAGCCGTCACGGCGCGCCTGCCAGCTCAGCTGGCTCGCCTTGGGACGACCTGCGGCGATGAAGTCTGCCACCATGGCTGCGATGGCCGGTTCGAGTTGTTTTTCCATAAGACACCAATGACTGTATATAAAAACAGTCATTGTGCGCTTTTGGCCCGTGAGCGCAACCGGCGTTAGCTGAGGCAGCTCACAAAATCAGGCTTCAATCAGCACGAATTCAATCACATAGAGGGGCGGCAGTGCGGGGTAGATATCGCGGATCACATCTTTAAGCTCGGGGAGGGTCATGTTCTCCTGACGGGCGTGCTCGTCGCTCAGCGCCTCGAAGGCGACCGCCTTGACCGAGATGACTTCAATGGTGCCAAAAGGCTGGTGTTCCGGGTTGGTGAACAGGGCCAGGCGCTGGCCGGGCCGCCAGTTTGCCTCGCTCTCGTCGCGGATGGTGATGGTCTTTCGGCCAGCCTGGATGTCGGCGACAAAGCGGCTGAAGAAGGTGAATGCCGGGTAGGCCGGGGTGTGCTGGGTCATGTCGTCTCCGAAGGGCAAGGAGTGAGAGGGCGGCTCAGGCCGCGGCGGGCCCATTTTAGGAGGGGCGGGGGGAGCGTGCAGCACTTTTTACCCCGACATGTGAAGGGCGACCGACTGCGTTCACGGTCCGGTAAAATGGCCGCAACTGAACCTGAATGTGAGATGATGCGGCCTCCTCTTTCTTGATATGTAACAAATCAGGGGGACGGGCTCTGTGGTCTGATGGCGTCCGAGGCCGGCCGTGGTTGACGTTGAACAAAAGGAGCAAGTGTGAATTCCGAGTTGATCTGGGTGCTCAGCATGCTGGTGGGTGCCATTCTCCTGTTTATTACCAACAAGGTACGCATGGACGTGGTCGCCTTGTTGATCATCATCCTGTTCGTGTTGAGCGGCACCCTGACCCTGCCGCAGGCGCTGGCAGGATTCAGTGATCCCAACGTCATTCTGATTGCCGCCCTGTTCGTGGTGGGGGAGGGGCTGGTGCGCACCGGCATCGCCTATCAGGTGGGAGATGCCCTGGTGAAGGTGGCCGGCAGCAGCGAAACCCGCATGCTGGTGCTGCTGATGGTGGCGGTGGCGACCCTGGGGGCCGTGATGAGTTCGACCGGGGTGGTGGCCATCTTCATCCCCGTGGTGCTGAGCGTGGCGAACCGGATGGGGATCCCGGCGGGCAGACTGATGATGCCGCTCGGCTTTGCCGGCCTTATCAGCGGCATGATGACGCTGGTGGCAACCCCTCCCAACATGGTGGTGAACAGTGAACTGATGCGCCACGACATCCAGGGGTTCGGCTTCTTCGGCTTCACTCCCATGGGGGTCATCATTCTGGGGATGGGGATCCTCTACATGCTGCTGATGCGCAACCGTCTGGTGCGTGAAGGGGAAGAGGGCAAGAGCAAGCAGATGGGACGCAGCACCATGCGGGATCTCATCCGTGATTACCGGCTGGCGGGGCGAGCACGCCGACTGGCGATCCGGCCCGACTCCCCCCTGATCGGCCAGACCCTCGACGAGCTGCAATTGCGTGCCCGCTTCGGGGCCAACGTCATCGGGATGGAGCGCTGGCGCAAGTTCAGGCGGGTGATGGTCAGTGTCACCGGGGTGACCGAGTTCCAGGCCAAGGATGTGCTGCTCATCGACATGTCGGATCCCGAGGTGGACGTGCGGGAGTTTTGCAGCGAGGCGCGGCTCGAGCCCATGATATTGCGCGGGGAGTATTTCTCCGACCAGGCGCGGGAGGTGGGCATGGCGGAGGTCTCCCTCATCCCCGGCTCCCGGCTGCTCGGCAAGAGCATCCGCGAGGTGACCTTCCGTTCCCGTTACGGCCTGAGCGTGGTGGGGATCCGCCGGGATGGAGAGGCGCTGACCGGCAAGCTGGTGGACGAGGCGCTGCAGATGGGGGATACCCTGCTGGTGGTGGGGAACTGGAGCCTCATTCGTCAGTTGCAGACCCATCATCGCGATTTTCTGCTGCTGGGCCTGCCTGCGGAAGTGGACGAGATGGCGCCGGCCCGCAGCCAGGCCATCCACGCCCTGATTGCCCTCGGGGTCATGATAGTACTGATGGTGACGGATCCCGTGCCCAACGTCATCGCGGCGCTCATCGCCTGCCTGCTGATGGGCAAGTTCCGCTGTATCGATCTGGAGAGTGCCTACAAGTCCATCCACTGGCCGACCCTGATCCTCATCGTGGGCATGTTGCCCTTTGCCCTTGCATTGCAGCAGACCGGCGGGGTGGATCTCATCGTCGGCGCGCTCATCTCGGCGGTGGGGGAGATGGGCCCCAGGGTGATGCTGGCCAGCCTCTTCGCGCTCTGTGCCGTCATCGGGCTCTTCATCTCCAACACGGCGACGGCGGTGCTGATGGCGCCCATCGCGCTGGGGACGGCCCATCAGATGGGGGTATCGCCTTATCCCTTTGCCATGACCATCGCCATCGCCGCCTCGGCAGCCTTCATGACGCCGGTCTCGTCGCCGGTCAACACCCTGGTGCTGGGCCCGGGCAACTACAAGTTCATGGACTTCGTGCGCATTGGCGTGCCCTTCACCTTGCTGGTGATGGTGGTGAGCGTCATCGCCATCCCCTGGTTCTTCCCGTTCTGACGACAGCAAACGATATGGCGGCCTGCGGGCCGCCTTTTTATTGCCCGCAGCGCTCTGCGAGATGAAAAGGGCGGCATCACGCCGGAGCAGGGCATTGCGCCGTCATGAGGTGGCGTTGCAGGCGTGCGATGGCGTGGAGAGGGGAAGAAGAGCGGCAAACGCCGGATACAAAAAAACCAGCCTGAGCTGGTCTGTTTGGTACTGCTTTCGATGGTGCGGAAGGAGAGACTCGAACTCTCACGCCTAGGGCGCCAGAACCTAAATCTGGTGCGTCTACCAATTTCGCCACTTCCGCAAGAATAATGGTGGCTATGACGGGATTCGAACCTGTGACCCCCGCATTATGAGTGCGATGCTCTAACCAACTGAGCTACATAGCCGTCTTGTGCACGACTTGCGTCGAATACAAGCAAAAATGGCTGGGGCACTAGGATTCGAACCTAGGTATGGCGAGATCAAAACCCGCTGCCTTACCGCTTGGCGATGCCCCAACAGTGTTCTTTGCAATCGGATGATTGAAGGAACGTTTTTCAAACATGGTGGCTATGACGGGATTCGAACCTGTGACCCCCGCATTATGAGTGCGATGCTCTAACCAACTGAGCTACATAGCCGTTTGTTGTCAACCACATAGGTGGAAGAGAACATAAAAATGGCTGGGGTACTAGGATTCGAACCTAGGGATGGCGAGATCAAAACCCGCTGCCTTACCGCTTGGCGATACCCCAACAGCGATGCCTGACAGAGACTATCAAACATCATTCAAAAATGGCTGGGGTACTAGGATTCGAACCTAGGGATGGCGAGATCAAAACCCGCTGCCTTACCGCTTGGCGATACCCCAACGACGATGCCTGACAGAGACCATCAAACATCATTCAAAAAATGGCTGGGGTACTAGGATTCGAACCTAGGGATGGCGAGATCAAAACCCGCTGCCTTACCGCTTGGCGATACCCCAACTAGAAATGGTGGCTATGACGGGATTCGAACCTGTGACCCCCGCATTATGAGTGCGATGCTCTAACCAACTGAGCTACATAGCCAACCGTGCTTCCAGTGAGTCGTTGCCTCGTCACTGTGCGGCCGGAATTATGCGTATCTGGCTCTGGGGCGTCAACCCTTTTTTTGTTTGAAAAAACGAATTTGGGTGCGTTTGGCGAGTTATTGGCCGCTGTCGTGCAAAAGCCCAACAATCTGGTTTTTTTTACGACATTCGCACCCAGATCGCGCCTCTGGCCAGATAAAAAAGAGGCCAGCAAATGCTGGCCTCTCATGGGGTTAGACGTTGAACAGGAAGTTCATGATATCGCCATCCTTGACGATGTAGTCTTTCCCTTCCGCGCGCATCTTGCCTGCTTCCTTGGCGCCTTGCTCACCCTTGTAGGTGATAAAGTCGTCGAAGGCGATGGTCTGGGCGCGAATAAAGCCTTTTTCGAAGTCGGTGTGGATCTTGCCAGCGGCCTGCGGGGCGGTGGCACCTACGGGAATGGTCCAGGCGCGCACTTCTTTCACACCGGCGGTGAAGTAGGTCTGCAACTTGAGCAGCTCGTATCCGGAGCGGATCACCCGGTTCAGGCCCGGCTCCTCGATGCCCAGATCCGCCATGAACTCGGCGCGGTCTTCGTCGTCCAGCTCGGCGATGTCCGCCTCGATGGCGCAGCAGACGACCACGACAACGGCGTTCTCGGCGGCGGCTATCTCACGGACCTGATCCAGATAGGGATTGTTCTCGAAGCCATCTTCCGCCACGTTGGCGATGTACATGGTGGGTTTGAGGGTCAGGAAGTTGAGGTGGCTGACGGCGTCCAGCTCATCCTTGTCCAGCTTCATGCCGCGGATCATCTGGCCGTTTTCCAGGGCAACCTTGATCTTCTCCAGCACTTCCACTTCCAGCTTGGCATCCTTGTCGCCGCCCTTGGCACGCTTGGACTGGCGATTGATGGCGCGCTCGCAGGCATCCAGGTCGGAGAGGGCCAGCTCGGTGTTGATGACCTCGATGTCGTCGGCCGGGGAGACCTTGCCCGCCACGTGGACGATGTTCTCGTCCTCGAAGCAGCGCACCACGTGACCGATGGCTTCGGTTTCACGGATATTGGCCAGGAACTGGTTGCCAAGGCCTTCGCCCTTGGAGGCACCGGCCACCAGGCCGGCGATGTCCACGAACTCCATGGTGGTCGGCACGACACGCTGCGGATTGATGATGGCCGCCAGCTGGTCGAGGCGGGGATCCGGCATGGGGACCACACCCGTGTTCGGCTCAATGGTGCAGAACGGGAAGTTGGCGGCTTCGATGCCGGCCTTGGTCAGCGCATTGAACAGGGTGGATTTGCCTACATTGGGCAGGCCCACGATACCGCATTTAAAACCCATGGATTGTTACCTTACGTGATGGATGCTTCAAGGGGCCGCGCGGGCGGCCCGTGTCGTGTTGCTTGACCCCGAGGCGAGGGATCTCGCCAGGGGCCGGTCATCTTGAACTGCCTGGCGATGCAGGCTGAAGGCCTAGACTTTCTCGGCCTTGAAACTGTGCAGGCGATTCATGGCCTTGGTCATGTCCTGCTTGAACAGGATGTCGGTGGCGCGCAGGGATTCGTCCAGCGCGGCCTCGATCAGACTCTGCTCACTGCTGGGCGCCTTGGTCAGCACGAAGCCGGCGACCAGCTCCTTGGCGCCCGGATGGCCGATGCCAAGGCGCAGCCGGAAGAAGTTATTGTTGTTGCCCATCCTGGCGATGATGTCCTTGAGGCCGTTATGGCCGCCGTGACCACCCCCTTGCTTGAACTTGGCGATGCCGGGAGGCAGGTCCAGCTCGTCGTGGGCCACCAGGATCTCTTCCGGGGCGATCTGGTAGAAGCGCGCGAGCGCCGCCACGGCTTTGCCGGAGAGATTCATGTAGGTGTTCGGGATGAGCAGCCGCACATCCTGCCCGTCCACCAGGAAGCGGGCGGTGTGGCCGAAGAACTTGGGCTCTTCGCGCAGGCTGACATTGTGCCAGCGTGCCAGTTGCTCCACATACCAGGCGCCTGCATTGTGGCGGGTCTTGGCATATTCGGGGCCGGGATTACCCAGCCCGACAATCAGTTTGATTTGACTTGTCACGCTTGATGTCTTCACTCGCTACTTGCCATGGGCGGATGACCCGGGGCAATGGGACGCAATATTCTAGCCGCCGAGTGGCGATCACTCAACCAAAGTGCGGCAAGGTCGGGGAAAAGCAGGACAGAAGGGCTCGGGTGGGGTGGCTCGTCCGAGGTTTTCGTCTCTTGCCGAGTGGAGGCTGGCGGCTGGCACCAGGCACCCAAAAAAACAAAAACCGCCATTCGGCGGTTTTTGTCACGACAGGGTCTATCAATGCTCGAACATGGCAGAGATGGACTCTTCGTTGCTGATGCGGCGAATCGCTTCGGCCAGCACGGAGGAGAGGGTCAGCTGCTTGACCTTGCCGACTGCCTTCATCTCCGGGGTGAGCGGGATGGAGTCGGTGATGATCAGCTCGTCGATGACCGAATTCTTGATGTTTTCAACGGCGGTGCCGGAGAAGACAGGGTGGGTCGCATAGGCGAACACGCGCTTGGCACCACGCTCTTTCAGCGCTTCGGCCGCTTTGCACAGGGTGCCGCCGGTGTCGATCATGTCGTCGACGATGACGCAGTCACGACCAGCCACGTCGCCGATCAGGTGCATGACCTGGGAGACGTTCGGACGGGGACGACGCTTGTCGATGATGGCGATGTCGGTGTCGTCCAGCAGCTTGGCGATGGCACGGGCACGGACCACGCCGCCGATGTCCGGTGACACGACCACGGGGGATTCGAGGTTCTTGGCCTTCATGTCTTCCAGCAGCACCGGGCTGCCGAACACGTTGTCGACGGGGACGTCGAAGAAGCCCTGGATCTGCTCGGCATGCAGGTCAACGGTCAGCACACGGTCCACACCCACGCTGGAGAGGAAGTCGGCGACGACCTTGGCGGTGATGGGCACACGGGCGGAGCGGACGCGGCGGTCCTGACGGGCATAACCAAAGTAGGGGATAACGGCAGTGATACGGCCAGCTGAAGCACGACGCAGTGCATCCACCATGACGATCAATTCCATCAAATTGTCGTTGGTCGGGGCACAGGTGGATTGAATGATGAAGATATCGCCACCGCGTACATTCTCGTTGATCTGTACGCTGATCTCGCCGTCGCTAAAGCGACCTACGGCAGCATTGCCGAGTTTGATAAACAGGCGATCTGCGATCTTCTGGGCTAGTTCCGGCGTTGCGTTACCAGCAAACAGCTTCATGTCAGGCACGGTTTGAAACCTCGGGGTTGCATCCAGTATGTGGGGAGTCTGATTTTAGACCCGTATCGTTTGGGGGCAAACGATTTAGCAAGATGACGGACAAGGTCTCTGGGCGATGTCGAGGATGGCGTCTCATCACCCGCAGGGTGGGTGGACGGGAATCCACCTTGAGCGCCATCGCGTCAGATTGGCCCAAGACACATCGACGAGGTCAACACCTCCCGATGCGGCCTCAACAAGGAGAGAGTTGGCTGGGGTACTAGGATTCGAACCTAGGAATGGCGAGATCAAAACCCGCTGCCTTACCGCTTGGCGATACCCCAATCACTCACTTGTTGCAAAGTGACGAAGAGTGGTGATATGTTCTCGCCCTTGGCGACAAACCCATCCCAGCCTTTCGGCACTCTTGCCAACACCTTCCGAGCAGCCATTTCGTCTTCAAATCGAGCAAAGACGCAGGCGCCAGTGCCCGTCATTCTTGACGGCGCGTATTCTAGCAACCAGCCGAGCGCATTGGCAACCTCGGGGTGGCGCTTTTTCACCAGCAGCTCGCAATCGTTTTTCCACTCTCCTGCCAGCAGATTGTCCAGGGTCATCTTGGGGGTGTTGCGGGGCAGGTCGGGATCCTGGAACACGGCGGCGGTGGCCACATGGCAATCCGGCTTGAGTACCAGGTACCAGGCATCCGGCACCTCGATCTGTTGCAACCGCTCCCCCACGCCTTCGGCGAAGGCGGCCTTGCCCCGCACGAACACCGGCACGTCGGCGCCCAGCTGCACGCCGAGCTCGGCCAGCTCGTCTTCACTCAAGCCGGCTTGCCAGAGGTGGTTCAAGGCCACGAGGGTGGTGGCCGCGTCCGACGAGCCGCCCCCGATGCCACCGCCCATGGGCAGTACCTTCTCCAGCCGGATATGGGCTCCCTGCGGACTGGCCAACCGGCTCTGCAACAGTCGCGCAGCCCGGATGATGAGGTTCTGTTCATCGGGCACGCCGGGAATGGCCGGGCTCAAGGTGAGCTGGTCGCTGCCGGGGATCGGCTCGAATTCGAGCCAGTCGCCGTGGTTGAGAAAGATGAAGAGGGTCTGCAGTTCGTGGTAGCCATCGGGGCGGCGGCCGTTGACGTGCAGGAAGAGGTTGAGCTTGGCCGGGGCGGGCCAGCGGATCGGCGCCTGGTCGTGCATCATGGTGCCAGGGTCCACTCGTTGATCTGCAGCTTGAGACGGCTCTCCTGCCCGGTCATGGTGAGCAGGTGGGGCAGGCGATAGCCGTCCTGATCCCGATAGTCCCCGTAGACGATCTGCCACTGGCCGTCGCGCACGCTGGCGAGGCTGGCATCGGGGTTGAGCTCGAATTCGGCCTGCCCCGGCAATCCCTTGATCCACTCAGGCAGCCCGGCCACCGGAATGTGCCAGCCGGTGAGCTGATAGACCAGGAGCTCGGCATCCTGGCTCTGGTGCTGTTTTCCGTCGTTGTCGAGCAGAGTCACCTCGCCGCCGGTGCGGGAGAGTTCCAGAATATGGGTGCCGATGAGGCTGGTGAGGTTGAGGCGATAGTCGTCGCCGTTTTGCTGCCAGTTGAGGCGGGCGCTGCCCTTCTGGCGGGCGGTGATGATGGCCATCTTGCCCGACAACTGCCAGTGTGTGAGGCGTTCGAGGCGGGCGCGCTCCTGCTGCCAGTTGACCTGATCCCGCTGGGGTTGGGTGGTGGTACAGCCCGCCAGCACCAGCAGGCAGGCGAGGGAGAAGATACGCAACAACAAGGTGGAGCTCCGCAGATGAGGTTTGCGACAGTATAAGGGGCGGCCGTATTGCTTTTAAAGACTTACCCTTTCTCGTACAATTGTCGGCCTCTACACCCTGTGCATGAAACGATCATCACCCACCCATGAGTCTGCTTGCCCTCGGAATCAACCACAACACCGCCAGTGTCGCCTTGCGGGAGCGGGTCGCCTTTGGCCCGGACCGCATCGATCGCGCCCTGCGTGAGCTGGTGGAGCAGCCTGGCGTCAGCGAGGCGGTGATCGTCTCCACCTGCAACCGCACCGAGCTCTATTGCAGCCTGGAGCAGGGGCAGGGGGAGCAGGTGCTGAACTGGTTGCAGCGGTTCCACGCGCTGGAGGCGAGCGAGGTGCTCTCCGCCATCTACCGGCACCAGGACGAGGAGGCGGTGCGACACCTGATGCGGGTGGCCTGCGGCCTCGACTCCCTGGTGCTCGGGGAGCCGCAGATCCTGGGGCAGATCAAGCAATCCTACGCCCACGCCCAGCAGGCGGATGCGGTGAAAGGATCCCTGGAGCGCCTGTTCCAGAAATCCTTCTCGGTGGCCAAACGGGTGCGCACTGACACCGAGATCGGCGCCAGCGCGGTGTCGGTAGCCTTCGCCGCCGTGAGCCTGGCCCGCCGTATCTTCTCCGACCTCTCCCAGACCAAGGTGCTGCTGGTGGGCGCCGGCGAAACCATCGAACTGGTGGCCCGCCACCTGCGCGAGCAGAGCGTGACCCGGATGATGGTGGCGAACCGGACCCTGCAACGGGCCCAGTTGCTGGCAGAGGAGTTCGGTGCCCAGGTAATGACCCTGGAGGAGATCCCGGACTACCTGCACGAGGCGGACATCGTCATCAGCTCCACGGCAAGCCCCCTGCCCATCATCGGCAAGGGCATGGTGGAGCGGGCGCTCAAGGCGCGTCGCTTCAAGCCCATGTTCCTGGTGGATATCGCCGTGCCCCGCGACATCGAAGCCGAGGTAGACGAGCTTTCCGATGCCTATCTCTACACGGTGGACGATCTGCAGGGCATCATCGAGCAGAACCTGGAGACCCGCAAGCGGGCGGCCGCCGAGGCGGAACTCATCGTGCAGGAAGAGCGCGACGAGTTCATGGGTTGGTATCGCAGCCAGCACTCGGTGGATCTCATTCGCGATTATCGCCATCAGTCACAGCAGGTCGCCGACGAAGAGTTGCAGCGGGCCCTGCTGGCCCTGCAACAGGGTGAAAATGCCGAGCAGGCGCTCAAGGCCATGGCCCATCGCCTCACCAACAAGCTGATCCACGCACCGACCCAGGCCCTGCGCCAGGCCGCCGCCCAGGGGGACAGCCACAAGCTGGCCCAACTGCGCCAGGTGCTGGGATTGTCACAAGAATCATAGTGTTGGGACGGCCCTTTGCCGTCCCGTCCTCCATCGAGAATCCAAGAGTCATGAACCCCTCATTGATCAGAAAGCTGGAAGGCCTCATCGAGCGCCATGAAGAAGTACAGGCCCTGCTCGGGGAGCCCGGGGTCGCCTCGGATCAGGACAGATACCGCGCCCTGACCCGGGAATACGCCCAGCTGGAAGATATCGTTCACGCCTTCCAGCGTTTCCGCCAGGCCGAAGAGAACCTCGACACCACCCGGCTGATGCTGGAGGAAGAGGATGCCGAGCTGCGGGAGATGGCACAGGAGGAACTGCCGCTCGCCAAGGCGACCTTCGAGGAGCAGGAGCAGGCGCTTCAGGTGATGCTGTTGCCGCGCGACCCCAAGGATGACAACAACTGCTATCTGGAAATCCGCGCCGGTGCCGGTGGCGACGAGGCGGCCATTTTCGCGGGGGATCTGTTCCGCATGTACTCCCGCTACGCCGAGCGTCAGGGGTGGCGTGTCTCCATCGTCAGCTGCAATGACGGCGAACACGGTGGCTACAAGGAGGTGATCGCCAAGGTGGACGGCGAGCACGTCTACGGCCGCCTCAAGTTCGAGTCCGGCGGCCACCGGGTGCAGCGAGTCCCCGAGACCGAATCCCAGGGCCGGGTGCACACCTCCGCCTGTACCGTGGCCGTGCTGCCGGAAGTGCCGGAAGCCGAGCAGGTGGAGATCAACCCCTCCGAGCTGAAGATCGACACCTTCCGCGCTTCCGGTGCCGGCGGCCAGCACGTCAACAAGACCGACTCCGCCATCCGCATCACCCACCTGCCCACCGGGCTGGTGGTGGAGTGCCAGGACGAGCGCTCCCAGCACAAGAACCGCGCCAAGGCGATGTCGGTGCTCTCCGCTCGCCTGCAGGCGGCCGAGGACGAACGCCACCGCGCCGCCGAGCAGAGTACCCGCCGCAACCTGGTGGGCTCCGGGGATCGCTCCGAGCGCATCCGCACCTACAACTATCCCCAGGGGCGTCTCTCCGAGCACCGGATCAACCTCACCCTCTATCGTCTGGGCGACATCCTGGAAGGGGATCTGGACTGCGTGATCACCCCCCTGGTGCAGGAGTATCAGGCGGATCAGCTCGCCTCCCTGGCCGAGAGCAACTGATGCAGATCCAGCAGGCCCGCGCCCATATCATGGCGACCCTGGCCTCCGGGGAATCCCCCCGTGCCGACGCCGATGCCCTGCTCTGTCATCTGCTGGATTGTCGGCGCAGCTATCTGATGACCTGGCCGGAGCACGAGCTCGATGCCGCCCAGCAGGCGACCCTGGCGGGCTGGCTTGCCCGTCGCCTCAATGGTGAGCCCATTGCCCACCTCATCGGCGAGCGGGAGTTCTGGTCGCTGCCGCTGAAAGTGAGCCCGGCCACCCTGATCCCGCGCCCCGATACCGAGGTGCTGGTGGAACAGGCGCTGGCCCGCCTGCCGGGCGGCCCCTGCGCCCTGCTGGATCTGGGCACGGGCACCGGTGCCATCGCCCTTGCACTCAAGTCTGAGCGACCGGATGCCGATGTATGGGCGGTGGACAGGATGCCGGCCGCGGCCGCGTTGGCCCGCACCAACAGCGCCGCCTTGGGGTTGCCCATCGAGGTGCGCGACGGCAGCTGGTTTGCGCCGCTCTCGGATGCACCGCGCTTTGCGATGATCGTCTCCAACCCGCCTTACATCGACGGGACGGACCCCCATCTTCACGAGGGGGACGTGCGCTTCGAGCCGCGCTCCGCCCTGGTGGCGGAGGAGCAGGGGCTGGCGGATATCCGCCTCATCGTCACTCAGGCGCCCGCCCATCTGGTGCCAGGTGGTTGGCTGTTGCTGGAACACGGCTGGGATCAGGGGGAGGCGGTGCGTCAACTCCTGCTGCAACAAGGCTACGTCCAGGTGGAAACCGTGCGCGATTACGGCGATAACGAGCGGGTGACCCTGGGGCGCCTGGCTCAGTGATATGACGGGCGGGCCCGGTCTGCCCCTGTTCAAGGAAATCTTATGTATGTTGTTCTCAAGCATTTGCACCTCACCCTGATTGCCGGGGCCGTGCTGATGTTTATCCTGCGCTTTTACTGGTTGCAGACCGGCTCCGCGCTGGCAGGGGGCGCCCGCACCCTCAAGATCAGCGGCTGGCTCAACGGCCTGGTGGTGCTCTCCGGTGTGCTGCTCTGCATGGTGCTGGGTCTCAACCCCCTCAACAATGCCATTCCCTGGCTGGCCGAGAAGCTGACGTCCATCCTGGTGGTGGCGTTTCTGGCCATGATGGCGCTGCGTCTGGCCCGCAGCAACGGCATCCGCTGGTTTGCCTTCCTGGGCGCACTGGGGTGGATCTTCTTTATCGCCAAGCTTGCGGTGCAAAAGCAGGCCAGCCTGTTCGGCTAGGAAGGATGACGATGATACGTGTGGATGAGTGGACCGACTTCGAGGCTCACGATCTGGCCGAGCTGGCGCTGTCGGTGAGCGACGAGATCCGGGGCCATGGCGGCACGGGAGAGGCCGAGCTTGCCCGCCTCGATGCCTGGCTGGACGAGACGATTGCCGAGGGAGACTGCGACGAGGTGCGCCGTCAGCTGTTGCAGGGTTTCTACCAGACCCTGGGCTTTCGTGGCGACTGGCAGGATTACTTCTCGTCCGCCAACTGCGATCTGGACCAGGTGCTGGCAAGGCGCAAGGGGATCCCGGTCAGTCTCGGCATCCTCCTCATCCAGCTGGGTCGCAAGATAGGGCTGGATGTGGAGGGGATCTGCTTCCCCGGCCATTTCCTCCTGAGTTTTGCCGGTCTGGACGGGGAGGTCTATGTGGACCCCTTCAACGGTGATGAACTGAGCCGGCACCGCATCGAACTGCTGCTGCGCGGTGCCCTCGGCAACCTGGCGAGTCTGAGCGATGATCATCTGCAGCCATCGGGGCAGTGGGAGATCATCGAGCGGTTGCTCAATGTCAGCAAGGGCGCCCTGCTGCGCGAGGAGCGCATGACGGAGGCGCTGCGCTGCAGCGAGCTGCTGCTGCGCATGAAGCCCGGCGATCCGCTGGAGACGCGGGATCGGGGCTTCATCTATGAGCAACTCGATTGCCCGCGCTTTGCCGCCGACGATTTCGAATACTTTATTGAACAATGCCCTGATGATCCCGTGGCCGATGTGCTGAAAACCCAGCTGGCCACCCTGGACCTCAGTCCCAAACCCCTCCATTAAGGATCCCTGAGATGGAACAGAAGAATATCAAGGTCAACCAGATCGACGTCGCCAACGACAAACCTTTCGTGCTGTTCGGCGGCATGAACGTGCTGGAATCCCGCGACATGGCGATGGCGGTGTGCGAGAAGTACGTGGAAGTGACCAGCAAGCTCGGCATCCCGTTCGTGTTCAAGGCGAGCTGGGACAAGGCCAACCGCTCCTCCATCCACTCCTATCGCGGCCCGGGTCTGGAAGAGGGGATGAAGATCTTCCAGGAGCTGAAAGCGACCTTCGGCATGCCGGTGATCTCCGATCTGCATGAGCCCCATCAGGCCAAACCGGTCGCCGAGGTGGTCGACGTCATCCAGCTGCCCGCCTTCCTGGCGCGCCAGACCGATCTGGTGGAGGCCATGGCCCGCACCGGCAACGTCATCAACATCAAGAAGCCGCAATTCCTGAGCCCAAGCCAGATGAAGAACATCACCGACAAGTTCGAGGAGTGTGGCAACGATCGCCTGATCCTCTGCGAGCGCGGTGCCAACTTCGGCTATGACAACCTGGTGGTGGACATGCTGGGCCTGGGCGTCATGAAGAAGAGCACCGGCGGCTATCCGGTCATCTTTGACGTCACCCACTCCCTGCAGTGCCGTGATCCCCTGGGAGCGGCCTCCGGCGGTCGCCGCGAGCAGGTGACCGAGCTGGCCCGTGCCGGCATGGCGGTGGGCCTGGCCGGTCTCTTTATCGAATCCCACCCGGATCCGAAAATTGCCCGCTGCGACGGCCCGAGCGCCCTGCCGCTGGAGAAGCTGGAAGGCTTCCTCAAGCAGATGAAGGCCATCGACGATCTCGTCAAGGGCTTCGAGCCCCTCGATACCTCCGCCTGATCGCGATTTTTACTATCAAAAATGCCCCGCCATGCGGGGCATTTTTATTTCCGTCATTTTCATTTGGTGCTCTTCGGCGTCCATTGCGACCATGTTTCCGTGGTGTTAATGATGTTAAATATATTGTGTGATTGATGTCTCTTATTTGCTTCTTATGACATGCAAAAGTAGCGACCGTCAGGATGGCAAAAAGGTATGAAGCGGGTGAGATAACCCTATTTCTCGCCGCAGACTGCTGCATGCGTTATTTGCTGTCAGTGGAGTCACACTTATTAACAGGACGTTGAGCATGCACAAGAAAATTGTCAGTAGCCTCTATTTTCAGGTGATATTGGCAATCACCATCGGAATATGTCTGGGACATGTCTATCCGAGTCTGGGCGCAGATATGAAACCCCTTGGTGATGGCTTCGTTAAATTAATCAAGATGATCATCGCCCCCGTCATTTTTTGTACCGTGGTCACCGGCATTGCCGGCATGGAAAGCATGAAGGCGGTGGGCAAAACCGGTGCCATTGCGCTGATCTATTTTGAAGTGGTGAGCACCCTGGCCCTGATCATCGGTCTGTGCGTGGTCAACGTGCTGCAGCCAGGGGCCGGTATGAATGTGGATCCCTCCTCACTCGACGCCAGCGCCATCTCCGTCTATGCGGATCAGGCCCAGTCCCAGGGGATAATTCCCTTCCTGCTGGATGTGATACCGGCCAGCGTCATCGGTGCCTTTGCCGGCGGCAATATACTCCAGGTGTTGCTGTTTGCCGTCCTGTTCGGATTTTCCCTGCATCATATCGGGGAGAAGGGAAAACCCATCTTCAATATCATCGATGGTTTCTCCCAGGTTATTTTCGGCATCATCAACATGATCATGAAACTGGCGCCGATCGGGGCATTTGGCGCCATGGCATTCACCATAGGGAAATACGGTATTGGTTCTTTGGTGCAGCTGGGGCAATTAATTGCTAGCTTCTATCTGACCTGCCTGCTGTTTATTTTCTTGGTGCTCGGCAGTATCGCCAAAGCCAATGGCTTCAGCATTGTGCGCTTTATTGCCTATATCCGGGAAGAGCTGTTGATCGTGCTCGGAACATCCTCGTCGGAATCCGTATTACCGCGCATGCTGGTGAAAATGGAGGCGCTGGGCTGCAAGAAATCGGTGGTGGGTCTGGTGATCCCGACCGGTTACTCATTCAACCTGGACGGTACCTCCATCTATCTGACCATGGCTGCCGTCTTCATCGCCCAGGCGACCAACACCCCGCTGGACCTGTTCCATCAGCTCACCCTGCTGGTGGTGCTGCTTATCTCCTCCAAGGGGGCGGCCGGAGTCACGGGGAGTGGCTTCATCGTGCTGGCAGCCACCATCTCGGCGGTAGGGCATCTGCCGCTGGCCGGGCTGGCGCTGATCCTCGGGATTGATCGCTTCATGTCGGAGGCGCGCGCCCTGACCAACCTCATCGGCAACGGGGTGGCGACCCTGGTGGTGGCCCGTTACTGCGATCAGCTCGACGAGGCCACCATGCAGGACGCCCTGGCGAAACCCGTGGTGGCAAGGCCGGTGGACCTGCGAAGCTGAGCCAGGTTCCGGCGGCGATCATCACCCATGAAAAAACGGCCCGAGGGGGCCGTTTTTTTATCTCTTTACGCAGGGCGCCTTACAGGCTCTGGGTGAAGGTGCGGGTGACCACGTCACGCTGCTGCTCCGGGGTCAGGGCGTTGAAACGCACGGCGTAACCGGAGACGCGGATGGTGAGCTGCGGGTATTTTTCCGGGTTGGCGATGGCGTCTTCCAGGGTTTCGCGGCGCAGTACGTTGACGTTCAGGTGCTGACCCCCTTCGACCACAGGCTCTTGCTGAACCGGCAGTTCACGGTATTCGAATTGACCCAGGTCGGAGAGGCTGACTTCCTGATCGGCGGCAAAGCTGTCGCCCTTGGCGCAGATGCAGCGAGCCTGTTGTTTCTCTTCGTCCAGCAGCCAGAAAGAGTTCAGCAGAGCGGCGTTGGCGGACTGGGTGATTTGGATGCCCTTGATCATGGTATGACTCCTCATAGGAAAGCGGATTCAACGGTAAGCACATTACCCTGATGTTTTTAAACCACCTCTTGGAAGGAATGATTTAACGGGGCCTTGCCTTACACCTTTACTTCGTTGGGGCCATATATACCACGATGGTAATATTACGAAAATTGATCCAAATCAATAAAACCCCACTTTGCGCGCATTGAAAGGGATTAAATCATTGAGTTGAATCAAAAACAGATCATTTTTCTGTTTTTGTAAGATATATGAATTATGCATTTTTTATTATTCATATCTAGTAATTTAACTACACCTTTAGGATTTATTTCTGGCGTCAGCGAAAACCGACCTGCCCATGAGGTTTGTCCGAAGGACGCCCTGTTATTCCTGTGTCGACGCAGACCCGGTCATTGCCCGTGAACGCCGCCGCCACTTCCCAGGCTGGCCAGACTGAGCCTGACCTCCATGCGGTTGCGTCTTGGGGGCGAGGACCCTATCCTGAGCCCCTTGCTCTATTGACCGAGGAGATAGCGGTGCCAAGCTGGACAGAAGGCGGGGAGTGGGGAGAGGTTGGCATGCCAGCCAGGATGGAAGGAGTGGATCCACAACGAGAGGAGACGGGTGTGCTGACCTGGAAAGATGTGATTGGTTCGGAGAAAGAGCAGGCGTATTTCATGGACACCCTGGCCACCGTCAGGGCCGAGCGGGAGGCGGGCAAGGTGATCTATCCCCCGGCGACCGAGGTCTTCAATGCCTTCAAACTGACCGAGCTGGATGACGTCAAGGTGGTGATCCTGGGGCAGGATCCCTATCACGGCCCGGATCAGGCGCACGGCCTCTGTTTCTCCGTCTTGCCCGGAGTGCGCACGCCGCCGTCCCTCGTCAACATCTACAAGGAGATGCAGCGGGATCTGCCGGGTTTTGTCACACCCCATCACGGATTCCTGGAATCCTGGGCCAGACAGGGAGTGCTGCTGCTCAATACGGTGCTGACGGTACAGGCGGGCATGGCGCATTCTCACGCCCACCTGGGGTGGGAGACCTTTACCGATCGGGTCATCGAGCGGATCAATGCCCATTGCCAGGGAGTTGTCTTCCTGCTGTGGGGCGCTCATGCCCAGAAGAAAGGGCGCTTCATCGACCGGTCGCGCCACCATGTGCTGAGCGCCCCCCATCCCAGTCCGCTCTCTGCCCATCGCGGTTTCATCGGTTGCGGCCACTTCTCCGAGGCCAATCGCCTGCTGGTCCAGCAAGGACGCAGTCCCATCGACTGGCTCTCGGTCTGCGCCGATCCGGCGGCCTGACGCCGTGCATGCACAGGGGAAATGGTGCCCCCTGTGCCCCCTGTGGTGAGAGGCTGGTGCAGCCGCTGTCTGCATCCGACTTGATTGAGTGCAAAGTTCAGGCAATAAATGACCGTATACTCGAGACAGACGTTTTCTCATTTCAGTGCAAGGAGTGCCCATGTTATCCAGTCTGCATAAGGACCACCTCAACATCACCCGGTTGCTGACGCTGCTCAAGCAAAAGCTGGCGGCCATTCGCAATGAGCAGCCGGTGAGCTACTTCCTGCTGCGGGATGTGGTGGATTATCTGCGCGAGGTATCCGACAAGTACCACCACCCGAAGGAAGACATGATTTATGACTACTACCTGAAATACAGGGTGGTGGAGGGGGAGGTGGCCAACCGGCTGCACGAGGAGCACGCCCGTCTGCTGGATGCAGGGACCGAGCTCAAGGAGATGGTGGAGATGATCCTGATGGATGCGGTCATCCCGCTGGATCAGTTCGTGGCCCGTCTGGAGCAGTTCATCGAGCAGCAGGAGGCGCACATGAACTATGAGGAAGGGGTCATCTTCCCCCATCTGCGCGACTCCCTGACCGAGGATGACTGGCGTCATCTCGAACAGCTCTGGCAGAACCGGGCCATCAATGATCCCCTGTTCGGGGCGGAGGTGAGCCAGCACTTCCAGGCGCTGGCCAAACAGCTCTCGCTGCCTGCAGCCTGACAGGAGGTTCACCCATAAAAACAGCGCCCCGGTCAATCCGGGGCGCTGTTTTTATGGCTCCACTCGCTGGAGTGAAACATGGGCGACGTGGGCGTATCAGAGCTCCAGGTCGTCCGATCCTTCATAGGCGATGTCGATGGCCTGCAGCTCCTTTTGCAGGCGGTGCTTGTCTTTAAGCGCCTCAATCTCACGCCATTTGCGTTTTTTTCCCGTTGTCCCGCGGCTACGTGAACCCAGCTCAACGACCTCGTCAAAATCGAAGTTGAACATGTCCATGGCTCCCTCCTTGGTTTTATGGTTTTCACCATCCGTATAACACGACGCCTTTGAAAATAAAACGTTTTTATGACGAAGTTGTGACAACCGGAAACAGGCACAAAAAAACCGGGCTGCCCTTTCGGGAGCCCGGTTTTTGCGGCGCCACTTCGCTCTGTGAGAGCCGTGTGGCGAGCGGCCTTACAGGTGGCTTGCCAGCATGGTTTCCAGCTTGCCCTGGTCGATGGCGAACAGGCGGATACCTTCCCCCAGTTTCTCGACGGCCATGGCGTCCTGGTTCAGCTCCCAGCGGAATTCGGCTTCGGTCATCGGGGCCGGTTTGGCTGTGCGCTCGCCGGTGTAGTCCAGCTTGCGCACCACGGTGCCTTCGGCCTTGCTCAGCTCTTCCAGCAAAGCGGGGCCAATGGTCAGTCGGTCGCAGCCGGCCAGTTCCAGGATTTCGCCGGTGTTGCGGAAGCTCGCGCCCATGACCACGGTCGGGTAGTCGTGCTGCTTGTAGTAGTTGTAGATGGCGGTGACGGAGACCACGCCCGGATCTTCACTGGCGGTGTAGTCACGGCCGTTCTTGGCCTTGTACCAGTCGAGGATGCGGCCCACGAACGGGGAGATGAGGAAGGCGCCGGCTTCGGCACAGGCGCGGGCCTGGGCGAAGGAGAACAGCAGGGTCAGGTTGCATTGGATACCCTCTTTCTCCAGCACCTCGGCGGCACGGATCCCTTCCCAGGTGGAGGCCAGCTTGATCAGGATGCGATCATTGCTGATGCCGGCTTCGTTGTAGAGGCGGATCAGCTTGCGGGCCTTGGCGATGCTGGCGTCGGTGTCGAAGGAGAGGCGGGCGTCCACTTCGGTGGAGATGCGGCCCGGAACGATTTTCAGCACTTCGAGGCCGATGTTGACCGCCAGCTTGTCGCCTGCGTCGATGATTTGCTGTGCCTTGTCCTGGCTCTGGGATTTGGCCCAGGCAATGGCGTCCTGGATCAGGGCTGCGTACTCGGGGATCTCGGAGGCCTTGAGTACCAGAGAGGGGTTGGTGGTGGCATCGATGGGCTGGTAGCGCTTGATGGCTTCGATGTCGCCGGTGTCGGCAACCACTGTGGTCAGGGCTTTCAGCTGGGTCAATTTATCGGCCATGGCAAATATCATCTCTTTATGAGGGAGCAATCCCAGGGTGGTGGGCATGAGACGGCAGTTCTGAAATTAAATTACAAGATCCCGGCGGCTCAGGCTCAGAAAGGGGCGATGGGCAGGCCCCATCGTCATTGCCTGCCTAATTAATACGGATGTGGCGCATCCTGCAATAGGGGGGCTTGTATGCGAATCAGCCAGGTGGTGAAAGCGGTACCGGCTGTCGAGTGAAAGTGTTTGATAAAAAACGAGTTTTATTCATGGTGTGGCGGCTGGCTCCGACATGGAAAAGCGCAATTATTTTGGTGGATTCATGATTTTGTGCGGGAGGTCACATAAATAGTTCTGTCAGCTACTTGAAATTTAATTACGTGTAAAACGTTTTGCGTTACAACCCCTTGCCGATGAGGCATGAGAGGCAAACGCTTGTCTCCCTGATGTCGTTTCACTCAGCGGTTTTTACCCCCATGGGATGAGTTGTAAAATGGTTCTCTATTGGCTCTAATTTGTGAGGGGCTGGGTTGCACATCAATTTTTGTTGATTTATTGCGTGCTAAATGAAGCTTTTTTGCATCAAATTGCTCGTTTTTTGTCTCCCCAGTGAGCCCTGTCACTATTCTGAATTCCCTCGCTATGCTAGATTCCGCCCCTTCGGCGCAATGCTGGTTCGGAAATTGACAGAGAGCGGTCAGCGCAGACTGGCCATGGATGTGATAACAACGAGAGAATTATGGACACCTTGATTGCAATGATTAACGACCTGATGTGGGGAGCCGTGCTCATTTACCTGCTGATCGGGGTCGGTATCTTCTTTACCTTCCGCCTGGGCTTTATCCAGATCCGCCACTTCGGCCACATGTTCTCGGTCCTGCGCAACAGTCGCAAATCCGACAGCGCCGGCATCTCCTCCTTCCAGGCTCTGTGTACCAGCCTGGCGGCTCGCGTCGGGACGGGCAATCTGGCCGGTGTGGCCGTCGCCATCTATCTGGGTGGCCCTGGCGCCGTCTTCTGGATGTGGCTGATCGCCTTCATCGGCATGGCCACCGCCTTCGTGGAAAGCACCCTGGCCCAGCTCTACAAGGTCAAGGATGAGGATGGCAACTATCGGGGTGGCCCCGCCTACTACATGGAGCGCGGCCTCGGCATGCGCTGGATGGGGGTGGTCTTCTCCCTCTGCCTGCTGCTGGCCTTCGGTCTGGTGTTCAACGCGGTGCAGGCCAACTCCATCAGCCTGGCCATGAACGTCGCCTTCGGCATCCCTGACTGGGTGAGCGGTCTGGCCCTGGTGGTGCTCTCCGGTCTCATCATCTTCGGCGGCATTCGCGGCATCGCCCGCTTTGCCGAGCTGGTGGTGCCCTTCATGGCGATCGCCTATATCCTGATGGCGCTGTTCGTGGTGTTCATGAACATCAGCGAGCTGCCGGGTATCTTCGCCCTCATCATCAAGTCTGCGTTCGGCATCGAGCAGGCAGGTTCCGGCGCCATGGGCTATGCCATCTCCCAGGCGATGATCAACGGCATCAAGCGCGGCCTCTTCTCCAACGAGGCGGGCATGGGCTCTGCCCCCAACGCTGCCGCCACCGCCACCCCCTATCCGCCGCACCCGGCCTCCCAGGGGTATGTGCAGATGCTGGGGGTCTTCCTCGATACCATCGTCATCTGTACCTGTACTGCCGCCATCATCCTGATGTCCGGCCAGTTCGAGCCGGGCTCCGGCGTGACCGGTGTCGAGCTGACCCAGCGCGCGCTCTCCTCCCAGGTGGGCGGTGGTGGCAACATCTTCATCGCAGCGGCCATCTTCTTCTTCGCCTTCACCTCCATCGTGGCGAACTACTCCTATGCGGAGACCAACCTGGTGTTCCTCGAGCACAACCACAAGGGCGGCCTGATGCTGTTCCGGATGTTCGTGCTGGGCATGGTGATGTTCGGCTCCGTGGGCGAGCTGCCGACCGTGTGGGCTCTGGCGGATGTCTCCATGGGGCTGATGGCCATCGTCAACCTGGTGGCCATCCTGCTGCTCTCCGGCGTCGCCATCAAGCTGGCCAAGGACTACAACGACCAGCTCAAGGTGGGCCGCGTGCCGACCTTCGATGCCAACAAATACCCGGAGCTGCGCAGCCAGCTGGAAGAGGGGATCTGGGACAACCCGGGAAAGAAATAAGCCCGCATTGCAAGGTGATTGAAGGGGAGCCATGGCTCCCCTTTTTCATGGGTAAAAAGAGGGGGCGGCTTCACACAGACTTCACAGAGCCTCATCGGCAGCACACCTCGCGGGACTATGCTGGGCTCATCACTCGCCGCCATGGCGATACCTTGCTAACGACAGTCAGGAGACATGCAATGCAACAACGACAATCCATCCTGTGGGGCGCTCTGGCCACCCTGATGTGGGCCGGCCTGGCTCATGCCGGTGACAAGGCGGCGACCGATCCCCTGCGCCCCGTGGTGGATGCCAGCATCCGGCCGCTGCTCAAGGAGCACAGGATCCCGGGCATGGCGGTGGCCGTGCTCAAGGATGGCAAGGCCCACTATTTCAACTACGGTGTGGCCGATCGGGAGCGCGCGGTCGGTGTCAGCGAGCAGACCCTGTTCGAGATAGGCTCCGTGAGCAAGACCCTGACCGCGACGCTGGGGGCCTACGCCGTGGTGCAGGGGGGCTTCGAGCTCGATGACAAGGCGAGTCTGTTCGCCCCCTGGCTCAAGGGATCCGCCTTTGACAACATCACCATGGGGGAGCTGGCTACCTACAGCGCAGGCGGCTTGCCGCTGCAATTCCCCGAGGAGGTGGATTCGCTCGAGAAGATGCAGGCCTACTACCGCCAGTGGACCCCAGCCTACTCGCCGGGTTCCCATCGCCAGTACGCCAACCCCAGCATCGGGCTCTTTGGCTATCTGGCGGCGAGCAGCATGAAGCAGCCGTTCGATCGCCTGATGGAGCAGACGATCCTGCCGGGGCTTGGCCTGTACCATACCTACCTCAATGTGCCCGAGCAGGCCATGGGGCACTACGCCTACGGCTACTCGAAGGAGGACAAGCCCATCCGCGTCACTCCCGGCATGCTGGCGGACGAGGCCTACGGCATCAAGACCAGCTCGGCGGATCTGCTGCGCTTTGTGAAGGCGAACATCAGCGGGGTGGATAATGCGGCCATGCAGCAGGCCATCGACCTGACTCACCAGGGCCAGTATGCGGTGGGGGAGATGACCCAGGGACTGGGCTGGGAGCGTTACGCCTATCCCGTCAGCGAGCAGCCGCTGCTGGCGGGCAACTCCCCGGCGATGATTTATAATGCGAACCCGGCGGCGCCCGCGCCCGCTGCGGCAGGGCACCCTGTGCTCTTCAACAAGACCGGCTCGACCAACGGCTTCGGGGCCTATGTGGCCTTCGTGCCGGCCAAAGGGATCGGCGTCGTCATGCTGGCCAATCGCAACTACCCCAACGAGGCGCGCATCAAGGCGGCTCACGCCATCCTGACGAAACTGGCCAGGTAATGGTGCGCCTTCGCTGAGCCTTGAGGGCACGTCGCATCGCGGCGTGCCCGTTACCTCGGACCCGACCCCTCAAGGGCGACCTGTCAGGGGGCGGGTCGATGAGCATGCCAATCCGGACCTCTCCTGCGGGAGATGTCCGGATTGGCATCCACCGAGTGCCATCTCGTCACTAGGCCCCGGCAGGCCGCCCGCTCTATAGTGCCCGGCATCTTCCTCTGCTTTTGCAGGATTGAGTTGTCAATCTCGCTGACAGCGCACCTGTGATGGTGAAACCTGCTGCTATGGAGCCTTCATGGGTATGTTTCTGCTGTGTACTTTTCTGATGATCATCCTCTATCCCCTCGGGATCGATCTCTATCTGGTGGCCGTGCCCCGCATTGCGCAAACCCTGCAGGGGAGCGAGGCGCAGATCCACACCGCTTTTTCCATCTATCTGCTGGGCATGGCGGCTACCGTGCTGCCGGGGGGCATGCTGGCGGATCGCCATGGCAGGCGCCCCGTGGTTCTGGGGGGCGCCCTCATCTTCGTGGTCGCCTCCCTGGTGGCGGCGGAGGCGACCGGCATCGCCCAGTTTTATCTGGGGCGTTTCTGGCAAGGGGTGGGCGCTGGAGCGCTCTACATCATGACCTTCACCGTGCTGCGGGATGTGCTGAGCCAGGCGCGCCTCGCGATGGCTCTCTCCCTCATCAACGGCGTGATCTGCGTCATTCCGGTGCTGGCTCCCGTACTCGGTTATCTCATCCTGTCGCACTTCGAGTGGCGCGGCATCTTCGTGGGCATGGCGCTGGTGGCCGCCATCAGTGCCCTGGTCAACCTGCGACTGCTCAAGGAGACCCGCCCCGCCCGCCAGCCTGCGGGGGCATCGCCGCTGGCCCTGCTGGGCACGGCCCCCTTCATGCAGCGCGCCTTGCTGACCAGCGCCAGCGTGACCGCCATCCTGGTCTATGTGAGCGTCTCGCCCCTCGTCCTGATGACCACGTTCGGCCTGCCTCCCGAGCAGTACACCCGGCTGATGATGGCGATGGCCGGGGTGAGCATGTCCGCTTCCTTCCTGACCCCCTTGCTGCTGCGCTGGCTCGGCAAGGCAAGGGTGCTGGCGCTCTCCCATCTCGCCTACCTGCTGGCCTTGCTCGCCCTGTTGTGCAGCAGCGGGCCCGAAGGCGGCCTGTCCTGGCTGCTGGCGGGGTGTGCCCTGGTCTGCATCGGGTTTTCCTGCGGGTTCGGGGTGGCGATGGGGGAGGCGCTGGATGTGTGCGGGGATCAGGTGGCATCGGCCAGTGCCCTGCTCTGCATCATGCAGATAGGGTTGTCCGGGCTCTTCATCTGGGGGATGGGCCATCTGGGGATGCCTGCGCTCTGGATGCTGATCCTGGCACTCCTGCTGGCGCTGCTCGGTTACCTGGTGGTGAAGGTGCTGCTACCATGGCGTGCGGTACGGCGAGTCCGGGCTCGGGGATAGGAGAGAAGCGATGCGCAATCTGGGTGAACTCGATTTGAACCTGCTGGTGGTCTTCAGGCACCTGATGCAGGAGCGCAGCGTGGCGGGGGCGGCCAAGAAGCTGTGTGTCACCCCGTCGGCGGTGAGCAAGGCGCTCGGCAAGCTGCGGGACTGGTTCGGGGATCCCCTCTTCGTGCGCGTGCGCCAGGGCTTGCAGCCGACCAACCTCTCCCTGACCCTGGCAGAGGAGCTCAAGACCTGGTTCCAGCTCACCGAGAGCATCAGCACCCTCAACCGCGAGGCGATCCCCGAGGGGGCCCGCTTCAGTCTGGTGATGGAGTCCCCCTTTGGCATCAGCTTCCTGAGCGAGCTGCCCACGACCATCTACCAGAAGTACCCCCACTCCGTGGTCAGGATGCTGGGCTGGGATCACCACTCCCTCAACGACATCGTCAACGGAGAGGCGGATCTCGGCTTCTGCGCCCGGGAGACCCACGGCCGCTCCCATGCCAGGGTCAACCGGCTGCCCTATTACATCGATCACGAGGTGCTGTTCTGCGATCGTCCCGTGGTGTTCCTGCGCAAGGATCACCCCTTGCTCGGGCAGACGTGGTCGCTGACCCGCTTTCTGGCCTGCCCCCAGGTGAGCGTGGTGTGGGAGGCCAGCGACAGCTGGGCACTGGATGATCTGCTGGAGGACGAAGGCCACAGGCGGCAGGTGCCCATCATGGTGGCGAGCTTCGAGCAGGCGCTGCACATCGCCGCCCAAAAGAGCCACGAGCTGATCGCCGTGGTGCCCTCATATTGCGCGGACTATGCCGCCAGACATCACCCCGACCTCATCCCCATGCCGTTGCCGCTGGAAGAGTCTCTCTATGCCCAGCTGGAGATCGCCTTCATCCTGCTGTGGCACAAGCGCCACAATCAGGATGCCAAGGTGATGTGGTTGCGGGGGGAGATCCGGCGGCTCTATGGCCTGGCCGCGGCGGGGAGGACGCGTTTTGCCTGGGGCGGGCCCATGGAGAGCGGGGAGGCGAAAGAGAAGCAAGGTGGAGGAGGCACCCCGGTTTAGTCGTACTGCTCTTCCATCCAGGCTTCGACGATGAGCTGGGCGGAGACGCCGTCCACGCTCCCCTTGTCCAGCGCCTTGTAGCCGCCACGTTCAAACAGGCGGGCGCGGGCATCCGTGGTGGTGAGCCGCTCGTCCTTGAACTCCACCGGCTTGCCGAAGCGACCGTGCAGGCGATTGCCGAACTTGCGGGCCCGCACCGTGATCTCCTGGTCCGTGCCATCCATGTTGAGCGGCAGACCGACGATCAGCAGATCCGGTTGCCACTCCTTGATCAGCTTCTCTATCTCGTCCCAGTTGGGGATGCCGTCGTTGGCCTTGAGGGAGCGAAGGGGGCGGGCACTGCCCGTGAGCTCCTGGCCGATGGCGACACCGATGCTCTTGGTGCCGTAGTCAAAGCCCATGATGCTGCGTGATGACATGGGGTCTCCTCGAAATGGATGGATAAATGAAGGGGGAAGCCCCCTCCTTGTCTCCCCCTGCTCGTGAGGGGGGAGCGTGCCGCGGAGGGGAGGGCCGGGTGTCAGCTATGGCCCACCTGGCTGGAGAGGTGCAGGGGGTTGACCCCAATGCTCGCTGCGGCTTGCTGCCAGCGCAGGTGGATGGGGGTGTCGAAGACCAGCTTGGGATTGGGGGGGATCACCAGCCAGGCGCCATCCACCAGCTCCTGCTCGAGCTGGCCTGCACTCCAGCCGGCGTAACCGAGCGCCACCAGCCAGTGGTCCGGCGCCTCGTCGGTGCCCAGGGTCTCCAGGATGTCCTTGGAGGTGGTGACCATCATCTCGTCGCTCACCTGCAGGGTGGAGTTGAAGCCCGGGCGGAAGCTGTGCAGCACAAAGCCGCGATCCCCGTGCACCGGTCCCCCCTGCAACACCGGCTGTTTCATCTCGGCGGTGGCGGGGGGATTGAGGTTGAGCTTGGTCAGCATGGCGTCCAGGGCCATGTCGACCGGAATGTTGACCACCAGTCCCATGGCGCCTTCGCTGCTGTGTTCGCACAGATAGACCAGGGAGCGCTGGAAATAGGCGTCCGTGAGGCTCGGCATGGCGAGCAGAAAGTGATTTTGCAGTGTTTGCATGGAGCGTATGTATCTCTTAGCGTGCAAAGGTATTTGGGGTGATTATGGCAGTTGATGGCGGCGGGCAAAACCGCTTTTTGCCGGCAGTCAAAGGGGCCTTCACGGCCCCTTGTGTGTGTTTCCTCGCTGCGGCAACGGGTCGCTGGGGAAGGGGTCAGCGGCCCAGTCGGCGCTCGATGGCGTCCATCAGCATGCCGGTAATGGAGACGTCGAAGGCCGCCTCAATCTCGCGGATGCAGGTCGGGCTGGTGACGTTAATCTCGGTCAGGCGATCGCCGATGATGTCGAGGCCGACGAAGATGAGCCCCTTCTCTTTCAGCGTCGGGCCCACCGCGCGGGCGATGGCCCAGTCCGCTTCACTCAAGGGGCGGGCCTCACCACGGCCACCGGCCGCCAGGTTGCCACGGGTCTCACCCTGGGCCGGGATCCGGGCCAGGCAGTAGGGAACCGGCTCACCGTCCACCACCAGCACCCGCTTGTCGCCATCCTTGATGGCGGGCAGATAGGTCTGCGCCATGCAGTACTGGCTACCGTGTTCGGTGAGGGTCTCGATGATGACGCCGACGTTGGCGTCATCCTCCTTCATGCGGAAGATGGAGGCGCCGCCCATGCCGTCCAGCGGTTTGAGGATGACGTCTTTGTGCTTGGCGTGGAAGGCGCGCAGCTTGTCGGCTCTGCGAGTGACGAGCGTGGTCGGGGTGTGCTCGGCAAACCAGGCGGTGTAGAGCTTCTCGTTGGCGTCGCGCAGGCTCTGGGGCTTGTTGACGATGAGGCAACCCTCATCCTCGGCCCGCTCCAGCATGTAGGTGGCGTAGATGAACTCGGTGTCGAAGGGGGGATCCTTGCGCATCAGGATCACGTCCAGGCTGGAGAGCGGCTGATCCACCACCTCGCCCAGGCTGTACCAGTCGGCATAGTCATATTTGACGGTGAGCGGGCGCATGGTACCGAAGGCGCGACCGGCCTCCATGTAGAGATCCTTCATCTCCAGATAGAACAGCTCGTAGCCGCGCTTTTGCGCCTCTTCGAGCATGGCGAAGCTGGAGTCCTTCTTGATGTTGATGGCCGAGATGGGGTCCATCACGATGCCGAGTTTAATGGTCATCCGAATATCCTTCTTGTGGCTCGATTGGATGTGATGACCCCCTCCCTGCCTCCTCCTTCACAAGGGGGAGGGGCCTGTTGCTCCCTCCCCTGCGAAGGGGAGGGCCGGGGTGGGGTCGGCTGTCAGGCCAGATCGCCAAAGCGGCACTGAAGTGCAGTAATCGCCGTCAGGGCGGCGGTTTCGGTGCGCAGCACCCGCGGCCCCAGCAGCATCTCCTTGAAATCTTCCTGCACGGTACGGGCGATCTCGTCGCTGGACAAGCCCCCTTCCGGGCCGATCAGCAGGCGCACGCCGTGCTCGGGGATGGGCAGGGTGTTGATGCTGTAAGGGGCGCGCGGGTGCAGGTTGAGCTTGAGCTCCTGAGTCTCTTCCGCCAGCCAGGCGTCTAGTTCCATTGGCATGCGCACCTCGGGCACGGTATTGCGGCCGCACTGCTCGCAGGCGCTGATCACCACCTTCTGCCACTGCTCGCGTTTTTTCTCCAGTCGATCGGCCGGCAGCTTGACGCCGCAGCGCTCGGAGAAGAGCGGGGTGATGCAGGTGACGCCCAGCTCCACCGATTTCTGGATGGTGAAGTCCATCTTGTCGCCGCGGCTGATCACCTGACCCAGGTGGATGGCCAGCGGGGACTCCACCGAACGGGTGTCGCAGCTGTCGATGGTCACTTCCACCGACTTCTTGCCCACATTGGCGATGGTGGCGGGGTACTGGTTGCCGTCGCCGTTGAACAGCTCGAGCTGCTGACCCGGCTGCATGCGCAGCACCCGGCCGATGTGGTTGGCACCGTCTTCCGACAGGGCGAGGGTCTGGCCCACCTGCAGGGCGGCCGGTTCATAGATACGTGGAATGCGCATGGCTGATAGTCAGTCTCTTGCTTGGAAACCCTTCAATACCCTACTGCACGGCGGCGAGCAAGGCTCGCGAGACAGAGAGTGAAGGGATTCAGGAGGAGGGGGACGCTCCCCCTCCCTGGTCAAATGGGGTTATTGGCACTGCTTTTCAATGAAGGGATTGGTATTGCCCTGCAGCTTGCCGATACGGCGGTTGCGCTCGCACTCCCAGCGATCAGCCGGATACTGCCTGTCCCAGGCTTCGTAAAGCTTGCGCTGCTGGGCCGCCAGACGCAGTCCGTACTGCTGGCTCATGTAGAGGTAGGCGCGGGCGATCTGGCCACGCACCGGCCCCTTGGGCGGCTGCACCTGGCGCTCCTTGAAGTCCACCAGCATCTGGCACTTGCCGTACTGGTTCGGTTTGCCGTTCCAGTCGCTGAAGCGGAAGTTCGCCCGATCACCGTTCACCTCGCCGATGGCGGGGAAGAGGTTGTGCATGTCTCCCTCCATCCTGTTGAACTCGTCGCTCTTGCCGCAATTCTTGCGACCCCCGTCCTGCCAGCACTGGAGCTGGTGGCCGAACTCCCAGGCGGGCACCACGTGCTCCCATTCGATGCGGGAGGCCCGCTCGGCCTGCTTGCGCGGCAGGTAGCCGCAGCTCTCCCAGTCGGGGGCCATCTTCTTGCCGCTGAACTTGATGTTGCAGCCGCAGTAGAAGGTGACGGGGTGGCTCTGGTAGAGCTTGTTCAGATCCTGCTTGGCGGCGCGAAAGGTCTGGATGTTGTCGGCATGGGCCGGGGCGCTGACCAGCAGGGCCAGGCAGAGGGAGAGCAGAGGGCGAAACATGAATATCCTTGGCAATGAGACAGTTGAATGAAGTAAGCGCGCACCCTATCACAGGAGCGCGACACGGGGTGACTCAATCCGCCGTCGTGTCGCGCTGCAACACCAGGGGCTGGCGACAGCGGCGGCAGTGATAGCGGGCCTCGCCGCGCATCACCTTGTTGTGGCGGCGCACCGAGAGGGGATGCTGCTGGCAGGCGCAGGCATACACGAAGGTGCGCTGGGCCAGCACCCCCAGATCGAAGCTGTGGGTGGTGCTGGGTTCGAGACCGAACAGCTCCCGCATCACCGACTGCCACTGGCGACCGTGGGGCAGTACCCGGCTCTTGCCGCGCCCCTCTCCCCAGAGCGCATAGACCAGCAGGTGCGCCACCTCGTGGGGCACCACTTCCCTGAGAAACGCCTGCTGATTGGCCTGATAGAGCGCCGGATTGAAACGCAGCTCCCAGGTTTGCAGCCGCGCCGATCCTGCCGCCCGGCCCCGCATGTTGCAGTGGACTTGCGGGCGCGGGAAGGTGCGGCCAAGGCGCGTTTCGGCCTGCACAAAGCAGGCTTCGACGCGCGCGAGCAGCGTCTCGATGAGGGCGGGGTCAAGCCGGGTGGCAGTGGCAGGCATGGGATCCTCGGGACGGACACAAAAGCAAAAGGGGAGCCAGGCTCCCCTTTTATCACAACCTCGAGCCTTACAGGCCAGCGGCAGCGCGCAGCAGCTCGGCCTTGTCGGTCTTCTCCCAGGGGAACTCGTCGCGGCCGAAGTGGCCGTAAGCGGCGGTTGCCTGGTAGATCGGGCGCTTCAGATCCAGCATCTCGATGAGACCATAGGGGCGCAGCTCGAAGAACTCGCGCACCAGCTTGACCAGCAGGGCTTCGGCCACCTTGCCGGTGCCGAAGGTTTCGACGCTGATGGAGGTGGGCTCGGCCACGCCGATGGCGTAGGAGACCTGCACTTCACAGCGATCCGCGAGGCCTGCGGCCACGATGTTCTTGGCCACGTAGCGGGCGGCGTAGGCGGCGGAGCGGTCCACCTTGGACGGATCCTTGCCGGAGAAGGCGCCACCACCGTGACGGGCCATGCCGCCGTAGGTGTCGACGATGATCTTGCGACCGGTCAGACCGCAGTCACCCATGGGGCCGCCGATGACGAAACGGCCGGTCGGGTTGATGAAGTACTTGGTGTCCTTGTTGATCCACTCGGCGGGCAGCACCGGCTTGATGATCTCTTCGCGCACCGCTTCCACCAGATCGCTGTGGCTGATGGAGTCGCAATGCTGGGTGGAGAGCACCACGGCATCGACACCCAGGATCTTGCCTGCGTCGTCGTAGGCGAAGGTCAGCTGGCTCTTGGCGTCCGGACGCAGCCACGGCAGGGTGCCGTTCTTGCGCACTTCTGCCTGACGCTTCACCAGCAGGTGGGAGTAGGTGATGGGCGCGGGCATCAGCACGTCGGTTTCGTTGGTGGCGTAGCCGAACATCAGGCCCTGGTCACCGGCACCTTGCTCCAGCGGGTCGGTACGGTCGACGCCCTGGTTGATGTCCGGAGACTGTTTGCCGATGGCGTTCAGCACGGCGCAGGAGTCGGCGTCGAAGCCCATGTCGGAGTGGGTGTAACCAATCTCGCGCACGGTATCGCGCACGATCTGTTCGATGTCGACCCAGGCAGAGGTGGTCACTTCGCCGGCTACCATCACCATGCCGGTCTTGACCAGGGTTTCGCAGGCGACGCGCGCCTTGGTGTCCTGCTGCAGGATGGCGTCCAGTACCGCATCGGAGATCTGGTCGGCGATTTTATCGGGATGGCCTTCGGAGACCGACTCGGAAGTAAACAGCTTTGCCATGTTTGGTTCTCGATTCGTAAGGGTTATCGCCTTGGCCATAACCGGATAATGACAGGATGACTGTAGAGGTATCTACATCTGGACGTCTATTTTAAATAGGTCATCCGGTGATTGCCAGCACTATTTGGGGGTGGAGCCGCCCGGGGCGGGATGGGGAAGGGATCCACCTCCATGGAGGTAAGTCAGGGGGCGGATTGAATCGTTTTCCCCGCTCAGAAAAGCGATTGTGCTCCCAAAGCCACTTTATTCGCCCAGATAATATTTGCACGCCGCGCCCCCTGCTGGGACAATAACGCGCCTTAATCTTGGCCATCAAATGAAGCAATCGCAGGAGATACAGATGCCTTCTCGTAAAGAGCTTGCCAATGCCATTCGTGCATTGAGTATGGATGCCGTTCAAAAAGCCAACTCCGGTCACCCGGGCGCCCCCATGGGAATGGCGGATATCGCTGAAGTGCTGTGGCGCAGCCACCTCAAACACAACCCGAACAACCCCAAGTGGGCCGACCGCGACCGTTTCATTCTCTCCAACGGCCACGGCTCCATGCTGCTGTACTCCCTGCTGCACCTCTCCGGTTATGACCTCTCCATCGACGATCTGAAAAACTTCCGCCAACTGCACTCTCGCACCCCGGGTCACCCGGAGTACGGTTATGCGCCGGGCGTTGAAACCACCACCGGTCCGCTGGGTCAGGGCATCACCAACGCCGTGGGCATGGCGATCGCCGAGAAGGCCATGGCCGAGCAGTTCAACCAGCCGGGTCACGACATCGTTGACCACTACACCTACGCCTTCATGGGCGACGGCTGCCTGATGGAAGGTATCTCCCACGAAGCCTGCTCCCTGGCCGGCACCCTGGGTCTGGGCAAGCTGATCGCGTTCTGGGATGACAACGGCATCTCCATCGACGGTCACGTAGAAGGCTGGTTCACCGACGACACTCCCAAGCGCTTCGAAGCCTACGGCTGGCACGTCATCCCGGCCGTTGACGGTCACAACCCGGAAGCCATCAACGCCGCCATCGAAGCCGCCAAGGCCGAGACCGGCAAGCCGACCCTGATCTGCTGCCGCACCATCATCGGCTACGGTTCCCCGAACAAGTCCGGCTCCCACGACTGCCACGGCGCACCGCTGGGCAACGACGAGATCGCCGCCGCCCGTGCCTTCCTGAAGTGGGACCACGCGCCGTTCGTCATCCCGTCCGACATCGCCGCCGAGTGGAACGGTCAGGAGAAGGGCGCCAAGCTCGAATCCGACTGGGCTGCCAAGTTCGCCGCCTATGAAGCCGCTCACCCGGCCTTGGCTGCCGAATTCAAGCGCCGTACCACTGGCGAGCTGCCGGCCAACTGGGCTGCTGAATCCGCCAAGATCATCGAAACCCTGCAGGCCAACCCGGCCAAGATCGCGACCCGTAAAGCGTCCCAGAACTCCCTGGAAGCTTTCGGCAAGCTGCTGCCGGAATTCATGGGCGGCTCCGCGGATCTCGCGCCGTCCAACCTGACCATGTGGTCCGGCTCCAAGTCCCTGACTCCCGAGAGCGCCGCAGGCAACTACATCCACTACGGCGTGCGCGAGTTCGGCATGTCCGCCATCATGAACGGCATCGCCCTGCACGGTGGTTTCATCCCCTACGGCGCCACCTTCCTGATGTTCATGGAGTACGCCCGCAACGCCCTGCGCATGGCCGCCCTGATGAAGCAGCGCGCCATCTTCGTCTACACCCACGACTCCATCGGTCTGGGTGAAGATGGTCCGACTCACCAGCCGGTGGAGCAGATCGCCTCCCTGCGTCTGACCCCGAACATGAGCACCTGGCGCCCGTGTGACCAGGTAGAGTCCGCCATCGCCTGGAAACACGCCATCGAGCGTACCGACGGCCCGACCTCCCTGATCTTCTCCCGTCAGAACCTGGCCCAGATGGACCGCACCGCCCAGCAACTGGCCGATGCCGCCAAGGGTGGTTACGTGCTGAAGGATTGCGCCGGTACCCCGGAACTGATCCTGATCGCCACCGGTTCCGAAGTGGAGCTGGCCGTTGCCGCCTATGAGCAGCTGACTGCCAAGGGCCGTGCCGTGCGCGTGGTCTCCATCCCGTCTACCGACGTGTTCGATGCCCAGTCCGCCGAATACAAGGAGTCCGTCCTGCCGGCCGCCGTCACCAAGCGCGTGGCCATCGAAGCGGGCATCGCCGACTACTGGTACAAGTACGTGGGCTTTGGCGGCAAGATCATTGGCATGCGCACCTTCGGTGAGTCCGCCCCGGCCGAGCTGCTGTTCAAGGAATTCGGCTTTACCGTGGAAAACGTGGTTGCGACCGCAGAATCCCTGTAAAAGCTGCTGACTATTGGGTCGTCTTGGCCCAATAGCTGGAAAATAAAACGCCCTCCATCGCAAGATGGGGGGCGTTTTTTTATTGTTTTTTTCCATTTAATCAATATCATTACGACTCAGGCAATATTTAAAGGGGGTGAGAAATGAGATTGAAATCAATTTATTTCATAGAAAATAAAGGCCAACCCACAGAGTGGGAACTGAAAGACTTATCTCTTGGTGCTATAAATCTAATTGTTGGTAAAAATGCGACTGGGAAATCACGAACGCTAAATATTATAAGTCATTTGGCAAATATTATATCTGGCACTCCTTTATTACCAGGGCAAACCTATTATTATAAAGTGGTTTTTGATTCTGAATTTGAAACAACCTATGAGTTAGATGTATTTAATGGAGTTATTCTAACCGAGAAACTCATTGTCTCAGATAATTATAAAATAATTAAAGGACCAACAGATAGCACAACGAAGGTTTATTTCGAAACGATACAAAGCTACTTGGAAAGCCAGTTTACTCCTAATTTTTTGTGTGCATCTCAACGAGACATTATTCAAAAGCCATATCTTGAACCACTTTTTAATTGGGCATTAAATACTATTCACACCCGTTTTGGTACGCCTCTTGGTCAGAATACATTATATTTGTTTGCGCCTGACAGTGAGTTTTTGTCTGATTATAAAAATGTAGAGGCAGTTTCTACACATTTAAAAGATGCCGAGCGAAAAGGAATTTTTGAAAAACTGAAGTCTGAAATCATTACAGATTTGAAATATATAGGTTATGACGTAGACGATATTGGTTGTGTTGAAGCCGGCATTGCGAATAATCAAAAGGTCTACAAGATTTTTGTGAAAGAAAAGGATATCAAAGTACCCGTGTTTCAAGAAAATATGTCGCAAGGCATGTTTAGAGCAATATCTGTCATTGTTCATTATAATTATATTATCCTTGATAATAAAAAATGTTGTTTGTTAGTTGATGATATAGGTGAAGGATTGGATTTCGATCGTTCAACGTCATTGATTAAAAAAATATGCGAAAAGGCAGAGAGTGCAAAATATCAAATTATTATGACGTCAAATGATCGATTTGTTATGAATCAGGTTGATCTCAGTTATTGGTCTGTATTGGTGAGAAATGGGCAGTCATGTAGGGCAATAAATAAATTTAATTCTGAGTCTATATTTAGGAAATTCAAATACACAGGTCTAAATAACTTTGATTTCTTCTCAACTGATTTTTATCAGGGGGCAGAATGAGAAAGCTAGCTATATTTGTTGAAGGGCAGACAGAACAGTTATTTATTAAAAGGTTGATTGAGGAAGTTGCAGGGAAAAAGAACCTAACCATTCAACTTGATCGGCTGCAAGGTGGTGCGCAATCGCCGAGAGCTGCAATTAATGAAATTATTGTAAAGAGTCAGGAAGAAACAAAATACTATGTATTGATCAGGGATTCTTCAAGTGATTCAAGAGTCGTCTCTGATGTAAAGGATAATATTTACAACCTACAAAAAGAAGGTTTTGAGAAGGTTATTGGTCTGCGAGATTTGTATCCGATTGCCTTAGATGAGCTCAAGGATGTTGAGGGTGCATCTAACTATGTAATACCTAAGAATTCGATAGATTTTAATATTGTGATCGCGGTTCGAGAAATTGAAACATGGTTTCTTGCGGAGATTAATCATTATGAAAAAATTCATAACGCTCTAAATTTAGGTGAAATAAAAAACAAATTGAATATTGACCTTGCATCAATTAATACTGAGATAATTGAACACCCTAGTTCAATGCTACATGAGATATATAATTTGGTTGGTTTTGCTTATAAAAAGTCTCGTAAGCATGTTGAGCGTACAGTTAACGCATTAGATATGGAAAATACATACTTAAATCTTAGCGAAAATATGAAGTCCTTGATGATTTTAATCGGTGAAATTGACGATTTTCTTGTAGAGTGAAGTCTTATTTATGTGAGGTTATACTATAGTCTAATATTAACCTTAAATAGTTTCTTTGATGGTGTGTTATTTTTCTGGTCTTGCGATAAGTCAATAATATGGCAGTTTTTAAATCTTGGGGTTAATAGGAAAATGTCATCACGTTACGTAAAAAGAGACCGGCATATAACCGGTCTCTTTTTATTATTGAACGCAACATTTACCCCTGCGGCGGGGTGCTTTCCGCATTGGAGAGTACGGCATCCATCTGCACCAGGGCGCCGGCGGGCAGCTCGCTGACGCCGATCACGGTGCGGGCGGGGTGGTAGCCCGGGAAGTATTGGGTGTAGATGGCATTGACCGCGTCCAGATCCTCGATGTTTTTCAGCTGGATATTGACCTTGACGATATCGTCCATCACATGGCCGATGCTCTCGACGATGGTCTTGATATGGCCGAGGCACTGGGCGGTCTGTTCACGGACGCAACCGGTCAGCACTTTGTCTGTGGTCATGTCGAGCGGCAACTGGCCAGCGATATGGTTGTAGTGGGAGAAGGCGACGCTCTGGGTATGCAGCGGGCTGCGTGGCGCTTTGTCGGTATTGCGGGCACGGATCACCAGGTTGTGCCTGTCTTCCACCAGCTGGGGCGGGGTGCCGTCACCGTGGGAGATGACCGCATCCATCTGCACCCGTGCCCCCATGGGCAGGGCGGCGGCACTGACCACAGAGCGGGCGGGCAGATAGGCGACGGCGCGGGCGATGGCGGAGTCCGGGAAGAAGGTGGTGTAGACCTCGTTGACGGCGTCGAGATCCGCCAGATTGGTAAGATAGACAGTCACCTTGACGATATCGTCGAAGGGCACGTCGATGCTCTCCAGCACGGTTTTGATATTGCGCAGGCACTGGGCCGCCTGCTCGCGGATGCCACCGTCAACCAGGGCGCCAGAGGCGGGGTCGAGGGGCAGCTGGGCACCGATATTGTTGTAATGGGAGAAGGCGACGCTCTGGCTGGAGAGCGGATCCTGCGGGGCGTGGTCGCTATTGCGGGAGATCTTGAGCAGCGGGCAGGGAGCCTGGGGGCAGGTGCCTTCCCCGTTGGAGAGCAGGGCGTCCATCTGCACCCTGGCGCCGAGCGGCAGACCGGCGACGGCGAGCACTGTGCGGGTCGGCAGCGAGTGGGGGAAGAATTCCCGATAGACGGCGTTGACGGCATCGAGGTCGGCGATGTCCGCGAGGAACAGGGTCACCTTCACCATGTCCTCCATGCCGTGGCCAATGCTCTGGACGATGGCCTGGATATTGGTGAGACACTGCCTGGCCTGCGCCTGGATATCCCCTGCGACCAGCGCGCCCGTTTTCGGATCGACCGGCAGCTGGGCGGCAATATTGTTGTAGTGGGAGAAGGCCACGCTCTGGGTATAGGGCCCCAGATCCTGAGGCGCATTGGGGGTATTTCTGGCGGATTTGATGATGGTACCACTCATGGCGATACTCCTTTTTCGTTTTTGATGTAGGGTCCGGGCCGCATTGTTCTTCCCTGACCGAATGCGGCACGCTGATGACTCGTGATATTGCGGCAACAGTTGCCCGTTCCCGCCGCAGGGCGACGGAGAAAAGGAGAACGATCATCACAGTGTCGAGCCCTGTTTCGATGCAGACAGCGCGTGCAACAGACAAGGGAGAGAAATTGGCCTGGTGATTCAGACGGGAGAATTCTAGGGGGCGGTTATCCGGGGATGCAAACCGGGATCCTGTTTCTATGAGGTGGCTCAACAGAGTGAAATATATTCATTTTGCGATTCAATTCATGACGGGCATGGCAAATAAAGGTGATGATGATCCCGCTTTACCATGAAAGTGGAACCAGATAGCACCATATTGTCGCGCATCAGGGTTACAGTCTGTGAATCCTCCGTTAATACTTTTGGCGACATTGCAGCTTATTCTCCCGGTTTTGCATAGCTATCTATTTATCGCTCTCTCGACGCCCTGTTCAGCGCCGCCAAAATATGCTGCGGTGAGCACACTGAAATAACATTCACCCTCTTTGCATGGCCACAGGTCATGACATAAATACGGGAGAAAGAGAGGGCGCTTTTTAGCCCCTGCGGCGGAGGCTGACATGGGCGGGTCGCCACATCGCCTATGCCATATCTTTTCAGCGGCGCGAACGCACCCCGCCAACAAGGCTCATAAGCAAGGGGAGGGGGCCTCATATCACTCCTGTTATGACCCTCCCTGTGAAGGGGCCCCGGAGTCCGCCCTGCTTTGCCGCCCTGACGTATCCCGCACTCCTTGCGATGCAGCCGGCTCATCTTCCCCGCACCACCCTTATTTGTGTTCTTTGTCATCAACTGCCGTTATTGCGACCTAGGTCGGGGTTTGGGTGGATTATTAACTGTATGATTAATAATGAAATCAGGGACCCTGCCGACGAGCAGCACGGATCGGCACTCATCTGCCCGGGAGTGGCACATGCGATCGCATCGCGATCCCCGTCATCTGACTTCGGAGGTTTTATGCTTGGATTCATTCTGGGTGACATGTACAGCCGCACCAGCGGGTTTCGGCCACCCCCCGCCTAGGCAAGCACTTCCCCCTCGTCCCCGACTATCAACTGCGCGGTCGCACCGGTGCCGCCATCCTGACCATGGAGACCCTGCTCGATACCCCCTATCCCCAGAAGAAGTTCAGGGCCCTGATCTATGGCGCCTTTATCGAGCGCCAGCGTCGCCTCTTTGCCGAGCAGGTGGTCATTGGCCGGATGGAGGAGGGCCAGGACCTGGCGATCGCCATCGATCTTGCCTTTATCAGCACGGCGGTGCCCATCGGTCTGCTCGCCATCTCGGAGGAGATCGCGCTGCTGACCACGCCCCGTCCCACCCAGACCCATCCCCATCAGGCGGCCTTGAGCCAGGCGCTCGACTGTACCGCCATGCTGATGTTCTATGCCAAGGTCATTCGCCAGCGCAATGCAGTGCTTGAGCACATCGGCCACCAGTTCGGCTACAGACCGCAGGCCGGGCTGGTGGCCAGGGTGGGCCACGGCGGGGAAGATGACTATGCCGCCTTCATGGTCAATGTGATGACCTGCATCGCTCATTCGGGCTCCCTCAAAGAGGCGCTGGAGAATGGCGTCAGGATGGGCATGCGCGATCCCGCCTTCTTCTGTATCGTCGGCGCCCTGGCCTCGACCCTGTGGGGAGTGCCCAAACCCTGGGCCCATGAGATCTCCCGTTTCATCCAGCGTCATCACCCCCACTATCTCCAGATCCTGCTGCGGGGCGAAGCCAGGGTGGGCCGCAGACAGATCAACCTGGACCCTCCCAAACCGCCGCTCTGTGCACCGGTCAAGCGCCAGGTAAACCGCTTCCTGAAGTGGGCCTTCTAGGGGCCATGGGAGTGCTTTCGAGGTGCGGGCCCATGGTGCCATCCCATCGGCCCGCCCCTGCTGATGGTCATCACGGGGCTGTTATCTCACTGACCCCTGCTCCCCGGCTACCTTGCCCAAGAGGGGATGGCCAGAAAAGCCAACGGCTGCACGGGGGACAAGGGGCGGGTAGAAGGTGATCCACCTCGCCTTTTGATGTGAACGTCTTTTGATGTTTGGCGCCATACGATACCATGCGCAGCGTGTGTTCCTGTTGGGGGAGGTGCCGCCCATCGCCCCCGTGGCTGGCTGCTGGTCCGTCATGATCACGGGATGCACAATCCGGGGCCGCCACGGCAACCCCTTATCGCCATAGCCAACAGGACGGAGTATCAGGATGGCCATTGCCATTGAACAGTCGGACAACACACTGAGGGTGAACAAGGATCGCTACGATCTGGGCCGCATCGTCGGCGTGCAGGTAAAAGCACTCGGCTGGATGGATAGGCTCAAGAAGACCTTGTTGCTGGGAGTGGTCACCTCCAGTGTGCTCTTTTACTTCACCCCTTCCTACGAGCAGGCGGGCAACTGGCTCATCGTGCTCTTCCTGCCCCTGGTGGGTTTTCTGTCTGGCGCCCTGATGGGGCTGCTCTCCAGCGCGAAATATGAGTTTTGCATCGAATTTTCCCACGCCGACGAGACGGGCGTGCAGTGGATCACCGCCGCCAGGAGTCGGCATGTCGCCGATTATGAGACCTTCAAGGCGCAGGCGGCCAGGTTGAAAGAGCGGCTCGGGTAGGGAGCACAGAGTGACGGGTCTGCGCCATCTGGCGCCAGGCATAACAACAAGCCCGATCAGGTGCACCTGTTCGGGCTTGTTCCATTAGGGGGAGGGCGCTCGGGGAGCGGCTCAGGCGGGATAGAGGGCGCCCAGTACCGCCGGGCGGCTCGCGCCGGTCACCGCAGGCAGGTTGCCCGGCTTTCGCTGGATAAAGCGTTGTGCCAGCCAGGCAAAGGCGGCCCCTTCCACCCAGTCCGGTGCAAGGCCGAGCTGGGCGGTACTGGTCAGATGCCAGTCGGGCAGCAGGACAGCAAGCTCCGCCAGCAGCGGGGCGTTGTGGGCGCCGCCACCGCAGACAAACAGCTCGGGCCGGGTTGGCGCGCCACTGTGGGCGGGCAACTGGCGGGCGATGCTGTGGCAGGTGAGGGATTGCAGGGTACGCTGCACATCAGCGGGGGCGTATGCGCAGCCGTCCAGCTCGCCGTCGAGCCAGTCGAGGGTGAACATCTCACGCCCCGTGCTCTTGGGGGCGGGGGCGGCGAAGTAGGGGTGAGCCAGCAACTGCTCCAGCAGCGCAGGGATAAGCCTGCCGCTGGCGGCCCACTGGCCACCGGCATCATAGCTGCCACCGTGGGGCTGGTGGCGGCGATACCAGCCGTCGAGCAGGGTGTTGGCGGGGCCGGTATCGAAGCCATATACCCCTGAACCCGCCCCCCCGTCGGCCTGGCCGGGCAGCACCGAGATATTGGCAATGCCGCCGAGGTTCAGCACCACCCGAAGGGCGTCGGGGCGGGCAAAGAGCGCCTGATGGAAGGCGGGCACCAGAGGCGCACCCTGGCCGCCGAGGGCCATGTCCATGGTGCGAAAATCGGCCACCACGTCGATGCCGGTCAGGGCCGCCAGCAGGGCCGCGTTGCCGATCTGCAGGGTAAAGCCGAGCTGGGGGCGGTGGCGGATGGTCTGGCCGTGGCTGCCGATGGCGCGAATCTCCTTGGGAGTCAGCCCCGCCTTGGCCAGCAGGGCGTGGGTGGCGGCGGCAAACTCGCGGGCCACCAGGTTGTCGGCGACCCCCATGCGGTCGATTTCGTTCTCCCCCGGGGTGCAAAGCTCATGCAGGGTGCGAGCCGTATCGACAGGCCAGGGATGGCACAGCGCCGCCTCGACCCGCAGTGCATCCCCCTCGAGCTGCACCAGCACGGCGTCGATACCGTCCATGCTGGTACCGGACATCAAGCCTATATAGCGTTCAGTCATGACAACCCCTTTCAATGATGCGGGGGAACGGTTCGATACCATGCCCCGCTCTGGTACCGGACATCCAGCCTATATAGAGCTCAGTCATGACAACCCCCTTTCAATGATGCAGAGGAACGGTCTGATACCGTGTTCCACCTTGGTCGACAGCGGTCAGCTGTCGTCGCCGTTGCCCTTGTTTCTGGCCAGTTGCAGCTCGGGGCTGTCCAGCTTGGCCAGTTGGGGCATGGCCTGGGCCTTGAAGCTGGCCAGCGCCCGCCCGCTGAGAGACTCCGCCTGGGGCAGGTTGAGGGTGCGCGGGTTCTTGTGTACGCCGCCCACCACGAACTCATAGTGCAGGTGCGGGCCTGTGACCCGGCCGGTGCCGCCGAGCAGGCCGATGGTCTGGCCCTGCTTCACTCGCTGCCCCTTGTTGACGGTGCGCTTGGATAGGTGCAGATACTTGGTCACGTAGTTGCCGGCATGCTTGATGAAGACGTAGTTGCCGTTGAACTGGTTGTAGCCGGCGGCCACCACGCTGCCGCCGCCCGCCGCCATGATGGGGGTCCCCACCGGCGCTACGTAGTCGATGCCGTTGTGGGGACGCACCTTGCCGGTGACCGGGTGAAGGCGGCGCGGATTGAAGTTGGAGCTGATGTATTTGAAGTTGACCGGTGCGCGCAGGAAGCTCTTGCGCATCGCCTTGCCGTCCGGGGTGTAGTAGTTGCCATCCGTGTTCAGCACGGCGCGGTAGATGGCCCCCTGGTTGATGAACTCGGCGGCCAGGATGTCGCCGGAAGCAACCCGCTCGTCATCCTGGTATTTGTCCTGGTAGACCACCCGGAAGCTGTCCCCCGGTTGCAGGTCCTGGGCAAAGTCGATGTCCCAGCCGAAGATGGCGGCGAGATCCATGATCTGGTCTTCCGTCATGCCCGCTTCGACGGCGGCGCCCCAGAAGCTGGAGCGGATCTCCCCCTGGGCCACCTGTTCGCGGGTGTCGAGCTCGATCTTCACCGGCCTGGCCACGAAGCCGTCATCCCGGCGGTTCACCTTGAGCGCCTGCTCCAGGCTGTGGGGGTAATAGAGGCTGTGCAGCTCGCCGCCCTTGGTGAGCTTGAAGGTGAGCTCCTGACCGGGCTTGAGCAGGCGCAGGGTATCCGTGCCCTCGAGCTGGTCGATGAGGTGCAGATCCGTGGTACTGAGGCCGAGGCGCTGGAAGATGACCCCCATGTTGTCGCCGCTGCGCACCTTCACCTGTCTGGTGACATAGCGCGGTTTGGGCGGGGTGACGGGCTCGGCCCGTGCCAGCTGGGCCTCCTCGTCGACCTGCTGCTCGACGGCCAGTTCGTTGTCGTTGTCATCGACCCGGGTGGCGACTGCCTGTTCGCTCGGCCAGGCCGCCAGCATCATCACCATGATGCTCAGGATCAGCACCATCTTGCGGTGCCAGTGAGGGAGAGAGTTGAAGGCGTGCCAAAGGACCATGAGAAGCAGACAAAGTTGAACCCGGAAGAAGGTCGGAGTTTACCGCCTTTCCAATTGGCCCGCCATTCCAGTAATATGTCTGGCCCTGTGGAATCGTGATTGGAGAGTCAAAAAATGTCCCAGCTCGAGGTGGCGCTAGCCGAGATCAAGCGCGGAGCGGAAGAAATTCTGGTTGAAGAAGAACTGATCGCCAAGTTGAAGGAAGGGCGCCCCCTGCGCATCAAGCTGGGGATGGACCCGACCGCGCCGGACATCCACCTGGGTCATACCGTGATCCTCAACAAGCTGAAGACCTTCCAGGATCTGGGCCATGAAGTGATCCTGCTGATCGGTGACTTCACCGCCATGGTGGGTGACCCCTCCGGCAAGAACGCCACCCGTCCGCCGCTCTCCGAAGAGGCCATCAAGCACAACGCCCTCACCTATGCCGAGCAGGCGTTCAAGATCCTCGACCCGGCCAAGACCCGCATCGAGTACAACTCCACCTGGCTGAGTGAGCTGGGCGCGACCGGCATGATCAAGCTGGCGGCCAAGCAGACCGTGGCCCGCATGATGGAGCGCGACGACTTCAAGAAGCGCTACAGCAACGGCCAGTCCATCGCCATTCACGAATTCCTCTATCCGCTGCTGCAAGGCTATGACTCGGTCGCGCTGAAGGCGGACGTCGAGCTCGGCGGTACCGATCAGAAGTTCAACCTGCTGATGGGTCGCGAGCTGCAAAAAGATGCGGGCATGGCGACCCAGTGCGTGCTGATGATGCCGCTGCTGGTAGGCCTGGACGGTGTCAAGAAGATGTCCAAGTCCGCTGCCAACTACATCGGCGTACACGATGCCCCGGGGGAGATGTTCGGCAAGATCATGTCCATCACCGACGATCTGATGTGGAACTACTACGAACTGCTCTCCTTCCGTCCGCTGGCTGAAATCGAAGAGTTCAAGGCAGGTATCGCCGCCGGCACCCTCAACCCGCGCGACGTGAAGATCTGGCTGGCCAAGGAGATCATCGCCCGTTATCACGACGAAGCGGCGGCTGAGGCGGCCCACGAAGATTTCACCCAGCGCTTCTCCAAGAACGCCATTCCGGACGACATGCCGGAAGTCGAGCTGGCACTGGAAGGGGAAGGGCTGGCCATTGCCAACCTGCTCAAAGACGCCGATCTGGTGGCCACCACCTCCGAAGCGCTGCGGATGATCAAGCAGGGCGCGGTGAAGGTTGATGGCGAGAAGCTGGACGATGGCAAGGCCCTCATCGGTGCCGGTACCGCCGTCTACCAGGTCGGCAAGCGCAAGTTTGCCCGGGTGACCGTGAAGTAAGTCGCCACCTGCGGCGCTGCCATAAGAAAGGCCTCCCTTGCGGAGGCCTTTTTGTTGGCTCATTGCTGCAAAGAGGGATCAACCCTCGGTTTTCAGGAAGTTGCGATAGAGCATATAGAGGTGGGCCGAGCTCCAGCTGAAGTTGCTGGCCCCCTGCATGGCGCCGGTCTCCGGGTTGTAGTTCTCGCGGATGGGGCCGCTGCCCGCCAGCCCCTCGGCATTGCTAAACAGCTTGTTGACGAGCTGTTGGGCATCGCTGCGATAGCCGTAGTTCTCCAGCCCCTTCACCCCGAAGTAGAACTGATCCAGCCAGACCCGGCCGCGCCAGTAGATGTCGGGGTCGTAGGCCGGGTTGGTCAGCGCCGCCGTGCCGAGCGGCACCTTGGTGTTGAACTCCTGGGCATTGAGCATCACCTCTCGCACCCGCGCCGCCTTCTCTTTGTCCGCCACCTCGGCCCAGAGCGGGCTCCACCCTTCCGGGCCACGGCCGCGGGCGGTCAACAGCTTGCCGACGCAGCCGTTGGCGTCGGGCAGATCCCCCTGGGCTATCTGGCGGTCGTAATAGAAGCCGGAGGCCTCATCGAACAGGCAGCTGTTGATGTAATCGGCCAGCTGGGTTGCCCCTTCGCGGTAGCGGCTCGCCTCGTCCGGTTTGCCGAGGAGCTCGGCCATGTCGGCCAGGATGCGTTTCTCCTTGGCGAGGAAGGCGTTGAGCTCCACCGACTCCTGATCGATGGAGAAGCCGATGAGGCTGCCATCGTCCTGATGGTTTTCAAAGAAGAAGACGTTCCAGTCCTGGCGAGCCTTGGCCATGTCGCCGCCATAGGTCTTGTCGGCATAGCGCTTGAGCTGCTCCGGTTCGATAAAGCCGAAGCGGGCGGCGTTGTCCATGCCGGACTCCCAGCCAGCACCGTGCTGGGCGCCGATATCCATGTCGGCGTAGCCGCCAACGCTCAATACCTGCTGATAGAGCGCCATGCCGGCGCAGCCATACCAGCCATCTCCCTCATTGGTACAGCTCGACAGATCCAGCCCGACCGGTGCCCCCGTCGGGTACTGCACCTTGAAGGTGATGTTGCCGAACTCGTCGTTGTGCTCGACGTGGCGGGTGGCGCCATATTCGATGATGCCGTTGCGGTTGTTGTCCCGCGCCCGATACCACCAGTCGTGATAGGTCTGGATCTTCGGGTACATCTCGGCGATGAAGGCCTTGTCCTGGGTGGCGCTGTAGATCTCCCAGATGGCCCAGGCGGAGAGGGGCGGCTTGGTGTCGCGCTCGTTCCAGTTGCCGCCGTCGCCGCCGCGATCGGCGAGCTTGTTGTAGAAGACGGCGTCGATCACCATGCCGGCGTCCTGGGGTCGGACCGGGTCATCGGCCTGGATCTGGTAGTCATACATGGCGCGCACGTTGTTCTTGGCTACCTCGGGGTTGAAGTGGGCCATGGCATAGGCGTGCTTCCAGCTGTCCCAGGCCCAGACTCCGTCGAACCAGCGGGCGGTGTTGGAGGGGGTCACCCCGTCGTGCAGGATGGCACCGGCCGGCGAGCGCCAGTTGCCGTTGAGTGTCTCCATCGCCTTGACCGCGATGCGCCGCTCCGACTCCGGGATCCCCTGATTGGAGAGGCCGCGCGCCAGGTAATCCTCCCAGCGGCGGATGGCGTCGTCGAAATGGCTGGCGGGGTCGGCCAGCAGCGCCTGGCGGCTCTGCTCGAAGCGACTCGCGTCAGCACTGCTGTGGACATAGCTCTGCAGGGTGTAGATATCCTGCTGGCCCTTGGCTGCCAGGGTGAGGCTGGCCTCGCTCACGTAGCCGAGCCCCTGCTCGTCGAGGGTGGTGCGACTGGGCAGGGTGCGGTCGATGCGATAGCGGGCGCTGCCGCTTTGCATGATGTTCCAGGTGCTGCGCAGTTTGCCAAACTGGAATGCCACGCCGCGCTCGGTCTGGCTGATGGTGCGGGTCCAGGCGGGGTACTGCTCGGCGACCGTCTTGTTGGCATCCCACTGCTTGAGCAGCTCCCCCTGCCAGTTGAGCTTGAGGGTGAGGGGGGCGTCAGTGTGGTTGATGAGGCGGGTGCGAACCAGCGCAGTGCGGGCATCGCCGTAGCGCAGCTCCAGCTCCAGGGTGAAGGGGTCGAATTCGAAGCGTTGCACCAGCGCCCCCGGGATGGCGTACAGCGCCTGCTTGCTGGCGCTGGTGAGCGGAAAGGCGCGGCCGCTCTCGTCGCTCAGGGTCAGCTTGTCCAATTCGCTTGCGAAGAACAGGCTGTACTCCTCGGCGATGACCATGGGGCCGGTAAAGCCGCCCCACTCGCTGTCGCTGGCGGGCAGCAGGAAGCCGTGCCAGGCACCGAGATCGAGCAGCGGGTTGTATTTGAGGTTGGCGTAGCTGTCAAAGTCACGGAACTGGAGCGGGGTGCCGCTGCGGTCGATCACGTTCTGATACTGGTTCGCCAGGGTGGCGCTGGGGGCGGCCGGGCTGCTGGAGTCATTGCCGTTGCAGGCAGTGAGGCCGAACAGGGCGACGCTCAGGGTGACGGATAGTAAACTTTTACGAAACATCTCTCGCTCCAATGACAGTTTTTGTAGGTTAAGGAAGGTGTTTTTTAGTATTTGTTTTAGTGAAAGCGTTTGCGAGAGCCATTATAGGGCGATTCTGACGGGATTATTGGCGCTGTGTCACAGTGCAGGAGGGGCGAGTGTGAGCCGGATCACCCGGTTACACGAGGTTACATAGCTTTGTATTTTAGTAATTATTTACTTTTGTGGTGGCAGTCAGTGAGAGAGAGGAGGGGCAGGTACGCAGGTATTGGTGGGGGGTCAGGCCGAACTCCTCCTTGAAGCGCGCGGCAAAGCGGCCGGGGGAGTCGTAGCCACAGGCGAGGGCGGTCTGAAGCGGAGTGAGCCCCTGTTGCAGCAGGGTGAGGGCGTGCCCCAGGCGTACCTGGGTCAGCACCTGGCGAAAGCTGCGCCCCTCGGCGGCCAGTTTGCGGACCAGGGAGGCGCGGCTCATGGCGAAGTGGGTCGCTACCGTCTCCAGACGGTGATCAAGACCAGGCTCCACGCTGAGGTAACGGGCCAGCCGCTCCCCCAGGGTCATGGTGGTGGCAGGAAAGAGCAGGCCAAGGCCCCCCGCTGCCCTGAGCTCGCCATAAAACCCTTGCAGCAGCTGGGTCTGGGCCGTCTCGCAGAGCTGCCGCTGCGCCATGGTGGTGACGAGATCGAAGCAGAAGGCGAGGGCCGGCGTCACCCTGATGGCCGGTGGCTTGAGGAGATCGAGGGTGCTCTCTGCCAGCCACTCGGCCGGTGGCGGGGCCAGCAGGGTGAGCGCCTGGGAGCGAAACGTGCCCTGCTCCGGCTGGTTGACGAAGGTGAGCCGGTGACCCGCCGGGATCAGCAGCCAGCTCTCCTTGTCAAAGGAGAGGCGCTGCTCCCGCCACCACAGCTGCTTGCGGCCCTGCTGCACCCAGATGAGGGTCGGCGCGTAGATGAGCACCCGGCGCAGGGGCTGCTGGCGGATCCCGAAGTAGTGATTCAGTTGCAGCAGGGGCGTGCTCATCGGGCGGGCTCCTAGGGGGTGGTGAAGGTGGCGGTCAGGGTGGCCTTGCCAAGGGCCAGGCTGTTGAGCATGTAGCCTACCATGGCGGGCGGGGTGTTGGCCTTCACCTCCAGCGCCTTGGGCAGGGCCCAGACGGTGAACTGGTAGCGGTGCATGCCGTGACCGGCGGGCGGGCAGGGGCCGCCATAACCCTGGGTACCGTAGTCGGTGCCAAGCTCCAGCCCCTGTTTGATCTTGCCGGAGGCATTGCTCGGCAGCTCGCTCTGGCTGGCCGGCAGGTTCACCACCAGCCAGTGCCACCAGCCGCTGCCGGTGGGGGCGTCCGGGTCATAGGCGGTGATGGCGACGCTCTGGGTGCCGGCGGGCAGGCTCTGCCAGCTCAACTGGGGGGAGCGGTTCTCGCCGCTGCAACCAAAGCCGTTGAAGCTGAAGACCTTGTCCATGGATTCACCCTCGCGGATGTCGGTACTCTTGAGGGTCATGGCGCCGGCGGGCAGAGCCGCGAGGCAGAACAGGGGCAGCAGCGGGATAATGGGGGATCTCATGATGGGCACTCCTTTGTGTGAATATGGCATTCACTCTAAGGGGGCTGGCTCAAAAAAGAGTGCCCATATGGCTCAAATTATGCCATGGAGACGGCTTTTGTGAGCTGTTAGGGGCTTTTGAGAGGCATAAAAAAACCGGCATCCTGGGATGCCGGTTTTTGGGAGAGGCGAGGGGCCTTAGCGCAGGATCATCTCGTCACGGCCCGGGCCGACGGAGACCATGGGCACCGGCACGCCCAGCAGGGCTTCGATGCGCAGCACATAGTCCTGGGCAGCCTTGGGCAGCTCGGCGAAGGTGCGGCAGGCGCTGATGTCTTCGCTCCAGCTCTCCATCTTCTCGTAGACGGGGGTGAGGGCGGCGGTCTGCGGCCAGATCGGGTTCTCGGTGTGGGCACCTTCGTAGGCCACGCAGATCTTCAGATCCGGCAGACCGGTCAGGCAGTCCAGCTTGGTCAGGGCCACTTCGGTGGCCGCCTGCAGCTCGACGCCGTTCTTGGTGGCAACGGCATCGAAGTAACCCACGTCACGGGGACGGCCGGTGGTGGCGCCGAACTCGTTGGTGATCTTGCGGAACTCGTCCTGGTTCTCCATGGCGGTCAGCAGGGTGCCGGTACCGACGGAGGAGCTGAAGGCCTTGGCCACGGCGATGACGCGCTCCGGGCGCAGGCCCGGCAGACCGCCACCGATGCCGGCGTAGGCGCCGGAAACGTGGGAGGAGGTGACCCAGGGGTACTCGCCGTAGATGAGATCACGGCCGGCACCCAGTTGGGCTTCGAACAGCAGGGTCTTGCCTTCGGCTTGCAGTGCCTTGAGGGGCATGCTGACGTTGCAGACGGCGTCCAGCCAGGGAGCGGACACTTCCAGCAGCCAGTCGGCCATCTCCTGGGCGGTCTGGGTGAATTCGAAGTCCGGATAGAGAGCCTTCATCTGCGGCAGTTTCCAGTCCAGCATGAACTGGATGCGCTCGACCAGCACGTCCGGCTGTTTCAGCCAGCCCACCAGGATCGCCTTTTTCATGACCCGATCACCGTAAGCCGGGGCGATGCCCTGACGGGTGGAGCCGTAGGCGCCGTCACCCAGGCGTTGCTCTTCCAGGGTGTCTTCCAGCGCGTGCAGCGGCAGGCAGAGGGTGGCACGGTCAGAGATGGCGAGCTTGGGCATGACGCCGGAGGCCTTGACCTCTTCCAGCTCGACGGTGAGCTTCTCGGGGCTGATCACCATGCCGGGGCCCAGCACGACCAGGCAATCCGGGTTGAAGACGCCGCTCGGCACCTGGTGCAGCTTGAAGGTGCCCAGATCGTTGACCACGGTGTGGCCGGCGTTGTTGCCGCCCTGGAAACGAATACTGGCGCCAGCCTGGCCTGCCAGATAATCGACGATGCGGCCTTTGCCTTCATCACCCCAGTTAGCACCTACGACTACGATAGACGACATGACTCTTTCTCCTAAGACGTTAGGCGTCCATCCTAGGAGCCCCGTGAGGATTAGAAAAATTAATTATCTTTATAATTCCGATAAGGAAGCCATATAATTCCGGTGCAATTATCGACCACCGCGCTCCCTTTTGTAGTGCCCGTGCCCTGGCGGCGCTGGCCCTGCCATCGACCCGGGAGAAGAGGAACCCCATGCTGGACATTCACTGGCTGCACACCTTCGTCACCCTGGCCCGGTTGCAGCACTTCGGCCAGACGGCCACCGAACTGCACATGACGCAACCCAATGTGAGCCTGCACCTCAAGAACCTGGAGCAGGCGACCCGGGTCAAGCTGGTGGAGCGCAGCCCGTTTCGCCTGACCCAGGCGGGGGAGCGGCTGCTGCAAAGCGCCGAGCGCGCCATCAACGAGTTGCAGCTCTGCCAGTCCGATCTCAATGCCCTGAGCCAGTTGAGCCAGGGGACGCTCGCCATCGCCGCCAGCGACATCATCTCGCGCCTGCTGCTCATCCAGCCGTTCCAGCGCTTCAAGCAGGCCTTCCCCGGCATCGACCTCACCCTGTTCAACACCACCTCGGATCAGGCGGCGGATCTGGTGCGGGCGGGCAAGGCGGATCTGGGCTTCGTGATGGCACAAAAGCGCAGCGAGCCGCTCTTCTACACCGAGTTGCAGCAGGTGACCTGGTGTGCCCTGGGGCACGGCCTGGCCCGCTGGCAGGCGCGGGCCAGCTCGGGGGAGAGCGATCCTCTGGACGAGCCGACCCTGATCCTGCTGGGGCACGACACCCGGACCCGGGCATTGATCGACCCCTCCCTGCCCCTGCTCGGCCTGCCGAGCTGCCGCATCATGGAAGTGGGGAGCGTGGATGCCCAGCTCGACTGGGCCGAGGCGGGCTTTGGCGTCGCCATCGTGCCGGATTTCTCCCTGCACCCCAGGCTCAAGCTGACCGCCCCGGTGACCCGGCTCACCGATTTTCCCGGTACCAGCCTGGGGTACGTGGTGCGCCAGAACCAGGTGCTGTCCCGGGCCATCAAGCAACTGCTGCACTGGGTGGAGGAGGAGATCCAGAATCCGGCGCTGCTGCTGGCGCCGTGACAGGCCAGGCGCCCGTTCCCGATAACCAAGAGGCCACCCCTGGGGTGGCCTCTTGGTTGGTGTTCATTGCCCGGCGGGGGCTGTGGTCTCCACCGCGTGGCTGGGCGGGCTGGCCGGCATGGCCTCCGGTGATGGCGCCTCCAGCGGCGTTGCCGACGAGGCGGGCGCCTCAGGCGGGGTCAGGGGATGGCCTGGTGCCAGGGTTGTGCTGCCCGGTGTGGGCGGCTCGGTCAGTGCCGGGGCCTGGTTGGTGGAGGCCGCCCCCGAACTGGTTGAGAGGGTCGCGGCGGCCGGCTGCTCCGGCAAGGTGTCGGACCCCTCCAGTGGCGCGGTGCCTTCCTGCGTGCCAGTCCCATCGGTCGGTGTGGCCGCGCTGTTCGCCGGGGGCAAGGTTGGCAGGGCGCCCGAGGTCGCCCCTGCCCCGGATGCCGTGAGGGTGTCCGCCGGGAGGGTGGGCACGGCATCCAGCATGCCGGGATGGAGCAGGGCGATGCTGCCCGCCTGCATGCCTTCCCAGGTGAGGGTGGTCAGTGCCGGATGCAGCCGGGTGAACTGCTTGAGCCGCTCGTTCAGCACGTCCCGCAGGGTGCGCACCTCGCTCTCGGGCAGGCTTGCCAGCGCCACCAGTTCGGCGGTGACGGCGAAGGTATTGACGCTGCTTGTCTGCCCCGGATAGAGGTTGGCGCCGATGCGGCTGCGATCATAGTAGGGGTGCTGCTTGAGCAGCTTGTCCACCTGTTCCCCCTCGATGGGAATGAGGCGGGCCTGACAGCGGCCGGTGAGATCGCCGATGGCCTGATTGGGGTGACCGGCGACCACGAAGGCGGCATCCAGGGTGCCGTCACAGAGCCCCTCCAGCCGGTTGCCCGGGGAGATCACGGGCGGGCGGCTGAAGTCGGCGATCCGCCACCCCATGGCATCGAGCAGGGCCCGGCTGGTGACCCTGTCCCCGGAGTTGGGGGCGCCGACATCGACCCGCTTGCCCTTGATGTCGGCCAGGGTGGTGATGTTGCTGGTGGCGCTGGCAATCAGGGTCAGGGACTCCTTGTGGAGCCGCAAGAGGCTGCGCAGCTGATCGTCCGGGGCCTGGCCCGCGAAGGGGCCGCTGCCGTGCACCGCATGGTAGAGCACATCCGACTGCATCAGGGCGAGCTGTACCTCTCCCTTGGCGAGCGCCGCCAGATTGGCGATGGAGCCCGAGGTACTCTGCACCGTGCAGTGCAGGCCGTGGCGGGCACTCTCCTCGTTGAGCAGGCGGCAGATAGCGCCTCCTGTCGGGTAGTAGACGCCGTTGAGGGCTCCCGTGCCGATGGTGACATAGGCGGGGGAGGCGAAGAGGGAGGGCGCCAGCACGGCCGCAAGCCAGGGCAGGGCGGTACGTGACAGACGCAACAGGGCAGAGAAGGCGAATGGGCGCATAGTGGACCGAAACCGTGGCTGAACATGAGGAGGAGGCGGGCTCATCCGGTGATGAGCCTCATCTTATCCGTATCAGACGGGAAGCTGAACGGATTTTACCGCTTTTGCGCGCATCGGGCGGCCTGGGGCCGCCGCCCGGGACGGTTCGCTAGCGGGTCTGGAGAATGGCTTTCTCCATGCGGGCCAGGGCCTCGGTGAGACGGGCCCGGGTGCAGCCAAAGTTGAGCCGCACGAACTGGCCGTTGCCGAACTGGGCACCGGGGGAGAGACCCACGCCCGCCTGTTCGAAGAAGGCGACGGGATCGTCCAGGCCCAGGGCGCTCATGTCGATCCAGGCGAGGTAGGTGGCCTGGTTGCGGGCCAGCTTGACGCCGGGCCAGCGGGCCACGGCCTGCTCGATCAGGGCCAGGTTGCCGGCCAGGTAGTCGAGCTGTTCATTCAGCCACTGCTCGCCCCCCTCATAGGCCGCCTCGGCCGCCACGAACCCCAGCAGATTGACATCGGCGCTGATGCCGCGCATCGCCTGTTGCAGCTTGAGCCGCAGGCGGGCATTGGGGATCACGGCGAAGGAGCAGCACAGCCCTGCGATGTTGAAGGTCTTGCTCGGCGCCATCATGACGGCGGAGCGCTCGGCCGCCTCCGGGCTCAGGGCACCATAGGGGATGTGGCGGGCATCCTTGTCCAGCAGCAGGTCGCAGTGGATTTCGTCGGAGCAGATCACCAGGTTGTGGCGCTCGGCGATGGCGTCGATGGCCAGCAGCTCTTCCCGGGTGAAGACGGTGCCGCCCGGGTTGTGGGGGTTGCACAGCAGCAGCAGATCCGCCGAGGGGGCCTGACGCTCAAGCTCTTCGAGATCCAGCACCCAGCGGCCTTCTTCCTCCACCACGGGGACGGTGAGCAGGGGGCGGTCATTGAAGCCCGGCGCCTGCAGGAAGGGGTAGTAGACCGGCTTGGGGGTGATGATGCCGCGCCCGTGTTGGCTCCAGGCCTTGCAGGCGAGATTGAGGCCCGGCACCACCCCGGGCAGGAAGACGAGCCATTCGGGCTGGATGGTCCAGCCATAGCGGCTGGCCAGCCGCGTGATGATGAGTTCGATGAGCCGGGGAGAGGGGCGCGAATAGCCGAAGATGCCGTGGGCGACCCGTTTGGTGAGGGCCTCCAGTACGGCGGGGGGAGAGACGAAGTCGGTGTCTGCGACCCACATGGGCAGGACATCCTGACCCTTGTATTTGTCCCATTTCAGGCTCATGGTACCGCTGCGATCTATTTCCCGGTCAAAATCAAACATGTGAAATCCTTATGCTGGCCAGTGGGCTTTCACTGTACGGGGTCGGCGACGGGGTCGCAAGCCTTGAGGTGACTCTTGATAATGACATAAAATAAGCGGCGCCATTTCATGCACTTGCCGAATTTTGGCCAGTTTTCTTCCCTCCAATCAGTGGTAATTCTATGCGCTTGTTGACTGCTGCCCGCAAGAGGCCGGATCCCGTCTCTCTCTCGTTTCTCGCCGTGACCTTCATGACCGGGGTGGCGGTGGCGCTGCAGGTGCCCACCCTGAGCCTGTTCCTGGCCGAGGAGGTGCAGGTGCGCCCCTTCCTGGTGGGGCTCTTCTACACGGTGAACGCGGTGATCGGCATCCTCATCAGCCAGTGGCTCGGCCACCGCTCCGACAACAAGGGGGATCGCAAGCAGCTGATCCTGCGCTGCTGCTTTGCCGGCATCGTGCTCTCCCTGCTGTTTGCCTGGAACCGGCAGTACTGGTTGCTGGTGAGCCTGGGGGTGCTGCTGGCGAGCCTGACCGCCACCGCCAGCCCGCAGCTGTTCGCCCTGGCGCGGGAATACGCCGACAGCCGCAACAAACAGGCCGACATGTTCAGCTCGGTGCTGCGGGCCCAGTTCTCCCTGGCCTGGGTGATAGGGCCACCCATCGCCTTCGCGCTCGCCATCGGCTACGGCTTCAAGGTGATGTATCTGGCCTCGGCGCTGGCCTATGTCATCTGCGCCTTCGTGGTGTGGCGCTGGCTTCCCTCCCTGCCGCTGCCGGTGATGGACAGCGAGGTGGAGCGAGTGAGCAGCTGGCGGGATCCGTCGGTGCGGGCGCTCTTCATCGCCTCCACCCTGATGTGGACCTGCAACAGCATGTACCTCATCAACATGCCCCTCTACATCACCCGCGAGCTGGGGCTGGAGGAGAAGCTGGCCGGTTTGCTGATGGGCACGGCGGCGGCCCTGGAGATCCCCTTCATGCTGCTGGCGGGTCACTACACCCGGCGCTTCGGCAAGCGGCCCATGATGCTGCTGGCGGTGCTGGCCGGGGTCGGTTTCTATGGCGGTCTCGTGACCCTGTCGAGCCAGCATGCCCTCATTGCGCTGCAACTGCTCAATGCCATCTTCATCGGCATCGTGGCCGGCATCGGCATGTCCTATTTCCAGGACTTGATGCCGGGGCGCGCCGGGGTGGCGACCACGCTCTTTTCCAACAGCATCCGCACCGGCTCCATCATGGCGGGGGCCATCGCGGGGACTGTGGCGGAGCTCTGGAGCTTCCACGGGGTCTTCATGGTGGCGGCGGCCCTGGCGCTGATGGCGCTGGCCGCCTGCTGGCGGGTCCCCAACGTATAGGGGATGCAAAGGGGAGCCGATGCCCGGATGTGCCGGCACCAGTGCCCCGGTCGTGCGGGGAAGAAGCGGCCTTACCTGGGGTTGTCTCCCTGGTATTCGATGCGCAGGCAGCGCAGCAGCAGCTCGGCCGCCGGCCCCAGCGCCTCCACCGAGGGGGTGAGCAGGTAGGTGTAGAGATAGCGCTCGCTGCCGCCGGTGAGATCGAGCTGCACCAGCGAGCCCTCGGCGAGCTCCTCCTGCACCAGGTGGCGGGGCACCCAGGCGTAACCCATGCCAAGGCGCACCATGTTGAGCACCTCATGATAGTGGGTCGCCTTCCAGCCGGTGTCGTCCGCATCGTTCCAGTCCACCGAGCGGTGGATGGGGGGATGCAGGCTTATCTGGTTGTGGCTGGCCAGCACCTCGGCGGTGATGGGCTCTCCCTGCTCCGCAAGGGGGTGGCCCGCTGCGCACAGAGGAAGCAGACAGACTTCGTCCAGCGGCAGGCCGGTGCGATCCTGGGGCAGGTGCTCGGAGAGCATCAGATCTCCCGCCTGCAGCGCATTGAAGTGGCAGTGGATCCGCTCGTGCAGGTTGATGCGGCAACCGCGGCTGCGGGGGTAGAAGTGGGCCAGCGCCCGGTAGAGGCGCTCCCGCGGCTGCACCACGGACACATAGAGGTTGATCTGCGGCTCCCACTGCCGCTCCAGGTTGTTGGCCAGGTTCTCCAGCTCTTCCACCTGCTGGCTGAGCTGGCGCGCCCGCTTGAGGAAGATCTCCCCCGCCGGCGTCAGCACCGCCTTGCGTCCCCGCACCTCCAGCAGGGCCACCCCCAGACTCTGTTGCAGCTTGGCTACCGCATGATTGAGGGAGGATTGGCTCTTGTTCAGCGCCTCGGCAGCCTGGGCATAACCGCCGCAGTCCACCACCGCCTGAAAGATCCGCCATTGCTCAAACGTGCTCTTGGGACGAAACATAGTGCAACCTGTCTGGGGCCGATGGGATTCAACAGGGCGCGCCTTGGCACCCCCTCTTCACTGTAATCCCATCCGGTTGATTTGTTGATTTATTTGGGTTGGGCCACGAAGGTCTTGCCGCTCTGGCCCTGACTGTCACGCCCCATCAGGTAGAGATAGAGGGGCATCAGATCGGCCGGGGTCTTGAGGGTTTGCGGATCTTCCGCCGGGAAGGCGCTGGCTCGCATCCTGGTGCGGGTGCCGCCCGGGTTCAGGGTGTTGACCCGCACCCTGGTGTTCTCCAGCTCGTCCGCCAGCACCTCCATCATCCCCTCGATGGCGAACTTGGAAATGGCATAGGTGCCCCAGTAGGCGCGCCCTTTGCGGCCCACGCTGGAGGAGGTGTAGACGATGGAGGCCTCGCCGCGCTCCTTGGCGGTCTGGCGAATGAGGGGCAGCAGCGCCTGGGTCAGCAGGAATTCGGATTTGACGTTGACCTGCATCACCTCGTCCCACTCCTGCTCCTGAATGTGTTCGAACGGCGACAGGGTGCCGAGCAGCCCGGCGTTGAACAGCACGCCGTCGAGGCGGCCGAACTGCTGGGCGAAGGTCTCCGCCATGCCGCGGTAGTGGGCGGCAGTAGCTCCTTTCAAGTCCACCGGCACGATGGCGGGCAGGGGGTGACCGGCCGCTTCAATCTGGTCGTAGACCGCCTCCAGCTTGGCACTGGTACGCCCGAGCAGGATCACGGTGGCACCGTGGGCCGCATAGGTGAGGGCCGCTTCGCGGCCGATGCCGTCACCGGCACCCGTCACCAGAATGACCTTGTCCTTGAGCAGATCACGGGGGGCCTGATAGTCGAGCATGTGGACTCCTGTTAACAATGCCTGGCGGCTTGGCGCAACGAATCGAGTGGGCAAGTGTACTGATCCGGCCCGGCAGTTGACCAGTATGAGACGGCAAAAATGTGAATAAAACAGGGCGATAGCGTCGATCCCTCCGCCCTTGGCACGGGAGATGGCAGAGTTTTTGCGCGAGGGGGGCAAACTCCTTACTATGTGAAAAAACCGGACATTGAGCGGAGCATCAAGTGGCATTTTTGACCGAATACGGCCTGTTTCTGGCCAAGACCCTCACCTTCTTGCTGGCCATCGGCGCCGTCATCCTGATGGTGGCGAGCAGCCGCCAGCCCAAATCCCGCAAGGGGGAACTGGTGGTGACGGATCTCTCCGGCGAGCTGGAGCAAGGGCGCCATCAACTGCAGGCAGCCCTGGCGGGCAAGGCCGAGCGCAAGCAGATGGAGAAGACCCGCAAGGCCGAGCACAAGGCCAAAGCCAAGGGGGAGGATGAGCGCAGCCGGCTGTTCGTCATCGACTTCAACGGCAGCATGGATGCCAAGGAAGTGGCCTCCCTGCGGGAAGAGGTGAGTGCCGTGATAGGCGTGGCCCGGCCCGGGGACGAGGTGCTGCTGCGCCTCGAATCCGGCGGCGGCGTGGTGCATGGCTACGGCCTGGCCGCCTCCCAGTTGCAGCGGCTGCGGGACAAGGACATCACGCTGACCGTGGCCATCGACAAGGTGGCGGCAAGCGGCGGCTACATGATGGCCTGCGTGGCCGATCAGATCCTGGCGGCGCCGTTCGCCATCGTCGGCTCCATCGGTGTCATTGCCCAGATGCCGAACTTCAACAAGCTGCTCAAGAAGCACGACATCGAATTCGAGATGCACACCGCAGGCCAGTACAAGCGCACCATCACCATGTTCGGCGAGAACGACGATCAGGGGCGGGAGAAGTTTCGCGAGGAGCTGGGGGCCATCCACGAACAGTTCAAGGCCTTCGTGGCCGAGCACAGACCCGGTCTCGACATCGACAAGGTGACCACCGGCGAGCATTGGCTGGCGAGCCAGGCCAAGCAGCTCGGGTTGGTGGACAGCCTCTGCACCAGCGATGACTACCTGCTGGCCCAGGCCAGCCATCACAAGGTGGTCGGCATCCGCTACAGCAAACCCAGGAGCCTGACCCAGAAGCTTGGCAAGCAGGCGGCACTGGGGCTGGAGGGGGCCCTCGGCCGCCTGTGGCAGCAGAGCCCCTGGCGCTGAGAACCTGTTTCGAGCTTACTGCGAGGTCGTGATCAAGGCTCATGTGCTGCTCGGAATCCTCATGTGTATCTACACACTCCGGTTCCTGCGCTGCTCTTCACCTTGCTGACGATCTCTCGCTACAGCTCGTGAACAGGTTTTATAGCTCAGTGCAAAGGACTAAAAAGAGAGCCGAGCATTGCCCGGCTCTCTTTTTTTATTGCGTCGGCTCTGCAGGCCGATGGCGCACCTCAGCGTTGGAAGGGGTAGACGGAACCCAGTTTCAGGATCTGGGTCAGCTCGTCCAGGGCGGTGCGGGTCTCCAGCACCAGGGACGGGTCGCGCAGATCGTCCAGCGCCAGGCTGTCGCGATAGTGCTTCTCGACCCACTGATCCAGGCGGGCAAACTGGTTGTCGGTGATGAGGCAGGCCGGGTTGACCGCGGCGAGCTCGGTGTCGTTCATGGCGACCCGCAGGCGCAGACAGGCGGGGCCGCCGCCGTTTCTCATGCTCTGCTTCACGTCCATGTAGTGGACGTCCTTGATGGGGGTGCCCAGGGTCACCAGCCTGGCCAGATAGGCGGACACCGCCGGGTTGTCGCGGCATTCGGTGGGGGCGATGATCGCCATCTCGCCGGATGGCAGGGTGAGGATCTGGGTGTTGAACAGGTAGGACTTCACCGCATCCTGCACCGACACCTCTGCAGTCGGCACCTCGATGAAATGCAGTTCCCCGTCGCCGAACTTGGTACGCACCTCGGCCAGCGCAGCCTCGGTATTGAGGAACGCCTGCTGGTGGAAGAAGAGCACGTTCTGGTTGCCCACCGCGATGACGTCGTTGTGGAACACCCCCTGATCGATCACGTCCGGGTTCTGCTGGATGAAGACCGCACTCTCATCCCCCAGGCCATGCAGGCGGGCGATGGCCTGGCTCGCTTCCAGGGTCTGGCGGGCCGGATAGCGTTTGGGGGCGGGCTGGGAGACGTCGAAGGCGCTGCGGCCATAGACGAACAGCTCGACCCCCGCTTCGCCATAGGCGCGGCACAGCCGGGTGTGGTTGGCGGCGCCTTCGTCACCGAAGTGGTCGTTCTCCGGCAGATGCTGGTGGTGATAGAAGTGGCGATCGTTGTTGAACACGGCCCGCAGGATGCGCCCGGTCACCTCGGGCTCCAGGGAGCGGTGGAACTTGTTGGTCAGGTTGGCGGGGGTGAAGTGAATGCGGCCATCCTGGGTGTCGGCGCTCGGGGAGACGGTGGCGGCGTTGGCGGTCCACATGCTGGAGGCGGAGTAGCAGGCGGCCAGCACGGCGGGGGCCTGTCTGGCGGCCTGGGTCAGGACGCTGGCGTCGTTGCCGGTGAAGCCCAGGCGGCGCAGGGTCGCGAGATCCGGCCTCTCCTGAGGGGCCAGCACGCCCTGTACCATGCCGAGGTCGGTCAGCGCCTTCATCTTGCGCAGCCCCTGCTTGGCCGCTTCCTTGGGGTTGGAGGCCTCTTTGGCGTTGCTCTGGGAGGCGACGTTGCCATAGGAGAGGCCGGCATAGTTGTGGGTGGGGCCGACCAGGCCGTCGAAGTTGACCTCGAAGTGCTTCATGATCACATCCTTTCGATTTTTATATGGGGAGCGGTTCCTTCCGCGCACAAAGCTGCGGTGTGCGGCCATTATAAAGAGATTTCATCCTTTGTAACAAGCTGATAACCAGAATGGGTTTTTATGTCACAAGGGTGGCTGGATATGTCATTTCCAATCTAAAAAAGGGGGGGATATAGCATAAAAACAAAAAAGCGGTTGCTTCCCGCGCCCCGGCTTCGCATTAATAAATAAAGAAGCAGGGCGGTTCGGGCTGTCGGGCAAATTGACCCGCAAGATTGCTTTTTCCCGTCAAATCTCTTATACAGCCCCACAAAACCGCACGCCAACCCCGTCGGGTGCAATGAGGATAATAGTTACAGCATGGGCAAATCACTGGTCATCGTGGAGTCTCCGGCCAAGGCCAAGACCATCAACAAATATTTGGGCAAGGACTACGTGGTGAAATCCAGCGTAGGCCACGTGCGCGATCTGCCGACCAGCGGCAGCGCCAGCACCGAGCCCAAAAAACCTGTCATTCGCGGCATCAAGCTCAGCGAATCCGAGAAGGCGGCCAAGGATCGCAACGCCCTGTTCTCAAGGATGGGCATCAACCCGACCGCAGGCTGGCAGGCCAACTACCAGATTTTGCCCGGCAAGGAAAAAGTGGTCAGCGAGTTGCAAAGTCTGGCCGCCAAGGCCGACACCATCTATCTCGCAACCGACTTGGATAGAGAGGGGGAAGCGATCGCCTGGCACCTGCGCGAGATCATCGGTGGCGACGACAGCCGCTACAAGCGCGTGGTGTTCAACGAGATCACCAAGAGCGCCATCCAGGAGGCGTTCGCCCAGCCGTCCGAGTTGAACATTCATCGCGTCAACGCCCAGCAGGCCCGTCGTTTCCTCGACCGGGTGGTGGGTTACATGGTCTCCCCGCTCTTGTGGAAGAAGCTGGCCCGCGGCCTCTCCGCCGGTCGGGTGCAATCCGTCGCGGTGCGCCTCATCGTCGACAAGGAGCGCGAGATCAAGGCGTTCGTGCCGGTGGAGTTCTGGGATCTCAACGCCGACCTGCTCACAGCCGAGAAGAGCGAGCTGCGCATGGAGGTGGTCAGCCGCAACGGTGCCGACTTCAAGCCGGTGACCCAGGCCGAGACCTTCGCCGCCGTAGCGGCCCTGGAAGGGGTCGACTACAAGGTGGTCAACCGGGAAGACAAGCCGACCGGCTCCAAGCCGTCCGCTCCCTTCATCACGTCCACCTTGCAGCAGGCCGCTTCTACTCGTCTGAGCTTCGGGGTCAAGAAGACCATGATGATGGCCCAGCGTCTCTATGAAGCGGGTTACATCACCTATATGCGTACCGACTCCACCAACCTCAGCAAAGAGGCGGTGGACGCGGTGCGGGAATACATCGGCGAGCAGTATGGTGCCGCCTACCTGCCGAGCGAGCCGAACCTCTACGGCGCCAAGGCCAATGCCCAGGAGGCCCACGAGGCGATCCGCCCCTCCAGCGTCCAGGTGACTGCCGAGATGCTGGAAGGGATGGAGCCCGATGCCATGCGGCTCTATGACCTCATCTGGCGCCAATTTGTCGCCTGCCAGATGACCCCGGCCCAGTACGACTCCTCGACCCTGACCGTCAAGGCAGGGGAGTTCGAGCTCAAGGCCCGTGGTCGCACCTTGCGCTTCGCCGGCTGGACCAAGGCCCTGCCGCCCATGGGCCGCAAGGGTGAAGACAGCCAGCTGCCGGCGGTGACCGTTGGCGAGGTGCTGAAACTGGTCAAGCTGGATCCGCGCCAGCACTTCACCAAGCCGCCCGCCCGCTTCACCGAAGCGGCCCTGGTACGCGAGCTGGAAAAGCGCGGCATCGGCCGTCCGTCCACTTACGCCTCTATCATCTCCACCATCGTCGACCGTGGGTATGTGCGGGTCGAGAGCCGCCGCTTCTTCGCCGAGAAGATGGGGGAGATCGTCACCGACCGCCTGGTGGAAAACTTCGTCGAGCTGATGAACTACGAGTTCACCGCCAAGATGGAAGACAAGCTCGACGGCATCGCCGAGGGGAGCCTGGAGTGGAAGAAGGTGCTCGACGCCTTCTACGCCGAGTTCACCCAGGAGCTGGAGCAGGCCGACAAGCCCCATGAAGAGGGAGGCATGCGTGCCAACCAGATGGTGCTGACCGACATCGACTGCCCGGATTGTGGCCGCAAGATGGGTATCCGTACCGCCACCACCGGCGTCTTCCTCGGCTGCTCCGGCTATGCCCTGCCGCCCAAGGAGCGTTGCAAGAAGACCATCAACCTGGTCAGTGCGGACGAGTTCGTCTCCGCCACCGACGGGGACGAGGCGGAAACCGATGCCCTGCGAGCCAAGCATCGTTGCGGGATCTGCGGCACCGCCATGGACGCCTACATCATCGACGACAGCCGCAAGCTGCACGTCTGCGGTCGCAACCCGGATTGCGATGGCTACGAGGTGGAGCAAGGGCAGTTCAAGCTCAAGGGCTACGAAGGGCCGAGCATCGAGTGCGATCGCTGCGGCTCCGAGATGCAGCTCAAGAACGGCCGTTTCGGCAAATACATGGGTTGCACCAACGAGAGCTGCAAGAACACCCGCAAGATCCTGAAAAATGGCGACATTGCGCCGCCGAAAGAGGATCCGGTACCCCTGCCCGAGCTGAAATGCACCCAGTCCGACGCCCACTTCGTGCTGCGGGACGGCGCCGCCGGCCTCTTCCTGGCCGCCAGCAACTTCCCCAAATCCCGCGAGACCCGTGCGCCCCTGGTGGAGGAGCTCAAGCGCTTCCGTGATCGCCTCTCCCCCAAGCACCAGTACCTGGCGGACGCCCCGGCGTCAGATCCTGACGGAAACGCCTCCGTGGTGCGCTTCAGCCGCAAGACCAAGGAGCAGTACGTGATGACCGAGGTCAACGGCAAGGCGACCGGCTGGACAGCCCATTACGACAACGGAAAATGGCAGGAGAGCCTGCCCAAGGCGAAGAAAGCCTGATGGCGACGCCGCTCACGGCATGATGAAAGAGGCCCCTTGCGAGGGGCTTCTTTGTTGGTGGATGGCGATATACTGGAATGGCTGCATGGATGGCAGCGCAAGACAGGGAGTTGTCATGGAGATACATGAAATACGGCCGGGCATGACCTGCCTGACCCGTGAAGGGACAGCCTATGTGCTGGAGGTGGACAGACAGAGTCTGCTGGTGCTCTTGCAACGGGAGGATGAGACCATCCCGGTACAGGTGCGCAGCGATGACATTCTGGGGCCCATTGCCGGCGACTAGGGAAGAGAACGTGACGGAGGGCGACCACAGAGGCCCTCCCTTTGTTGCAAGAGCCCCCATCCCTTCGGGCGTGCCAGCCTCGTCAGAAGGGAACCAGAAAGAGCAGCTCGGCCAGGTCGGGCTGCCACTGCCACTCCCGCATCCTGACCCGCCCGCCAATCACGGGCACCCCCTCTTCCTGCAGCAGCCCCGCTTGCTTGTCAAAGCCTGCGGATCCTTTTGGCAGCGAAATGGTGCCTGCCGCCCCCAGCACCCGGTGCCAGGGCAGCATCTTGTCGGTCTCCCGCAAGACTTTTCCCACCAGTCGTGCCCGTCCGGGCAGGCCCGCGAGATCCGCCACCTGGCCGTAGCTCACCACGCGGCCGGGGGGGATCAGGGCCAGGATCGCCTCGATGCGGGCCGTCTTGTCCAGGGGGGGCGCGTTCGTTCTCATGATGATGGCTCGTCAAAAACAACAGAAGCGCCATTGTGGCGCTTCTGTCATGGGGCTTGCAATCTGTCAGCCGAAGGTCTGGCTCAGTCCCCTGAGCTCGCGGGCCCGCCTGAGCAGCTCCTGGCTGGAGTCGTCCACCGCCTGGATCTTCTGGCTGTTGGCGCGGGAGTATTCGGAGATCTGGTGGATGTTGCGGCTGATCTCCTCCACCACCACCTGCTGCTGCTCCGCGGCGGCGGCGATCTGGGTGGAGAATTCGGTCACCTGATCGATTTCACCCAGCACCAGGTGCAGGTTGCCTGATCCCTGGCGGGTCATCTCGACGCATTCGCGGGTCTGGGCCAGGTTGTCCTGCATCATGCCCTGCCAGCGCTCCAGGGTGTGCTGGATCTGGCTGATGCTGCCCTGGATCTGCTCGGTCGCCTTGTGGGTACGGGTCGACAGGGTGCGCACCTCGTCCGCCACCACCGCAAAGCCGCGCCCCTGCTCGCCGGCACGGGCGGCTTCGATGGCGGCGTTGAGGGCTAGCAGGTTGGTCTGCTCGGCGATGCCCTGGATTTCACCCATCACGCTGCCAATGCGCTCCGACTCGCTGGCGAGCTCCACCGCGGAGTGGAAGGCCTGCTCCGCCTGGCTGGCCAGCCTGGTCATCTGCTGCTGGGTCTGGTCCAGCTGTTCCACCGTGCTCTGGCAACTGCTGCGTGCCTCGGTCACCTGGCCGTTGGTGTCCTGGATGTTGCGGGCAATCTCGTGGGCGGTGCTGGCCATCTGGGTCATGGCGGCCGCCATCTGCTGGGTCTGGGCATCCTGCTCGTTGATGTCGAGGAAGGCGCGGTGTGAGGAGTCCTGCAGATCGGTTGCCAGGGCCTGAAGCGGATGGGTGGCATCGTCGACCCGCCCCAGCACGGTGCGGATCCGGGCCTGCAGCATCTTCAGGTGAAAATCGGCGATGGCACCCGGGGCATCCCCCGAATAGACCAGCCGGGTCAGGCTGTCATATTGCTGACCGAGCTGCCTGAGATAGCGGGGCAGGGCGATGAGTTCGCGCCAGTAGGCGCCCGCAATGGCGAGGGGGGGAAGCAGCATCAGCAGCGCGGTGAGGGGGCCCTGGGTGAGGGCGGCCCAGACCAGCAGCGCCAGCAGCGGCAGGCCGAGCATCAGCGGCCTGAAACGGCACAGCGAGGGGCGGGCCGGGGTGCCCCGTTGCTCGGCCGAAAGCAGGGCCCGATAGGCCTGGGCGGCTGCCTGCTTGAGCTGGGGGTCGGGCTTGCAGCGCACCGACTGGTAGCCGCTTATCTTGCCGTGCTCGTAGATGGGGGTGACGTAGGCGTCGACCCAGTAATAGCGGCCATCCTTGCAGCGGTTTTTCACCACTCCCCGCCAGGGGTTGCCTTCCTTGAGGCGATCCCAGAGGTCGGCGAAGGCGGCCTTGGGCATGTCGGGGTGGCGAACCAGGTTGTGGTTGTGGCCGACCAGTTCATCGACCTGGTAACCGGCGATGCGGCAGAAGGCGGGGTTGGCGTAGGTAATGACGCCGCGCAGATCCGTGGTGGAAACGAGTTGCACGTCGGCGGGAAATTCCACTTCACTGTCCACGACCTGGGCGTGTTTGCGGGCCATAAGGGTAAGCTCCGATCTGTTTGCTGATTGTTATTGTGGCGGAACCGCAGGGAGGTGCATCCCCTGTCTGGTTTCATCGGGGGCCTTATTTTGCCAACAAAGGCAGATGAAAAGTAGGGGCTAGGTTGGGTTTTTGTTGTCGATGGGTAAAAAAACGGCGACCAAAAGGTCGCCGAAAAGAAAAAGATAACACTACCTCTGTGGCACCCGGTAACGCACTTGCAACTGGTCGAGGATGTGCAGCTGGCCGGGCAGACGGGCGACGAAGTGCTCCCACACCTTGCGGGCGGGAGTGCTCCAGGCCACCTCTGCCGTGGCCAGCATGCGCGGGAACAACATGTAGTCGAGACGATCGCGAGAGGTGATCAGTTCCGACCACAAGGGGCTCAGCACCCCCAGGATGTTATCGTTGGCATGGAAATCGGCCGGGGCAGGATCGCATGCATGCACCTGCGCCAGGTTGAGGGTACCCGCCCAGTAGAGTCCCGGCTCGTGGATGTCCTGACTCCAGGCGAGATCCAGATAGAGGTGCTGGGCAGGCGCCATCACCACGGGGTAACCGGATGCGGCGGCATCCAGGCCGGCCTGGAAGCTGGTCCAGGCGAAGACGGTGGCCTCCCGGCTCACCTTGTCACCGTGAAGTATCTCCTCCCACCCCAGCATCTGCTTGCCCTTGCCAGCCAGGTAGTGCTGGCAGTGGCGCAGCAGGTGGCCCTGCAGCTCGCGGCAATCCTGATACCCTTGCTCGGCCATCAGCTGCTGGCAGGCGGGACTGTCGGTCCAGACGCCGGTGGGCACTTCGTCCCCCCCCATGTGAACCTGACTCCCGGGGAAGAGATCGCACACCTCGTCCATCACGGCGTCCAGGAACCGGTAGGTGCCGGGCAGTGCCGGGTTAAGCACGTTGTCGTCGAAATATTGCACCGAGAGGTAGCGGGAGCGGTCTGCCTCTTCCACCAGCAGCTCGGGTAGCACCTTGATGGCGGCGTGACAGTGCCCCGGGATGTCTATTTCCGGAATGATGGTGATGCCAAGCCCGGCCGCGTAGGTGACCAGCTCGCGCACCTCGCTCTGGGTGTAGTAACCGCCATAAGGGTCGGGGCCGCCGCTCAGCTGGGGCCCCACCGCCAGGCCATGGCCGCGCCAGGCTCCCACGGCGGTCAGCTGGGGGAAGGCCTTGATCTCCAGGCGCCACCCCTCGTCGTCGGTCAGGTGCCAGTGGAAGCGGTTGAACTTGTAGAGGCTCATCTGCTTGAGCAGGCGCTTGAGGGTGGCGATGGAGTGGAAGTGGCGGGCACAGTCGAGGAAGATGCCGCGAAAACCGAAGCGCGGTGCATCCCGCACCGTCAGGCAGGGCAGGCTCTCTCCGTGTTGGAGCGCCCACTGGGCCAGGCTGACCAGCCCGTGGCGCCAGCCCGCCTCGCCGGCGGCCCGGATGACGATCTCCTCAGGGGTGATGGTGAGCTCATACCCCTCGGGGGGAAGTGTCGCCTCGACGAGGTGGATCTCCGCATCGTGATCCTGGGTCAGGGCCAGGCCCGTCAGCTCGTTGAAATGGGCGAGCAGGGAGGCGAGGGGTACGGGGCCGTCGACGTGGGCCCGCTCGGCCAGCCGGAAGTTGCCTTCTGTATAAATCAGGTGGGCGGGCTGGGGCACGAGGCCGTTGACGGCCTCCACCTGTGGCAGGTCGGGGCCCGGGGAGGGCGGGTTGGTCAGGCCAAGGTCTTCCCCCTCCAGCACCAGGGGTTGCAGCTGTCCCTTGCTCTCCAGGCTCAGGAAGAAACCCTTGGGCATATCGGAGTCATGCTTGAGCGGGGTGTTGCGACAACAGAAGCGCAGCTCGCTCACCCCCTCATGGGGCACCATGACCTTGTAACTGCCGCTCTGGCGCTCCAGGGAGCCCCCTTCGATCGAGTGGGGATCGATCTGGCGGGCGAGGCAGAAGTGGAGTTTCCAGGGGGCTGCTGGCAGTTGGCTCAGGGTGAAGCGAAACCAGACATCGTCACCGTCACGGTGATCGACCCGGGTGTGGATCAGGGGTGCGGACATGGGAATTCCTCTGATGGGGTGAAGGAAACGGGAGCCTGTCCCGTAGGTGTTGTCGGCCCGGCAAGGCTCAGGGATGCAGACATGGCAGCGCCTCCGTCCTGGCAAACAGGATGGCCCCCTCCAGCGCGTCGCGCTTGGGGGCGACCAGATGGAAGTGGCCCAGACGGGGGGCGAGGCGCGTGCCGATGCCGCCCAGCAGGGCGATCCGGTCTGCCCCGAGCTGGGTCATGCCCTCCAGCAGCATGCCGAGCTGGGCACAGGTCTCATCCAGCAGGGCGGTGGCGAGATCGTCCCCGTCGCTCGCGGCATCGAACACCCAGGGGGCGAAGCGGCCATAGTCGGCCGGGATGGCGCGCGCAGCCCAGCGCACCACCTCGGCCTGATCCCGCTTGAAGTGATCCATCAGGCGCACCGCCAGGGTGCTGGGGGGCAGGATGCCGTCGTGGCAGAGCAGGGATTGCTGGATGGCGCGCAGCCCGAGCCAGGCGCCGCTGCCGAGATCCGAGACGGGGAATCCGCGGCCCGAGCAGGTGCGAAGGCGTCCCTCCCGGTAGATGAGCCCCGCCGAGCCGGTGCCCGCGATCAGGATGGCCCCCTCCTGGCCGTCGAAGGCGCCGAGGCAGGCACCAAAGGCATCGGAGGTGAGCTTCACCCGCGCAAACGGGAAGGGCATGGTCAGCATGGCGTGGTAGCAGTCGGCGAGCTCGGCGGAGGCGAGTGCGAGCCCGACTCCCATCCGCTGTTCGCTCTCCCTGGGCAGACCCGCGTCGATGCGGGCCTGATCGATGGCAGCCAGCACATGGCCGTGGGCGAGGGCGATGCCCAGCTCCAGGTTGGAGCCGGCGGCGCGCCCCTCGCCGAGCAGCTTGCCTGCGTTGTTGCGAATGCGGGCCCGGGTGTGGGTGCCGCCGCCATCCACCCCGACCCAGAACTCAATCATGGGGGCCTCCCTGCGCGCTTTGCCAGGTGATGGCCAGGGTAAACCTGGCTGGCGGTATGGAGGAGCCAGGGCTCTCCCCGGTGCCAGTGATGTGTGAACCACTCTCAATCATGGTGGCCTCCTTGTGCGCTCTGCCAGGTGATGGCCAGGGCGAACCAGGCGGCGTGCGGGATCCATTGCTCCCCCCAGCGCCAGTTCTGATCCAGCCGATCCTTGTACGCCTCTGGAATAAAGGCCACGTCATTTTCGTCATCGAAGCCTGCGGTGATGCCGTTGCAGATCCCCCCCTGCGCATTGGGGTAGCCGGCGGTGTATTCCGGGTTGTTGATGCCCTGACCCGCCAGCATGCAGGCGTTGAAGGGGTTTCTCCCCAGGATCCAGTCGAGCTGCTGCTGGCCGAAGGTGCAGAGCAGTGCGCTCTGCCCGGGCAGGTGCTGTGCGGCAGCAAATGCTATGGTGGCGAGTGATGCCAGCCGGGCGTTCTCCCCCTGCCACCAGTAACCGGATTCGTTGTGGTGGGGCATGAAAAAGCTCACCCGGGGCGCCTCATCGACCCCTTTCACATACTGGCGGGCGAGGGCGAAGGGATTGCCTGCCCGGGCCGCGAGGGCCAGCTCGGCCGCCAGGGCCTGCTCGGCGACGGTCCGGGCCGCCCACTGGCGCGCCGGATCCGGCTCGATGGCGAGATACTCCAGCAGCGCCAGCACCGGCAGGCCCGCCTCGGCGGCGTGGTAGTAGGGGCGAGAGCCATCGTCGTTGGAGGCCCAATGGTGGCCGAGATCGGGGTGGGCGCGCTGGCGGGCGCACAGCCGGCCGGCTCGATCCCGTGCCTCGGCGAGCCACTCGGCGCCCAGCGTTCTGGTGAGCTCGACCGCCGCCAGCAGGGCGCAGTAGTCGTCGATGATGTTCTCGACCCCGTCGTCCAGGTAGGCGAGGTTGTGCTCGCGCAGGTGCAGGTAGCCGCGTCTGGCCGCGTCGGCGTACTGGCTTGTGTCAAGGTCGCCGCCACTCGGTTCCCGGGCGGCGCGGGCCAGGGCGGCGATGGCCATGCCACCCCCCTGGCGAAAGCCCGCCTGCCAGTGGGCGGACTTGATCCCCTGCTGGGTCGCATAGGCGCACAGCTCCCGCTGCTCGGGATCCTTGCTCCACTTGTCGAACAGGGTCATGTAGAAAAAGCCGCTCTCGTCCTGCATCCGGCAGAGAAAATCTGCCCCGTGCAGCCCCTCGTCATTGAGCCGTTTACACAGGTTCATCCCGTCGATGTCGCGACGTGTCGCCAGGAGTTCCCTGCACTTGAGCAGGGACCAGACCACCATGGGGGTCTGCTGGGGATTGAGGTAGTTGGCGTAGGAGAGGTGACTCAGGTACTTGCTCATGTCGCCGCTGGCGTCGAACCAGCCGCCATGTACGTCCCGGCGCTGATCGGTGCCAAACAGGCGTGCCCTGCGGTCCGCCCGGTCGAAGGTGCCGCTGGCGCGTTGTCCCTTGAAGTAGTGGATGACATCGGAGAGGCAGCGGCGCGCCAGCAGCCCCCGGCCGATGGCAAAGGGGGGGGAGCGCACCAGGCGCTCCTGCGCTCCCGTGGTCACGACGGCCTCCAGCCGGTAGTGGCCGGGCTCGGTGAAGGCGGAGAAATCGGCCCGCCAGTAGTGGCGCCCCTGCCAGCCGGGGACGCATCCCGCTGCCACCAGCGGCGTCTCCAGCAAAAGGTGGTCGTCCTCCTGGCGCAGCAACCTGACGTGGCCGCGGATATCGAGGTCGGCGCCGCACTGCAGCAGGGCGCTCTTCTCCCCGTCACATTCGTAACCCACCTGGTTGATCAAAAGTTCCATCAAGGTCTTACTCCGAAGGCTCGCCCCTGGCGGGCGAAGCTCATTGCGGGGCCTTGCGGCCCCGACGCGAGGCATGGCCGGGCGACGGCGCCCGGCCGCGGGCCTGCTTACCCCTGTTCGTGGAGGTAGCAGCGCACGAAGTGGTTGTCGGCGAGCCGGGTCACCGGCGGCAGGCTCTCCTTGCAACGGGGCATGGCCTGATGGCAGCGCCCGGCGAAGGGACAGCCGCGGGATTCCGGGGTCCAGAGCGGGATTTCCCCCTTGCGGCCTCCCTCCAGCTCGGCGTGGATGCTCTTCTCGGGGTCCGGCACCGCCGAGATGAGCAACTGGGTGTAGGGGTGCTGGGGGTGGTGCAGGATCTCGTCCACTTCTCCCCACTCCACCATGTGACCCACGTACATCACCGCCAGATCTTCTGCCACGTAGCGGGCGGTGGCGATGTCGTGGGTGATGTAGAGCATGGAGACGCCGAGCTCGTTCTTCATCTGCTCCATCAGGTTGAGGATACCGATGCGAATGGAGACGTCGAGCATGGAGGTGGGTTCGTCCGCCAGCACCACTTCCGCCTCCACCGCCAGGTTGCGGGCGATGTTGACCCGCTGGCGCTGGCCGCCGGAGAGCTGGTGCGGGTACTTGGCCGCGGTCGCCTTGGCGGGAGTCAGCCCCACCTTTTCAAGGAGGCCATAGACCATGTCGGGCAGATCCCGCTTGTCGCTCACCTTGCTGTGCAGCAGCAGGGGGCGGGCGATGTGGTGGTAGATGGTGTGGGTCGGATTCAATGAACCGAACGGATCTTGCCACACCATCTGCACGCTCTGGCGATAGTCCAGCAGGGCGGTGCCCTTGTTGAACTCCTCGAGGTCGCGGCCACGGTAGAGGATGCGGCCGTTGGAGAGCTTGTACATCTTGGCGATGATCTTGGCGATGGTGCTCTTGCCGGAGCCGGATTCCCCCACCACTGCCAGGGCGCGGCCCCGGTGCAGGTTGAAGGTGATGTCGGACAGCGCCCGCATCTTGCCGCTCTTGATGGCGTTGGAGTTGACGGCGAAGTCCTTGTAGAGGTGCTGGACCTCGATGATGGGCGCGTCGGTTTGGGCGATTTGCATGACAGACATCCTTAACAGCCAGCGGCCTTGTCCAGATGGATCGGAAGATCCGGTTGTTCCTCTGCTGCCTCATGAAGGTGGCAGGCAGCCTGTTGGCCGGGCCGGATCTCGGCCAGCCGGGTGTATTCCTGGCGGCAGCGCGCGTGCACCTTGGCGCAGCGTGCCTGGAAGCGGCAGCCGACCGGCACCTCCAGCAGGTTGAGGGGGCTGCCAGGGATCCCCTCCAGCACGGTCTTGGGCCCATGCAGGGGGGGGAAGGAGTTGCCAAGGCCCCGGGTGTAGGGGTGCAGGGGCGCGGTCAGGATCGCCTTGGCCGGCGCCACCTCCACCAGTTCCCCCGCGTACATGATGCCGATGCGATCGCAGAACTCGACCATGAGCGAGAGGTCATGGGTGATGAAGAGGATGGAGAAGTTGAACTTCGCCTTGAGCGCATAGACCTTCTGCAAAATCTCCCGCTGCACCACCACGTCCAGCGCCGTGGTGGGCTCGTCCATGATCAAGAGCTCGGGGTTGAGGGCCATGGCGATGGCGATCACCAGCCGCTGGCGCATGCCGCCGGAGAACTGGTGCGGGTAGTCCTTGAGCCGGCTCGGGTGGATGTCGACGATCTCCAGCAGCTCCTGGGCGCGCTTGATCGCCTCATAGCGTGTCATGCCGGGGTTGTGGGCCAAGAGCACGTCGCAGAACTGCTCCTCCATGCGCAGCACGGGGTTGAGCGCATTCATGGCGGACTGGAATACCACGCTCGCCTGGCGCCAGCGGTAGCTGCGCAACCGCTCGTCGTCGAAGGCGAGGATGTTCTCTCCCTTGAACAGGATCTCGCCGCCGCTGATGTAGGCGGGCGGCTTGTGCAGCCTAGCTACCGAGAAGGCGACCGTGGACTTGCCGCAGCCGGACTCGCCGGCGAGGCCGAACACCTCACCCGGCATGATGTCAAAACTGACCGAATTGACGGCGCGCACGTCGCCGCTCTCGGTGATGTAGTCGACGCAGAGCTGGCGCACCGACAGCAGGGGTTGTTGCGGCTTCATGCTGTCTTCTCCTGAGCAGTGATGGGAGTGGCAAGCTGCTTCCAGCGACGCAGGCCCTTGTGGGAACGAAGCTGCGGGTTGGCGATTTCGTCGATGGCGAAGTTGAGCATGGCCAGGCCCGCCCCCAGGGTGGCGATGGCGAAGCAGGGGGCCAGGATCTCCCACCAGGCGCCCACCAGGATGGCGCTCGAGGTCTGGGCGTTGTAGAGCATGATGCCCCAGCTGACCACGGTCGGGTCGCCAAGGCCCAGGAACTCCAGGGTCGCCTCGGTGACGATGGCGTAGATGATGGACCCGATGAAGCTCACCCCGATGATGGAGATGAGGTTGGGCAGTATCTCCACCAGGATGATGCGCCAGGCCGGTTCACCCAGCACCTCGGCGGCGATGACGAACTCCTTCTCCCGCAGGGCCAGGGTCTGGGCGCGGATGACCCGGGCGCCATAGGCCCAGGAGGTCAACCCTATGATGAGGGCGATCACCATGGGGGAGGCCTCTCCGATGAAGCTTGCCAGCACCAGCAACAGGGGGAGGTTCGGGATCACCAGCACCACGTTCATCAGGAAGGTGAGGCACTCGTCCACCACGCCGCCGAAGTAGCCGGCGGTGATGCCCACCGTGATGGCCAGGGCGCACACCAGCAGGCCTGCCCCGAAGCCCACCATCAGGGAGATGCGGGCGCCGTTGGTGAACTGGGCCCAGAGATCGTGGCCCATGCGGTTGGAACCCATCACCAGCTCCACGCTGGGGGGCTGGTGGGGGCGGGCGACCCGCTTGGTGGGTTCGTTGCTGGCGAGCAGCGGGGCGAACAGGGCCATCAGCACGAAGGTGACCACGATGGCGAGGCCGAAGGCGGCCTTCTTGTTGCCCAGCAGGATTTTAAAGATAGTCGGCATACGCATCTTATTTGCCTCCTGTACGCAGACGGGGATCCAGGAAGACGTAGAGCACGTCCGCCAGAAAATTGAAGCTGAGCATGGTGATGGTCATGATGAGCAGTTGCCCCTGGATGAGGGGGTAGTCACGGGCCAGGATGCCCTGATAGAGGGTCAGTCCCAGGCCGGGGTAGTTGAAGATCACCTCGGTGATGAGGGATCCGCCGATGACGAAACCGAGTGCCATGGAGAGGGCGGTGACGCTGGGCAGCACGGCGTTGCGGGCGCCGTAGTTGAAGATCACCCGGTTGCTGGAGAGCCCCTTGGCCTTGGCCATGGTGATGTAGTCCTCGCCCAGCAGGTTGATCATGTTGTTGCGCATGGTGATGAGAAAACCCCCTACCTGCACCGCGGCCAGGGTGCCCACCGGCATGATGGCGTGCAGCAGGATGCTCTTGATGTGTTCCCAGCCAAAATCGGCGGGGATCTCGGGGCTGTAGGCGTAGCCGATGGGCAGCCAGCCGAGGCTCACTCCGAACAGGAAGAGGGCGAGCAGGGAGACTACCACGGGGGGGATGGCCTGCATCACCAGGGTGAGCGGGGAGAGGATGCTGTCCATGCGTCCGCCCCGGTACCAGGCGGCGAAGATGCCGACGATGGAGCCGATGGAGAAGCTCAGAATGGTGGAGGTGCCCACCAGGAACAGGGTCCAGCCGATGGCGCGGCCGAGGACGTCGGCAACCGGTTGGGGGTAGTAGCGCACCGAGGTGCCGAGATCCCAGGTGAAGACGCTCTTCACATAGGTGAGAAACTGGGTGCCGATGGGGCCGTCCACGAAACCGAAGGTGGCTTTGAGGGCTTCCAGCGCGGCGGGTTCCATCATGGCGCCGGCCCGGGCAAACATGACGGAGACGGGGTCCCCCGGCATGGCTCTGGGTAGCAGGAAGTTGATGGTGGCGGCCACCAGGAAGGCGACCAGATAGAAGGAGAAGCGTCTAAGTATAAATCCCATGGTGATACCTTTTACTGCAAGCCTGCCCCGCGCCGGGCAAAGCTCCCCCAACCCCGGCAGGTGCGGGGGATGGAAGACATGGCGGGGAAGAGGGCCCCCCGCAGGGGGCCGGGGTGATTAGCTGTTTGGCTTGAGTGACAGCACGTGCAGCAGACGCTCCGGGGTGTCCGGGTGAACCTGCGGCTTGGCGACCGGGTTGTCGGCACTGAACCAGCCGTTGAAGCGCTTGGTGCTGTATTCGTACCAGGTCGGGTTGTTGAACACCGGGATGATGGTCTGGTTGGCCCCGACACGCTCCTGGATGGCGAACATGATCTCCTTCTGCTTGGCCGCATCGGCGGTCTGGGTGAAGTCGTCGATCAGCTTGTCGAGCTCGGGATCCTTGTAGCGGGGCGCCGCGAAGCGGTTGCCGCGCTCACCCATGTTGCGGGAGTGGAAGGCGGTCTCGAAGTACTTGTGCGGGTTGGCACCGGCAAAGTAACCCTGCAGGGCGACGTCGAAGTCACCGGTGATCAGGGACTCGGTCCAGACGGTGGCTTCCGGGGTGGCGGTCTTGGCGTTCAGGCCCAGGGCTTGCAGGCCTTCGACCCCGATCTGGACGGTGTTGACCCAGTCGGTCCAGCCGTTCGGTACCAGCACCTTGAACTCGATCTTCTTGCAGCTCGGGGTGTCGAGGAACTTGTCGCCGTCACAGTCCTTGTAGCCCGCCTGTTTCAGCAGGGCCTTGGCCCCTTCCAGGTCGAACTTGTTGTACTTGCCGTACTTCTTCTCGACGTCCGGGTTGTCCCAGGAGGCGAATGCCTTGCCAAGCCCTGACGGGTACTCGTTGACGGTGGGGTAGCCGTAGCCCGCGATGTCCACCATGGACTGGCGGTCCATGGCCATGGAGAAGGCGCGGCGGAAGTTGATGTCGTTGAAGGCTTCGTGGTTGCCCGGGTTCTTGCTCTGGAAGTTGACGTTGAACGCCACTGTGCCGGAGGCGGGGAACCAGTACTTGTTGTTCTTCGGATCGTTGCCGACGTAGAGGCGCTCGATGTCCGGCACGAAGGAGCCGAACCAGTCCACGTCACCCTTCATCACGGCGGCCAGAACCTGATCGTTGGTGGCCATCTGCGGCATGCGCAGGCAGTCGATGGAGAGGCTGGCGTTGTCCCAGTAGTGCGGGTTGCGGCACTGGGTGTAGAGCTGGGCGGAGAAGTTGTCCACTTCGGTGAAGGGACCGGTCCCGACCGGCTTGTCGTTGGTGAAGGCCACCGGGTCTTTCACCGACTTCCACTGATGCTCCGGCACGATGGGCACCAGCACCAGGTCGTTCACCACGTTGGTGTTGACCTCGGCCAGGTCGAATTTGACCTTGTGGTCACCCAGCTTCTCGACACCCTTGATCTGAGTCCAGATGGAGCGCTCGTCCAGCGCCTTGTTGGCCTTGACCAGGTTGAAGGAGAAAAGGATGTCGTCGGCGGTGAAGGCTTCACCATCGGACCACTTGACCCCTTCGCGCAGGTCGAAGGTGACGGATTTCAGATCATCGCTGAAGGCGTAGTGGGTGGCCAGACGATAGACGGGTTTGCCACCCTGCATATCGTTGAAGATCACCAGCGGCTCATAGATGAAGTGACGGGTGGTGTGGAGCAGACCCGCTTGCAGGAAGGGGTTGAAGTTCTTGACCCATGCGGTTTCCTGCTGGGCAACCAGGGTCAGCACCGTCTTGTTGTCGGCGGCCATGGCTGTGCCGGTGGCACCGGCAAGCAGAGTTCCCAGCATGACTGAGGTTGCGATTTTGGATACTTTGGCAAGCATATTTTTTCCTTTCTTATTGGTCTTCCATGGTTTTGGAATGGAGCACCGATATCGCATGCTTGGATACCGGCCCTCGCTGTTGGTCAGGTTTTGCACCCTTGTAGTTGTGTCGTCCAACGCCCTTAGAAAAGCAGAATTAACAGGAAAACAACAACTCTTCATTTCGTCGATATCGTAAAAATTGCACGGCGCACGTCATTATCGTCAAAATGCATTTTAAATCCTTTTAAATTATAAAGTTGCGTTAATTCTCACAAAGTAAAAAGTCACCTTGCCACTCCCTGTGGCAACGATAATGTGAGCTGGATCGTGCTCGTTTTTTCCCCGTTGACATGGCTTATTTTTGTGCAGGAAACAAGCGGCTCATGTGGGCGGAGAGAAGTGTGCGCTGGTTCACGGGCACGTGCGAAAAGAGCAAGGAGAGGGAGACCGGTGACGAGGGGCGGCACAGGGGATGACAGGGGGGCATGCAAGAGCCTGACGGGCGGCGGACATTAAAAAAGCCAGTCGGTGAGACCGACTGGCTTTGAGGGGGAGTGGCGTGATTATTCCACCAGGCTGGCCCAGAGGTCGTACTCGTCCGCTTCGTCGATGCGGACCTTGACCATGTCGCCGGGCTTGAGGCCGGTTTCACCGTTCAGGTAGACCAGTCCGTCGATCTCGGGGGCATCGGCGGCGGAGCGGCCGGTGGCACCCTCTTCGTCCACCTCGTCGATCAGCACCAGCATCTCTTTGCCCACTTTACGGGCCAGCTTGCGGATGGAGACCTGCTGTTGCAGTTCCATGAAGCGCTGGAAGCGCTCTTCCTGCACCTCGGCCGGCACCGGATCCGGCAGCTCGTTGGCCTTGGCACCCTCGACCGGGCTGTATTTGAAGCAGCCAACCCTGTCCAGTTCCGCCTTGTCGATGAAGTCCAGCAGCATCTGGAACTCTTCCTCGGTCTCGCCGGGGAAGCCGACGATGAAGGTGGAGCGCAGGGTGATCTCGGGGCAGATCTCGCGCCACTTCTGGATGCGCTCCAGGGTGCGCTCGACGGAGCCGGGGCGCTTCATCAATTTGAGGATGCGCGGGCTGGCGTGCTGCAGCGGGATGTCGAGGTAGGGGAGGATCTTGCCGTCGCGCATCAGGGGGATGACGTCATCTACGTGCGGGTACGGGTAGACGTAGTGCAGGCGCACCCACATGCCGAGCTTGGCCAGCTCTTCGCACAGGGCCACCATGCTGGTCTTGACCGGCATGCCGTCGTAGAAACCGGTGCGGTGCTTGACGTCCACGCCGTAGGCGGAGGTGTCCTGGGAGATCACCAGGATCTCCTTCACGCCAGCCTCTTTCAGGCGCTTGGCCTCGGCCAGTACTTCGCCGATGGGGCGGCTCACCAGATCCCCGCGCATGGAGGGAATGATGCAGAAGGTGCAGCGGTGGTTGCAGCCTTCGGAAATCTTGAGATAGGCGTAGTGGCGCGGGGTCAGCTTGACGCCCTGGGCCGGCACCAGGCTGGTGAAGGGGTTGTGGGTGGGTTTTTCCACGTATTTGTGGACGTGGCCCAGCACCTCTTCATAGGCGTGGGGACCGGTTATTTCGAGCACCTTGGGGTGGATCTCGCGGATCTGGTTCTCTTTGGCACCCAGACAGCCGGTGACGATCACCTTGCCGTTCTCGGCCAGGGCCTCACCGATGGCTTCCAGGGACTCCTGCACCGCGCTGTCGATGAAGCCGCAGGTGTTGACCACCACCAGCTCCGCATCGTCATAGCTGGGCACCACGTCGTACCCTTCGGTACGCAGCTGGGTCAGGATGCGTTCGGAATCAACCAGGTTTTTGGGGCAACCCAAGGAGACGAATCCTACTTTGGGGGCCTGTTTTGTGTTGGACATCGCTCAATCACTCTTAGGTGGCTCTTATTCAAGGGCGCGGATTTTACCGGAATGGCTAACCAAAAACTATACAGCCGACACGTCGGAAGCGAACAATCTCTTTGCCCGGGGACGCGGGGTGGGGCGGGCGTGACATGACCACGGGCAGGGAGGGGGCCGTCGCCGGTGCGGGCGGGATCACGATCCCTGTGCGCCGTCACCATTTGGCAGGAGGGGCAAAACGGGTGTCACTATACTCCCAACAGGCCTATCAGAAGGATGTGCGGGATGGAGAGTTCATTTGGTGAGAAAGTGCAGAATGTGCACGCCACCCTCAGGCAGCGGTTTGACAAGTTGAGCCGGGTGGCGATCGCCATCTACGACCCGCAGACGGACCAGCTCAAGACCTTTGCCCACAGCACGGACGGGGGCTCGCCGCTGTTGCAGTACGAGGTCAGGCTGAGCGAGGTGCCTTCCCTGCGCTACCTGGCCGAGCACCAGCAGCCCAGGGTGCTCGACACCCTGGATTCCCTGCTGGGCTCCCCCTCCGAGCACAGCCGCAAAGTGCTGGCTGCCGGGTACGCGTCGAGCTATACCGAGCCGCTGCTGCTCAACAGTCGCTTGTTCGGCTTTCTGTTTTGCGATGCCAAAGAGCCCGGTTACTTCGATGGCGCCATTTGCGGTGAGCTGGCGGCCTATGCCCAGATCCTGGCGGCCATCATCGCGGTGGAGTTCTTCTCCATCCAGACCCTGAACGGGGCCCTGACCACGGTGCGGGAGTTCAGCCGCTACCGGGACGAGGAGACCGCTAATCACCTGCACCGCATGTCGGCCTATTCGCGGCTCATCGCCCGGGAGGTGGCGGCCCATTACCCCTTGAGTGACGAGGAGGTGGAGTTCATTCACCTTTTTTCCGAGCTGCACGATATCGGCAAGATTGCGGTGCCCGACGCCATCCTGCTCAAGCCGGGCAAGCTCACGGCCGAGGAGTACGGGGTGATGAAGACCCACCCCTTCAAGGGGCGGGAGATGATCGCCCTGATGATCCGCGAGTTCGGCCTCGACGGCATCCATCACACCGACATGCTGAAGAACATCATCGCCTACCACCACGAGCGTTTCGACGGTCAGGGCTACCCGGAAGGCCTGGCGGGGGAGGCGATCCCCCTGGAAGCCCGCATCGTCGCGGTGGCGGATGTGTTTGACGCCCTCACCAGCGAGCGCCCCTACAAGCAGGCCTGGCCCCTCGAAACGGCCTTCGAATACCTCAAGACCCATGCCGGCAGCCAGTTCGACCCTGTCTGCGTCGCGGCGGCGCTGCAAAGCCGGGAGGCGTTTTGTGCCATCCATCGGCAATATCGGGATCCCGTGATCACCTGATTGCGCCCCCCTCTCTCCTTCCCGGCTTCTCCCGGATTCCCCAGGCCCCGTCATCTGATGGCGGGGCCCTGGGGCCCTCTCTCGTTTCATCGCCTTGAGGTGCATCCGGCGCCGGGGGGGGGGCTCTGCGGTATTGCGGCTTTGCGGCGAGGCAGGGCGCTGCGGTGGGCGGGGCGGCCAACGGGGGGATTATCCGGGTTATGGTCATAAGAGTGTCTTATATAGAGAGGCTGGATATTAGCCGTATGACTGGCATGAGGCCGCTGGCGGGCACGACATGGCCGGAGCGGCGCCTCTGGCGGCCCGTCCTGTCGCGATGCCGGCTCGGTGGTGGTGTTATGATCATTTCAATAATTCCTGTATAGTTGAAATGAAGCATCCAAGGGGGGAGACCCATGAACAAAGAGATGGCTACCAAGGTCTTTGAATCGCTGGCTTCCGGCATCCGGCTCGAGGTGTGGCGGCTGCTGGTCAAGGCCGGGCTGGAGGGGCGGGTCGCGGGGGAGCTGGCTGGCGAGCTCGACATCGCCCCCAATACCCTCTCGTTTCACCTCAAGGGGATGCTCAATGCCGGGTTGCTGTCGGTGGAGCAGGAGGGGCGCTTTCTGCGCTATCGCGCCAACATCCCCCTGATGCTGGGGGTGATCGCCTACCTCACCGAGGAGTGCTGCGCCGGTCATCCCGAGGCGTGCGGCCTGCTGCCCGCCGGGCCCGGCAGCGCTTCCCGCGCCGAGGCGTCGTCGCCCTGCTGCGGCGAGTCGTAACGGGCCATGCCGGGCTGTCTATGCCCATGTGCCGTGCCATTCATCTATTCAACCTGGGGTGCGAGCGTGGATCGCACCGGGAGTCATCATGTCTGCAAGCTGTGAGGCCAAGGCAGCCCCTGCCATCGGCTTTTTTGAACGTTATCTGACCGCCTGGGTCGCCCTCTGCATCCTGGTGGGCATTGGTCTGGGGCAGGGGTTGCCGAGTCTCTTCAAGGCCATCGGCGCCATGGAGGTGGCCAGGGTCAACCTGCCGGTGGGGCTGCTTATCTGGGTGATGATCATCCCCATGCTGCTCAAGATAGATTTTGGCGCCCTGCACCAGGTGAAGGGGCACCTCAAGGGAATCGGGGTCACCCTCTTCATCAACTGGCTGGTCAAGCCCTTCTCCATGGCCTTCCTCGGTTGGCTCTTCATCCGCGTGCTGTTTGCCGACTGGCTGCCGGCGGATCAGCTGGACAGCTACGTGGCGGGCCTCATCCTGCTGGCGGCAGCCCCCTGCACCGCCATGGTGTTTGTCTGGAGTCGCCTCACCAACGGCGATCCCTACTTCACCCTGTCGCAGGTGGCGGTGAACGACCTCATCATGGTGTTTGCCTTTGTCCCGCTGGTGGCGCTGCTGCTCGGGGTCTCCAGCATAGTCGTGCCCTGGGATACCCTGCTCACCTCGGTGGTGCTCTACATCGTCATCCCTGTCATCCTCGCCCAGCTGCTGCGCAAGGCCTTGCTGAGAAAGGGGCAGGCCCATTTTGAAGGCGTCATGACGTGCATCCAGCCCTGGTCGGTGGCGGCCCTGCTGCTCACCCTGGTGCTGCTGTTCGCCTTCCAGGGCAACGCCATCATCGAGCAGCCGCTGGTCATCGTCCTTCTGGCGGTGCCCATCCTGATCCAGGTGCTGTTCAACTCCGGGCTCGCCTACTGGCTCAACCGCAAGGTGGGGGAGAAGCACTCGGTGGCCTGCCCTTCCGCCCTGATCGGGGCCTCCAACTTCTTCGAGCTGGCGGTGGCCGCCGCCATCAGCCTGTTCGGCTTTCATTCCGGTGCGGCGCTCGCCACCGTGGTCGGGGTGCTCATCGAGGTGCCGGTCATGCTGCTGGTGGTGCGCGTGGTCAACGCCAGCAAACCCTGGTACGAGGCGGGACTAAGGCGCTAACGGATGGCCGCGAACCCATTTCTATTCACTTGAGTCATGAGAGACAGGCAAATGAGTGCAATCACCCTCTATCACAACCCGGAGTGCGGCACCTCCCGCAACACCCTGGAGCTTATTCGCAACAGCGGCGTGGAGCCCACCATCATTTACTATCTGGAGACGCCCCCCTCCCGCGACGAGCTGGTGGCCCTGATCGCCGCCATGGGGATGCCAGTGCGCGATCTGCTGCGCAAGAACGTGCCCCCCTACGAGGCGCTGGGGCTGGCAGAAGATCGCTTCAGCGACGATGAGCTTATCGACGCCATGCTGGCCCATCCCATCCTCATCAACCGGCCCATCGTGGTCACCCCCCTCGGCACCCGGCTGTGCCGCCCGTCGGAGGTGGTGCTCGATATCCTGCCCGACCCGCAGCAAGGGGCGTTTGCCAAGGAGGATGGCGAGCAGGTGGTGGACGGCCAGGGCAAACGGCTTCGTTGAGACCCTGCGCGTCAGCGTCTGACCCGCGCCGGGGGGATGCCCTTAACGGGCAGTCGCCAGATCTGCTACTGTGACCTTCGACTCATCACAGAGGGTGGAAACAATGAAGATTCGATTCCTGGTGATAGCCACGGCACTGGCGCTGGCCTCAACCCCCGGTCTGGCCGACTGGGCAAAGCTGAAGGAGGCCGCCTCCGAACTCGGTACCGCGGTGAGCGATACCAGCAAGGAGGCGTGGAAGGGGATCACCGATTTTTCCAAGGAGACCTGGGAGTCGGTGTCCAGCTGGGGGGCCGAGGCCTACAACAAGGCGGGGGCCTGGACGGCAGAGAGCGCGGCCACCGGCAAGGAGTGGCTGACCGCCGCCGACAAGAAGCTCGACACCATGCTCGAGCCCAAGACCCCGGAGGAGGCGAGAACCGCCCTCGATACCATGGCCGATACCGCCCTGGTGCGGCTGTTCAACGAGCAGCCCTCGGCCAAGTTGCTGTTTGACAAGGCTTATGGCTATGCGGTGTTCGACTCGCGCAAGTTCTCCCTGATGATCCATACCAATCAGGGGGCCGGGGTGGCCGTCAATCGCACCAGTGGCAAGCACACCTACATGAAGATGTTCGGTGCCGGTCTTGCGGCCGGGATCGGCGGCAAGTTCTACCAGCAGGTGATCCTGTTCGAGGACAAGGCGAGGTTCGATGCCTTCGTCAGCAAGGGGTGGGAAGCCACCTCCGAGGTGGGCGCCGTGGCGGGCAAGGAGAGCGCCGAGCTCACCGCCAAGTACAATGGCGGCATGGCCATCTATCAGATTGGCGAGAAGGGGCTGTTGCTTGACGCCAACATCTCGGGCTCCAAGTACTGGCTGGATGATGACCTGAACAAGTGATCCCTGCCAATCTGACCCGGCATTTCATGGATGGCTAGAGATGCACCCTGTTTACTTGTCGGGATTTGCAGTAAAAAGAGGGCCCAAGGCCCTCTTTTTCATGGGCGCCGCACAGAGTCCGGCGACCAGGAGAGCAAGATGACCCATGAGGCCGAGCAGGATCGGATGGCTGCCCAGCGCCGGGAGTGGGACAAGCAGAGCATCTACCTGCGGCTGCTGCTGGGCGATCCCCCCGGATCTGCGACCTGATCCCCGGATGGCCGGTGCCCGCCGGCCTGATCGCGCCCCGCTTTTATCCCTGATCTCGAGATCTCGCTCTGGTTGGCACCTTTATTGCTTCAAGCCAGTCAGTGTCAATGATTTGTCTGGGAAGGGAAGATGGAAATTAGCGCAAGCAGCCTGATGCAAGAGATGCAGGCCCTCAAGGTGGAAGCCGGTGCCACGCCGTTGACCCAGCCCGGTCGTCCGGTCAGCTCGGATTTCGGCCAGATGCTGCAACAGGCCCTGGACAACGTCAACGAGTTGCAGGGCACCGCCAACGATCTGCGTACCCGCTTCGATCTCGGCGACAAGTCGGTGGATCTCTCCCAGGTGATGATCGCCGGCCAGAAATCCTCCATCGCCTTCGAGGCGACGGTACAGGTGCGCAACAAGATGGTCGATGCCTACAAGACCATCATGAACATGCCGGTGTAACTCGGGCCCATGGCGACCGAGCATCATGAAGATGTCAGCAACAAGGACATAAACCGTGGCAACTGATCAAAACGGCGATCTGCTGATCAACAACGAGGGGGCGGCCGCCCTCGACGAGCACGAGCAGAAGAGCTCGGCGCTGGGCTTCCTGTCCAACACCGATGTGTTGCGCCAGATCACCCTGATCCTGGGGCTGACCATCTGTCTGGCCATCGCTGTCTTCATCCTCTTGTGGGGCAAGGAGCCGGAGATGCGTCCCCTCGGCACCTTCACCACCCAGGAGCTGGTCTCCACCCTGGATTACCTGGATCAGCAGAAGATCCCCTATCAGGTGGATGGCAAGAGCGTGCTGGTCAGTGCCGAAAACTATGCGGACATCCGGTTGCGCCTGACCCGCGCCGGTCTGGCCAACAACAGCGACGCCAGCAACGACGGCGAAGCCATCCTGCTCAAGGACTCCAGCTTCGGCGTCAGCCAGCGCATGGAGAGCGAGCGCCTGAAACTGAGCCGCGAGCGCCAGCTGGCGAGCGCCATCGAGCAGTTCCAGAACGTCGCCAAGGCCCAGGTGCTGCTGGCCATCCCGAAAGACAACGTGTTCGCTCGCAACGAACGCAAGCCCAGCGCCACCGTGGTCCTGAGCCTCAAGGGTAACGCTCTGGGCCAGGGTGAGGTGGACTCCATCGTCGACATGGTCGCCTCCGCCGTTCACGGTCTGGAGCCGACCCGCGTCACCGTGACCGACCAGAACGGTCGCCTGCTCAACTCCGGCTCCCAGGATCCCCTCTCTGCCCAGACCCGCAAGGAGTTTGCGATGCAGCAGAAGCAGGAGCTCGAATACAAACAAAAAATTGACGCCATCCTGATCCCGGTGCTGGGGGCCGACAACTATACGGCGGAGGTGGATCTCTCCCTCGACTTCTCCCAGCAGGAGCAGACCCGCAAGACCTACAACCCGGACCTGCCGGCGGTGCGCTCCGAAATGACCATGGAAGAGAACAGCGCCAGCGGCAGCAACGGCGGGGTGCCCGGCGCCCTCTCCAACCAGCCGCCCGCCGCGTCCAACATTCCCGAGCAGGCAGCCGGCGGGGAAGGAACCGCCTCTTCCGGCCGTTCCCGCAAGGAAGCGACCCGCAACTTCGAACTGGACACCACCGTCAGCCACATCCGGCGCCAGCAGGGCGGCATTCGCCGCATGACGGTGTCGGTGGCGGTGGATTACAAGGCCATCCCCGGCGCCGACGGTGCCGTGACCCGGGAAGCCCGCAGCCAGGCCGAGCTCGATACCCTGCGCCGTCTGCTGAGCGGCGGTCTGGGCTTTGATGTGACCCGGGGGGATACCCTGGAGGTGGTCGCCATTCCGTTCAACCGCCCGGAACTCGAGACCGTGGCCGACATTCCCCTCTACGAGCAGCCCTGGTTCTGGCGCGCGGTGCGCATCGCCGCCTCCGTGCTGGTCATCATAGTGCTCATCGTCACCGTGGTGCGGCCCATGCTCAAGCGCCTGCTCTACCCGGACGCCAAGCCGGAAGGGGAGCTGGACTTCGACAACCACACCGTGCTGGGTGGCGACGACGAACTGAGCCTGCTGGCCGCCCAGGCCGAGGCCGAACCGGTATTCGGTCTGCGGGATGGTCAGCTCAAGCTGCCTGACCTGCACCGTGACGAGGATCTGCTCAAGGCCGTGCGAGCCCTGGTAGCGAACGAACCTGACCTGGCCGCCCAGGTCATCAAAGAATGGGTAACCAAAGATGCCTGAAGAGAATAAAAGCCAGGTCACCGGCAACGACATCACCGAAAGCCAGCGCCTGATCCTGGATCAGATGGGCGGCATGGAGATGGCGGCGGTGCTGATGCTGAGCCTCAACGAGGAGGACGCGGCCCAGATTTTCCGTCACCTCGAGCCCAAGCAGGTGCAGCGGCTCGGCATGTCCATGGCCTCCATGTCGGATTTCAGCCACGATCGGGTGGCGGCGGTGCATCGTCAATTTATCGACGACATCCAGAAGTACACCAACATCGGCATCGGCAGTGAAGACTTCGTGCGCAAGGCCCTGGTGGCGGCGCTCGGGGAGGACAAGGCCAGCAACCTGGTGGATCAGATCATCCTGGGATCAGGCGCCCGCGGCCTCGACTCCCTCAAATGGATGGATGCCCGCCAGGTGGCCAGCATCATCCAGAACGAGCACCCGCAGATCCAGACCATCGTCCTCTCCTATCTGGAGCCGGAGCAGTCCGCCGAGATCCTGAGCCAGTTCCCGGAGCAGGTGCGCCTGGATCTGGTGATGCGCATCGCCAACCTCGAAGAGGTGCAACCGGCGGCGCTGCAGGAGCTCAACGACATCATGGAGAAACAGTTCGCCGGTGCGGCCGGTGCCCAGGCGGCCAAGATGGGCGGCCTGAAGGCGGCGGCCAACATCATGAACTACCTGGACACCAACATCGAAGGGCAGCTGATGGACTCCATCCGCGAGTCGGACGAGGAGATGAGCCAACAGATCCAGGATCTGATGTTCGTGTTCGAAAACCTCATCGACGTGGACGATCGGGGCATCCAGACCCTGTTGCGGGAAGTGCCCGGGGATCTGCTGCAACGGGCCCTCAAGGGGTCGGACGACCAGATGCGGGAAAAAGTATTCAAGAACATGTCCAAGCGGGCCGCCGAGATGCTGGCGGACGACCTCGAGGCCATGGGGCCGATCCGGGTCTCCGAGGTGGAGGCCGCCCAGAAGGAGATCCTCTCCACGGCGCGCCGCCTGGCGGATGCGGGCGAGATCATGCTGGGGGCGGGTGGTGGCGAAGAGTTCCTCTAAGCCATGGGCCATGGAATGTGCGATGATGTCGGCCCCTGTACCCGGCCCTCGATAGGAGTCTCTTCGGCACATGAATGACAAGAACAGCAAACTGCGCGGCTATCTGAGGCCCGAGTCCGACACGGCGCAGATTGAGACCTGGGGCTGGCCAGAGATGGAGACCGAAGCCGAGGTCGAGACCAATGCCCTGGGGCTGGCTCCTGACTGGTATCGTCAGGAGCAGGCCGATGCGGCCCTGCCGGAAGAACAACCCGAAGAACCCGCCCCCAGCATCACCGCCGAAGAGGTGGAGGCGATTCGTCAGGCCGCCTGGGAAGAGGGGATGCGCGATGGGCGCGAGGCCGGTTTTGCCAAGGGGCTGGAAGAGGGCAAGCTTGAAGGCTTGCAGCAGGGCCACCAGGCCGGGCTGGAGCAGGGCAAGGAAGAGGGCCTCGCCATGGGGCGGGAGCAGGTGGAGCTGGAGATAGCCCGCTGGCAAGCCCTGGTCTCACGCCTGGCCACTCCCCTTGGCGAGATGGACGAGGCGGTGGAGCAGCAGCTCATCGCCCTGGTACAACAGCTCGCCCGCGCCCTCATCCGCCATGAGGCGCAAACCTCCCCCACGCTGCTGCTGGAGGCCCTCAAGCAGGGGTTGGCCCTGCTCCCAGCCGCCGAGCAGGGGGTCACCCTGATGCTGCACCCGGAGGATGTGACCCGGGTAGAGGCCGCTTTTGGCGCCGAGGAGTGCGCCAGGCGCCACTGGCGGCTGCAAAGCGAGCCCACCTTCTCCCCCGGCGATCTGCAACTGGCCACCGAGCTTTCCAGCATCGATCTTACCCTCTCCGGGCGCATCGATCAGCTGCTGCGCAATTTCCTGCGTGACAACGCGAGCTGAGCCATGGCCCGGTTCGAACCCGTCGTGCAGCGCCCTGCTGACGGCATCATCAGGCACTCATCGTCGGAGGCGACATGACGGCACCCCTTCTTGAGCGGCTTAAAGGCTACCGGGTTCGCGAGCAGGCCCCCATACCACCGGTGGCAGGCAAGCTCACCCGGGTGGTGGGGTTGACCCTGGAAGCCATTGGCTGCCGCGCCGCCATCGGCTCCCTGTGCCGCATCGATACCCAGGATGGGGCCCTGGAGGCCGAGGTGGTGGGGTTTGCCGGGGATCGCCTGTTCTTGATGCCGAGCGAGCAGCTCAAGGGGGTTATTCCCGGCGCCCGGGTGGTGCCCGTCACCGAAGATCACGGCATTCCGGTGGGCATGAGTCTGCTTGGCCGGGTCATCGATGGCATCGGCCAGCCCCTGGACGGGCTCGGCCCCATCCTCTCGTCCCAGACGGTGCAGTTCGCCCAGCACCGCATCAATCCCCTGGCCCGTCGCCCCATCCATCAACCCATGGACGTGGGGGTACGGGCCATCAATGCCGTGCTCACCGTGGGCCGGGGTCAGCGAATGGGGCTGTTCGCCGGCTCCGGTGTCGGCAAATCCGTGCTGCTTGGCATGATGACCCGGGGCTCGGTGGCGGATGTCGTCGTGGTGGGCCTCATCGGCGAGCGGGGCCGGGAGGTGAAGGAGTTCATCGAGGAGATCCTCGGCGCCGAGGGACGCGAGCGCGCCGTGGTGGTGGCCGCCCCTGCGGATGCCTCGCCGCTGATGCGCCTCAAGGGGTGCGAGACGGCGCTCGCCATCGCCGAGTATTTCCGCGAGCAGGGGCTCAACGTGCTGCTGCTGATGGACTCCCTCACCCGCTACGCCCAGGCACAGCGGGAAATTGCACTGGCGGTGGGGGAGCCGCCGGCCACCAAGGGCTATCCCCCCTCGGTGTTTGCCAAATTGCCGGCGCTGGTGGAGCGGGCCGGCAACGGCAGCGACGGCCAGGGCTCCATCACCGCCTTTTTCACCGTGCTGACGGAGGGGGACGATCTGCAGGATCCCATCGCCGACGCGGCCCGGGCCATCCTTGACGGCCACATCGTGCTGGCGCGGGAGCTGGCGGATGCGGGGCACTATCCTGCCATCGACATCGAAAAATCCATCAGCCGGGTCATGCCCATGGTGACCTCACCGGAGCACATGGAGCTGGCGCGCACCTTCAAGCAGTTCTACTCCCTCTACCAGCAGAACCGGGACCTCATCACCATCGGCGCCTACAGTCAGGGATCGGATCCGCGCATCGACCGGGCCATCATCCAGAAACCCTATCTGGATCAGTTCTTGCAGCAGAAAATGCGCGAGGTCATTCACTACGATGAAGGCCTGCAATCCCTGCAACTGGTGGCCATGCCCCTGATGCGTTGACCGGTGGAGAGCCCTTATGAGTAAAGGATTGACGTTGCTGGCGAGTCGGCTGGAGGAGGCCGAACAGCAGGCCGCCATGGCGCTGGCCAAGGCCCAGCAGGATCTCAAGCTGTTCATGGATCAGCAAAACGCCCTCAACCAGTACCGCCAGATCTACCACCAGCAGTGGACGGAGCGCGGTCTGCAGGGGATCAGCCCCCAGCAGAACAGCCAGTATCACGCCTTCATCAACAAGCTCGAAAACGCGGCGACCCAGCAGTACCAAGGGGTGTTGCAGGTGCGCGAAGCACTGGCCGAGTGCCGCACCCAGTGGCTCGAAGCCCAGCAGCGGCGCAAGGCGGTCGAGCTGCTGCTGGAGAAGAAGGCGGACAAGGTGCGCCAGAAGGCCCAGCGCCAGGAGCAGAAGATGCTGGATGACTACGCCATCCTGCGTCGTTATCACCAATCTGGCCTGTAATTTGCTTTCTTCCGGTCATGCGAGGCCGATGGGCCAAGCCATGACCGCACGTGCGGCCGTCACCGAATCGTCGTCAGGGATCCCAGCATGATACAGACCCCCTTGATTAGCACTCTCCCCCAGGCGCCTTCTGTCGATGGCAGCGCCACCCTGCTGGCTCCCACCGTCGGGGGCGAAGGGGGCGTGCAGCCGTCAGGCGAGGGCAAGGCCGCCTTCTCGCAAGCCATGGCCATGGCCCAGCTGATGGGCAAGGCGCCAGTCAGCCAGGGAAATCCAGCGCTCCAGGGGCCCGCCGAGGGCGCCCGGGAGGGGCTTGCCCCGGCTGCCAAATCTTTGGCGTCTGACGAGCCCGCCACCGAGTCCGCGTCTTCCTCGAAGGGGGCGGACGACGAGGGCGAGCAGCCTCCCGACGACTTCCTGCAACAGTTGCAAGCCTCCCTGCGCCAGGATGTGAGCCTGGTGGTGCCCCCGACATCGCCCGCCATGGCCGGTGAGGCGGCGGTGCCTGTGGACGGCAACCCCTTGCCGCCTGGCGCCGCTGCGCCTAGGGTGGCAGAGGGGGTGGGAATGGCAGAGAGCGTGGAGGCGGCAGAGGGGAGCGCCTCCCTGCCGCAGATGGCGCCAGAGCGTCAGCATGAAGGGAACAAAACGAAAGCAGCTCCCGGTGCGGCCCAAGGCGCCAGCGCCGTGCCGAGCGGTCAGGGGGCTCTGCCGCTGGGGGCCGAAGAGCCCCCCTTGGCCGATGACACCGCCGTGGCCGACCAGGGCGGAGCGACCCGCCAGCCCATGGCAGGCAAGGGAGCGGAGCCGGATGCCAAGGGGGTTGAGCCCCCTCTCTCGGGTCAGGAGCGTGCCGCCCTGCTCGCCAAAGTGGTGGCAGGAGAAAACGCCCAGGCTCCCACTGTCACCCGGGCTGACTCATCGCAAGAGGCACAGATGACCGATCCCCTGGCGTCGGCCGGACAGGGGACAACCACTTCCCGTGCCACCAGCGCCTATGGCGATGGCGTGATCCGGACGGTGGCGCAGGGGCCTGCCCCTGCGGCCACACCGGAGTCCGCTCCGCCCGCGACGGCGGCAGGGGCAGAGAAGGAGGCCCCTGTCGTCGGTGAGGCCAGACAGGCTGAGGCCGCGAGCGGGCAGGGAGCCCGTGCAGGGGCCGAGCCTGCGGTGAATGCAGGGAGCAGCCAGCCCGTGACGACGGAGGACCCGGCCCCCGTGCAGGCGGCGCCGCAGATCCTGGCTCGTCATGAATCCCAGGGGGCACAGGCCCCCCTGACGGCTCTCTCGGCGGGCCTGGACCAGATGGAGAGCGCCCCCGTGGTGGCCGCCGGCGTTGCCGTGTCGGTGAAGCCCGCGGTGGACAAGTCTCGGCTCGAAGAGCTGGGCAAACAGTCGGGGATGGAGGTCAATGGCAGTGAACCCGCCGAGGGGAGCCAGCCTTTGCATCAGGCACAGAGCCAGGTCGGCGAGAACAGACCGCTGGCCGAGTCGGCCGTCAGACGGGAGCCCCAGAGCCTGCCCCACCTCAAGCTGGCGACCCCTGAGGCCCCCGAGCAGCTGCACCACAAGGTGAACCTGATGCTGGCGGACAAGCTGCAACAGGCGGAGATCCAGCTAGACCCCCTGGGGCTTGGCAAGATGAAGATCCAAATCCAGATGGATGCCTCCAGCCAGGCCAGCGTGCACTTCGTGGTGCAGCATGGCCAGACCCGTGAGATGCTGGAGCAGGCCATGCCGCGCCTGCGCGACATGCTGGCAGGGCAGGGGATCCAGCTCGGCCAGACCGTGGTGCAACAACAGGCGCAGCAGCAAGCCTTCCAGCAGCAGGGGCACTCATCCTCCCAGGGGCAGTCCGGTTTCGGTGACCAGGGGCGACAGGGGGGAAATGGCGGCGGCAGCGATGGCAGAGAGGCCGAGGGGAGCGCTCGCAACCTCACGCTGCTGGTGGAATCGGCAAACGATGCCGGAATCGATTTCTATGCTTGATGCATTCTTAAGTAAGTTTATGATACCGAACAAGTTTGAGACTAGGGTGGACAAGGGATGGCAGACGATAACGAACTGACGCTGAAGGATCCGGCGGCAGGCAAGAAAAAGAAGCTGATCATGATAGTCGCCCTGGCCGTCGTGCTCCTTGGCGGGGGCGGCGCCGGCGCCTGGTTCATGCTCGCCGGTGGGGATGAGCCCGCCGCCGAAAAGAGCGAGGCCAAGCCGGAGGCGAACACGCCCCAGCCCTCGCTCTATGTGGGCATGCCCCGTCCCTTCGTGTTCAACGTGGCGGGAGGCCAGCGGGATCGACTGGTGCAGATCAAGATCCAGCTGATGGTGCGCGGCACCGCCGACGAAACCCTGGCCAAACAGAACATTCCCCTGATCGAAGGCACCTTGCTGCGGGTCTTCAGCTCGGCGACCGCCGAACAGCTGATGACCTTCGAGGGCAAGGAGAAGCTGCGTCAGGATTCGCTGGAAGAGTGCCGCCGGGTGCTGAACGACCTGGTCTCTTCTCCCGTAATCGAACAAGTGCTGTTTACCGGCTTTGTCATGCAATGAAAGGTGAAGCGTGAGCGATCTGTTAAGTCAGGACGAGATTGATGCCCTGCTGCACGGCGTCGACGATGTCGAGGAGGAGGAGCTGGGAGCTGCCGGGGATCCCGGTATCGCCCAGTTCGACTTCTCCTCCCAGGACCGCATCGTCCGCGGCCGCATGCCGACCCTGGAGCTGGTGAACGAACGGTTTGCCCGCCACATGCGCATCAGCCTGTTCAACATGATGCGACGCACCGCCGAGGTCTCCATCAACGGCGTGCAGATGCTCAAGTTTGGCGAATATGTCCACACCCTGTTCGTGCCCACCAGCCTGAACATGGTGCGTTTCCGCCCCCTCAAGGGGACGGCGCTCATCACCATGGAGGCGCGGCTCGTCTTCATCCTGGTGGAGAACTTCTTTGGCGGTGATGGCCGCTACCACGCCAAGATCGAGGGGCGGGAATTCACCCCCACCGAGCGGCGCATCATCCAGATGCTGCTCAAGCTGGTGTTCGAGGACTACAAAGATGCCTGGGCGCCGGTGATGGACGTGGGCTTTGAATACCTCGACTCCGAAGTGAACCCGGCCATGGCGAACATCGTCAGCCCCACCGAGGTGATCGTGGTGAGCTCCTTCCACATCGAGCTGGACGGCGGCGGCGGTGACTTCCACGTGGCCATGCCCTACTCCATGCTGGAACCCATCCGCGAACTGCTGGATGCGGGGGTGCAGAGCGACAAGGGGGATACCGACGTGCGCTGGAGCAAGGCCCTGCGCGACGAGATCATGGACGTCAAGGTGGAGCTCAAGGCCAAGCTGCTGGAGACCGAGCTCTCCTTGCGTGAGCTGATGGAGCTCAGACCCGGGGACATCATCCCGGTGGAGATGCCGGAGAACCTGCTGGTCTTTGTGGAGGATCTGCCCACCTTCCACGCCAAGATGGGGCGCACCAAGGAGAACGTGGCGCTCAAGATCACCGACAAAATCAAGCGCCCTGACGGGGTCAAGACAGAGATGCATCTGGTGACCCGCGGGGGCGTGCGCATTGATGGCGAAGCCGAGCTGGAAGAGCTCGAACGAAGCATCTCTGACAAACACCCTGATTGATCCTCCCCCCGGGGAGGTGTTGCAACACTGAGGAATTGAAGATGAGCGGAACCGATGACGAGCAGGATTTGATGGCTGACGCCTGGGCGGCCGCACTGGAGGAGCAGGTCACGGCCGAAGCCAAGCCTGCCCCCCTGGAGGAGTTGAAGGACGAAGCCCCCATCAGTGCCGAAGAGCGGCGCAAGCTGGACACCATTCTGGACATCCCGGTGACCATCGCCATGGAAGTGGGCCGCAGCCAGATCAGCATTCGCAACCTGCTGCAACTGAACCAGGGCTCGGTGGTGGAGCTGGATCGGGTGGCGGGTGAACCCCTGGACGTGCTGGTCAACGGCACCCTGATCGCCCACGGCGAGGTGGTGGTGGTGAACGACAAGTTCGGTATCCGTCTCACCGACGTCATCAGCCAGATTGAAAGGATCAAGAAGCTCAAATGATCCGTGTGCTCCCGTTGTGGCTGTTTTCCCTGCCAGCCCTGGCCAACCCGGGGGTAGGGGCGAATCCCCCCAGCCTCACCTCCTGGCTGCTCTCCAGCCTGATGGTGATCGGCCTCATCCTGGTGCTCGGCTTCCTGCTCAAGAAGAGCAAGCTTTCCCAGGTGATGGGAGGGGGCCAGATGAAGGTCATCGCCACCCTGCCCCTTGGCTACAAGGAGAAGCTGATGGTGGTCAAGGTGGGCGGCCAGCAGCTGCTGGTCGGGGTGACGCCGCAGCAGGTCAACTTCCTCTATCGCCTGGAGGAGCCGCTGGACGAGAGCCAGCCTCAGGCGTTCTCCGAGCAACTGGGCAAACTGATGGGCAAGCATGAAAAACGTTAACTGGACCCGGTGGCTGGCACTGCTCTCCCTGGTGCTCTCGCCCCTGGCGATGGCCCAGGACGGCATGTCGGCACTCACCGTCAAGACCATGGCGGATGGCAGTCAGGAGTACAGCCTGACCCTGCAGGTGCTGGCGCTGATGACCGCGCTCTCCTTCCTGCCGGCCATGGTGATCATGATGACCTCCTTCACCCGGATCATCGTGGTGCTCGGCATCCTGCGCCAGGCCATCGGTCTGCAGCAGAGCCCCTCCAACCAGGTGCTGATCGGCATCGCCCTCTTCATGTCGTTTTTCATCATGTCGCCGGTGCTGGATCGCATCAACAACGAGGCGCTGCAGCCCTATCTGGCCGAGACCATCGGGGCCAAGGAGGCCCTGGAGAAGGCGGAGCTGCCCATTCACCAGTTCATGCTGGCCCAGACCCGGGTCAAGGATCTCAATACTTTCATGGAGATAGCGAACGTGCAGGTGGCCGAGCCTGCGGACGTGCCGCTGCGGGTGCTGATCCCGGCCTTTGTCACCAGCGAGCTCAAGACCGCCTTCCAGATAGGCTTCATGTTGTTTCTGCCCTTCCTGGTCATCGATCTGGTGGTCGCCAGTATCCTGATGGCCATGGGGATGATGATGCTCTCCCCCATGCTGGTCTCCCTGCCGTTCAAGCTGATGCTGTTCGTCATGGTGGATGGCTGGAACCTCATTCTGGGCTCCCTGGCCACCAGCTTCGGGCTGGGCTCGGGTGGTTAGGGGAGGGCAGACCCTCCCCCCGGCTCTCCCCTTCACTCGGGGAGGGCGCGAGGCCTCTCTTCCTCTCGAAGGAGGAGGCCAGGAGGATGCGGCCCTGGGCAAACCCATCAAAAGGAGCGAGCAATGAGTCCTGAAACCTTCGTCGACGTCTTTCGCGAGGCGCTTTGGCTGGTGACCATCATGGTGTGCGCCGTGATCCTGCCGAGCCTGATGGTGGGGTTGGTGGTCGCCATCTTCCAGGCCGCCACCTCCATCAACGAACAGACCTTGAGCTTCCTGCCCCGTCTGGTGGTCACCCTGCTGGCCCTGGGAGCGGGTGCTCACTGGGGATTGCAGAGTCTGATGGACTTCTTCCAGCTGATGGTGAGCCAGATCCCCGAGGTGGTGGGCTGATGCCAGCCAAGGGCCACCCTTTCGCTCTGGCCGAGGCAGACCGGGGCCTGCGTCCTCCCGTTGGCTTGCCCCTGCCGGGAGTGCCGCTGTCATGACCTACACCACGGCGCTCATCATGGAGTGGCTCTCCTCCATCCTCTGGCCCCTGGCCCGGGTGAGCAGTCTCCTGATGGTGATGGCGGTCTTTGGCAGTCGGCTCGCCCCCGCCCATATCCGTATCGGCCTGGCGCTGGCGATCACCCTCATCATCGCCCCCCTGCTGCCCCCCATGCCGAAGATCGAGCTCTTCTCCCTCGGCAGCTTCCTGGTGCTGGGGCAGCAACTGCTCATCGGCATCGCGCTCGGCCTCATGACCCAGTTCCTGCTGGAGACCTTCGTGATGGCGGGTCAGGTCATCGCCATGCAGACCAGCCTGGGCTTTGCCACCCTGGTGGATCCCATGAACGGCCAGTCGGCTCCCGTGGTGGGCCAGTTCTACCTGATGCTGGCGACCCTGGTGTTTCTCGCGGTGGACGGCCACCTGCTGATGCTGCGCATGGTGGTGCTGAGTTTCGAAACCCTGCCGGTATCTGACAGCGGGCTCACCCTGCCTGCCATCCGCAGCCTGGTGAGCTTTCTCGGGGTCATGTATCAGGCTTCTCTGGTGATGGCGCTTTCGGCCATCATCGCCCTGCTGCTGATCAACTTCGCGTTCGGGGTGATGACCCGTGCGGCCCCCCAGCTCAACATCTTCAGCATCGGCTTTGCGGTCAGCATGATGTCGGGCCTGTTCATCCTCTGGCTCACCATAGGTGGCTTCATGGGGCACTTCGACGCGCTCTGGGAGCGGGTGCAGGAGACCAGCTGCGAGCTCATCAACGTCCAGTGCTTCGGGGGCCAGCATGACTGAGGCCCTCCGGGTTGCGGCCCTTTTGCCGCCAGTCTGGCGGGCCGCCAGCCGGCTGATGCCGGCAGGAGGCCAGCATGGCTGATACCGATCAGGAACGCACAGAACAACCCACGGGCAAACGACTGCAACAGGCCCGGGAAAAAGGGCAGATTGCACGTTCCAAGGAGTTGGGTACCGCCAGCGTCCTGCTGGCGACCGTGTTCGGCCTCCTGATGATCAAGGAGAGTCTGGCAGGGGCCATGATCAAGGTGCTCACCATGGGCTTTACCCTGGACCGGGATCAGGCGTTCGACCCCAATGCCATGGGGGCCATGGTGCCCGCCCTGCTGGGGGAGCTGATCCAGCCTCTGGGGCTGCTGTTCATGCTGGTGATCATCGCCGCCTTCGTCGGCAACACCCTGCTCGGCGGGATGAACTTCTCCTCCGAGGCCATGCTGCCCAAGTGGAGCAAGCTGAGCCCCCTGAGCGGCATCAAAAGGATGTTCGGGGTGCAATCCCTGGTGGAACTTGTCAAATCCATCGCGAAAGTGGTGTTTATCAGTCTGTTCGCCTGGTGGATGCTATCAAGCCAGTTCAACCATCTGCTGAATCTCTCTCTCGAGGGCTTTCCCGGCGGCATCGTCGATGCCCTGGACCTTCTGCTCTGGATGCTGATCATCCTCTGCTGCGCCCTGATCCCCATTGTCGCCATCGACGTGCCGTTCCAGAGTTGGAACCACAATCGCCAGCTCAAGATGACCAAGCAGGAGATCAAGGACGAGTTCAAGGACAGCGAAGGCAAGCCCGAGGTCAAGGGGCGGATACGCCAGTTGCAGATGCAGATGGCCATGCGCCGCATGATGGGGGATGTCCCCAAGGCCGATGTGATCATCACCAACCCGACCCACTACTCGGTGGCGCTCAAATACGATGCGGGCAAGCCGGGGGCAGCGCCCAAGGTACTGGCCAAGGGGGTCGACGAGGTGGCGATGAAGATCCGGGAGATCGGGCGCGAATACGACATCCCCGTCATGTCCTCCCCGCCGCTCACCCGGGCCCTTTACCACGCCACCGAGATTGGCCAGGAGATCCCGGAGGGGCTCTTCGCCGCCGTCGCCCAGGTGCTGGCCTATGTCTATCAGCTCAAGAAGTTCCGCCGTGGCCGCGGCCGGCGCCCGACCCCCATCGCCACGGATCTGCCCATTCCACCCGAGTTTCGCAAATAACGCAGTGGAGGCAGCCTGATCCCGGGTGCTCTCCCTTGTGCCCCCCCGCGTTTCGCAAATAAAGCGGTAGGATGGCCCCACCATCCGATCTCTCCCTTGTGTCGCAAACAAGGCCGCAATCTCCCTGTCGAGGCGCGTCGCCTCGCCCCATGGCCTGGGCTGGCCTTTGGCCTGCTTGGTGAAGGCAGCTTCCCTCTGTCACCATTCCCCGTGACGCCAACGACGGACTTCTGACAGCGTTAAAATAAAAGCCATATAAATCAATACATTGAATCCTTGGCTTGATATTTGCTTTAATCCGCTATTGGCAGTTTATCATTGAGATGCACGATGGGATTCAAAGCGGGACTGGGCCGTTTCAAAGAGTACAAGTGGCTGCTCAGCAGAGGGGTAGGGACGCCGCTGCTGGTATTGGCCTCTCTGGGGATGGTGGTACTCCCCATTCCGCCCCTGATGCTGGACATTCTGTTCTCCTTCAACATCGCCCTCTCCATCGTGGTGCTGCTGGTGGCGGTCTATACCCGTCGGCCGCTGGAGTTTGCCGCCTTCCCCACAGTCCTGCTGATAGCGACCCTGCTGCGGCTCGCCCTCAACGTCGCCTCCACCCGGGTGGTGTTGCTGGAAGGCCACAACGGCAGCGCGGCGGCAGGCCATGTGATCGAGGCGTTCGGCAACGTGGTGATCGGCGGCAACTATGCCGTGGGCATCATCGTCTTCATGATCCTGGTGATCATCAACTTCGTGGTGGTCACCAAGGGTGCGGGCCGGATCTCCGAGGTGAGCGCCCGCTTCACCCTTGACGCCATGCCCGGCAAGCAGATGGCCATCGATGCGGACCTGAACGCCGGTCTCATCAACCAGGAAGAGGCCAAGAAGCGCCGTCAGGACGTGACTCAGGAAGCGGACTTCTACGGCTCCATGGACGGTGCCTCCAAATTCGTGAAGGGGGATGCCATCGCCGGCATCATGATCCTCTTCATCAACATCATCGGCGGCTTCATCATCGGCATGATGCAGCACCAGCTCACCTTCGGCGAAGCGGCCCAGGTCTATACCCTGCTCGCCATCGGTGACGGTCTGGTCGCCCAGATCCCCTCGCTCCTGCTCTCCATTGCCGCGGCCATCATCGTTACCCGTCAGAATACCGACCAGGACATGGGGACAGCGGTACTCGGCCAACTGTTCGAAAATCCCAAGGCGCTGGTGATCTCCGCCGGCATCCTGCTGATGATGGGCAGCGTACCCGGCATGCCGCACCTGGCTTTCCTGAGCCTGGGGGCGGTGGCGGCGGCGGGCGCCTGGTGGCTGCTGCGCCGCGAGAAGCAGAACAAGGCGAAGGCGGCGAGCGGCGAACTCATGCCGGCCCAGGGGGATGCCCCGGTGGAGCAGAAGGATCTCAGCTGGGACGACGTCATGCCGGTGGACATCATCGGCCTGGAGGTGGGTTATCAGCTGATACCTCTGGTGGACAAGAATCAGGGGGGCGAGCTGCTCAACCGGATCAAGGGGGTGCGCAAGAAGCTCTCCCAGGAGCTGGGCTTTCTGGTGCCTGCCGTCCACATTCGCGACAACCTGGATCTTGCCCCCAACCAGTACCGCATCACCCTGATGGGCGTGAGCACGGGGGAAGCCACCGTCTATCACGACAAGGAGATGGCCATCAACCCGGGGCAGGTGTTCGGCCAGATCCACGGTATCGCCACCCAGGACCCGGCGTTCGGGCTGGAGGCGGTCTGGGTCGCCAAGGAGCAGGTCTCCCAGGCCCAGACCCTTGGCTACACCGTGGTCGATGCGGCCACCGTGGTGGCTACCCACCTGAGCCAGATCCTCTCCAACCATGCGGCGCTGCTGCTGGGTCATGACGAGGTGCAACAACTGCTCGACATGATAGGGAAGCATCAGAGCAAGCTGGTGGAAGGACTGGTTCCCGAGGTGATCAGCATGGGCAACCTGGTGAAGGTATTGCAGAATTTGCTCAATGAAGGCGTGCCAATTCGCGATATGCGCACTATCCTGCAGACCCTCGTGGAATATGCGCCCCGCAGCCCGGACCCGGAAGTGCTGACCGCAGCCTGCCGGATCGCCCTGCGCAGATTGATTGTGCAGGAGATTGCCGGCCCCGAGCCCGAGCTGCCGGTGATCACCTTGTCACCAGAACTGGAACGTATATTGCATCAATCCCTGCAAGCAGGTGGGGGAGATGGCGCCGGTATCGAACCGGGACTGGCGGAGCGGATGCAACGCTCCCTGGTGGAAGCCACTCAACGACAAGAACTGGAAGGCCAGCCGGCCGTGCTTCTGACATCGGGGATATTGCGCAATACCCTGGCGAAATTTGTCAAGAATGCCATTCCTGGATTACGCGTGCTGTCCTATCAGGAAGTGCCTGACGACAAGCAGATCCGCATCGTCAGTGCGGTGGGACAGGGCTAGTTAGCGGAGATGACGGGTGAAGATTAAGCGGTTTTTTGCCAAAGACATGCGCACGGCGCTGGCCGAGGTCAAGGAGACTCTCGGACCCGATGCCGTCATCATGTCCAACAAAAAGGTCACCGGTGGGGTGGAGATAGTCGCGGCCGTCGATTATCAATCCCAGGTACCGGGGCCCAAAGACGCGCCGGTTCGCCGTCAGTTGAATGAAGAGAGCGTCAATATCTCGTCTGCGGGCAAACAGATGACGAGGTCGGCGCCACCCAAGGAACAGAACGAATACTACGCCGATACCCTGGCGGCCCTGCTGGCACGCCAGCAGAAGCTCAATCCGGCCAACCCGGCGGGTGGCAATGGCGCCCCGGGATCATGGTCTGGCAGCGGAGCGGGCAACGGTCAGCCAGCCTCGGCCTCCTGGCCCGCCAATGGCGCTGCCGGCACCCAGTCCGCCGGACTGGCGGGCGCGGCCAGTGCTCCCAGAACCCTGGCCGAACAGGGCCAGTGGGGCGCCGCTCCCGAGCCCGCCAAGCCCAAGGCCCGTCCTGCCGCCGCCCCGCGCCAGGCCCAGTCCGCCCAGCGGGATCAGGAGATGGAGGGGATGCGCAAGGAGATGGCCAGCATCCGCAAGCTGCTGGAGCACCAGATCTCCGGCCTGATGTGGCAGGAGGTGGAGCGCCGCGAACCCATGCGCGCCCTGCTCATCAAAGAACTCAAGAAGATGGGGTTCGACGATGCCTTCGCCGATCAACTGGCGGGCCTCATCCCTGAAGACATGCCGATCCATCAGGCCATGGCCCAGCTGGCCGAGGTGCTGACGGCCCAGCTCAAGATCAGCGAGGACGAGATCCTGCGTCAGGGGGGGGCGGTGGCCCTGCTCGGACCGACCGGGGTGGGCAAGACTACCACCATCGCCAAGCTGGCGGCCCGCTTTGCCATGAAGTATGGCGCCGAGCAGGTGGCGCTCATTACCACGGACAACTACCGGATCGGGGCCCACGAACAGCTGCAGACCTATGGTCGCATCATGGGTTGCCCGGTGCGTCAGGTGCGGGACGCCGAAGAGCTGGCCAGTGCCCTCTATCAGTTCCGCCATCGCCGGCTGGTGCTCATCGACACCGCCGGGGTGGGTCAGCGGGATATCCGCCTGACCGAACAGCTCGACACCCTGGTGAAGAATGCCAAGGTGCGCATCCGCAGTTATCTGGTCATGTCGGCCACCTCCCAGCGACGGGTGATGCAGGAGGCGGTGGATCACTTCCGGCGCATTCCGCTCTCTGGCTGCATTCTGACCAAGCTCGACGAGAGCCTGAATCTGGGTGAAGTGATCAACGTGTGCATTCAAAACGCCCTGCCCATCAGTTACATCACCGACGGGCAACGGGTGCCGGAAGATATTCAAGTTGCCAACGCGGCGCTGCTGGTCGGTGCCGCCATGGGGTCGCTGGAACGGGAAGCAGAAGATCCCTATTTCTGGGGATCGGGTTTTGGCGAATCCGAAGATTCGGAGTTTTATGAGTAACATGTATATGGATCAGGCGAGTGGTCTGCGCAAAATGCGTCAAAACAATCGAGTGAAAGTGATCGCCGTGTCCGGAGGCAAGGGGGGCGTCGGCAAGACCAACGTGACCCTGAACGTGGCGGGAGCCATGGCCGCCCAGGGCAAGCGGGTGTTGGTGCTGGACGCCGACCTTGGTCTGGCCAACGTCGACGTCATGCTGGGGCTGAGGGTGCATCGCAACCTCTCCCATGTGCTGGCCGGGGAGTGCACCATAGACGACATCATCGTCGAGGGGCCCTACGGCATGATGATAGTGCCGGCCACCTCGGGCACTCAGTCCATGGTCGAGCTCTCCCCGGTACAACATGCCGAGCTCATCCGCGCCTTCAGCGAGATGAAGACCCAGGTGGACGTGTTGCTGGTGGACACGGCGGCGGGGATTTCCGACATGGTGCTGAGTTTCACCCGTGCCGCCCAGGACATCATGGTGGTGGTGTGCGATGAACCCACCTCCATCACGGATGCCTACGCGCTCATCAAGATCCTCTCCAAGGATCACGGTGTGTTCCGCTTCAAGGTGGTGGCCAACATGGTCCGCTCCCTGCGCGAGGGGCAGGAGTTGTTCGCCAAGCTGACCCGGGTCACCGACCGCTTCCTGGATACCTCCCTGGAACTGGTGGCCTGCGTGCCTTACGACACCAACCTGCGGGCCGCGGTGCGCAAGCAGAAACTGATAGTTGAAGCGTTTCCAAAATCCCCTGCCGCCCTGGCATTTCGTGCCCTGGCGAACAAGGCGGCGAGCTGGCCCATCCCGAATCAGCCGGGCGGCCACCTCGAATTTTTCCTGGAAAACTTGTTGCAAAAGCCGGTCATAACACAGGAAGACTCCCGTGAATAAAGCCCAAGCATACTTGCGTCATCAGGATTCCTACGTGCTGGTTGAGCGACACGCTCCGCTGGTCAAGCGGATTGCCCAGCATTTATTGGCTCGCCTGCCAAGCAGTGTCTTGCTGGATGACCTGATCCAGGCAGGTATGATTGGGCTGCTCGAAGCTTCCCGCAACTTTGACGGCAGCAAGGGCGCCAGCTTTGAAACCTATGCCGGCATCCGCATCCGTGGTGCCATGCTCGACGAGATCCGCCGTGGGGACTGGGTGCCCCGTTCGGTGCACCGCAACAGCCGTGCCATCGCAGAAGCGATCGAGAACGTGGAGCAGGCCCATGGCCGGGATGCCAGAGACACCGAGGTGGCCGCCAATATGGGGGTGTCCCTCGGGGAGTACCATGCCATGCTGCAGGATGTTTCCTGCGGCAAGATCATCGGCATCGAGGATCTGGGCGTCAGCGAAGATGTCATCGGTCATCCCGATGACGGCAACGGTCAGGGAGGATTCGACGATCTGGCGGCCGAGCGCTTCCAGGGGGCCCTGGCGGAGCACATCGCCCGCCTGCCGGAGCGGGAGGCGCTGGTGCTGTCCCTTTATTACGATGAAGAGCTGAATCTGCGCGAGATCGGTGAAGTATTGAGTGTGAGTGAGTCTCGGGTGAGCCAGATTCATAGTCAGGCCATGCACAGGCTGCGCGCCCGTTTGCGAGATTGGAATTTATAAGTGGTTGTACTGGCTACACTGGAGCACAACTCTAAGGCATAATCCGCACCATAAAACCTGCGATCTGCATCATGTAAGTGAGCCGTCTTGGCGGCTATTTAGGAGGAACTTTGGACAAGAACATGAAAATCCTCATCGTCGATGACTTTTCAACGATGCGCCGGATTATCAAGAACTTGCTGCGTGACCTGGGATACAACAATACCCATGAAGCAGACGATGGCAACACGGCGTTGCCGATGCTGAAAAATGGCGACTTCCAGTTCGTGGTCACCGACTGGAACATGCCCGGCATGCAGGGCATCGACCTGCTCAAGGCGATTCGCCTCGACGACAAGCTCAAGCACCTGCCGGTTCTGATGGTCACTGCCGAAGCCAAACGCGAGCAGATCATCGAAGCCGCCCAGGCCGGGGTCAATGGCTATATCGTCAAGCCGTTCACCGCTGCCACCCTCAAAGAGAAGCTCGACAAAATCTTTGAACGTATCGGCTAAGGAGCGGCAGGGATGAAGGCCAAAACGAGTGCCATGATCTCGCTTGACCAGGCAAGGATGCTGGTTGCCCACCTGGAGCGGGAAGAGTTTGAACAGGCCGATACCATCCTCGCCGATGTGTGCGCCCCCAATGCGGCGGCCCTGTTTGACAAGGTGGGGCAGCTGACCCGCCAATTGCACAACTCATTGCAGGATTTTCGCCTGGATCCCAGGATCCCCGACCTGGCCACCCATGAGATCCCGGATGCCCGGGAGCGTCTGAGCTATGTCATCGACATGACGGACAAGGCGGCCAATCGCACCATGGATGCGGTCGAGGCAAGCCTTCCCATCGCCGATCGACTCAACGACAACATTCAGCTGGTCATGCCCAACTGGAATGCCCTGATGAGCCGGGATCTCGAGCTGGGTCAATTCAAGGCGCTGTGCCATCAACTGAATGATTTTATTAAGGCTTCTGAGACGGATGCCGATAAGTTACGACAACTGCTGACGGAAATTCTGATGGCTCAGGATTTCCAGGACCTGACCGGTCAGATGATCCGCAAGGTGATCAAACTGGTGCAGGAAGTTGAAACGAAGTTGATAGAGATGCTGACCATGTTCGGTGAGGGCGTTAGCGACAATTCGGCACGTAGCCTGCCAGCGAGCGGCATCGAGGCGGAAGGCCCCATCATGAACCCGCAGACCCGCTCAGATGTGGTCAATGGTCAAGATGATGTGGACGATCTGCTGTCTAGCCTGGGATTCTAATGGAGTGACGCATGGCCTTCGAAGTTGATGAAGACATACTGCAAGACTTTTTGGTCGAAGCATCAGAAATATTGGAACAGTTGTCTGAACAACTGGTCGACTTGGAAAAGCGGCCCGATGACAAGAACCTGTTGAACGCCATCTTCCGCGGCTTCCACACCGTCAAGGGGGGAGCGGGCTTCCTCTCCCTCACCGAACTGGTGGATGTCTGTCACGGTGCCGAGAACCTGTTCGACATGCTGCGCAACGGCAAGCGGACCCTCAGTGCCGAGCTGATGGATGTCATCTTGCAGGCGCTGGATGCCATCAACGTCATGTTTGCCCAGGTCCAGAACCGCGAAGAGATAAGCCCCGCTTCTCCCGATCTGCTGCACGATCTGCACGAGCTGTGCAAGCCGGAAGGGCAGGAGCAGCTGCGTACCGCCAGCGTGGCGGCCCAGCCAGCACCCGAGCCTGAGCCCGAACCCGTACCAGAACCCGAGGTCATCGCCGAGGTGGCGCCTGTCGCCGTCAATGGCGGTGGCTCCATCGACGAGATCTCCGCCGACGAATTTGAACGCCTGCTCGATGAGCTGCACGGTGTCGGCAAAGCGCCGACGGTCTCTGCCGCCCCCGTGCTGAGCGGTTCAGGTGACATCACAGACGACGAATTCGAGGCTCTGCTCGACCAGCTCCATGGTCAGGGCCAGCACGGTGGTGCCCCCGATCTGGCCCCCCTGCAGTCGGTCCAGAAAGAGGTGGACGAGCTCATCGACGACGATGAGTTCGAGCGCCTGCTGGATGAACTGCACGGCCGTGGCCAGGCGCCCCAGCACAGTCTGGCACCTGCTCCTGCGCCCGAACCCAAGGCCCCGGCACCCGCTGCCCCCGCAGCCCCGGTGACGCCGCCCAAGGCGCCAGTGGCCGCCAAACCTGCGCCGGCAGAGCCCACAGCGCCAGCCAGGGCCGCCCCTGCCAAGCAGGCCGCTCCCGCCGAGAGCAGTGCGGTACAGAGCGATACCACGGTGCGGGTGGATACCAAGACCCTGGACGTCATCATGAACATGGTGGGCGAACTGGTGCTGGTGAGAAACCGCCTGGTGAGCCTCGGCATCGCCAGCAATGACGAAGAGATGTCCAAGGCTGTCGCGAACCTCGACGTCGTGACCGCCGATCTGCAGGGCGCGGTCATGAAGACCCGCATGCAGCCTATCAAGAAAGTATTCGGCCGCTTCCCGCGCGTGGTGCGCGATCTGGCTCGTACCCTCAAGAAGGAGATCGAGCTGGTGATGGTGGGTGAGGACACGGATCTGGACAAGAACCTGGTGGAGGCCCTGGCCGACCCCCTGGTTCACCTGGTGCGCAACTCCTGCGACCATGGCGTCGAGATGCCGGACGTGCGCGAGAAAGCGGGCAAACCCCGTCAGGGTACCATCACCCTGAGCGCCTCCCAGCAAGGGGACCACATTCTGCTCTGCATCGAGGATGACGGCGCAGGGATGGACCCGGAGAAGCTCAAGTCCATCGCCATCAGCCGTGGCGTGCTCGATGCTGACAGCGCGGCGCGCATGAGCGACAACGATGCCTACAACCTGATCTTCGCCCCCGGCTTCTCCACCAAGTCGGAGATCTCCGACATCTCAGGCCGTGGAGTGGGCATGGACGTGGTGAAGACCAGCATCGTCAGCCTCAATGGCTCGGTGCACATCGATTCCACCTGGGGCAAGGGCACCCGTCTCGAGATCAAGGTTCCCCTGACCCTGGCCATTCTGCCGACCCTGATGGTGGAGGTGGGTCAGCAGACCTTCGCCCTGCCCCTCGGTTGCGTGAATGAAATTTTCCACCTGGATCTGAAAAAGGCCAACGTGGTGGATGGCCAGCTCACCATCATCGTCCGTGACAAGGCGATTCCGCTGTTCTACCTGCACAAGTGGCTGGTACGCGGTGCCGGCAAGACGGCCCGCCAGGACCAGGGCCACGTGGTCATCGTCCAGATAGGGACCCAGCAGGTCGGCTTCGTGGTAGACAACCTCATCGGTCAGGAAGAGGTGGTGATAAAGCCCCTGGACAACCTGCTGCAAGGTACCCCCGGCATGGCCGGCGCCACGATTACCAGCGACGGCGGCATCGCCCTCATTCTGGATGTGCCCAGCCTGCTCAAGGCCTATGCCCGTCGCCACTGAGCGCCAGGCTCAAGGAGTTAAAAGAATAACAATGGCAGTCAAGGTATTAGTGGTCGACGATTCGAGTTTCTTCCGCCGTCGGGTCAGCGAAATCATCAATCAGGATCCCCTGATGACGGTGATCGACACGGCCCAGAACGGGCGGGAGGCGGTAGACAAGGCGCAGCAGTTGCGGCCCGACGTCATTACCATGGACATTGAAATGCCGGTGCTCGACGGCATCAGCGCCGTGCGCGAGATCATGGCCAAGTGTCCGACCCCCATCCTGATGTTCTCCTCCCTGACCCACGAGGGAGCCAAGGCAACACTGGATGCGCTGGATGCGGGCGCCCTCGATTTTCTGCCCAAGAAGTTTGAAGACATCGCCCGGGACAAGGACGAAGCCGTCAACCTGCTGCAGCAGCGGGTCAAGGAGATCGCTCGCAAACGCTTCCTGATGGCGACCCGGCCCCGTGCCCCCGAGCCTGCCGTCCGGCCCGCCGTCACGGGGACCCTGAATCGTCCCTTGGCCGAACGCCAGCCCGAGCCTGCGCGGGCAGCGGCGGCTCCCGCCGCGTTCAAGCGCAGTGGCAAGAGTTACCAGCTGGTTGCCATCGGTACCTCCACCGGCGGGCCGGTGGCACTGCAGAACGTGCTGACCAAGCTGCCGGGGGATTTCCCTCATCCCATTCTGCTGATCCAGCACATGCCAGCCACCTTCACCGCTGCCTTTGCCGCCCGCCTCAACGGGCTGTGCCAGATAGGGGTCAAGGAGGCGCAGGACGGCGACGTGCTCAAGCCGGGTCAGGCCTATCTTGCCCCCGGTGGCAAGCAGATGTTGCTGGAAGGGCGCGGGCCCGGTGCCCGTCTTCGCATCATCGATGGCAATGACAAGGTCAACTACAAACCCTGCGTGGACATCACCTTCGCCTCCGCTGCCAAGACCTATGGCGACAAGGTGCTGGCCATCGTCCTGACCGGCATGGGTGCGGATGGCCGCGACGGTGCCCGTCTGCTCAAGGAGCAGGGGGCGACCATCTGGGCGCAGGATGAAGCCTCCTGCGTGGTCTATGGCATGCCCCAGGCCGTTGCCAAGGCGGGCATAGCAAGCGAATCCCTGCCGCTGGATCGGGTGGCCCAGCGCATTCTGGTCGAGTTGGGTCGCTGACCATGGGCATGCTCGGCCTGGTGCTGGCGCTGGGGGCCGTCGCCATCGCCCAGTGGTGGCATGGCGGGAGCCTGCTGACCCTGCTGGATGGCCCGGCCTTTGTCATCGTCGTCGGGGGAACCTGGGGGGCGGTGATCTTGCAGACTCCCCGCAGGTACCTGCTCAGTGCCCTGAGGCAGGCAACCTGGATGCTGTTTCCGCCGCAGCTGGATCTTGCGGAGCAGGCCGAGCGCCTGAAGGCGTGGGCCCAGTTCGCCCGCCAGCAAGGCTTGCTGGCGCTGGAAAACCAGGCCGAGGCCGAGCCCGATCCCTTCACCCGCCAGGGGCTTTCCATGATTGTGGATGGCGTCTCCATCGAGGATATCCGCAGCCTGCTGGAGGCGGACATCGACATCGAGCAGGAGCGCAACGAGCACTCGGCCAGGGTGTTCGAGTCCATGGGGGGGTACAGCCCCACCATCGGCATCATCGGGGCCGTGATTGGCCTCATCCAGGCCATGTTTCATCTGGAGGAGCCAGGCACCCTGGGGGCGGGCATTGCCGTGGCCTTCGTCGCCACCATCTACGGGGTGGGCTTTGCCAACTTGCTCTATCTGCCGATTGCGAATCGGCTGCGCGCCTTCCACTACCATTACGGCCTCTATCAGGAGATGACCCTGGAGGGGCTTCTGGCCATCGCCCACGGGGAGAACGGCCCGCAGGTTGAAAGGCGGTTACGGGCTTATCTGAAAGGGGAGTAGCCATGCGCAAGCGCTATCGTTTGCACCTGCAAGGGCGAGAGCATCTCGATCGCTGGCTGGTCTCCTATGCCGATTACATGACGCTCATCTTCGCCCTTTTCGTGGTGCTCTACTCCGTTGCCATCGTCAACAAGGAGGAGTACCGCGCCGTCATCGAGGGCATGACCCAGGCCTTCAACCAGGCGCCGCGCAGCGATGGTCTGCTGGAAGGGCGGGGCAATTCCTTGCTGGACAACCCGGTCTCGGCCGCCCCCAGCCTGCTGGAGAGCCAGGCCTCTGCGTCCCCTTCGCGGGCCCCCATCACGGGTACGCCCGTCTCGCAAGATGGCACGGCTCTTGCGCAGATCGACATGCAGATCCAGGAGTCCATGGGCGCCCTGGTCGATGCGGGGGTGGTGAAGCTTGCGCAGGATGACAACTGGCTGACGGTGGAGCTGAGTTCAGGTCTCCTGTTCAACAGTGGCAGCGCTTTTCTGGGGAGCAATGCCGCACCCGTGCTCGATACGCTTTCAGGTATTCTCAAACCGGTCGATAACTATGTCAGGGTGCGGGGCTACACGGATAACCAACCGATAAACAACGAAATTTTCCGCTCCAACTGGACATTGTCAGCGGCCCGCGCCGAGGCAGTGCTCAATGCCCTGGTGGGCAAGGGGGTGGCTCCCGGTCGGCTCGCCTACGAGGCGTACGGAGAGTTCTCCCCCTTCGTCGACAATGGCACCGAGCAGGGACGATTACAGAATCGCAAGGTGGTGGTCGCCATATCCAGGTTCGCCTGGGTGCCGCCAGCCCCCGTCAAACCGCTGACGGGGGAACCGGTGCAGGACGCACCGCAGAGTGTCGACAGTGAAAAGATCAGGGTGATCGCGCTGCCCGGTGGGGGCATACGCATAACAACAAGGCAGGATTGATACAGTGATTGTTTGGACGGTTGCCAATCAGAAAGGTGGAGTCGGTAAAACCACCACGGTCGTCTCCCTGGCGGGCATTCTGGCCCAGCGTGGCCAGCGGGTACTGCTGATCGACACCGACCCCCACGCCTCCCTGACCTCCTATCTCGATTTCGACTCGGACAGGCTGGAAGGCACCCTGTACGAGTTGTTCCAGGCGGCCAAACCCAGCGCCGAGCTGGTCAACCGGATGACCCTCAAGACCCGATTCGAGAACATCAGCCTGCTGCCTGCCTCGATTACCCTGGCCACGCTGGATCGGGTGATGGGCAACCGGGAAGGGATGGGGCTGGTGCTCAAGCGCGCTCTGCTGCGGGTGCAGGATCAGTTCGACTACGTGCTCATCGACTGTCCGCCGGTGCTGGGGGTCATGATGGTGAACGCGCTGGCGGCCTGCGATCGCATCCTGGTGCCGGTGCAGACCGAATTCCTGGCCCTCAAGGGGCTGGAGCGGATGATGAAGACCTTCGAGATCATGCAGCGCTCCAAGCGGGAGAAGTTCCGCTACACCATCATTCCGACCATGTTTGACAAGCGTACCCGCGCCTCCCTGATGACATTGCAGTCCATCAAGGAGCAGTATGGGGAGGCGGTGTGGAATGCGGTCATTCCCATCGACACCAAATTCAGGGATGCCAGTCTGGTGCACATTCCTCCCTCCATCTATGCACCGGGCAGCCGGGGCACCTATGCCTATGAGACCCTGCTCAACCATCTCGACGCGCTGGAGCGTCAACGGACCCAGGAGGTGATGCCGTGAGAGAGACCACCCAGGTTCGGGCCATGGACGACTATTTCCACTCCCTGCTGCTGGACGATGCCCTGCTGCGGGAAGATCCCGAAGACGAAGCACCGGCCCCAGCGTTGCAACGTCAGACCGTCGCCGTGCCGGAGGTGGCTGCCACCCCCTATCTTGAAGCCGATACCCGACTGGCCCAGCTGAGCGAGCTGCTTGCCCAGGTGGGACAGGTCCAGTTCGAGATGGATGCCCTGAGCCACGAAGAGGTGCATGTCGAGCCATTCCAGCTCGAGGCGGAGGTAGTTGACAGTGAGCCTCTGGTCGCCCTGGCAGAGCCGGTGGTGGAAGCCGTGGCGGAGGAGGTCGAGCCCGTCGCCCTCGCGGTGGCGGAACCTGCGCCCGCCCTCGAAGCGGCGCCCGCACCGTCGACCTGGGAGAACCTGGATACCGGCAACGAGTTTCAGGCGCTCTTCTTCGATGTGGCCGGGGTGACGTTTGCGGTGCCTCTGACCGAGTTGGGGGGCATCCATCAACTGGGGGAGGTGACCTCTCTCTTCGGCCAACCGGGCTGGTACAAGGGGATCATGACCTCCCGCGAGCAGAAGATGAACGTGGTGGACACGGCCCAGTGGGTCATGCCGGGCCAGCATCTGGAGATGGACGATTACAAATATCTGATTATGCTGGGAGAATCACCCTGGGGATTGGCCTGTCACCAGTTGAAGGGCACAGAACTGCTGCACCGGGACCAGGTGAAGTGGCGCCATCAGGAGGGCAAGCGCCCCTGGCTGGCCGGCATGGTCAAGGAGAAGATGTGTGCCCTGCTGCACGTCAGGGAGCTCTTGCTGCTGCTTGGCCGGGGCGTGAACATCGAAGGCCGCTGACAACATCGGCATCGCCATGGTTTTATTGCTAATTTTACCCGTTGACGGGTTCATACAAGGATCAAGAAGATGACAGAGAAGCGCAATATTGCACAGAATCTGGCCGAAGACGAAGTGCTGCAGTGGGTGACCTTCCAGTTGGAAAACGAGACCTATGGCATCAACGTGATGCAGGTTCAGGAAGTGTTGCGCTACACCGAGATCGCTCCGGTCCCGGGTGCACCTGACTACGTGCTGGGCATCATCAACCTGCGTGGCAACGTGGTGACCGTCATCGATACCCGCTCCCGTTTCGGCCTGCCGGCCGGGGACGTGAGCGAGAACTCCCGCATCGTCATCATCGAGGCGGAGAAGCAGGTGATCGGCATCATGGTGGACAGCGTGGCCGAGGTGGTCTATCTGCGCTCCTCCGAGATCGATGCCGCCCCGGCGGTGGGCACCGAGGAGAGCGCCAAGTTCATCCAGGGCGTCAGCAACCGTGACGGCCAACTGCTGATCCTGGTGGATCTCAACAAGCTGCTCTCCGACGAAGAGTGGGAAGACATTGGTTCCCTGTAACAGGGACGGGAACGTGCGGACGGGGGCGATGGCACCTGTCCGCCTCCCTGTGACGGTAAGGTGATGGTTTGATGATTGAATTTGCAGCCTTGGGGTTGTCCTTGCTCGCACTGGTGCTGGCCCTTTACGGGATCCTGGGGCACCGTCGTCGCCAGCGAGAGTCCGAGGCCAGGGTGGAAGCGCTGCAGGGGCAGCTCGAGAGTCTGCGCAAGCAGATGATGGAGTTGCACACGGGCGCCATCGGCATGGGTCAGCGTCTGCAAGCCGCAGAAGGGGCCATGCAGAAGATCCACGACAGCCAGCAGGAGCTGACGTTGCAGGATCCGGAGCGCCGCCTCTACAGCCGCGCCGCCAAGATGGTGGAGCTTGGTGCCGATCTGGACGAGGTGATGAGCGAGTGCGAATTGCCCCAGGCGGAAGCGGAGCTGCTTATTTCCCTGCGAAAAGGACGCAGCTGACGGATGTGTCGCGGGGAGGCCGGTGCCTCCCCGCTTTCTGTTCGACCCGTGGCCACCTCTTTTTCGATGCCGGGACGGTGATAATCCTTTGGCATCAATCTCTTTGGTGGGGGCGCGATCTTCCCCACAAATCCTGTTGATTATTGGCATCTTTGAAAAGACGCCTCCGGATCCTGTGTTAAGATGCAGGCCGCCTCATTTTCAACGATTACATCCCCATGCTGCTTCAAGCGAACAATCTGAGCTGCGTGCGTGAAGATCGCACCCTGTTTGAACATCTCTCCTTCGCGGTGCGTGCCGGGGATTTGATGCAGATTGAGGGTCCCAACGGGGTGGGCAAGACCAGCCTGTTGCGCCTGCTCACCGGCCTCTCCCAGCCCTTTGCTGGCGAGGTGTGCTGGAATGGGGAGAATATCCGCCATTGCCGGGATGAATACCACGCCAGCCTGCTTTACCTGGGCCATCAGCCCGGCGTCAAGGCGACCCTGACCCCCCTTGAGCATCTCTCCTTCTACCAGAAGCTTCATGGCCCTGCCGGGGACGGCATGGATCTCTGGCGGGTGCTGGCCCAGGTCGGCCTCGCCGGTTTCGAAGACTATCCCGCGGGGCAGCTCTCCGCCGGGCAGCAGCGACGGGTGGCGCTGGCCAGGCTGTGGCTGAGCGAGCGACCGGCGCTCTGGATCCTGGACGAGCCCTTCACCGCCATCGACAAGCAGGGGGTCAGGGTGCTGGAGCAGTTGTTCCTCGCCCACGCGGACAGGGGGGGCATGGTGGTCCTTACGACCCACCAGGATCTGACCCTGATGCAGGGACGGCTCAAGACCCTCTCTCTGACCTCGCTGTTGCAGGAGTAGCCCATGCTGCGCGCCGTCATACACCTTATTCACCGCGAGTTGCTGATGGCCCTGCGCCAGCGCGCCGACATCTTCAACCCGCTCTGGTTCTTCCTCATCGTCATCACCCTGTTTCCGTTAGGGATCGGGCCCGAGCCCCAGTTGCTGGCCCGCATCGCTCCCGGCATTATCTGGGTGGCGGCCCTGCTGGCAGCCATGCTCTCCCTGGAGCGGCTGTTTCGTGACGACTTCAGTGACGGCGCCCTTGAGCAGATGATGCTGATGCCCCATCCCTTGGGGTTGCTGGCCCTGGCCAAAGTGATCGCTCACTGGTTGCTGACCGGTCTGCCGCTGTTGCTGGTCTCCCCCTTGCTCGCCATCCTGCTCTCCCTGGAGCTGAAGACCTATCTGGCCGTGGTGGCCACCCTGGCGCTCGGTACACCGGTGCTGAGCCTGCTCGGGGCGGTCGGAGTAGCGCTGACCGCAGGGCTGCGCAAGGGGGGCGTGCTGCTCAGCCTGCTGCTGCTGCCGCTCTATATTCCGGTGCTTATCTTCGCCACGTCCGCCATCGACGCGGCCAGCATGGGACTGCCCTATGCCGGTCAGCTCGCCATCCTGGGGGCCATGCTGGTGGGGGCATTGACCCTGACGCCCCTGGCCATCTCGGCGGCGCTGCGGGTGAGTGTCAACTGATTGATTTGGCGAAAAGATTTTCGTTTGAAGCCTTGTTAGGGGCGAGATAGTTGAGATAGATCAAGGGGATGGCTGCTTATTGCTTTCGGGGGATATGATGTTTTTCCCCCATGGGTATGGTAGCCCTCGCCACTTAAAAATTAATAACTGAAAGGTTTCGTGAGCTATGTGGAAATGGTTGCACCCTTATGCCAAACCCGAGCGCGCCTATGGGCTGGCCGGCACCCTGCTGCCCTGGTTTGCCGTGACAAGCCTGCTTGCCTTCATCATCGGCACCGTCTGGGGGCTGGCTTTTGCACCCGCCGATTACCAGCAGGGCGACTCTTTCAGGATCATCTATATCCATGTGCCCTCCGCCATCCTCTCCATGGGCGCCTACTCCACCATGGCGGTGGCCGCCTTCATTGGCCTGGTGTGGCAACTGCGCATGGCAGACATGACGGTGGCGGCCATCGCCCCGGTGGGGGCCGTCTTCACCTTCATTGCCCTCTTTACCGGCGCCGCCTGGGGCAAACCCATGTGGGGCACCTGGTGGGTGTGGGATGCCCGGCTCACCTCCGAGCTCATCCTGCTGTTCCTCTATCTGGGTGTCATCGCCCTCTACAACGCCTTCAGCGACAAGGTGGTGGCGGGGCGCGCCGCCGGCATCCTGGCGCTGGTCGGGGTGATCAACCTGCCCATCATCCACTACTCGGTGGAGTGGTGGAACACCCTGCACCAGGGGGCCACCATCACCAAGTTTGACAAACCCTCCATCTCCCCCGAGATGCTGTGGCCGCTGCTCATCATGATCCTGGCGTTCGCCGCGTTTCTCGGTGCCCTGACCCTGATGCGTTTTCGCAATGAGCTGCTGATGCGGGAGTGGCACCGCCCCTGGGTCGCCGACATCGCCAGGCAGGAGAAGTAAGCATGCACTTTGCCTCGTTCAGTGATTTCATGGCCATGGGAGGCTATGCCTTCTACGTCTGGCTCTCCTTCGGTCTGACCCTGCTCTGCCTGGTCGGCATCGTCATTTCCACCCGGTTGAAGACCCGCAGCCTGCTTGGCGAACTGCGCAACAAGCAGGCTCGGGAGGCACGCCGCAAGGCGGCCCAGCAGATGGAGAACACCCTATGAACCCGCGCCGCAAGAAACGCCTCACCATCATCCTGGCCATCAGCCTGGGCCTTGCCAGCGTGACTGGCCTGGTGCTCTATGCCCTGAGCCAGAACATCGACCTCTTCTACACCCCGAGCGAGCTGGTGGAAGGGAAGGGGCCGGAGAAGATCAAGCCCGAGGAGGGGCAGCGCCTGCGCATCGGTGGCCTGGTGGTGCCGGGGTCTGTGGTGCGGGATCCCCAGAGCCTCAAGGTAGCCTTCAAGCTGGTGGACAACGGCGGCCATCTGGTGACGGTGGAGTTTGACGGCATCCTGCCGGATCTCTTCCGGGAAGGGCAGGGGATCGTCGCCCAGGGCACCCTCAAGGATGCCACCACGGTCGCCGCCTTCGAGGTGCTGGCCAAGCACGACGAGAACTACATGCCGCCGGAAGTGGCCGATGCCACCAACGGCATGCACTTCAAGCCCGAATACACAGAGGCGCAGTTGCAGGGAGCCAAGCAATGATGCCGGTATGCGCCAAGAATTCACTTCTTTATACCGCCAAATCGGCAGGTTTCTCCGTGCAATCGAGAGGGAATAGTCAATGATCCCGGAATTAGGGCAGTTCTCACTGATCCTGGCCTTCGCCACCGCCCTGCTGCTGGGCAGTTACCCGCTGATCGGGGCCCATCTCGGTCGTCTTGGCATGATGTCGGCGGCCCGCCCGCTCGCCTACAGCCAGTTCCTGCTGCTGCTGCTGTCGTTTCTCTGCCTCACCTGGGCCTTTATCGACAACGACTTCACCGTGCAGTACGTGGCCACCAACTCCAACAGCCTGCTGCCCCTGCAATACCGCATCTCGGCGGTGTGGGGAGCCCATGAAGGCTCGCTGCTGCTCTGGGTGCTGACCCTGGGAGGCTGGACGGCGGCGGTAGCCCTCTTCAGCCGCCGCCTGCCGCTCGATGCAGTAGCGCGGGTACTCGGGGTGCTCGGCCTTATCTCGGTGGGCTTCACCGCCTTCGTGCTGTTCACCTCGGATCCTTTCACCCGCACCCTGCCGTATTTCCCGGTGGACGGGCGGGATCTCAATCCGCTGCTGCAGGATCCCGGTCTCATCTTCCACCCCCCCATGCTCTACATGGGCTACGTGGGCTTCTCGGTGGCCTTCGCCTTCGCCATCGCCTCCCTGATGACGGGGCGTCTGGACGCCACCTGGGCGCGCTGGTCCCGTCCCTGGACCATGGCGGCCTGGGTCTTCCTGACGCTGGGCATCGTGCTCGGTTCCTGGTGGGCCTATTACGAACTCGGCTGGGGCGGCTGGTGGTTCTGGGACCCGGTGGAAAACGCCTCCTTCATGCCCTGGCTGGCGGGCACGGCCCTGCTCCACTCCCTCGCGGTGAGCGAGAAGCGCGCCACCTTCAAGGCCTGGACCGTGCTGCTGGCGCTCTCGGCCTTCTCCCTGAGCCTGCTAGGCACCTTCCTGGTGCGTTCCGGCGTGCTGGTGTCGGTCCATGCGTTTGCCTCGGACCCGACCCGGGGTCTGTTCATCCTGGGCTTCCTGCTGGCGGTGATAGGCAGCTCCCTGCTGCTGTTCGCCTTCAAGGGCTCCCAGGTGAAGAGCCACGGCAAGCATGAGCTGTGGAGCCGCGAGACCCTGCTCCTTGGCAACAACATCCTGCTGGTGGCGGGCCTGCTCACCGTGCTGCTCGGCACCCTGTTGCCCCTGGTGCACAAGGAGCTGGGGCTTGGCAGCATCTCCATCGGCACCCCCTTCTTCAACCACATCTACAGCTGGCTCATCATCCCCTTCGCCCTGCTGCTGGGGGTGGGCCCCCTGTTCCGCTGGCGCCGCCAGGATCTCGGTGAGCTCAAGGGCAAGGTGATGCTCGCCCTGGTGCTGAGCCTGGCCGCGGCTCTGCTGTTGCCCAAACTCTTTGCCGAGGCGTTCAAACCCTGGGCTGCGCTCGGTATCGGGCTTGGCGTCTGGATCATCGTCACCAGCGTGCAGGAGACCTGGGCGCGGGCCACCCACAAACACGGTTTTGCCACCGGCGTGCGCAAGCTTGGCAACAGCCACTGGGCCATGATCCTGGGGCACGTGGGGCTCGCGGTCAGCATCATCGGCATCGCCTGCACCCAGAACTACAGCATCGAGAAGGACCTGCGGATGCAGGCCGGCGATCGCGTCCAGTTCGCCGATTACGAGTTCGTCTTCACCGGCATCAAGGAGAAGAACGGCCCCAACTACGACGGTTTCAAGGGTGTGCTGGAAGTGCACCGGGATGGCAAGCAGGTTGCCCTGCTCAAGCCCGAGAAGCGGATGTACACCGTGAGCCGCATGCCGATGACCGAGGCGGCCATCGATGCGGGGGTTACCCGGGATCTCTATGCGGCGCTCGGCGAGCAGCTCGACAACGGCGCCTGGGCGGTACGGATCTACTACAAGCCCTTCGTGCGCTGGATCTGGTTTGGCGGCGTCTTCATGGCTCTCGGCGGCGTGCTGGCCATGCTGGACAAGCGCTACCGCTTCGGACGTCGTGACGAGGAGGCCAAGGCATGAACAAAAAGACCTGGTTGTTTTTAATCCCCTTTATTTTGTTTTTATTAATGCTTGGGTTTCTTCTTAAGGGACTTGGCTCCGATCCCACCAAGCTCGAATCCGTGATGGTGGACAAGGAGGTGCCCGTGTTCACCCTGCAGGACATCTATGACCTGGGCAAGCAGCACGACAGGAGCATCCTCAAGGGGCGCCCCATGTTGCTCAACGTCTGGGCCACCTGGTGCCCGACCTGTTACGGGGAACACACCTACCTCAAGGAGCTGGCGGGGCAGGGGATCTACATCGTCGGCATGAACTACAAGGACGAGCGTGACAAGGCCATCAAGTGGCTGGCGGAGCTTGGCAATCCCTACCAGGTCAACCTCTACGATCCGGACGGCATGCTGGGGCTGGATCTCGGTGTCTATGGCGCGCCCGAGACCTTCTTCATCGACAGCCAGGGCATCATCCGCTATCGCCACGTGGGGGACATCAACCCAGACGTCTGGGCCAGTACCCTCAAACCCATCTTCGATGCCATGAAGTGAGGCCTCCCCGATGAAAACACTGATTGCATCCCTGTTGCTGCTGGCCGGTCTCGTCTGTGCCGGACAGGCCCGCGCCGCCATCGATGTCTACACCTTCGAGAGCGACGCCCAGGAGCAGACCTTTCGCGAGCTGACCCGCGAGCTGCGCTGCCCCAAGTGCCAGAACCAGGACATCGCGGACTCCAACGCCGGGCTCGCCAAGGATCTGCGGGACAAGACCTACCAGATGGTGCGCGAGGGCAAGGAGAAGCAGGAAGTGGTGGACTACATGGTGGCCCGCTACGGCAACTTCATTCTCTATGATCCCCCCCTGATGGCCTCGACCCTGATCCTCTGGCTTGGCCCCTTGTTGGTCATCGTGATTGGCGTCGTCACCGTGGTGGTGCGAAGCCGCCGCCATGCCCCTGCTCCCTTGCAACAGCCTGAAGGCACCCTGAGTGCAGAAGAGCAGGCCAGGCTGTCCGCCCTGCTCAAAGAGGAAGAGAAACCATGACCCCATTCTGGATACTGGGTGCGGCCCTGCTGGTGCTGGCGAGCCTGGCGCTGATCGTGCCGCTGTGGCGCGGCGAGGGCAGGCAGAGCATCAGTCGCTCGGCCCTCAACAAGCAGCTCTATCGCCAGCGCCTGCTGGAGATAGGGGAAGAGCGGGAGCAGGGGATACTGGCGGAGGAGCCGGAATCCCTGGTGGAGCTGCAGCGCAGCCTCCTGGACGACATTCCCGACGTGGAGCAGACCGCCCGTGGCGGCAAGAGCCTGATCTGGATCCCCGGTGTGCTGGTGCTGGCGGTGGTGAGCATCGGCCTCTACGCCAAGCTCGGCGCCTGGCAGGAGGTGAGCCGCTGGCAGGATGCCAGCAGCCGGTTGGGGGAGCTCAGCAACCGCATCCTGGTGGAGCGCGACGCCCGGGTGACCGAGCAGGATCTGCTGGACTTCACCCTGGCCCTGCGAACCCGGCTGAAAGAAGAACCGAACGACTATCGCGGCTGGCTGCTGCTGGGGCGCCTGACCCTGGATGGCAATGATCCCGAGATGGCCCGCGAGGCGCTGGAGCGTGCTTACGCCCTCGCGCCCCAGAAGGCCATGGTGGCGGTGCCCTATGCCCAGGCCCTGATGATGACGGGGGAGGAAGCCCGTGCGGATCAGCTGTTGCAGGCGGTCATTGCCGAGGACCCGGCCAACATCGAGGCCCGCTCCGTCCACGCCTTCATGGCCCTGCAAAAAGAGGATTTCCAGACCGCCCTCGACCGCTGGCAGGGGATGTTGCCGCTGCTGGAGCCGGGCTCGGCCCGCTACACCATGGTGGAGCGCTCCATGGAGTACGCCAGGCAGCAGCTTGGCCAGCGTGGCATCGCCGTGACCACCCCGTCTGCCGAAGGCCAGGCACAAGCCGAGGTGCTGGCGGTGAAAGAGGGGGAGTTCCCCCTGCACATCACCCTGGCGCCGGGTATAAAGATGCCGGAAGATGCCCATCTGTTCGTCTTTGCGGTGATCCCCAACGGTCCGCCCATGCCCATCGCGGTCAAGCGCATTGCTGGCCCGCATCTCCCGCTCACCCTCTCCCTGGGGGACGGGGATGCCATGATGGAGGGGAGCAAGCTGGCGGCCCATGCCGAGCTACAGTTCAAGGCGCGACTCTCCCGGGGCGGCAACGTCATGAACAAGGAAGGCGCCTTTGAAGGGGTTTCTGTCACCGTGCCGACCAGCACCATCCCCACAGCGCCGATTGACATCCGCATCGATCACGCCCTCTAATACGCTTTTGGCCCACCCCTTGGGGTGGGCCCCCTGTATAATTCATATCAATACCCAAAAAAATCTTAGGACTTTCATATGTATCTGCGTTCAGGAGCATTGGCGGTGGCATTGCTGCTCGCGGGCTGTGCGGGCGGCCCTCCCAAGCCGGGCCCGGAGAGCCTGGATCTCGGCGAGACCCCGAGCCGCCCCGGGGCATCCAGCACGGCCAGCGATCCTCGCGACCCCTTCCAGGGGCCCAACCGTGCCATGTGGGCCGTCAACTATGACGTGCTGGAGCCCTATGTGGCGCGCCCCGTGGTACACGGCTATGCCCGCTATGTCCCGCAAGGAGTGAGGGACAGCATCGAGAATTTCGTGGACAACTTCGACGAGCCGAGCAGCATGGTAAACCACCTGCTGGTGGGTGATCTGAAAGGGGCCGGTACCAACCTGGGCCGCTTCACCCTCAACACCACTGTGGGCCTGCTCGGTCTGTTCGACGTGGCCAAGCATGCGGGCCTGGCTCGCAACACGCTGGAGATGGACACCGTGCTCGGCAAGGCCGACATCGGGGATGGCGCCTATCTGATGGTGCCGGTCTACGGTCCCACCACCACCCGGCAACTGGTGGGGGATACCATCGATACCATCTACTTCCCCTATGCCCTGCTGACCTTCCCGCTGAAGGTGGTGCACTGGGCGCTGGATGGCCTCGGTACCCGCTCCAAGCTGATCGATCAGGAGCGCATCATCGACAACGCGCTGGATCCTTACGCCCTGACCAAGGACTTCTACTTGCAGTACAACGATGGCAAGGTGACGGGCCGCAAACCCGAGCTCCAGGAGCAGAAGCCAGAGGCGGCGGATGATGGCAACCTCGACGATTACATGGACGAGATAGACCAGTAAGCACGGTCATCTTCCACAAGGCGCCTGCGGGCGCCTTTGTTGTCGATGGCAGGTATTCGACCATAAAAAAACGCCCCGCAAGTGCGGGGCGTTTTGGCAAGAAAGGCTTATCAGGCAGCCAGGTTCTTGGCCACGAATTCCCAGTTGACCAGGGCCCAGAAGGTTTCCATGTACTTCGGACGCAGGTTGCGGAAATCGATGTAGTAGGCGTGTTCCCACAGGTCGACGGTCAGCAGCGGGGTGGTACCGGCTTCGGTCAGCGGGCAACCGGCGTTGGAGGTGTTGACGATGGCCAGGGAGCCGTCAGCCTTTTTCACCAGCCAGGTCCAGCTGGAGCCGAAGTTGCCGATGGCAGACTTGGTGAACGCATCCTTGAACTCGGCGAAGGAGCCGAAGGCCTTGATGATGGCATCGGCCAGGGCGCCAGTGGGCTCGCCACCGCCGTTCGGGGAGAGGCAGTGCCAGTAGAAGGTGTGGTTCCAGATCTGGGCAGCGTTGTTGAAGACGCCACCAGTGGAGGTCTTGATGATCTCTTCCAGAGACTTGCCTTCAAACTCGGTACCCGGCACCAGGTTGTTCAGGTTGACCACGTAGGTGTTGTGGTGCTTGCCATGGTGGTATTCCAGGGTTTCCTGGGAGATGTGCGGTTCCAGAGCATTGATTGCATAGGGCAGAGCGGGAAGTTCGAAAGCCATTTTCTACTCTCCATTGGCTGGTCCGTGCGAAGGCGACGGTTGCAAGACATTGCGTACTCTTTTCTATCTTGAAAAGAATTGTTCTTGAAATGAGGGGGCCAGACGGCCCAAAGCCCGTCGATTGTAGCAGTATCAAAGATGGGCGAACAACCCTTGATTCTTGCCATGATCCGGATCAAGCTGCGGCGTATTGATGCATGACTTCTTTCATTCGCAACGGTTTGCCAGTTTGTGGTCTGCCCGGATTGCAGTAGAATGGCCGCCGAAATCGCTCCAGTGAGGCATTTATGGAAACTATTGAAAAGATCAAACAGCAGTTGGCTGAGAATCCCATCATCCTCTACATGAAGGGATCCCCCAAGCTGCCCAGCTGCGGTTTCTCTGCCCAGGCCTCCCAGGCCCTGATGTCCTGCGGCGAGCCTTTCGCCTATGTCGACATCCTGCAGAACCCGGACATCCGCGCCGAGCTGCCGAAATTCGCCAACTGGCCCACCTTCCCGCAACTGTGGGTCGAGGGCGAGCTGGTCGGTGGTTGCGACATCATGATCGAGATGTTCCAGGCCGGCGAGCTGCAGACCCTGATCAAGGAAACTGCCGCCAAGCACAAGCAGGATGACGCTGCCGCCGAATAAGGCCGCATTCATACCATGCAAAAAGGGGAGCCACTGGCTCCCCTTTTCTTTGTGCCCACGACAGACATCAGGCGATGCGCTCGAGGCGCGCCATGTAGAAGCCGTCGAAGCCGGTCTCGGCCGGGCTGACGTTGTGATCGCCGATCAGGCGGAAGTGCTCGTTGGCGGCGAGGAACTTGTCCACCTGCTGGCGGTTCTCCTCGGGCAGGATGGAGCAGGTGGCGTAGACCAGCAAGCCGCCCACCTTCACCATCTGGCTGTAGCGCTGCAGGATCTCCTCTTGCAGGGCGACCAGCACCGGCAGGCGCTCGGCGGTGTCGCGCCACTTGGCATCAGGGTTGCGCTTGAGCACGCCAAGGCCGGAGCAGGGGACGTCCAGCAGCACGCGATCGGCGCTTTCTTTAAGGCGCTTGACGGTCTTGCTGCTGGTGATGACCCGGGTCTCCACGTTGTGGGCACCGGCGCGGCGGGCGCGCTGCTTGAGGTTCTCCAGTTTCCACTCTTCCACGTCCATGGCCAGCAGACGGCCCTTGCCCTGCATCATGGCGGCCAGGTGCAGGGTCTTGCCGCCGGCACCGGCACAGGCGTCGATGACCCGCATGCCGGGCTTGACGTCGAGGGCCGCGGCCACCAGCTGGGAGCCGGCATCCTGCTGCTCGAAGCAGCCATCGGCAAAGGCCTGGGTACGGAACAGGGCGGCGTCCGAGGTCACTTGCAGGGCGGTCTCCACTCCGTCGACGGGCACTGTGGTGACATGCTCTTTGGCCAGCATGGCTTGCAGCTCGTCCCGGGTGCACTTGAGGGTGTTGACCCGCAGGTAACGCTTGGGCATCCAGGCCAGGGCGGCACGCTCGGCCGGCCAGGCGTCGCCCAGTTGCTCGCTGCCGAGTTTTTCCAGCCAGGCAGGGCAGCCGTCCATCAGCACCGGGTTCTTCTTGGCTTCGGTCAGGCGGCGGCGGAACGCCTCCTCGTTGAAGCGATCCAGGGTCGGGTGGTTAGGCTGATCTATCTTGTGGAAGGCGTGCCAGCTGTGCAGCAGCGGCCAGACATTCTTCTCCGCCTGACGGACCTGGATGCCGGTGAGGAAGCAGTAGAGGCTGAGGCGGCGCAGCAGATCGCCGGTGACCAGGGCAATCCTTGCCTGTTCTTGCGGTTTGAGTTCGATGCCGGAGAAGTGACGTGCATAGGCGCGGTCGAGGGTAAGACCCTGACCCAGCACATCGTCAACGATGGCAACGACCAGATCCCCGAAACGGGGCAACAGTGGGGACTTGAGCATGAGATTAACCTTGGCCAAAGAAAGAGTGAACCGGCCCCGTCGAAGAGGGGTTCTGGAACGGACAAATCCGCGCCATGATAGGGGCTAGTCTGCATTGGTGCAACCTTCCCCATTCGGGGAATGTACAGAGGATGTTGCTGGACTAATCGGACCAGCGGGCAAATGATGCCGTGGCAGTTCAGGTGAATCCGTTTAAAAAGGAATTAAAAAGATGCAGTTGATGAAATATTCTCCGCTGGCGGTGCTGGTGGCGGGTCTGATGACGTCCGGCAACCTGATGGCCGGCGAGTGGCATACGGTCACGGCGCGGGCCACCGCCGCCGATGGGTACGAGGTGAGGGCCAGCCAGTATCGCATCGTCACCGTCTCCACCGATTACCTGGCTGCCCTGAAGGGGGGCGAGCGCCGCCTGACCTTGCCTCTGCCGGATGGCAAGGAGGTGACCTTCAGCCTGCAACCCTATGATCTGCTGCCGGCGGATCTGGCCGCCAAATATCCCGATATCCTGGCCTTCAAGGGGCACAACGAAGCGGCGCCGGGCGAGACCGGGCGCTTCGATCTCGGTCCCCAGGGATTCCACGCCATGTTCAGCCATGAAGGGAAAATGGTGTTCGTCGATCCCCTTCGCAACGGGGAAGGCTATGCCGTCTATTACCAGCAGGATGCCCACAGCCGGCTGGAAGAAGAGGCGGACAAGGTGATCGGGGGCGAGGCCAAAAAGCTGGCCCGCCAGGTGCTGGTGGATGGCAACGAGCGCAAGCGTTATGTCATCGCCATCTCGGCGGCGGGGGAGTATACCCAGTATCACGGCGGTACCGTGGAGGCGGGTCTTGGCGCCATCACCACCCTGCTCAACCGGGTCAACGAGGTCTACCAGCGTGACGTGGCGGCCGAATTCCAGCTGGCCAGCGGCAACGACACCATCATCTTCACCGACGTGGCGAACGATCCCTTCAACAATGATGACGGCGATGTGGATGCCAACATGCAGGTGCAGGCCGATGCCCTGACCAAGGGTCTGGGGGCCTTCGACATCGGCCATGTGGTCAATACCGGTGGCGGTGGCCTGGCGGGACTGGGCGTACTCTGCACCCCTGACAAATCGGCGGGGATGACGGGCTCCTCCGAGCCGGTGGGGGATGCCTTCTTCATCGACTACGTGGCCCACGAGATTGGTCACCAGTTTGGGGCAGACCACACCTTCAACGGCACCACAGGCAGTTGTGGCGGCGGCAACCGGGAACCAAGCCAGGCCTGGGAGCCGGGCAGCGGCAGCTCCATCATGGCCTATGCGGGGATCTGCGGAGACGAAGATCTGCAGCCCCACAGCGAGCCCTATTTCCACAGCAAGTCCATCGAGCAGATGCGGGCCCACATGGCCACGGAGCCAAATTGCGGCACCCCGTTGGCGCTGGTCAACAATGCGCCCCAGGTGGCGGCAGGCAATGACTACGTCATCCCTGCCAACACCCCCTTCGTGCTCAAGGGGGCGGGGGCCGATCTTGACGGCGATCCGCTGAATTACACCTGGGAGCAGATCGATCTGGGGACGGAGTCGAGCAGTCCGGCCACCATGGTGGACGACGGCAGCCGCCCGCTGTTCCGTTTCGTGGCGCCGACCAGCGTGCCGGAGCGCACCCTGCCGAGTCTCACCTCCCTGCTCACCAACACCCTGGCGATAGGGGAGGCCTGGCCTGCCACCAACCGGGACCTGAACTTCCGCCTCACGGCGCGGGACGGCAAGGGCGGTGTCGCCAGCGATGACATGAAGATCCAGGTGGTCAACACCGGCAAGGCCTTTGCCCTGACCAGCCCGGTGGTGACCCCCCTGGGGGCGGGCAAGACGCAGACCATCAGTTGGGAAGTGGCCGGCACCAATGCCGCCCCCATCAACTGCAGCAAGGTGGATCTCTTCATGACCCGGGACGAGGGGGCAAACTGGACTCCCCTTGCCAGCGGCAAACCCAACTCGGGCTCGGCGAGCGTCACCATCCCGGCGGGCCAGGATGGCACTGCCCGCTTGAAGGTGGCGTGCAGCGACAACATCTTCTTCGCCATCAGTCCCCTCAAGCTCTCGGTCACCCAGCGCGGTGAAGAGGGGGGAAGCGGTGGCGGCGGTGCCCTCGGCTTCTGGACCCTGGCCCTGGCGTTGCTGGGCTGGCAGCGGAGGCGGGCATGAGACTGGCCGGGGTGCTGCTGCTCACCCTGCTCGGTGGTTGTCAGGCCGATGCAGACACCCTGGAACAGGCGGTCAGCGCCAGCCTTGCCAGGCAGGATTACCGGCTGATCGTGCGGGCCGGGCGCGGCGAGGTGGCGCCCGGGATCGCGGCGGATCAGCAGGCGGCGGCCAAGGCGCGCTGCGGCGTGCGCTATCTCGATGGATTCGGGGATGTCATCAAGCCGGATCAGAAGGAGGCCCATGCCAGGCTGAGCGCCTATGCGGCGGACTACAACCGGCGCATGCTGGCCCATTGCCCGCCGGTTGACGGCAAGCAGTAGGCTGACGGTCATCGGCATAAAGAGGGAGGCATGAGCCTCCCTCTTTTTTTGCTCCGCCATTTGGCCGCCCCGAGGCTTGTACCCATGGCGCGCTCGTCGCACAATGCCTGCACCCATCGCCGCACGGGCGGCAGAGAAAGAGAGAAGGAAAATCAAGATGATGGATGTGGCTGATCTGCGTCGCGAATACACCAGGGGTGGACTGCACCGGGCCGATCTGCCGGCCGAGCCCCTCGCCCTGTTCGAGAAGTGGCTGGCCCAGGCGTGCGAGGCCAAACTGACCGATCCCACCGCCATGGTGGTGGGCACCGTGGATGCCGATGGCCAGCCCTGGCAGCGCACCGTGCTGCTCAAGCACTACGATGCCGAAGGCATGGTGTTCTACACCAACATGGGCAGCCGCAAGGCGCATCAGCTGGAGGGCAACCCCCGTATCAGCCTGCTCTTCCCCTGGCATACCCTGGACAGACAGGTACACGTGACCGGTCGGGTGGAGAAGATGAGCACCTTCGAGGTGATGAAGTATTTCCACAGCCGTCCCAAGGACAGCCAGATCGCCGCCTGGGTCTCCAAACAGTCGACCCGCATCTCGGCCCGTGGCGTGCTGGAGGCCAAGTTCCTCGAACTCAAACAGAAGTTTGCCAATGGCGAGGTGCCGCTGCCGAGCTTCTGGGGTGGTTTCCGGGTGCGCATCGACACCGTCGAGTTCTGGCAGGGCGGGGAGCACCGTCTGCACGATCGCTTCTATTACACCCGCGAGGGGGACGGCTGGCACATCGCGCGCCTGGCACCCTGATGAACATCGCCCGGCTCAAGAACTTCACCGAGATAGTGAAGAACAACTTCAACATCTCGGCGACGGCGGAGAAGCTCTATACCTCCCAGCCGACCCTCAGCAAGCAGATGAAGATGCTGGAAGAGGAGCTAGGGCTGGCGCTGTTTACCCGCAAGGGCAAGAACCTGTCGGGCCTGACCCCCATGGGGGAGCAGGTGATGGAGCTGGCCAGGGGAGTGGTGGCCCAGGTGGAGCAAATTGGCCAGCTTTCCCTCGGGGATCAGCTGGCCACCAGCGGGGTGCTGCGCATCGCCACCACCCACACCATGGCCCGCTACAAGCTGCCGGCGGTCATTACCGAATTCTCCCGCCGCTACCCCGAGGTGAGCATCCAGCTGCATCAGGGAGCCCCTGCCCAACTGGCGCAGATGGCGCAAAACGGGGATGTGGAGATGGCCATCGCCACCGAGTCCATGCACCTGTTCGACGAGCTGGCGACCGTGCCCTGCTATCGCTGGGGGCGCAGCGTGGTGGTGCCCCACGGCCATCCGCTGCTGGACTGCCAGCCGCTGGCCATGGCGGATCTGGCCCGGTATCCCCTCATCACCTATGTGTTCGGTTTCACCGGCCGCTCCAAGATGGACAAGGCGTTCGGTCGCCATGGCCTCAGCCCCCGCATCGTGCTGACGGCCACCGACAGCGACATCATCAAGCACTATGTGCGCCTGGGGATGGGTGTCGGGGTGATCGCCACCTCGGCGTTCGACGAAGGGGACAGGGAGAGCCTGGTCTGCCTCAACATCGATCATCTGATCGCCTCGAGCGTGGCCCATGTGTGCCTGCGCAGGCACGCCCACCTGCGGGACTACATGTACGACTTCATCCACCTCTATGCCCCCCATGTGAGCCGGGAGACGGTGCAGCTGGCGCTGCTCAACCAGGGAACGCCCGCCCCGTCTGCGACCCTGCCCTGGCTCTGAAGGCCGTCAGGGGGAGTCAGATGTGCTGCATAGAGGCAAAAAAGAGAGGCCAATGGCCTCTCTTTTTTGTGATAAGTGGTGTCCTGCGCTGCCTTTTCCCGGTGATCCCTCTCTCCCGGCTATCGTGGTCACCATATTGACGGCGCTCCGGGTGCCGAGCAGCAGATCGCCATCATCCAGCAGGGCTTCGGGGTGCGGCAGCCCCCTTGCTGCTTAGGGGGTTCGGGTCGCCAGATTGACGAGTATCTGGGCACCGATCAGCAGGCAGTCATCATCCGGGTAGTAGGGGATTGACGTGGTGCTGGTAGTGGCAGATCCCCCTGGCCCGTCAGTCGACCCTGGTCGCCAGATTGACGAAGATCTGGGCTCCCACCAGCAGGCAGTCGTCGTCCAGGTAATAGGGGTTCGCGTGCAGGTAGTTGCAGATCCCCTTGGCCTGATTGCCGCTGCCGAGAAAGAACATGGCCCCCATGCGGCTTGGCGTGGCGTTGATCATGTAGCTGAAGTCCTCGCTGCCGGTCATGGGCTGGCCCTTTGCGTTGATCCCGTCGCTGGACAACACATCCGAGGCGGCTTGTTGCAGGCGCTCGCAGGCCTGGGGGTGGTTCTCCACCGCCGGGTAGCCGGCATGGACCATGGTGGTCTTGAAGCCGCGCAGCTCGCTCTGGGCGATGATGTCCCTGAAGCTGTTTTTCAGGATCTGGTCGGTTTCGGCATCCATGGCGCGGATGGTGCCACGGGCCTGCACATGATCGGCGATGGCGTTGGGAATGGTGCCGCCGTTGATCATGCCGCAACCAAAGACCGCCGGGCTGAACGGGCTGGTGCGCTTGGCGACGATGTAGTCCATGTCCTCGATGATCCGCACCGCCTCCCGGATGGCATCCAGCCCCTTGTGGGGGGTGGATCCGTGGGCGGAGATGCCGTGCACATCGAGCGTCCAGGCAGATCCCCAGGAGGACATGACCCCCTGGTTGAACTTGATGGTGCCCGTCTCCATGGCGCCGTCGTTGTGCAGGGCATAGACCTCGTCCACCCCCTTCATGCAGCCAAGCTCCACCATCTTTTCGGCCCCGGGGACACGCATGTCCTCTTCCGCCATCTGGAAGATGAAGCGGACGTTGTACCGCAGGCGCTCGCGGTTGGCGGCCAGACACTTGGCGGCGGTCAGAGCGATCGCCATGTGGGAGTCGTGGCCGCAGTTGTGGGCCATCCCCTCATGGGTGGATTTGAACGTCACCTCGCTCATGTCGTGCATCTCCAGGCCATCCATGTCGGCACGAAAGGCAATGGTGGGCAGGGTGGGGTCGACCGCCAGATCCCCGTGAAAACCGGTGAAGCCGGGATACAGGGTGATCCTGTAGCCGAACTTTTCCATCAACCCACGGCAGTAGGCAGAGGTCTTGAACTCGGCCCCGGAGTATTCCGGGATGCGGTGCAGGTGGTGGCGCACTTCGTAGCTGAAGTCGCGCAGGGCCAACAGGTCAGGTTCGATATGGTAGTGGTTCATCAGATGATCCCTTGAATGGAGAAACCGAGCTGGGCAACCAGGGAGGCGCCAAAGAAGCAGCAGGTGGAGACGATCATGAAGATGAGGATCACCTTCCACGACATCTTCTTGAGCTCCTCCAGCTGACCGCCCACCGAGAGGCCGGCGAAGGCCAGGAGCGGCACGCAGCAGGAGAGGAAGGAGATCTTGGCCACGGCATCGATGAAGAGGCCGCGCACCGGGGTCTCGGGCAGGCAGATGAGAATGCCGATGATGGTGGCATAGGCAAAGGCCGGCAGGGAGGAGGGCAGATAGCGCTTGGTCACCAGGGAGGCGAACACCACCAGGGACATGGCGACGAAGCTGTCCCCCATCTGCCACAGCGGCAGGCCCGAGGTCAGGGTCTGGGTGAACATGGCCAGCAGGATCGCCAGGAAGACGAAGCGCATATCCATCACGATGCTTTTCATGCTTTCTCTCCTTTGGCGGTCAGGGCATAGATTTTTTCAGCGAGCGGCAGACCCAGATAGGTGAGGGAGAGCGCCCCCAGGGCCGACGAGAGCAGATTCGAGGCGGCGGCGATGCTGAGCACCTGCTGGGCCATCGCCTCGTCCAGGCCGTTGATGAGGGCACCGGAGGCGGCGCTCAGCATGGAGCCGGATCCCACGCCGGAACCGGCGGCCAGGGCCAGGGGATGCAGCCCCGTGAGGGGGGCGATGCTGCCAAGCACGCTGAACCAGAGGGTGCCGATGACGGAGCCGCACAGGTAGATGGCGAGCACGCCGATGTACTCCTGGGAGCCGGTGCCGAACTTGCCCTGGATCACCGCGACCGAGGGTTCACGGCTGATGGAGGAGCAGGCCCCGATGGCGCGGCGGCCAAAGCCGAATTTCACCGCCAGCGGAATGGCGATGAGGATGGGCAGGAGGTTGCCTATCTCCTGCAGGAAGAGCGGTACGCCGACGCTCAGGATCATCTTGAGGTTGGGGATGATCATCCCCGCATACTGGGTCCCGAGGATCAGCAGGCTGAAACCCACCATCTTGCCGCAGAAGCCCTCTTCTCGCTCGGTGAAGAGTCTCTTCCAGCCGGGAATGCGATCCTTGACGGGCTTGGCGGAGACGATCATGCCGATGATGACGGCAAAGAGCATGGGCAGGATGGGGATGATGGCGATGCCGAGTCTGATCTCCTGCTTCCCGATGAGGGATTGGGCCACGAAGATCAGCAGGGCGGTCGCCAGGGTACTGACTACTACCGTTTTGAGTGGGCTGGTTGGCTGCATAGTGTGTTCTCTTGTTATCCGTTGTCCTTCATGGGCGTCTTTGGTCACGCCATGATGGGGGCATGATAGGAAGCGAGGAGGGGAAGGAATGTGACCGCCATCAAGTCAGCCATATGGCATTTTTTCATGGGGTATGCCGTTTAACCATGGTAAATATATGGTTTAACAACTCATTGGCAGCTGCTTATGCTGCCTCAGACAGGAGTGTGGTGCCGCCCGGGCACCCGGTGCCTGATCCGGGGGGCGGATGTGGGGGAAGGAATGGATCTGTATATCGAGGGTGCGCTCTGGCGCCCCTCCTGGCAAGCGGCGTTGCAGGCCTGGCAGCACCAGGGAAACCGCTGGTGGCTGCTGCTTGGCAAAGGGGAGGCGAGGGAGATGGCACCCTGGTCGGTCAGCCCGCCAGATGGCATTCTCCGTGCCCGCGACCTGCTTGCCGCCTGGCTGGGGGAGGCCGCCTCCCCGCTGATGGTGACACAGCCGGACCGGCAGATCCTGATCGCTGCCTCCGGCTCCCTGCTGACCCTGGCCAGAGAGAGCGGCCTGCTCACCCTGGGGCCCGCGGGGGCGGATCATCGCCTCGGTGCCGATGACGACCTTGGGGTTGCCCTGCAACGCCTGCTTGCCCGCCGCCTGATGACCCCGGTGCTGCGCGAGCCTGGCGGGCAGGACGCGCTGGTGCTGCGCCCCCTGCTGCCCGGCGATGAGAGCGCCATCCTGCGTTATTGTTCGGATGCGGCGCTCGCCCGCTATACCCTCAACATCCCCCACCCCTATTCGCCGGAGGCGGCGCGGGACTGGCTTGCCCTGAGCGGGCGCAAGGCTGCTCTCGGGCTGGGATGCACCTGGGCCCTGACTCTGCCCCAGGGGCGTGGAGACGAGCCCGCTCCCCTGGTCGGCACCCTCTCCCTGCACTGGCACGGGGAGCTGGCATGGTGGGTCGGCGTGCCCTGGCAGAACAGGGGGCTGGCCACCCGGGCCGCGAGCCTGGTCAGGGCGTTTGCCTTCGAACAGTGGCGCCTGCCTGCCCTCACCGCCCGCCACATGCCGGGCAACCTCGCCTCAGGCCGGGTGATGGAAAAGACTGGCATGCACCATGACGGGCGTCGGCCAGATCCGGCCGATGGCGCCCTCGAGCTCGATCACTGGCGGCTGGATCGCCCGGCGCGCCTGACGGATGCACGCAAAGAGGCGCTGGCCCCCTGGCTGGATGACGAGGAGGTGGTTGTGGCCATACTGCACGATGAGGGGGTGGCGCTCTTCATGGCGGGGGAGGCGACAGAGGGCGAGCAGACACTCAGCGGGCTGAAGGTACGGCGCTATCCCCTGGCCATGCTGGCGCCAGAGGCGCCCGGGGTGCAGGCCCATGGTGGTGGCGCCCTGCTCAAGGAGTGCGGGGATCTGGGCCTCGCCTATCTGCGGCGATTGAGACAGCCTGACGACGGACGCTGATGGCTTGCGCAAGGGCGGTCATCGCGAAGCCTGGTGCGGGGTCTGTCAGGCGTTTTCCTGAGTCCGCCCTCCCATTTTCAGACAAAGGCAGTGAAGAGGCGCACCACTTCTGTGGAATAATGGCCGCCCTGCTGTACGAGGAGTAACGCTGTATGTTGAGAACCGAGCGTCCCGGCGACATGCTGCCAGTCTATGAGCTGGTGAGTGCCGCCTTTGGTCGTCCCGACGAGGCCGAACTGGTCAACCGCCTGCGAGAATGTGGGGCCGCCGTGGTCACCATGGTCGAGGAGGAAGAGTACGAGTTCATGGGGCACCTGATGCTGAGCCCGATCACCATTGAGGGACAGGAAGGGCCCTGGCTGGGACTGGCACCCGTGGCCGTGCATCCCGACTGGCAGGGGCAGGGCATTGGCTCGGATCTGGTGCGGGAAGGGCTGGACACGGCACTGGAGATGGACTGGAAGGCGGTGGTGGTGCTCGGGGATCCCGCCTACTACGCCCGTTTCGGCTTTCGGCCTGCCAGCGACTTCGGCCTGCACTGCATCTATGAGGTGCCGACGGAGTGTTTCATGGCGATGGAGTTGCAACCCGGCGGGCTCGACGGGGTAAGGGGCGAGGTGCTCTATCACCCCCTGTTCGATGAAGAGCCGGTGGAGTGACCGCCTGCCCATCCATGAAAAAGGACCCTGAGCGGGTCCTTTTTCATGCCATGCCCATCGCTTGAATGGACGTCACTGGGCCAGGGATTTCAGCTGCTGCTTGCCCGGCGGGTTGTTCCAGTCGATGGGGCCGTGGGTGAAACGGTACTGAAGCCTCGGCAGACTCAGTTCCAGCCACTCCTCCCGGAAGTAGGCATAGCCCTGGTCCCAGTCCGGATCCTGCGCCCAGCCGGTTTGCAGGAAGTGGAGCCGGGTGCCCTGGCCCTCCGGCACGAAGCGCAGGCTGACCTGGGTCTTCTGCTGACGAATGTGGGGAAACTGGGGAGGGAAATTCCAGCTGAAGCTGAGCAGATCATGGGGCATGACCGCCATCACCCGGCACCCTTCGCTGCCACGCTCGCCGAGGGGAGCATCGGGTCTGAAATAAATCTCGAACGGTCCGTTGGGTTCCGGGACCATGAGGCACTCCGGCGCCAGAAAACTGCGCAGCCCGCTCTCCGTGGTCCAGGCCCGCCAGACATCGTCAATGTGGGCGGGTACCAGAATACTGCCTTCAATTTGCTTGTTATCCATAAATCAGTGAACCTCAAACCAGTCATGGACGGGACCTCGGCAGTATAGCCCCTGAGGCGATAAAATAGGCAGCCCTGTGTCACACGGTTACGTATTCAAGAGGGTCCACATTGCCGATTTGACAGCCCGGCGGGATCCATCGAGAGTGGGAAGCGACAAGCACGCAACGCAAGGATGGTGTCATGATCAGAATGATGACGGAAGCTGACGAGCCCATGCTGGCGCAGCTCTTCCTCAAGGGAAGGCGCCAGGCCTTCCACTGGGTTGATCCCGCCCTGTTCCGGCTCGAGGATTTTGCCGAGCAGACCCGGGGCGAGGAGATCTGGGTGGCGGAGAAAGGGGGCAGCCCGTGCGGATTCGTCTCCATCTGGGGGGCCGAGAGCTTCGTGCATCATCTCTACGTGGTGGCGGACTGGCATGGGCAGGGCATGGGGCGGGCCTTGCTTGCCGCCGGCTTGGCCGGATACCCCTCCCCGGCCTCCCTCAAGGTGGCCATGCGCAACACCACGGCGATGGCTTTCTATCATCGCCTGGGCTGGGAGAACACCGAAGAGACGGGTCATTGCGACATCACGGGGCCCTGGCGCAGGCTGGTGTTGACGCCCGATGACGCAGGGGAATAAGCCGCTGGCAGACTGCTGCAACCGCACATTGATCTCCAGCCCTTGCAGGGCATAAAAAAGCCACTTCGCGGGAAGTGGCTCTTCAACACATCCGGGGGAGGGCAGACCTTCCCCCGCTCAACCGATGATCACAGGGCCGCCACGGCCTCTCTTACCAGGGCGGCCAGCTCTTCCCATCTGCCCTCGTCGATGAGCTTGGCCGGCACCATCCAGGTGCCGCCGCAGGCGATCACGGCATTCAGCCCCAGATACTCCTTCAGATTGGCCGGCGTCACGCCGCCGGTGGGCATGAAGCGCACCGGATAGACGGCGCCCAGGGCCTTGAGCATGGCGGTGCCGCCAGACTGCTCGGCCGGGAAGAACTTGAGGTGGCGCAGCCCCATCTCCATGGCCTGCTCCACCAGGCTGGGGTTGTTGACCCCGGGGATGATGGTGACGTCCTTGTCCAGGCAGTACTGCACCGTGGTCGGGTTGAAGCCGGGGCTGACGATGAAGTCGGCGCCCGCCGCAACGGCCGCATCCACCTGCTCGCGGTTGAGCACGGTGCCGGCCCCGATCAGCAGATCCGGGTAGGCCGCGCGCATCTGGCGGATGGCCTCGGCGGCGGCGGGGGTGCGGAAGGTCACCTCGGCGGCGGGCAGGCCATTTTCCACCAGCACCCGGGCGAGAGGGACGGCCTGGGCAGCATCTTTCAGCGCGATGACGGGGATCACCTTGAGGGCTTCGAGGCGGGCGATGAGATCAGACATGGTGCGTTTCCTTGAGTGATGGCATGTGGGAGGGGGGAATGATGGCCCCCGGATACTGGATGACGGCCGCCGCCAGGCGGTGGCCTGCCCGGGCGGCGTCGGTGACGTCGGCCCCTTGCAGGCGTGCGGCGAGATAACCGGCGCTGAAGGAGTCGCCCGCCGCCGTGGTGTCGATCACCTGTTCGGCGGACAACCGCAGGGCGGCGATTTCGATCCGCTGCGCTGCCGTGACCACCAGGCAAGGCTCAGAGCCGCGCTTGACGACGATCTCGCCCACCCCGAAGCCCTGGCTGCGGGCGAGGCAGGTTTCGACCTCCGCGTCGCCCCAGAGTGCCTGCTCGTCATCCAGGGTCAGCAGGGCGATGTCCGCCAGGCGCAGGATGGCGGTGTAGGCCTCTTTGGCGGTCTCCTTGTCTTGCCAGAGGCGGGGGCGGTAGTTGTTGTCAAAGGCAATTCTGGCCCCCCGGGCGCGCGCTGCGGCGAGTCCTTCCAGCAGGCGCTGGCGCGAGGCGGGCGGCAGTATGGCCAGGCTGATGCCGCTCACGTAGACAAGATCGCACTGGCTCAGGGCGGCGAGAATGGCCTCGCCCTCGGGTTGCGCCAGCCAGTAGCGGGCGGCGGCGTCGCTGCGCCAGTAGGTGAACGAGCGCTCGCCGTCGGCCGCGGTGTCGATGAGATAGAGACCAGGGGCCTTGTCTGCCAGGCGCAGCACCCAGTCGGTGTGGATGCCCTCTTGCTGCCAGGCGGCCAGCATCTGGCTGCTGAACCCGTCCTGGCCGAGGGCTGTGACATAGTGCACCGCGAACGCCTGGCTCCCCAGGCGGGCGAGATAGAGGGCGGTGTTGAGGGTGTCGCCCCCGAAACCTTGTGCCAGCAGGCCTTGCCCGGCTCGGCGCAGCTCCACCATGCATTCGCCGATGACGGCTATCTGTCGGGTCATGGTTTCGACTCCTTGCAATCGTTACAGGGGGTTCGCCAGGGGATGACGCCACATGCGATACATGGTGTGGCAGTTGACGAACAGGAAGGTGGTCTCAATCAGGCTGCCGCCGATGGAGCCGATCAGTATGTTGTGGCTGGTCCAGCACAGGCCGCCCGCCAGCATGCACAGCCGCAGCGCCAGCCCGCGGGCCCGGAACAGGCCCCAGGTGCCGATGGTGGTGCCGATGATGGGGAGCCACTGCACCGCACTGGTGATCCCGGGGATGCCCAGTACCCACACCAGCACGAGGAAGAAGAGCATCACCCAGTGGTTGCGGGTGCGCCCCGAGGCGATGGTGCGACCACAGCTGAGGGCGGCGCTGAGAGCCGCCGTGCTGGCACCCATTAGCAGGAAGTGGACCGCGATGGCTCCCTGGTAGAGACACAGCCGCCAGCGAAAGCGGCTGTCATCCCGTTGCAGGAAGGCGCTCACCCCGACCAGCATGGCGGCAAGGCCGATGCCTTGCGCCAGGGGCTGCTGTTCAATCAGGGTCCAGACCGGTTGCAGCCAGCCAAGCTCGAGACTCACAGGGTGACACCACTCTTGAAGATGGCCAGCTCCCGGAAGTCGTTGCGCTCGTTGCAGGTCGGCTTGCCGTTGGCGATATCGACGATGAGGTCGATGAACTGGGCGAGCAGACTGCTCATGGGTGTGCCCTCAATCAGGGTGCCGGCGTTGAAGTCGATCCAGTGTGGCTTGCGCCTGGCCAGATCGCTGTTGGTGGCAAGCTTGACCGTGGGGGCCGGGCCACCGTAAGGAGTGCCGCGCCCGGTACTGAACAGCACCATGTGGCAGCCTGCGCCGGCCAGGGCGCTGGTGGCGACGGCGTCGTTGCCCGGGGCGCTCAGCAGGTTCAGCCCGGGGCGCTGCAAGCGGGCGCCGTAGGGCAGCACGTCCACCACCTGGCTGTGCCCCGCCTTCTGGGTGCAGCCGAGGGACTTCTCCTCCAGGGTCGAGATGCCGCCCGCCTTGTTGCCGGGGGAGGGGTTCTCGTAGATGGGCTGCTGGTGGTCGATGAAGTACTGCTTGAAGTCGTTGACCATCTGCACCGTCTTGTCGAAGGTCTGCTCGTCCTGGCAACGGGACATCAGGATGCGCTCGGCGCCAAACATCTCCGGCACCTCGGTCAGCACCGAGCTGCCCCCGTGCTGGATCACGTAGTCGGAGAAGCAGCCGAGCAGCGGATTGGCGGTGATGCCGGAGAGGCCGTCCGAGCCGCCGCACTCCAGCCCGAATTTGAGCTCGCCGAGCCGACCGGGTTGGCGCCTGTCTTGCTGCATCTGCGCGAGCAGCTCGCGCAGCAGTCCCAGCCCGTGCTCCACCTCGTCATCGTGCTGCTGGCACACCATGAAGCGCACCCGGGCGGCATCGATCGGGCCCAGGGTCTCCCTGAAGGCGGCGATCTGGTTGTTCTCGCAGCCCAGCCCCACCACCAGAACCCCCCCCGAGTTGGGGTGGTGCACCAGGTTTTGCAGCAGGGTGCGGGTGTTGAGGTGATCCTGACCGAGTTGGGAGCAGCCGTACTGGTGGCTGAACAGATGCACCCCGTCAATGGCGCCGAGATCGGTGTCGCGCTCGAGCTGTTGCTTCATCTGTTTGGCGAGGGCGTTGACGCAGCCCACGGTGGGCAGGATCCACAGCTCGTTGCGAATGCCGACCTGGCCGTCGTGACGGCGGTAGACCTGGATCTCCCGGTCCGGCAGCGCGGTGCTGACGTCGATGAGTTCCGGCTGGTAGCTGTACTCGTCGAGCTCGCTGAGGTTGGTGGCGAGATTGTGGTGATGGATATGCTCCCCCGCCGCGATGGCGCGGGTGGCGTGGCCGATGGGCAGACCGTACTTGATGATCTGATCCCCTTCACTGAGGGCCACCAGCGCCAGCTTGTGGCCGCGGGGGAGGGGGTCGCTCAGGGTGAAGGCAACACCTTCGTGCGCTATCTGCTCGCCGGCGGCGAGCTCTCTCAGGGTCACCAGCACATTGTCGGCGGGGTGGATGCGAATCACGGCTTGCATGGTCACTCCTTAGCAGCAGGCGGCCAGCGCCGCGCGCAGGCCCTGCTCGCGGATCCGGGTCAGGCAGGCATCGACTCGCTCGACCAGGCCGGGCACCTCGCACAGGGACTGGCCCCAGTGGGCCTCCTGGCCGAGCACCTCTTGCACCAGGGCGCGCTGGGGGATCTCGCCGCGCTCCACCGCAGGCCAGAGGCGGGCGTAGGCGTCGAGCCAGGGTTGATCGTCCTGCAGCGGATAGGCGTGTCCGTTGCGCTCCCCGCGATAGAAGGCGAGCAGGGCGGCGAGGGCAAAGCTCAGGCGCGGCGCCAGGGTGCCCTGCTGCTGTTGATAGGTCAGCAACTGCGGCAGCAAACGGGTGCGGAACTTGGTCATGCCGTTCAGGGCGATGGAGAGCAACTGGTGCTTGATGAAGGGGTTGCGAAAGCGCCCCTGCACGTCGCGGGCGAAGGAGAGCAGCTCTTCTTGCGGCAGGCTCAAGGTCGGCACTATCTCATCGCGCATGATGCGCTCGACGAACTCGCCAATTTCCTCGTCGGCCATGGCCTCGCCCACCGTGTCGAGCCCGGCCAGGAAGGCGACCGGCACCAGGGCGGTGTGGGCGCCGTTGAGGATGGCGACCTTGCGCTCCTTGTAGGGCTTGATGTCATCGACGATGAGGATGTTGAGCGCCTGCCCGGCGGGCAGCTGATCGAGGCAGAGGGCGCTCGCCAGCCATGCAGGCCCCTGGATCACCAGCAGGTAGAAGTGCTCGGCGGTGACCACGAACTGATCCTGATAGCCAAATTGCGCCTGCAGCTCGGCGTGCTCGTCCCGGGGGAAGCCGGTGACGATGCGATCCACCAGGGTGGAGCAGAAGGTGTTGTGTTCGCGCAGCCAGGTCTGGAAAGCGTCTGGCAACTGCCACTGGGCGGCGTAGCGCAGCACCAGCTCGCGCAGGGCGTCGCCGTTGTAGTCGATGAGCTCGCACGGCAGCAGCACCCAGCCCTTGTCGGCGGCGCCGTCAAAGTGACTGAAGCGCTCGAACAGCAAGCGGGTCAGCTTGGCCGGGAAGCTCGCGGGCGGAGCGTCGTCGAACTGGTCGTCGGCGTGATAGCTGATCCCGGCTTCCGTGGTGTTGGAGAAGAGGAAGCGGATATCCGGGTTGCGCGCCAGTGCCAGCACCTCGTCGAACTGGCGATAGCAGCTCAGTTCGCGGTTGACGCTGCGGATCAGGCGCTGGGTGCTGATGGCCTTGCCGGACTCGTCCAGCCCGCGGATGACGGTGGTGTAGAGGCCGTCCTGAGTGCTCAGGCTGGGGGGAAAGTCGCTGTCGATGGGGCGCACTATGACCACGCCGGCGTCGAGGCGGGTGTGCTCGTTGAGCAGGTCCAGCTGCCAGTCGATGAAGGCGCGCAGGAAATTCCCCTCGCCAAACTGGATCACGCGGTCCGGATATTGGGCCCCCGGGAAGGCATCACGATTCAGGCGTTGCATCTTGTTGTGGTCCTCATGGGGTTGTGCCCCTGTGGCGGATATGGATGATGGGCGCGGTTTGACCCATGGAATGGTCCGCTCCGGCGGCGGGACATGCCCGCCGCCTCATTTTTTATTTCTGGTCAGTTCAGCTCGATGGCGAAGTAGTCGCGGGCGTTGTGGAAGCAGATGTTCTCCACCATCTGGCCCAGCAGCGCGAGATCGGCCGGGGCCTCACCGTCCGCGACCCAGTGCCCGATCATGCGGCACAGGATGCGGCGGAAGTATTCGTGACGGGTGTAGGAGAGGAAGCTGCGGCTGTCGGTCAGCATGCCGACGAAGCGACTGAGCAGGCCGAGCTGGGCGAGCTGGGTCATCTGGCGCTCCATGCCATCCTTCTGATCGTTGAACCACCAGCCCGAGCCGAACTGCATCTTGCCGGGAAGGTTGTCCCCCTGGAAGTTGCCGATCATGGTGCCGAGCACCTCGTTGTCCCTCGGGTTCAGGCAGTAGAGGATGGTCTTGGGCAGCGTCCCTTGCGCGTCCTGGGCGTCGAGCAGGCGGGAGAGCGCCTTGGCCACGGGAGCGTCGTGGATGGAGTCAAAGCCGGTGTCCGGCCCCAGGGTCAGCAGGCGGCGGCTGTTGTTGTTGCGCAGCGCCCCGATGTGGTACTGCTGCACCCAGCCGCGCCGGTGGTATTCGCCCGCCAGATAGAGCAGCACGGCGGTCTTGAAGGCGGCCACATCGGCGCTCTCCAGTACGGCGCCCCCCAGACGTCGAGTCAGCATGGCGTCGAGCGCCTGTTCGCCGGCCTGGCCGAAGGGCACTTCGTCCAGGGCATGGTCGGCAATCTTGCAGCCGTGTGCGGCGAAGTGATCCAGCCGCACGCCGAGGGCCCGGGTCAGATCGGCAAAGGTGCGGATCTGGATGTCGCTGACCCGGCCGAGTTCGGCCAGGTAGTCAGCAAAGCCATGGGCGTCGATGTTGAACGCCTTGTCCGGACGCCAGCTCGGCAGCACCTTGATGTCGAAGCCGCCGTCGGCCGCGATGGCGGCGTGGTGGCGCAGATCGTCGACGGGATCGTCCGTGGTGCCCACCATCTTGACGTTCATCTGTTTCATGATGCCGCGGGCCGAGAAGTCGGGCTGGGCCAGCTTGTCGTTGCACTGGTGCCAGATGGCCTGTGCGGTCTGCGGCCCCAGCAGCTGGCCCGTGATGCCAAAGGGCCGCTTGAGCTCGAGATGGGTCCAGTGATAGAGGGGGTTGCCGATGGTGTGGGGCACGGTGCGGGCCCAGGCCTCGAACTTGGCGTAGTCGTCGGCATCCCCGGTGCAGAAGCGTTCATCCACTCCGTTTGAGCGCATGGCGCGCCACTTGTAGTGATCCCCCTTGAGCCAGATCTCATACAGGTTGGCGAAGCGGTGATCCTCGGCAATCAGCTGGGGCGGCAGGTGGCAGTGATAGTCGAAAATGGGCTGTCCGGCGGCGAAGCCATGATAAAGCTGGCGCGAGAATTCGGTATCCAGCAGAAAGTCATCGGTCATGAAGGCGGTCATTCGCTTGCTCCCTACGAGAGTGCTCGGTGAAGTGGATATAGTTGTTGGACCAATTATTCTCATTGCCAGACATCTCGTCCAGTCACCATATTGAAAAAACACCGGTCGGCTCACAAAATCGTCGAATTAAACCATTTTGAGTCTCAAAGAGGGCCTTCAATGGTGCCTAACAGGGTGAGAAAGAGCGGGAAAGAGGATGAAGAGGCTGGATGAGAGGTTTGTATGACACCTTTTTACTCTTGTGGATCGGGAAAATGTGACCTGCGTTGGGTTTATCACAGCCCATTTGTGGGGGTATGCCGTTTTTGTGATGGTTCTCAACATTCATAGATGTTCTACCAATTACAGTGTGCATCACAAAGATGTAGGACATTAAGACTGACTCCTCAGGGAAGAGGTCTAGCAGATAAACGCACACACTTGAGGTCCCGCTCCAATGAAAATGAAAACCATCGCCGCCGCCATCCTGATGGCCGCCCCCCTGGCCCTGACAGCCTTCTCTTCCCATGCCATGGAGAGAGTGACGCTGAAGCTGGCCCATAACCTGGACACCAACCATGTGGTACACCAGGCGTTGGCCCAGATGGCCAAGGAGATCAGCACCGCCTCCGACGGCAAGATGAAGCTGCGCATCTACCCGGGTGGCCAGATGGGCGGTCCCCGTGAGACCCTGGAGTTGCTGCAAAACGGCGCCCTGGACATGACCAAGGCCAGTGCCAGCGAGATGGAACCCTTCTCGCCCGCCTTCTCCATCTTCAGCCTGCCTTACCTGTTCAAGGATCAGGCCCACTTCAACAAGGTTATTTACGGCCCCGTGGGCGAATCCATGATGGCCCAGACCCGTGACAAGGGCTTCGTCTCCATCGCCGCCTACGTGGCGGGGACCCGCAGCTTCTACGCCAACAAGCCTATTCACACCCCGGCCGACATGAAGGGGATGAAGATCCGGGTGGTCGCCACCCCCACCACCATCAAGCTGATCGAACTGCTGGGTGCGGCCCCGGCCCCGATCCCCTTCGGTGAGGTCTACACCGCACTGCAGCAAGGGGTCATCGACGGCGCCGAGAACAACGAGCCCTCCTACGTGCAGACTCGTCATGTCGAGGTGGCCAAGTTCTACGCCGAAGATCAGCACACTTCTGTGCCCGATTTCCTGGTGATCTCGAGCAAGGTGCTGGACAAGCTTTCCGACGAGCAGAAGGCCATCCTCACCACTGCCGCCAAGCACTCGGAAACCTACGAACAGGAGCTGTGGGACAAGGAGGTCGCGGCATCTCGCAAGCAGGCGACCGACGCGGGGGCCACCTTCATCCAGGTCGACAAGGAGGCTTTCCGCACTGCGCTGGCCCCCCTGTATGACGATTTCCGCAAGGATCCGATACGCGGTGAGTGGCTCACCAAGATCGAGAATGAAGCCGGTCAGTAATCATGAGGGGAGGGCGACGAGATCGCCCTCCCGGGAGAACCGCAATGCGTCTTGAAAAGTTCAAGCAACCCATCGACAGGTTGCTCGCCGGGTTTACCGTCGCCGTGATGGCCATGCTGGTGGTCTGCGTGGTCTGGCAGGTGTTCAGCCGCTACGTGCTGGCACAGCCGAGCACCATGACCGACGAGATAGCCCGCTTCAGCATGATCTGGGTGGGATTGCTGGGAGCGGCCTACGCCACCGGCAAGCGTCGCCACCTCAGCATCGACCTGTTCGTTTCCGACCTCAAGGGAGGGCGCAAGCTCGCCAACCAGCTGTTCGTGGATCTCTGCGTGCTGCTGTTTTCCAGCGGCGCCATGGTGTGGGGCGGCCTGACCCTGGTGACCAAGGTCTACAGCACCGGCCAGGTCTCCCCGGCCATGCAGTTGCCGATGGCCTATGTCTACGCCGTGCTGCCCCTGAGCGGCCTCATCATCAGTTATTACTGTGTGCTCTTCATGCTGGAGACCCTGCTCGACAGTCTGGCGCCCACCCCCGATCTTGCCCCCTCAGAGGAGAACATCTGATGGATTGGACCATAGCCCTGGTCATGTTCGGCTCCTTCTTCGTGTTGGTGTTCGCGGGCGTGCCCATCTCTTTCTCCATCGGCCTGGCGACCCTGGCCTCCGGCATGATGATGCTGCCGATGGAAACCATCCTTGCGGTGGTCGGCCAGAAGATGGCCACCGGCCTCGACAGCTTCTCCCTGCTGGCGATCCCCTTCTTCATCCTGGCGGGGACCCTGATGAACTGCGGCGGCATCGCCCAGCGGCTCATCAACTTCTCCCAGGTGCTGGTGGGCCGCATGCCGGGCTCGCTCGGCCACGTGAATGTCATGGCCAACATGCTGTTCGGCTCCATCTCGGGGTCGGCGGTGGCAGCCGCGGCCGCGGTGGGTGGCACCATGGCCCCCATGCAGAAGAAGTCCGGCTATGATCCGGCCTATTCGGCGGCCATCAACGTGACCTCCTGCATCACGGGTCTGCTGATCCCGCCCTCCAACGTGCTCATCATCTATGCCCTGACCGCCGGCGGCATCTCGGTGGCCACCCTGTTCATGGCCGGTTACGTCCCCGGCATCCTGATGGGGCTCAGCATCATGGCCGTGGGAGCCATCATCGCCAAGCGCCGTGGCTACCCGGTTGCGGAGCGACCCTCCTTTGCCATGGTGATGCGCGCCTTCTGGGATGCCATCCCCAGCCTGCTGCTGGTGGTGGTGGTCATGGGCGGGATCCTGGGGGGCATCTTCACCGCCACCGAAGCCTCCGCCATCGCCGTGGTCTACACCTTCGTGCTCTCGGTGCTCATCTACCGCGAAGTGAAGTTCAAGGATCTGCCGGCCATCATGCTGGACTCGGTCATCACCACCGCCATCGTGCTGCTGCTGATCGGCATCTCGGTGGGCATGTCCTGGGCCATGACCAATGCGGATATCCCCTACACCATCAGTGACGCCTTGATGAATGTCTCCGATAACCCTCTGGTCATCCTGCTCATCATCAACGTGATCCTGCTCATCGTGGGCGTCTTCATGGACATGACCCCGGCGGTGCTGATCTTCACCCCGATCTTCCTGCCCATCGTCACCGAGCTCGGCATGGATCCGGTCCACTTCGGCATCATGATGATCTTCAACCTCTGCATCGGGCTCTGTACACCGCCGGTGGGCAGTGCGTTGTTTGTGGGGTGTTCGGTCTCGGGGGTCAAGCTGCAGGCCCTGATCCGGCCCATGCTGCCCTTCTTCTTCGTCTTGCTGCTGAGCCTGATGGCGGTGACCTACATACCGTCACTCAGCCTCTTCCTGCCGGGACTGTTTGGCATGCATTGAGTCATGAGAGAGCAAGTGAGCCCAGGGCTCACTTGTTCATTTTCATGTAAATTGGTATAACAAGTTACCGTATCCGGGGGACAGTCCCGGCACTTGAAGAGTATGAGGCTGGGGTGTGAGTGAGATGAATATGGACTTGGTTGAATCAAAGCGTCTCTATCAGAAAGTCGCCGCCGAGCTGAAACAACGCATTGCCAGCCAGCGTTATCAAGTTGGCGAGCGTCTGCCGGCCGAGCGGCTGATTGCCGAGGAGATGGACGTGAGTCGCACCGTGGTGCGCGAAGCCATCATCATGCTGGAAGTGGAAGGGCTGGTGGCGGTGCAGAAAGGGTCCGGGATCCACGTGATCGCCCGGGAGAGCCAGTATGCCGAAGCGATTCCCACCCTGGATGACGCCCTGTTGACGGCGGGCCCCTTCGAGCTGCTGCAAGCCAGGCAACTGCTGGAGAGCAACATCGCCGAGTTTGCCGCGACCCAGGTGACCAAGCAGGACATCATGGAGCTGCTGAAGATCCAGGCCCTGGCCCGCAAGGAGGATCGTGCCCGCGATTCGGAGTGGGACAAGCAGTTCCATATCCAGGTGGCCAAGGCGACCCAGAACTCCGTGCTGGTGATCCTGACCGAGCAGCTCTGGCTGCATCGCGAGCGCAACCCCTACTGGCGCAAGCTCCACGAGCATATCGACGACAAGGCTATCTCCAGCTGGTGCGACGATCACGACCAGATCCTCAAGGCCTTGATGCGCAAGGATCCGCAGGCGGCCAAGCTGGCCATGTGGCAGCACCTGGAGAACACCAAGCAGATGCTCTTCCAGGCCACCATCTTCGATGACGAAATGGAGGATGACCGCTACCTCTTCTCCGAAAATCCCGTCGTTCATCTGACCCAGCATTCCACTGCCAACGGCTAGTGGAAAGTTCTCGGGGGCGAATCCTCGAGGCTGTTTCAACCCCATGGAGGCGCTGGGCTGATGGCGTAGCCCAGAGCTCCCGGGCAAATTGCCGTTCCACTCGCCGGTTTTTGCTGGCCGCATCACCTGGATGCTGGCCCATGTCAAATGCAGTCACGACCCGCAGAGCCTTTGGCCCTTGGTCTGGAGATGCACAGCACTCGCGGGGCGGATACATCCTCTGAAGGCGAGAAAAAGGATACAAAAAGGGCCACTTCTTGCGAAGTGGCCCTTTCCAAACGTTTGGTGGAGCTGGGGGGATTTGAACCCCCGTCCAAAATTACTACATCCTCGGTACTACATGCTTAGTCACTCTTTACATTCGCCAACACGCTGCGGAGAGACACGCCACGCATTGACTAGCTCGATTGGTTTTAATGCTTCCGCCCCGAGCAGGACTTCCACACGATCCTGTGAAGGATGACCTTCCATTTCCCTAGGACACAGGCAAGCTAGGGGAGAAGGGCTCAGCGCAGGTTATTAAGCTGCGAGTGCGTAGTTTTCGTCGTTTGCGACTATTTTTTTGCGGTTTATTAACGAGGCCTACCGCACCTCGGCATGCACCTTGGGTTTCGTGAATCTTGTCGAATCCAGAATCAGCCCCAAGTTGTCAAAAGGGATTGTACGCAAAAATCCTGTCATGGCAAGGCGTTGATGGCAATCGACCGGCCTTGGCCGGTCGATTGCTGGTTTATTGGTCGCCGCATGGGGGCCGGCGGCGCACAATCAACCGCGGTGCTTGTTCTTCATGATGCGGGCTTTTTCCCGATCCCATTCACGGGCCTTGGTGTCTTCCCGCTTGTCGTGTTCTTTCTTGCCCTTCACCAGGCCGATCTCGACCTTGACCCAGCACGCTTTCCAGTAGAGGGCCAGCGGCACTATGGTGTAGCCCTGACGAGCGGTCAGGCTCTCGAGCTTGTCGAGTTCACGGCGACTGAGCAGCAATTTGCGGGTGCGGGTCGGATCGCATACCACGTGGCTGGAGGCGGCGTTCAGCGGCAGGAAGCTGGAGCCGAACAGGAAGGCTTCCCCCTGCATGAAGATGACATAGGCTTCGCTGATGTTGGCCTTGCCCGCCCGCAGGGACTTCACTTCCCACCCTTGCAGGGACAGGCCGGCTTCCACGCGCTCTTCGATGAAGTACTCGTGACGGGCGGTTCTGTTGAGTGCAATGGTGCTGGACCCGGCTTTGTTTTTACTGTTCTTTTTGCTCATGACGGGGGCCTTAGGCAATGTTTAGGAAGGCGCATTATACGTGGGTGGCGGCGGCTGTAAAACGCACAGCGCTCCGAGTGGCGGCTTTGTGAGCAGTTCGATGACGATTTTGAGGGAAGGGCGGGGCGAGAGCAGGTCACACTGGCCGGAAAGTGTGCGATTGCCCTGCTTGGTGGCCCGCGAACAGTTTCGGCGGTGATTTTGGCTGACAAGGTGATAAAATCGGGCCGATTGGATGAGGAAAACCCATGCCCCGTATTACTCGCAGTGCCCTGGTGATGTTCAGCGCGGAACAGATGTTCCGGCTGGTCAATGATGTTGATGCCTATCCTGAGTTCCTGCCCGGCTGTGTCGGCAGCCGTGTTCACGAGTCAGGTGAAGACTACATGATGGCCTCGGTCGATGTGGCCAAGGCGGGTATCGCCAAGACCTTTACCACGCGCAACCAGCTCGATGCCAATCGCACCATCAAGATGGAGTTGGTGGAGGGGCCTTTCAGCAAGCTGGCGGGATGGTGGACCTTCACGCCCCTGGACGTGGATGCCTGCAAGGTGGAGTTCGATCTCGACTTCGAGTTCACCTCCAAACTCATTGAGCTGGCCTTTGGCCAGATCTTCCGCGAGCTGGTGAGCTCCATGGTGCTTGCCTTCTCCAATCGTGCCAAGGTGGTTTACGGTGTCTGAGCTCCTCAATATCGAAGTGGCCTATGCCCTGCCCGAGCGGCAGACGGTGCTGTGCATCCGGGTCGCGCCCGAGACCAGCGTGCTGGCGGCCATCGAACAGTCCGGCATCCTGCAAAAGCACCCGGAGATCGACCTGTCGGTCAACAAGTTCGGTATCTACAGCCGTCCGGTGAAGGGCACAGAGTCGGTGCAGGAGGGGGATCGCATCGAGATCTACCGCCCTCTCATCGCCGATCCCAAGGAGATGCGCAAGAAGCGTGCGGAAAAAGCCAAGGAAGAGGGGCGTGCCGATGTGGTCACCGGCGGGCGGCCCGATGTGCACCGCAAGCGAGACGATGCCGGCACCTGACGGGTGATGGGTTGTGACAAGGGGCGCCGTGGCGCCCCTTTGTGATCGTCTCGCCCGGCACGGGGCATCACAGGGTGAGCAGGCGCTCGTTTTCCACCGTCTCTATCCCGCTCTCCTGGATGGCAAGGCGCGCCATGGCGTGCGCCACCTGACTGGCCTCGATGGCACGCCAGCGGCGCAGCGACCCGCGCAGCAGGGGCTTGACCAGCGGATAGATGGCCTGGATGATCTGCTCCGAACGGCGCGCAGGTTCTCGATGGCCGAGCAGCATGGCCGGGCGCAGGATGACGAGCCGCTGCCACTCCTGGGCCAGCAGGGCCTGCTCCATCTCGCCCTTGGTGCGGGGATAGAGGGCAGGGGAACCCGGGTTGGCGCCCAGACTGGAGACCACCAGCAGGCGGCGGCAGCCGTGGAGACGGGCGAGCGCAGCAAAGGCCAGCACATAGTCGAGATCGACCCGGCGAAATGCCTCGGCCGAGCCGGCATCCTTGCGGGTGGTGCCAAGGCAGCAGAAGGCAATGTCCACAGGGGAGGGCAGCGTCAATCTGTCCAGCGCGTCGAACGAGGTGGGCAGCCAGGTGCGTCCCGGAGCGGGATCGCCCGGTTTGCGGCAGAGCAGGAGGAGGTCGTGTTCCGTCCCCAGCTCGCGCAGCAAGGCTTTGCCAATCAGACCGGTGGCGCCGGCAATCAGGAATCGACTCATGATGATCTCCTCGGGGCAATGAGGCATCCAGAGTGTGGCCCGGCGACATCACCGGGGCCAGAGAGAACAAAACCGGCAGAAGCCGGTTTTGTAATGTCATCTAGAGCGGTGTGGTGAAGGCGGCAGGGAGAGGGAAATCACCGGTCACGGTGGCCAGTCTGTCACCCACGAAGTTGAGGGTCAGCTCCTTGCGCTCCTTGTCGCCCCGACCGGGCTGGAACTCATAGAGGTAGTACCAGGTGTTGGGGTCAAAGCTGTCGCGCAACATGGGAGAACCCAGCACGAACTCGACCTGTTCGCGGGTCATGCCCTGGCGCAGCTTGTCGACCTGCTTTTGTTCCACATAGTTGCCCTGGGGAATATCGATGCGATAGACCAGGCTGCAACCGGACAGGGTGAGGGCGGTCAGGGCCGCGGCAATCAGGTGTTTCATCCGCATATCGGGTTCAGATCATCCATACAGTCTTTTTAGCTCGGCAAATCATACCCACTCCCCGTGCGGAAGTAAAAAGCCATTGATCCATCAGCCAATAAAAAGGGCCGCGTGGCGGCCCTGGCAGATCTTGCCCCCTTACATGGCGGCGCGGAAGATGGCGACGATCTCCGCGTGAGTCGCCTGCCTGGGGTTGGTGAGACCACAGGCATCCTTGAGCGCATTGTTGGCCAGCACGTCGAGGTCGTCGGCCCTGACCCCGAGCTGCTCCAGACCGGCGGGGATCTTGACGTCGCGAGCCAGTTGCCGGATGGCGTCAATGGCTGCCGCCGCACCCTGCTCATCGCTCATGGCGCTCACATCCACCCCCATATGACGGGCCACATCCTTGAGCCGGCCGGCGCACACCCGGGCGTTGTAGGCCTGGACATGGGGGAGTAGCACCGCATTGCACACCCCGTGGGGCAGGTCGTAGAAGCCCCCGAGCTGATGAGCCATGGCGTGCACATAGCCCAGGCTTGCGTTGTTGAAGGCCATGCCGGCCAGGAACTGGGCATAGGCCATCTGCTCACGGGCATGGAGATCCTCCCCCTGATGCACGGCGGTGCGAAGGTGTTCGGCAATCAGTGCGATGGCCATCACGGCGCTGGCATCGGTGACCGGGGTGGCGGCGGTGGAGACATAGGCCTCGATGGCGTGGGTCAGGGCATCCATGCCGGTGGCGGCGGTGAGGCCGGCGGGCTTGGCCAGCATCAGTTCCGGATCGTTGACCGACATCAGCGGCGTGACGTGCTTGTCGATGATGGCCATTTTCACCTGACGGGATTCGTCGGTAATGATGCAAAAACGGGTCATCTCGGAGGCGGTGCCGGCGGTGGTATTGATGGCGATGAGCGGCAACTGCGGCTTGGCGGAGCGATCCACCCCCTCGTAATCCTTGATGCTGCCCCCATTGGCGGCCACCAGGGCGATGCCCTTGGCGCAGTCGTGGGGTGAGCCGCCGCCGAGCGAAATGACGCAGTCGCAGCCGTGGGCCCGGATTATCGCAAGACCCGCCTCGACGTTGGCCACAGTGGGATTGGGTCTGGTCTCGTCGAACACCACGGCACCGATGCCGTGCTCGGCCAGGAGGGCGGCAAGCCGGCCCACCACGCCAATCTGGCCCAGGATCTTGTCGGTGACGATGAGCGCCTTGCGATAGCCATGTCCCTGGATATCTGCTGCCGCTTCCTGCAGGCAGCCCGCCCCCATCAGGTTGATTGCGGGAATGTAGAACTTGAATGTCGCCATGATGGACTCCGTATGATTAGCCATTAAGTGGTATGCGGGCGCCAACATAACAGCGTCGGAGGGGATGAGAAGGGGTCAATGGTATCTCGTTTGCAACTTTGTGGACTCGATCGCGCTCTTTAAATGGACGGTCGCTCAAGGCTTGACAAGGGATGGGAGTGCAAAAGGAACGTAAAAACGTTTTTCAAGAAATTCATCATCTTAGCAAACGTTTCGCGCCATTTTTGTCAGCTTTGAAGCGCAGAAGTGTGAGGCGCATCAAGGAATTGGAAAGCGCTTTCGACCATAGTTGGCGCCTCCCCGGATGAGGGGACACCGGCTTGAAAGTACCGTAAAGAATCACCTTAACTGCACTCGGCTGCCATGCGGCGGGGCGCAACCAGGAGTCCACTATGTCTGATGTATTTCACTTGGGTTTGAAAAAAGCGGATCTGCAAGGCGCCACCCTGGCGATCGTCCCCGGTGACCCCGAGCGCGTGAAGCGCATCGCAGAGCTGTTGGACAACCCGGTGCACCTGGCCAGCCATCGTGAATTCACCACCTGGCGCGGCGAGATGGACGGCAAGGCCGTGATCATCTGCTCCACCGGTATTGGTGGCCCGTCCACCTCCATCGCGGTGGAAGAGCTGGCCCAGCTGGGTATCCGTACCTTCCTGCGCATCGGCACCACCGGCGCCATCCAGCCGCACCTGAACGTGGGCGACGTGATCGTCACCACCGGCTCCGTGCGCCTCGACGGTGCCAGCCTGCACTTTGCGCCGATGGAGTTCCCGGCAGTGGCCGACTTCGACTGCACCACCGCCCTGGTGAACACCGCCAAGGAGCTGGGCTCCAAGCTGCATGTGGGCGTCACTGCTTCTTCTGACACCTTCTACCCGGGTCAGGAGCGTTACGACACCGTATCCGGTCGCGTGGTACAACGTTTCCAGGGTTCCATGAAAGAGTGGCAAGCCATGGGCGTGCTGAACTACGAGATGGAGTCCGCGACCCTGCTGACCATGTGTACCAGCCAGGGCCTGCGTGCGGGCATGGTGGCCGGTGTCATCGTGAACCGTACCCAGCAGGAAATCCCGAACGCCGAAACCATGGCGAAAACCGAATCTGATGCCATCAAGATCGTGCTGGGCGCCGCCCGCAAGCTGATCTGATAGCCCTCTTTGTAACAAAGAGTACCGAGTGGGGGGTGGGGGCCGTTGCGAAAGCGCGGCCCCTATCTTTATCCGCCGTTTGCCCCTTTTGCCTTCCTGGCCCTGCTTTCCCCCTTCTTCGTTACCCCTGTTGCACCGTCATGGCCGCCAGTGCCTGCGCAAAGGGTGCCTCACAGCGGATCTGTACCGCTTCGCCGCTCACCGGGTGCACAAAACCGAGTTCACTGGCGTGCAGCATCAGTCTGGGGGCTCGTTCGCAGCCGGGCGGGAGCAGGCCGCCATAGAGATCGCATCCCAGGATGGGATGGCCCAGCCACTGGCTGTGGATGCGCAGTTGGTGGGTGCGCCCGGTTTCCGGTACCAGCCTGACCCGGGTCAATGGCACCGGCTGGCCTGCCCCCTCCAGGGTGAGCCGCTCCATCACCCGATAGCGTGAGCGGGCGGGTTTGCCGCTGGCGGCGCAGATGCTCATCAGCGGGAACAGCGCCGGATCCTTGGCGATGGGTGCGTCGATGACGCCCTCATCCACCGCCAGATGGCCGCAGAGCAGTGCCTCGTAAGCCTTGCTCACGGTGCGCTGGCTGAACTGGTGGCAGAGCAGGGCGTTGATGCTCTTGTTTCTGGCCACCACCATGACGCCCGAGGTGCCAAAGTCGAGGCGGTGCACCAGGGTACAGCCGGGGTAATCCTGTACCAGCCGGTAATGGACCGAATCGAGGTTCTGCGGGTTCTTGCCCGAGAGGCTCAGCAGGCCGCTCGGCTTGTTGATGAGCAGCAGATGCGCATCCTCAAACAGGATCTCGATGGCGGCGGCGCAGGGCGGGGCGATGAAGGTGTCGACGATGACGGACATGGGGCAGCCGGACGATGAAGGGGGGAGGGATCATACCCGAACGATGGCGGCGCGGCGAATCTGGATGTCCGCTCCCAAGGCCTGTCGCCAAGTACTTGATCTCGTTGGTTGAAGCGTTTTGTGACTCCCTCCTGAGTTCATCTGGACATCTCTTGCTAAGGTATGGCTCCCTGTCATGTTGTAAGGAGTCTGTCCATGGCGTTGCCCGTTATTCTCGATTGCGATCCCGGCCACGATGATGCCATCGCCCTCATTCTGGCGCTGGCGAGCCCCGAGCTGAAGGTGCTGGCGGTCACCACCAGCGCGGGCAACCAGACCCCGGACAAGACCCTCAACAATGCCCTGCGCATCCTGACCCTGCTCGGCCGCGACGACATCCCGGTGGCGGCGGGGGCAGCCAAGCCCCTGGCCCGTGAGCTCATCATCGCCGACAACGTCCACGGCGAATCGGGGCTGGACGGCCCAGAGCTGCCGGATCCCGCCTTTGCTCCCCGGGCGATGAGCGCCCTTGAACTGATGGCAAGGTGTCTGCGCGAGAGCCCGGAGCCGGTCACCCTGGTGCCGACCGGGCCGCTCACCAACATTGCCCTCTTGCTGGCGGCCCACCCCGAGCTCAAGCAGAAGATCGCCCGCATTGTGCTGATGGGGGGCGCCGCCGGTGCGGGCAACTGGACCCCCGCGGCGGAATTCAATATTTATGTGGATCCCGAAGCGGCCGATATGGTCTTCAAGTCGGGGCTGCCCATCACCATGTGCGGGCTGGACGTGACCCACGAGGCCCAGGTGATGGACGAGGATATCGAGCGGGTACGCGTCATTCCCAACCCGGTGGCGCAGTGCGTGGCACAGCTGCTCGACTTTTTCATGATCTATCATCGGGATCCCAAGTGGGGATTTGCTGGCGCACCGCTCCATGACCCTTGTACCATCGCCTGGCTGCTGGCGCCCTCCCTGTTTCACGGGGTGGAGTGCCGGGTCGATATCGAAACCGGCGGGACCCATACCCTGGGCATGACGGTGGTGGATCGCTACGACCTGACCGGCAAACCGGCCAATGCCCTGGTGCTGCTGGGGCTCGACAGGGTCGGTTTCATCGAGTTGCTGGTGCAGCGACTGCGCTCATTTGGTTGACATCCTGGACATCGGATAAGGGGTTGGGAATGTGGAAAGGGACGTTGGCGCTGCTGACATGCATGCAACTGACGGGTTGCGCGACCCCGTTCGAGAAGATGTGGCAGGGGCTGGCGACCTGCGAGCTGGATACCCTTCATCTCGACATCGAGACCGGGCGCCCGGCCAATCCGCAGCTCGCCATGTATACCCCTGACAAGGTGAGCGAGGGCTTTGCCTGGTACAAAGTCCATCAGGAGCTGCACGGCCTGCCCATCGTCGGCTTCCTGGTGCCAGCCTCCACCTTCGAGGTACATGCCCTCTTCGTGGATACCCCCATCGCCAATGCCCGCAGGCTGACACATAACGCCTATGGCAGCGAATTTTCCGACGAGAGGCTGCATGACGAGGGGATGGCCCCCCTGTTGCTGCGCGACCCCAACAATCCAAAGCGCTCCATCATCGACTGCACCCGGGGTGAGTCGGCGGAGCCGCTGCCGGAAGCGTCTTTCGGCGAAGGGGAGTGAGTCCGGGGGAGGGCAACGGGATATCAGGCCAGACAAGAAAGGGGCCAGCCGCAAGGCTGGCCCCTTCTCTATGGGAGCAGACCCGGGTCCGGGGTGTCAAGGATACCCCAGGGTCTGCCTGATGACGGGAAGCTGCGCAGCAATCCAGGCCGGATTGATGGGCCCCCAGTCGCTGATGCGGTAGTGCCCCTGCAGATGGCGAGCCCCCTCGGTCTGCTCGAAGGCGCACTGGATGTCGAGCTCCGCCAGGGCGCTGAGGGTGTCCTGGGCGGTGCGGCGCGGCATGCCGGTCGCCTCCATGATGGCGGGCACGGTGTCCGTGCCCTGACTGATGAGGTGAGCCACGTAGAGCCGGCGATAGAAGCTGGTGCGGGTCTTACTCGGCTCGCTCATATCTCGTCCTCGAGGCGATCGAAGTAGCGCCAGGTGGCGATGGCCGCCTTGCCCATCACCAGGGCCCAGACACCGAACCAGAACCAGCGGAAGAAGCTCCAGGTGGAGGCATCGGGCTCGGTGCTCGCGATCTTGGTGACGTTGGGGAACATGGAGAACATGTTCACGCGCCAGCCGTAGGAGGTGATGATGGCCAGGCGTTTTTCGAACTCCATGGACTTGGCCTTGGCCTGGACGTCGGCGGCGTTGAACTTGAAGTAGAAGGGCCAGCCCCATTCGGTGTCTTCATTGCGAAACACCCGGATCTTCTCGCCGGGGCGCTCGGTGTAGATGTAATAGACGTCGGTGGTGGGGCCGTCAGCCGGGTTCTTCTGGCTGATGGGGCCATCCTTGTCGGTGCGCTTCACCTCCACCCCGGTGATGGTGGCGATGGTGTGTTCCGGCAGATAGAAATCGAGCCAGAGTGCGGAGAGCAGGGCGATGAGGCCGAGCATGATAAAAGCGGGTTTCTTGAACTTCAGGCTCATGATGATCTCTCGATGAGGGGGAGTGACGTGCCTCTACCATACCCACATTTGCGAATGCAGCCCAGCCCCCAATGACACCTTGATGGCAAAAACCCGTTTTAAACAGGAGGCGTGAAGGGGGAGGGGCAAGTGCGGGGCCAGCGCCGGGCCCCGCGGTATCGAAGAGATCCTCGCAGTATCAGAGCAGGAACTGGGCGAGCTGCCTGCGCTGCTGCTCGGCGAGCTGTGACAGTTCGTGACTGGCGGCGGCACTCTGGCTGATGCCGGCGGCGTTCTGGTTCACGATCTCGTGGATGTTGGTGAGGTTGCGGCTGATGTCGGCGGTGACGCAGGATTGTTGTTCTGCCGCGGTCGCCACCTGGGCGTTGGCACCGTTGATCTGGTTGACCGCATCCGTGATGCCCCCCAGCAATGCCTGTACCTCGGCGGAGAGCTGCCGGTTGTGGCCGAGGATCTCCAGGGTCTGCTGCACGCCGCTGTTGGCGGAGAGGGACTGGCTCTGCAACTGCTCGATGATGGCCTGGATCTCCTTGGTGGAGTCCTGGGTACGGGCGGCCAGCAGGCGCACTTCGTCGGCCACCACCGCAAAGCCGCGGCCGCTTTCACCGGCGCGGGCCGCCTCGATGGCGGCGTTGAGGGCCAGCAGGTTGGTCTGCTCCGAAATGCTCTGAATGACTTCGATCACCTTGCCGATCTGCTCGGACTGGGACTTGAGCCTGGCCACCACAGTCGCGGCGTTCTCCAGACTGCCCGCCATGCGGCCGTTGGCCTCGATGCTTTCGGCAAACAGGGCCAGCCCCTGCTCGACCCGACTGTTGGCATCCCGGGCCAGCTCGTCGGCCAGGGCGGCGTTGTGGTTGACGTTGTCGGCGGTGCTGGCCAGCTCGGTGACGGCGGAGGCCACCTGTTCGGTCTCACCGCGCTGCTGCTGGGCGTTGACCTCTGCCTGGGTCATCACAGCGGCAAGCTCGGTGGCGGCGGAGGCCACATTGCCACTGATGCCGGTCAGGGTCTGGATGGTGTTGGCAAGCTGGCTCAGGGTCCGGTTGATATCCCTGGCGAGCTGGCCCAGCTCGTTGTTGCCTTCGGCATTGGCACGCACGTTGAAGCGGCCGAGGGCGACGGCGTGCATCACCTCCTGCAACTGGCCGATGGGCTGCACGATGCGCCCGGAGATCCACCAGCCGCCCAGCAGGGCCGCGATCAGGGTGCCCCCCATCAGCAGCAGGGTGCGCAGCAGGGTCGCGCGGTAGTGGGCCTGCTCCTCGGCAATCTCAGTCTGGGTCAGCTGATTGATGTGGACGGACATGGCATCGATCTGCTTGATGAGCGCCTCCCCCAGATCGCGAAAGTGCAGGCGGGCCTGCTCATAGGCGGCGGGATCGCCACTGCCTTGGTACTTGGCGGTCAGCAGGGGCAGCATGCTGCTGCGGGTATGGCCGAGGTAGGCCTGCAGGGCGGCCGCGACCTGACGGTTGTCCTGCTCGGCTCCGGTGACAACCAGTCTGGTCAGGATGGCGCCAATCTCCTGCTCGGCGGCGGAGAGCTGGGCCGGCAACTGGGCGAAGAGGGCCTCATCGTACAGGCCGTAGATGGCGTTGGTGCGCAGCCGGTAGGTGGCGTGGATCAGGGCCGCGATGTCGTCCTTGTGGCGGGTGACGCTGGCGGTGGTTTCATTCATGTCCTGAATGGCACCGTCGATTTCCTGTTTGCTGATCACGGCCATCAGCAGCATCAACAGGCTGGCGAGCAGGAGAGGGATAAGCACTTGAAGACGAATGGACAGATTATTCAATGACATGAAAGATCCTAACCCGAAAGAGGAGTGAGGCGGCATCTTACACAGGCGCGACAATCCTTGTCACAGGGTTTTTAATGCTGAATTCTTGCTGAATGAAAAGGTTTTTCTTGTGTTAAAAGAGTGTGATAGGCAAGATCGTCTGCTTGTTACCCTGGAGGTGTAGTGTGTCCGACTGGATTGATCCCGCCATCTTGGCGCTCTTTATTCCCACGTTCTTTTTTGTCTCAGTAACCCCCGGTATGTGCATGACCCTGGCGATGACCCTGGGCATGAGTCTGGGGGTGCGCCGTACCCTGCACATGATGTGGGGGGAGCTTGTCGGCGTCGGCCTGGTCTCCGTGCTGTCGGTGGTCGGGGTGGCGGCAGTCATGCTCAACTACCCGGCCCTGTTCTCAGCATTCAAATATGTAGGTGGCGCCTACCTGGTCTGGCTCGGCATCCAGATGTGGCAGGCCAAGGGCAAGATGGCCATCCCGGCGGATCTCTCGGCGGGCCAGCAGACCAGCCCCATGGGACTGGCCGTGCAGGGGTTCGTGACCGCCATCGCCAACCCCAAGGGGTGGGCCTTCATGGTCTCCCTGCTGCCCCCCTTCATCAATGCGGCCAAGCCGATGGCACCCCAGATAGGGGCCCTGGTCGCGCTCATCCTGGTCATCGAGTTCTCCTGCCTGATGCTCTATGCCAGCGGTGGCCGCACCTTGCGCCATTTCCTCGCCAAGAGCGGCAATGTCACTCTGATGAACCGGATCGCGGGCTCTCTCATGCTGTTTGTCGGGGTCTGGCTGGCCTTCGGTTAAACACCCGCTCAATCTGCCGCCCTATGTGACGCCATGGGGCACCTGAAGAGAGATGATGCAAAAAGGCCACCTCCCTGCCCGGGAGGTGGCCTTTTACATGGGCCCGTTTATTCATGACCCCACTTTTCATGGACTCATGAGGTCAGTCGGTCAGGCAGTCCGGATCGAACACGTACTCCCCGGCCAGCCAGCGCAGGATCTCGTTCACGCAGGCCTGATCCTGGAACGGCAGGTAGCGGCTCTTGAGATGGATGACCTGCTCGGGTGTGAGCTGGGCCAGACCGATGTCCTGGAAGAGCGGCAGGTCTGCCTGGATCATGGCGGAGATCTGCGGCCCGCAGGTGGCGTTGAGGGAGGCGTGAAGCGCCTTGTCAGGATCGTACTGCTTGCCGAGCTTGTAGCTCATGGGCAGGGTGGCGAGCGGCAGTGCCGAGAGGGCCGCCTGTTTCATGGGATTGACCGCATGGCCGCTCACGAGATCTGCCAGCTCTGCCGGACGGTTTTCGAAGGCGCGCAGGTGCAGGAAGCTGCTCGCCTTGCTGCCGTCATTGACCGGATAGTTGTCCCACAGGAAGGGCTTGCGATGGAGCCAGTCGGCGGCCTGTTTGAGGTGGGCAGCCGGATACTCGGTGGAGCAGACTTTGGGGCCGGTCCAGAAGACATCGATGCGCCTGTCGAGCCCCTGACCCAGATCCTGCAGATAGTGGGGGGGCATGGCACCGAACACCTTCTCCAGCACCGGATCCGTGCTGTAGTAGCTGGGGCAGAACAGCAGGCGGCCTGCGTCGGTGTGGGCCGCGATGTCGTGGGCGATGGTGAGCTGCCAGTGGGCGAGATCCGGGGTGTCCCCCTTCATGTCGTCAAACAGGATCGCCAGGATATCGGGCTTGAGCGCCTCTTCGATGAGCCTCACCTTCTCCAGCAGGGCGGGTCGCTGGCGGGCATAGTCGTGATGGGCTCCCATGGGGCTCAGGCCCACCCCGAAGGCCAGACCGTTCTCCCGGCACTGGCGGGCGAGCTGGCACAGGGCTTCAAGCTGGTCGGCGGGCCAGGGGGTGGCCCAGTGCTTGCGCAGGTAGCCGTCTTCCTTGGGGGCGTAGAGGTAGAAGCCATAGCCGTGGCGGGGCAGCCACTGGGCGTAGCGGGCACGGGCTTCCCAGCTCCAGCCCTTGCCAAAGAAACCCTCGATGAGGCCCAGCTTGGGCGAGGGAGGATACAGACCGGACAACAGGGTTTGATAAGGCATGGTTCACTCCCTTCTCACACAAATGCGGGCTACGATGGCCGGCGCCTAGACGGGGTCTTCTTCCAGGAAGCGTACCCCTATCTTGCGGGGTTCACCCTCTTCCATTTCCGCCACCGTCCAGAGCAGTCCCTGCCAGGCGACATGGTCACCGACCACCAGATTATCGCCCAACTGATGGGCAATAAAATCGCCGAGGTTCTGATCCGCCACCTCGCTCACATCCAGCCCGTAGAGCGGGGCGAGATCCACCAGCCTGGCGTTGGCCTCCAGCAGGAAGTCACCGAAGAAGCGCGGGCCCAGATCCTGCTCCGGCGCCTGGCTGAAGAGCTGACCGAGGGCGGGCAGGTCGTGCTCGTGGCCGATGACGCAGAGGATGTCATCGGATTGCAGGCAGGTACTGCCCGAGGGGTGGAGCAGCTCCTGGCCGCGGAACAGGGCGCAGATGCGGGTGCCCTGAGGCATGCGCAGCTCCCGCAAGGGGGAGCCGATGCACCACTTCTCGGCGCTCAGGCGATAGACGAAGGTCTCCCACTGGCTGTCGAGATCGATTTCCAGCCCAGAGCGGTTGATGGGAGAGGGCGGTGCGGGCACCTCCACTCGCGCCAGCTTTGATGCCAACGGCAGCGAGCTGCCCTGCAGGATGAGCGAAACCAGCACCACGAAGAAGGCGACATTGAAGTAGAGCTGGGCATTGGGCAGCCCCGCCATCATGGGGAAGACCGCCAGGATGATGGGCACGGCGCCGCGCAGCCCCACCCAGGAGATGAACCAGCGCTCGCGCGGCGCGAAGTTCTTGAACGGCAGCAGTCCAATCCAGACCGACACCGGACGGGCAAACAGGATCATCCACATGGCCAGGGCCAGTGCCGGCAGGGCGATGGGCAGCAGCTTGTGGGGAGAGGCGAGCAGCCCCAGCACCAGGAACATGCCGATCTGGCTGAGCCAGGTCAGGCCGTCCAGCACGGAGAGGGTGGTGCTGCGGCTGCGCAGGGAGAGATTGCCAAGCAGCAGGCCGGTGAGGTAGATGGCGAGGATGCCGCTGCCCCCCACCGCCGTGGTGAGGGCGAAGATGAGCAGGCCGCCGCTCACGGTGAGCAGGGGATAGAGACCGGGGGCGAGCTTGGCACTGTTGATGAGCTTCCACAGCAGCCAGCCCCCCGCAAGGCCGATGCCAGCGCCCAGACCAAACTGCTTGACGAGTTGCAGTAGCAGGAAGCCGGCATCCAGCCCCTGCTGGGCGGTGGCCAGCACCTCGATCAGGGTGACGGTGAGAAAGACCGCCATGGGATCGTTGCTGCCCGATTCAATCTCCAGGGTGGCGCTGACCCGCTCGTTGAGGCTGCGCCCGCCGAGCAGGGAGAAGACCGCCGCCGCATCGGTGGAGCCGACGATGGCACCGATGAGCATCCCCTGCATCAGGTTGAGGTCGAACAGCCAGGCGGCGGCGAGGCCCGTGAGGCCGGTGGTGATGGCCACCCCGACCGTGGCCAGCGAGAGCGCGGGCCAGAGCGCGACCCGAAAGGAGGAGACCCGGGTGCGCATGCCGCCGTCCAGCAGAATGATGGCCAGTGCCAGGTTGCCCACCAGGTAGGCGACCGAGTAGTCGGCGAAGTGGATGCCGCCGGGACCATCCTCACCCGCCAGCATGCCGACGGCGAGGAAGATGACCAGAATGGGGATGCCGACTCTGGAGGAGAGTGCGCTCAACAGGACACTGGCACCCACCAACAGGGCACCGATGAAGAAGAAACTGTTGACGGTGGTAGCATCCAATGGCGAACTCCTTATGGCGGGCTGCAAAACAGGCACATTATATGCAGATTGACCCCCTTTGTGTGGCTTAATTGTGCATTGTTTTGCAGTTTTTTACGTTTGTTGCGCTGTTTTCAAGCAGGGTGAGGGCGGAGTGCCCGCGCGGGAAAGCGCAGGGAAAGGGGGCAATGGATGGGGCTTTCAGTGCAGGCAGAGGGGGGCGGCAGAGGGCGAAAAAATGCCGTGGACGGGAAGGGTGCAGGAGCGCCGACGGGCTCCTGCGAGGGGGTCAGTCGTCCTCGTCGTCCTTGACCTCCCGGATCTTGTCCTTGTACTTGGGCAGCTGTTTCTCGAGCTGCTTCATGTCCTTGATGGCGTTGAGAAACAGGCCGAGCAAAAACAGCAGCGGCAAGCCTATCCATAACCACAAGCTCATCAGAATCTCCTTTCGTGGTGTGCCGGGGTGACATAGCGGGCCAGGATCTCGTCGAGATGAGCCAGGATGCACTCCTTGCCTTCAATATCCGCTCGTTCCAGACAAAGCGCCAGCGCCGCCGGATCCAGGGCCAGCCCGTCGGATTCGGGCGCGAAGCTCAGGTGCCAGGGCTCGTAGGCCACCCCCTGATCCGGTTGCTCCCCTTTTGCATAGGGCAGGAAGAAGCCGAAGTCGTTCATGTGATCGTCCAGCCATTCGCGCAAATCGGCAAACCAGCCGCCCGCCTCGTACTCCCAGGGTTCCAGCGCGAGCCGGGTGCCGGCGGGCAGGCAGTCCGGATCGTAGATGTCGAGATCCGTGCCCCAGTGATGGCGGCTGGTGCCGGGCAGGGCGCTCCAGTGCAGGATGGCGTGCAGTCGCTCGGTCTCGCCCAGTTGCAGGGCATCGAGGGGCTGGTTGTGCGCATCCAGCAGAGGGCGCTCCCCGCGCCATTTGCCGTTCCAGATGGCGAGCTGGCGCTCGAAGCCGCGCCAGCTGGAGGCCGCCTGCAGGTTGAAACCGGCATGGGCGGCAGCCACCTGCATGTCGTTGAAGGCCGCCGCGGTGGCGGCGGTCAGACGATGGGGGCCGCGCCCCACCAGGATGAGGTGGCTCTCATCCAGCCCAAGCAGTTGATCCTGATTCATGGTCTGGTCTCTCTTGTCCGGAGCGCCGCTCATGCCAGCAGTCGTGCCAGCACCCCTTGGTACATATCCGCCAGCAGATCCAGATCGTCCGCCTTCACGCACTCGTTCACCTTGTGGATGGTGGCGTTGACCGGGCCGAGCTCGATGACTTCCGCCCCGGTGGGAGCGATGAAGCGCCCATCGGACGTGCCCCCCGTGGTGAGCAGGGCCGGCTGCTGGCCGTTCACTGCCGCCACGGCGGCGACAGTGGCGTCCAGCAGGGCGCCGGTGTCCGTCAGGAAGGGCTGGCCGGAGAGGGTCCACTTCAGCTCGAAGTCCAGGCCGTGACGGGTCAGCAGCGCCTCGACCCGCTCGCGGATAGCCGCATCGGTGAGCTCGGTGCTGAAGCGGAAGTTGAACTGGACCTGCAACTCCCCCGGGATGACGTTGGAGGCGCCGGTGCCGCCCTGGATGTTGGCGATCTGGAAGCTGGTGGGGGGGAAGTAGGCGTTGCCCTTGTCCCACTCGATGGCGGCGAGCTCCGCCAGCGCCGGGGCCGCCTTGTGGATAGGGTTGTCCGCCAGATGGGGGTAGGCGACGTGGCCCTGCACCCCGCGCACCAGCAGATCGCCGGTGATGGAGCCGCGACGGCCGTTCTTCACCACGTCCCCGACCTGGGCGGTGGAGGAGGGCTCGCCGACGATGCACCAGCGGATCTTCTCGTTGCGTGCCTCCAGGGTGTCGATGACGCGTACCGTGCCGTTGATGAAGGGCCCCTCTTCATCCGAGGTGATGAGAAACGCGATGGAGCCCTTGTGGTCCGGGTGCTCGGCCACGAAGCGCTCGGTCGCCACCACCATGGCGGCCAGAGACCCCTTCATGTCGGCGGCGCCCCGGCCATGGAGCATGCCGTCCTTGATGGTCGGCTCGAATGGCGGGGTGTCCCACTTCTCCAGGGGGCCGGCGGGTACCACGTCGGTGTGGCCGGCGAAGCAGAAGAGGGGATCCTCGCTGCCACGGCGTGCCCAGAGGTTGGTGGTGTCCTCAAAGACCATGGGTTCGATGACGAACCCCAGGCGTGCGAGGCGCTCCGCCATCAGGGTCTGGCACCCTTCATCCAGGGGGGTCACGGAGGGGCGGCTGATCAGATCCTTGGCCAGTGTGATGACGTCCGACATCGGTGTTCCTTAACAGAAAAAGTTAACGGGAGAAGAGGGATTGATAGAGGTCTGCCTTGAAGCCCAGGGTCAGGGTGCCGTCCTGGTCCAGCAGCGGGCGCTTGATCATGGCCGGGTGGGCCAGCAGCAGGTCACGGGCCTTGGCGGTGTCGAGCCCCTGTTTTTCTGCTTCCGGCAGGGCGCGGAAGGTGGTGCCACGGGTGTTGAGCAGGGCTTCCCAGCCCAGCTTGGCGAGCCAGAGATCGAGCTGTTCCGGGCTCAGACCGTCGGCGCGGTGATCATGAAAGCGGTAATCGATACCCGCCTCCTCCAGCCACTTGCGGGCCTTCTTGATGGTGTCGCAGTTCTTGATGCCATAGAGGGTGGTGGCCATGGGGGATCCTTTGTCTGCGGGCCGGCGGCCCTGAAATCGTGCAAGGGCCCGATTCTGGCATTGTGGCCCCCCCATGGCAACGCTCATGGCCGGATGGGCTGGTTTTACCAGTCAGGCCGAGTGGAGAAGGGAGGGGGCCGCGCGCCAGCACACGCTGGTCTGGGACGGGATGCGCTGCGGCATCAAAGGGGGAGACCGAGGGAGGAGGCCCTTATGCTGCACACCTGGCCGGATAGGACGACAGGGGGCAGGGAGCCTCACAGGGAAGCACACCTGGCCGGATGGGGCCGCTGGGGCCGGGGAAGAAACGGCGGGGGCCAAAAACCAGAACGCGCCTGCTGGTCTGGGCGCGTTCCGGATTCAGGGGGCGGCACTCAGTGCAGGGTGGTCCACTCGTGATCGAAGACCCGTGCCCGCTCCCAGGGGGCATCCGGCAGGCTGGAGGAGAGGCCGGCGTACTTGCCCACGTCATCCATCACGATGGCGGAGAGAATGGGCAGGTGATTTTCGGTGCAATACATGCGGATGCGTTGCAGCAGGGTGCGCAGTTCATCCTGGCACTGCTCCAGCCCGGCCTGCCTGGCCAGTTTGGAGTAACGAATGGTGGTGCGTTCCTTTGCAGACTCGACGAGGATGTCCCACAGCTTGCAGTCGCAGGTCGGGGTGCCTGCGGTGGCTTGGTTTGTCATAACTCTCTCCGGTGCGAAATGGTCGCTCTGTGTCGACGGGCATCTTGGCCAGTTCACCCCGGCGGGATGTTGATCCAACGCAAACAAAGTGGCGGTTGTCGGTCAGGGATACCCTGGGGAGCATTCTAGATCCAGTTTCGTGATGTTAAATGTCGTTTTTGGTTTTATTTTCGGAATAAAAATCTACAACCGTTTGCTTTTTCCATCTTTATTGATGGTGATCAAGAGGAAAGGGGAGATCCCCCACTAGATTGCGCTTCTCGATAATCTTGTCAGGAGTGCACCTTGGAACTCGTCTTCGTCTTGCTCGTGCTGATCGCCGTGGTCTACGGCATCATCAAGGATTACAACCCGCAGGCGGTGCTGGCGCTGGCAGGCATGGCCCTCTTTGCGGTGGCCTACTGGCTGGGATTGCACCCCATTCTGCCCGCCGACAAGAGCACCGGCTTCGCCCTGTTCGACCTGTTCGAGGTGTTCAAGGGGATCTTCTCCTACCGGGCGGCGGGCCTTGGCCTCACCATCATGGCGGTGGCGGGCTTTGCCACCTACATGTCCCATATCGGCGCCTCCCAGGCCCTGGTGCGGGTGGCGGTCAAGCCGGTGGCGGGCATCCAGTCCAGCTACCTGATGCTGGCCATCTGCTACCTGGTGGCGGTCTTCGTCTCCCTGTTCGTCACCTCCGCCACCGGCCTTGGCCTGTTGTTGATGGTCACCATGTACCCTGTGATGCGCAACCTCGGCATCAGCCCGGCTTCCGCCTGCGGCGTCATCGCCACCTCCCAGGCGTTCGAAATCGGCCCGACCCAGACCAACGCCATCTTCTCCGCCGGTCAATCCGGCATGGATCCCACCAGCTACTTCGTCGACTACCAGATCTGGCTGGTGGTCCCCATGCTGCTGGTGACCATGGTGCTGCACTTCTTCTGGCAGCGGCACTGTGACAGCCAGGAGGGCTGGGATCCGGCCCTGCATCGCGGCGAGCACGCGGAGCTTGACGAAAAAGGGGCGGACGAGGTGGCGGCGCCGACCTGGTACGGCCTGCTGCCCATCATCCCCTTCGTACTGATGATGACCTTCTCCAAGCTCCTGGTGACCACCATCAGCGTCAGCGTGGAGGTGGCCATGCTGCTGTCGGTCTTTATCGGCATGCTGTGCGAGCTGCTGCGCACCCGCTCGGTGCGCACCGCCTTCGCGGGGCTGTCGAGCTTCCTCGACGGCATGGGCAAGGTGTTCGGCCCCGTGGTGGCGCTCATCGTCTGTGCCGAGCTCTTCGCCGAATCCCTCAAGGCCATCGGCGCCATCGACACCCTGCTCCATTCTGCCAGCAATGCAGGCATCGGCAGCGGCCTGATGACCCTGGTGATGGTGGGGCTCATCATGGTGGCGGCGGTCATCATGGGCTCGGGCAACGCAGCCTTCCTCAGTTTCTCCTCCCTGGCCCCCGCGGTGGCAGCCAAGTTTGGCGTGCCAGCGGTGACCATGCTGCTGCCGATGCAGCTCGCCTCGAGCATCGGCCGCACCGTCTCCCCCATCGCGGCGGTGCTCATCGCCTGTGCGGGCATCGCCAAGGTCTCTCCCTTCGTGGTGGTCAAGCGCACCAGCGTGCCCATGGCGGGGGCCCTGGTGACGGCGCTGCTCCTCAACTATCTGCTGTTCATGTAAAGGCTCTGGTGTAGTAGAGGCGGCGGCCAGTTGATCCACGCTGGCCGACCGCCGTTGACGAGGCGGCGTCGAGTGCCCGCCCACTCTTATCGTTGCAAAAACAGTCTGTGTTTTACGCAGATTGTTCCATGGAGAAGACAATGAACGACCTCACGCGCCCGTTTTCCCTCGATACCTATCTGGCGGATCTCGCCCCGCTCATCAACCTCGACTGCGGCACCCGCACCCCGGCCGGGGTGGCCCGGGTCGCCGACATCATGACCGAGAAATATGAGGCCATCGGCTGGCAGGTGACCCGCCACCAGTTCGCCGCCGAGTGCGGCCCCTGCCTCGAGGCAACCAATGCCCCGGGGGCGGATCACTACGACGTCATGCTGGTGGGCCACATGGACACCGTCTTCCCCGAGGGGACGGCGGCCAAGCGACCGCTGAAAATCGAAGGCAATCAGGCCTTTGGCCCCGGCGTCTCGGACATGAAGAGCGGCCTGCTCTCCACCTGGTATGCCTTGAAAGAGCTGGACCCGGCCGTGCTGGCCAGGCTCAAGGTGCTGGTTTGCTGCAACTGCGACGAGGAGATTGGTTCCCCCTGGTCCAAAGAATGGCTGGTGAAAAAAGCCAGACAGAGCGGCTGCGTGCTGGTGGCCGAGGCGGCGCGCCCGAGCGGGGATCTCATCAGCGCCCGCAAGGGCAATGCCAAGTACCGCATCACCTTCCACGGCAAGGCCTCCCATGCCGGTTCGGCCCTGGCACAAGGGATCTCCGCCATCACGGAGCTGGCCCACTGGGTGCTCGCCATCAACCAGCAGGTCAACATGGAAACCGGCACCACCATGAACGTGGGGGTGGTGCAGGGGGGGACCGGCGTCAACGTGGTGCCCGACTTTGCCGAGGCGATCGTGGATCTGCGCTTCTGGCGCAACGAAGAGGCGCAGGCGGTGCACGACCGGCTCACCTTCATGGCCAACAACCCCTTCCTCGCCGGTTGCCGGGTCGAGGTGGCGCGCCAGAGCTTCAAGCCCGCGATGCGCCCGAGCGGCGACACCGAGGCCCTGATGGCGCTGGTGGAGGCGGCAGGCAGGGAGGAGGGCGTCCCCTTCACCTGGCTGGAGGCCGGTGGCGGCTCGGATGCCAACTTCACCGCCGCCGCAGGCGTGCCGTCCCTCGATGGCTTCGTCCCCATGGGGGGCGGCTTCCACTCGGAGGGGGAGTTCCTGCTGCTGGAGAGCATCGAGCCGCGCATCCGCCTGCTTAAGCGGGTGCTGGGCAAGCTGGCCAAATAGGTCAACGTTAAGGACAAGCAAAACGGGAGGCCATCGCCTCCCGTTTTTTATGTGTCGCCCTCGAGAGAGGTCATTCCTCGTCCTCTTGCAGATAGGCGAGGTGCTCCTGGCGCGCCACCTGCCAGTGGCCGAGCGTCAGCGGCGCCGCAAACCCGGGGCCGTCGGTCACCATGGTGTGGTACTCCCCCTGCTCGCCGCAGGCATCGAAGCCCCGGGTTGCCGCCAGTTGCTGCAATTCGGCCAGGGTGGCCGCATCGAGCCTGCGCCCCACCCACTCGGGGGCCAGTACCCGGGTATCGACGCAGGAGAGGTGGGCGACGATGCCGCGGGCCAGCATGTCCGCCAGCAACGCCTCGCGGGGTTGCTGCCAGAGAGGGGTGTGGACGGTGAGCCCCAGGGGGCGACAGCGCTCGCGGATCCAGTTCGGCGCGCCCCCCACGCTGTCGATGTCGCCGGTGACGACCCCATCGAGTTGCCACTCCTCTTTCAATGCCGCCAGGGCCCGCTCATAACCGAGATCGAAGGGCGCCTCGATGGTGACCAGCCGATGGGGCAGCGCGAGGGCCGCCGCCTGACGGCGAACCTGTGACAGAGGATGGGCGAGAAAGCGGGGCGCTGGCGGGGCAAAGGTGACCAGGGCCACCACCTGATGGCCCGCTTCCCGGGCGTGGCAGAGGGCCTGCATGGCATCTTTGCCGCCGCTCCAGAGCAGGATGACGCGAGACATGGGGGATTTCCGCTGAATAAAAGAGGGCTCATGCTACCCAGAGTGGGGGGCGATGGCAAAGCGCGGGCCGGGGATGCGGGGATAAAAAAGCGGCTCCCACGGGGGAGCCGCTCGCACTGGATGCCTGTTACAGCAGGATGCTGGTCAGGATGAAGCCCAGGGTACAGGAGGTCACCACCCCGATGAGGCCCGGAATGATGAAGCTGTGGTTGATGATGAACTTGCCGATGCGGGTGGTGCCGGAGCGGTCGAAGCCGATGCAGGCGAGATCGCTCGGGTAGGTCGGCAGCACGAAGTAGCCGTAGCTCGCCGGCAGGAAGGCGATGAGCAGCTTGGGTTCGACCCCCAGCGCCAGCCCCATGGGGGCGATGGCGGTGAGCGCCGCGGCCTGGCTGTTCACCAGCTTGGAGATGAGGAAGAGCACCAGGGCGTAGGTCCAGGGCTGGGCCTGTACCACGTGGGCCAGGGTCTCCTTGAGCAGCGGCATGTGGGCCTGGAAGAAGGTTTCACTCATCCAGGCGACCCCGAACACGGAGAAGATGGCGACCATGCCCGCCTTGAAGACGGCGCCGTTGGCGATCTCCCCCGGCTTGACCTTGCAGCGCATCAGGATGATGGCGCCGGCGATCAGCATCATCATCTGGATCACCAGGTTCATGGAGAGGGGGCCCGTCTTCTCCTTGATGGTGAAGACGGGGCGCAGCGCCTCATTGGCCCCCAGCAGCACCACGGCAGCGATGGCGGCGAAGAAGATCCAGGTCGACCAGTAGGCCTCTTTCGGGAACTTGGTGTTGAGCAGGGTTTCACCACCGCCGTAGATGAAGTCCCGCTGGGCAGGGTCCTTGATCTTGGCCTGGAACTCCTCGTCCTTGTCCAGATCCTTGCCGCGGCGCAGGCTCCACAGGGCCGCCATCATGACACCCGTGAGCGAGGAGGGGATGGCCACCATCAGGATGTCGAGCAGACCGTAGGCCTGACCCACGCCGTGAGCCGCCGCCAGGATGGAGACCATGGAGACCACGGCCACCGAGACCGGCGAGGCGCAGATGGCCATCTGGGAGGCAACGGATGCCACTGCCATGGGGCGCTCCGGGCGGATGTTCTTCTGCAGCGCGATGTCGGCGATGATGGGGAACATGGTATAGACCACGTGGCCGGTGCCGCACAGGAAGGTGAGGGTCCAGGTAGTGAGCGGCGCCAGCAGGGTGATGTACTGGGGGTGACGGCGCAGCAGACGCTCGGCCACCTGCATCATCAGGTTGAGACCGCCGGCGGTCTGCAGGGTGGCGGCGCAGCCAATGACCGCCAGTATGGTCAGCATTACCTGCACCGGCGGCTCGCCCGGCACCAGGCCGAAGACGAAGGTCAGCAGGAACAGACCAATGCCGCTGATGAGACCCAGCCCCATGCCCCCGAAGCGGGTACCCAGCAGCAAGCAGCCGAGTACCACCAAAAATTCCATCAAGATCATTCCATTACCTCGTGTGTTTTATCCATGTCCCCATCGGCCAGCTGCCCGGGATCCGCTGTCATCAATTACCCCTGAAGGGTTAATGGACATTTTGTCACCCCTAAAGGGGTAAAAAATTGCGTTGCTTCAACAACCGGCTTTTTTCCGATTTAAGTGCATAAAAACTACGGTTCAGCCCTTGAACAGGGGACCGCCTCCTGGCGCACACCAGATAAATGACGGGAAAGATGGGGGAGAGCACAGGGTTTGGAATGCAAAAGGCGGAAATGACAGGTGCGGGAAGAGCGAGGCGGGCATAAAAAAAGCCGACCCCGGGGGTCGGCTTTTGCACGGTGCGAGTAGGCGGGTCGCCTTAGAACTCGGCGGTGCGGGGAGTACGGGGGAAGGGGATCACGTCGCGCACGTTGCCCATGCCGGTCACGTAGACCACCAGGCGCTCGAAGCCCAGACCGAAGCCGGAGTGGGGCACGGTGCCATAGCGACGCAGATCGCGGTACCACCAGTAGTCTTCCTTGTTCAGGCCCATCTCGGCCAGACGGGCATCCAGCACCTCGAGGCGCTCTTCACGCTGGGAGCCGCCGATGATCTCGCCGATCCCCGGGGCCAGTACGTCCATGGCGGCAACGGTCTTGCCGTCGTCGTTGAGGCGCATGTAGAAGGCCTTGATGTCCTTCGGGTAGTTCTTCACCACCACCGGGGACTTGAAGTGCTCCTCGGCCAGGTAGCGCTCGTGCTCGGAGGAGAGGTCGATGCCCCAGGAGACCGGGAACTCGAAGCTCTTGCCGCAGTTTTGCAGCACGTCGATGGCGTCGGTGTAGTCAATCTGGGCGAAGTCGGAGGCGACGAAGCGCTCCAGACGGCCGATGGCGTCCTTGTCCACGTGCTGGGCGAAGAACTCCAGATCGTCGCGGCGCTCGGTCAGCACGGCGTTGAAGACGTACTTCAGCATGGCTTCGGCCAGGGCGGCGTTGTCTTCCAGATCGGCGAAGGCCACTTCCGGCTCCACCATCCAGAACTCGGCCAGGTGGCGGCTGGTGTTGGAGTTTTCGGCGCGGAAGGTCGGGCCGAAGGTGTAGACCTTGGACAGGGCGCAGGCGTAGGTTTCGACGTTCAGCTGGCCGGACACGGTCAGGAAGGTCTCCTTGCCGAAGAAGTCCTTGTCGTAGTCCACCTTGCCTTCGGGGGTGCGCGGCAGGTTTTCCATGTCCAGGGTGGAGACGCGGAACATCTCGCCGGCCCCTTCAGTGTCGGAGGCGGTGATGAGGGGCGCCGCGATCCAGAGGTAGCCCTGTTCGTGGAAGAAGCGGTGAATGGCCTGGGAGAGGCAGTTGCGCACCCGGGTCACGGCACCGACGATGTTGGTGCGGGCACGCAGGTGGCCCTGCTCGCGCAGGTACTCGATGCTGTGGCGCTTGGCAGACATGGGGTAGGTGTCCGGATCTTCGACCCAGCCCACCACCTTGACCTCGGTGGCCTGCAGTTCGAACGCTTGGCCGCTGCCCTGGGACTCGACCACGGTGCCGGTCACTTCGACGGAGCAAGCTGTGGTCAGACGTTGCACTTCATTCTCGTAATTGGCCAGGGTATTGGGGGCGACGGCCTGCACCGGATGGAAGCAGGAGCCATCGGAAACGGCCAAAAATGAGATCCCCGCCTTGGAATCGCGGCGGGTCCGGATCCACCCTTTCACAGTCAGGGTGGTGCCGACCGAATACTTACCGGCCAGCACATCAACTACGGATGCGTGCGTCATCGAAATATTGTCTCCAGCTTGTTCTTGCAGCGCTATTTGCAACACTAGGGGTCTGGCCCGGGCGCAGTTGGCCCACCATGGCAGACTAAGCCGTTCATCTTACCCGCGCAGGTTTGATAAACAAGCAAAAATGTCGGACCCTTGCGGGGATTTCCCCATGCATAGTGCATGGATCATGGCGGCTGGACGGGGGTGAGGGTGAAGGAGCGCAGGCGGGGGCCGGATGGCTGGATACGGGTGTTGCAGGGGCTGGTGATCCTCTGCTGGGGCGGCTTTGTCGCCCTGCTCTCCCTCTATCACTTCGCCCGGCCAGAGGTGGCTTACGGCTTTCTGGTCTATGGGGGCGTCAAGGTGCGCCAGAGCTGGGACCCCCTGCTTACCCCCTGGCTGGAGCGCGGGCTCTGGGGTTGCTGCCTGCTGACCCTGGTGGTGCTGGTGCTGGCCCGTGGCCGCAGCCGTCGGCAGGAAGATGCCCGCCACGTCAATCTCTTCATCCTGCTGCTGATCCTGGTGGCCTGCCTGCTGCTTTACTACCGGGGCTGAGGGCCGTCGCCGTCATCCAGCCCCTGAGAGGCGGGGCGCTTGCCTATCTGGCGCTCCACGCTGTCGAGCATCTGGTTGTAGGCGAGCGCCACCCGGCCAATCTCGTCCCCTTCATCCCCCTCCAGCCTGTGGCCGAAGTCGTTGCGATCGGTGGCCTCCTCCATGGAGCGGGTCAGCTGGTTGAGGGGGCGGACTATCCAGGTGCGGATGACCCAGAGGGTGAGCAGGAGTCCCAGCCCGAAGATGAGGGTGAGGCTCAGGGCCGAGGTGAGGATGTTCTGCTCCACCCGGGTAAACAGGGTGTCGAGGGAGTAGTCAAAACGCACCGCCCCCAGCACGGTGTTTTCCGGCACCTGGTGGCAGCTGGTGCAGTCGGTACCGCGAAAATCCTTTCTGGCCAGCAGCGGGCGGGTCACCACCAGCCGGCTGTGCATGCCGTCATGCTCTACCTCCAGGCTCCCCTTGCCCGCCAGCGCCAGGGCATCGTACCTGTCCTTCGGGGCCTCGACGTCACGGCCCGGCCCGTACTGCTTGTTGACCGCCGCCCCGCGCACGATGCGGGCATCTTCCACGTGGGCGTGATGGAGAAACTTGGCGCGCAGGGTGTCGCGGGCGTCCATCTTGCCGGTCAGCATCAGCATGTTGAGGCCGTCGAAGTAGGCCTCGGTCTGCTCGCGGCTCTGCTCCTTGATGAGGGTCAGGATGAGGTCACGCTCGCGCACCGCCTGATAGGCCGCGGAAAACACCAATACCATGGAGAAGATGAAGAGCAGGAAGAAGTTGATCTTGGCAGCAATGGAGAGGCGCATGGGGCTGGTACATCTGTTGGGTAAAACCCGCGCAGTCTACTCTCCTCGCCGGACGGGTTTTGGTGTCTTGCTCACATTCTGATGAAAAAGCGCCGAAAGGCCCTGCGTTCTCATGCAGGGCCCGTTCATCCGGACTCAATATTCGCCGATGGTGATGGCCTCGTGGATGGCGCCGGTCAATACCCGCAGCTCCTCGGGGGTGATGACGAAGGGGGGCATTAGGTAGATGAGCTTGCCAAAGGGACGGATCCAGGCGCCCAGCTCCACGAACTTGCGCTGGATGCGCGCCACGTCCACCCGCTCCTTCATCTCCACCACCCCGATGGCGCCGAGCACCCGCACATCCGCCACCGCCGGGTGCAGGGTCAGTTCCACCAGTTCGGTTTTGAGTTGGTGTTCGATGGCTTGCACCCGCGCCTGCCACGGGGAGGCGAGCAGCAACTCGATGGAGGCGTTGGCTACCGCGCAGGCAAGCGGGTTGCCCATGAAGGTGGGGCCGTGCATGAAGACGCCTGCCTTGCCGTCACACACGGTGCGAGCCACATGTTCGGTCGTGAGCGTGGCCGACAGCGTCAGATAGCCGCCGGTGAGCGCCTTGCCCAGGCACATGATGTCGGGGCTGATGCCGGCCCAGTCGCAGGCAAAGAGCTGGCCGGTGCGGCCAAAGCCGGTGGCTATCTCGTCGGCAATCAGCAGCAGGCCGAATTCGTCGCACAGGGCGCGCACCCACTGCAGGTAGCGGGGGTGGTAGAAGCGCATGCCGCCCGCCCCCTGGACGATGGGTTCGAGCACGATGGCGGCGATTTCCTCGTGATGATCCGCCACCAGGGTGGCCAGCTCCACCACGCTCTGCTCGTCCCACTGAGCGTGGAAGCGGCAGCTTGGCGCTTCGACGAAATGGTGTTCGGGCAGGAAGCCCTGGTAGAGCTCGTGCATGCCGCCATCCGGGTCGCACACGCTCATGGCGCCGAAGGTGTCGCCGTGATAGCCGCCCCGAAGGGCAACGAATTTGGCGCGGGGCGTCCCTTTGGCATGCCAGTACTGCTGGGCCATCTTGAGGGCCACCTCCACCGCCACCGAGCCGGAATCCGCCAGAAAGACCCGATCCAGCCCCTTCGGGGTGATCTCCACCAGTTTGCGGCAGAGCTCGACCGCCGGGGCATGGGTCAGGCCGCCAAACATCACGTGGGACATCTTGCCGAGCTGGGCGGTGGCGGCCGCGTCCAGTTCCGGCACCTGATAGCCGTGAACGCAGGCCCACCAGGAGCTCATGCCATCCACCAGCTCGCGCCCGTCCGTCAGGGTGAGGGTCACCCCTTTGGCGCTGGCCACTTCATAGCAGGGCAGGGGATGGGTGAGGGAGGTATAGGGGTGCCAGACGTGGTGCAGGTCGAATTCTTGGTTGGTCATTTTGTGTTCTATTGTCAATTGATTTGATCTGGTCGGTGTTGACAGTCTACGCGTGCTCTCTACACTAGCCAACAATTTCAGCCACTTGGCTTCGCGCACGCCCTGGCGTCGCGCTGTCCAGCTGGCGGGTCTTGCGGCGAACGCTCTCTTGAGCGCGGCGCAGGATCCCACCAATAACAACCGGAAGCCATGTATGAATGCTCTCACCGCGGGTGCCCACGCCCTTCGTCACGACTGGACCCTGTCCGAGGTTCAGGATCTCTTTGCCCTGCCATTCAACGATCTGCTGTTCCAGGCCCAGACGGTGCACCGTGCCCATTTCGACCCGAACGAGGTGCAGGTAAGCACCCTGCTCTCCATCAAGACCGGGGCCTGCCCGGAAGATTGCAAATATTGTCCCCAGAGCGCTCGCTACCACACCGGGCTCGAGACCGAGCGGCTGATGGAGGTGGAAAAAGTGCTGGAGCGGGCCCGGGAGGCCAAGGCCAACGGCTCGTCCCGCTTCTGCATGGGGGCGGCCTGGCGCAACCCGAAAGAGAAGGACATGCCCTACATCCTGCGCATGATTGAAGAGGTGCGCGGGCTCGGCATGGAGACCTGCATGACGCTCGGGATGCTGACCGCCGATCAGGCGGCGCGTCTCGGGGCGGCGGGGCTCGATTACTACAACCACAACCTCGACACCTCGCCGGAGTTCTACGGCGACATCATCACCACCCGCACCTATCAGGACAGGCTCGACACCCTGGAGCATGTGCGCGGCGCCGGCATGAAGGTCTGCTCCGGCGGCATCGTCGGCATGGGGGAGCAGGCGAAAGACCGTGCGGGCCTCTTGATGGCGCTGGCCAATCTGCCGCGCCACCCGGAGAGCGTGCCCATCAACATGCTGGTCAAGGTGAAGGGGACGCCCCTGGAGAACCAGGAGAACCTGGACCCGTTCGAATTTATCCGCACCATCGCCGTGGCGCGCATCATGATGCCGGCCTCCCACGTGCGCCTCTCCGCCGGGCGGGAGAAGATGAACGAGCAGATGCAGGCCATGTGCTTTATGGCCGGGGCCAACTCCATCTTCTACGGCTGCAAGCTGCTGACCACCCCCAATCCGGACGAGAACAGCGACATGCAGCTCTTCAAGCGCCTTGGCATTCGCCCCGCCCAGCGGGCCCAGAAGCCGGATCAGGTTCAAGAGGAGGAGCTGCTGGCCGAGGTGAACCGCCAGAGCGAGCCGAGCGAACTCTTCTACGATGCCACCCGTTCCCGCGCAGATGTCCTCCGTCCATGATGACGCCCGTTGTTACCGGCCCCTTTGCCCTGGGGGAGGCGCTGGCCGAGCGTGAACAGGCCACCCTGCTGCGCCGACGCACCCCGGTGGATGTGGCGAGCGGTGGGCGGATCCGGGTCGGGGGGCGTGATTACCTCAACGTCTCTGGCAACGACTACCTGGGCCTTGCGGGTCACCCCGCCATCAAGGCCGCCTTCACGGCGGGGGTGGCGCAATATGGCGCAGGGGCAGGCGCCTCGCCCCTGGTGACGGGTTACAGCCGCGCTCACCAGCAGCTGGAAGAGACGCTTGCCGACTGGCTCGGCGTGGAGGCGGTGCTGCTGTTCAACTGTGGCTTCTCCGCCAATCAGGCGGTGCTCAAGGCCCTGCTCGGCAAGGATCACCTGCTGTGGCAGGACAAGCTCAACCACGCCTCCCTGCAGGAGATGGGGAGCCAGCTCCCCTGCAAGATGAAGCGCTTCGGCCACAACGACATGGCGGCCCTTGAGCGGCTGCTTGAGCCAAACCGGGGCCTGATCGTCTCGGAAGGGGTCTTCAGCATGGACGGGGATCAGGCCCCCTGGGCTGAGCTGGCAACACTCGCATCCCGAAGCGGCAACTGGCTGATGATTGACGATGCTCACGGCCTCGGCGTGCTGGGTGCCGAGGGGCGCGGCACCCTGGCGGCCCAGGGGGTGAACCCGGCCAGCGTACACATCCAGATGGGGACCTTCGGCAAGGCGCTCGGGGTGGCCGGCGCCTTTGTGGGGGGCAGTCGCGAGCTGGTGGAGTACCTGGTCAATTTTTCCCGCCACTATGTCTACAGCACCCATATGCCCCCCGCCCAGGCGTGCGCCGTGCGCCAGAGCATCGAACTGGTACGCGTAGCCGACGAGGCCCGTGCCCACCTGGCTCGCCTTGTCGCCCGGTTCCGGCAGGGGGCGCAGGCGCTCGGCTGGCGGCTTGGGGCAAGTGATACCCCCATCCAGCCGTTGCTGGTGGGGGAGAGCGTCGCTGCCCTGCAACTGGCCGAGCGGCTGCGGGAGTGCGGTGTCTGGGCTGGCGCCATCCGCCCGCCCACGGTGCCGGTCGGCACGGCGCGCCTTCGCATCACCCTGTGCGCCGCCCATGGCGAAGATGACGTGGATCGCCTGCTCGAGGCCCTGGGGCCCCGCCCATCCACTGAAGAGAGAGGGGGCGCCCATGGTGCATGAGCGTTTCCAGTCGGTGGACAAGGCACAGCTCGCCCGCCGCTTCGGAGCGGCGGCCCGCCACTACGACGCCCACGCCCGCTTCCAGCAGGAGGTGGGGCAGTCGCTGCTGGCGCGCATGGACGAGGGGGGCGTGAAAGAGGTGCGCTCAGGGGCCGGGCTGGATCTGGGTTGCGGTACCGGTTTCTTCCTGCCTGCCCTGGCGCCGCGCTGCGAGACGCTGACCGGGCTGGATCTCGCACCCGGCATGCTGGCCCAGGCGGCCCTTCGCGGCAGCGGAGCCCGCCTGGTGTGCGGCGATGCGGAGGGGCTGCCCTTTGCCGACCAGAGCCTGGACTGGGTCTTCTCCAGCCTGGCCCTGCAGTGGTGCGAGCGGCCGGCCCAGGCCTTTGCCGAGCTCAACCGGGTGCTCAAACCCGGTGGCCAGGTCTTCTTCTCGACCCTGCTTTCGGGGTCACTGTGGCAACTGCGGGAGGCCTGGCGGGCCGTGGATGGTCGTGACCATGTCAATCGCTTCCTGACGTTGCCCCAGTTGCAGCAGGCGGCCCGTGACGGGGGCTTCGAGGCCCCGGCACTCTGCCCGCTGACCTGGTCCCTCGCCTACCCGGCGCTCAGTGGACTGCTGCGCGACCTCAAGGGGATAGGTGCGAGCCAGGTCAACGACGAGCGGTCTGCGGGCCTGGGTCATCGCCAGCGCCTGGTGCGACTGGGGGAGGCCTACGAGCGCCACCGTCAACCGGACGGCCTGCTGGCCGCCAGCTACGAGGTCTGCCTCGGGCGCCTGGTGCGGCGCTGACACAAAAAGACCCGGCGCACCCACCCCTTCAGCGGCAGGACGCGCGCCTGCCTTTCACCATGGATATCGGGGCGCCTCTGCGCCCCTGCACTGCATCGAGGAATCATCATGGGGACATCCTATTTCATCACGGGTACGGACACCGACGTGGGCAAGACCCTGGTGGCCCGCACCCTGTTGCTGGCGCTTGCCGCCAGAGGCATTCGCTGCGCCGGGTACAAACCGGTGTCGGCGGGCTGCACCCGCACCCCGGAGGGGCTTCGCAATCTGGATGCCTTGCTGTTGCAGCAGGCGGCCACGGTTGCGCTGCCCTACGAGCAGGTCAATCCCTATGCCTTCGAGCCGCCCATCGCCCCCCATATCGCCGCCCGTGAGCGGGGGGTGAGCATCCCCTTCGAGGGGCTGTCCGCCGGCTTGCGGGAGATTGAGGGAGCTGGGGCCGATCTCGTCATTGTCGAAGGGGCGGGGGGCTGGTTCCTGCCGCTGGATCATCAGCGTCTGCTCTCGGAGTGGGTCGCCCAGGAGCGGCTGCCGGTGATCCTGGTGGTGGGGGCCAGGCTGGGCTGCCTCAACCATGCCCTGCTCACCGTCAGCGCCATTCGCCAGCAGGGGTTGACCCTGGCGGGCTGGGTCATCAACCGGGTGGATCCGCACATGAGCCGCTACGAGGAGAACCTGGACACCTTGAAAGCCATGTTGCCGGCCCCATTTCTGGGGGAGCTCCCCTTCGTGGACGCGGTGAATGAGGTGGATTTGCACCACTGTCTCGATGTGTCGCCCTTGCTCTGAGGCCAGACATTCAGCAAACATTCATCGAGTCTGTCTATTATCTGGGGCAAGTGTGGCATCGGTCGCCCCTGGGGCGCCCCGAACCATGCATCCATATCTCACAAGGAGTCAATATGAAGCGAATTATGCTATTCCTGGTGACCAACCTGGCCGTCATGCTGGTGCTGGGGGTGGTACTCAATATCCTGTTCTCGGTTCTGGGGATCAACAAGTCCAGCATTTCCGGTCTGTTGGTGTTCTGCGCCGTGTTCGGTTTTGGGGGTTCCTTTATCTCCTTGCTGATGTCCAAGTGGATGGCCAAGCGCAGCTATGGCGTCCAGGTCATCGAGCAGCCCCGCAACGAGACCGAGCACTGGCTGGTGAGCACTGTTGCCCGTCAAGCCCGTGAGGCTGGCATCAAGATGCCGGAAGTGGGGATCTACGACTCCCCCGAGATGAACGCCTTTGCCACCGGCGCCCGCCGTGACGACTCCCTCGTCGCCGTCTCCTCTGGTCTGCTCTACAGCATGAGCCGCGACGAGGCGGAAGCCGTGCTGGCCCACGAGGTGAGCCACGTGGCCAACGGCGACATGGTGACCCTGACCCTGATCCAGGGGGTGGTGAACACCTTCGTGATGTTCTTCGCCCGCATCGTGGCCGGCGTCATCAGCAACTTCTTCAGCTCCAACAACGAGGAAGAGAGCAGCAGCACCGGCGGTTTCGCCTACATGATCACCGTGTTCGTGCTGGAGATGGTGTTCGGCGTGCTCGCCTCCATCATCGTCATGTGGTTCAGCCGTCAGCGCGAGTTCCGTGCCGACGCCGGTGCCGCCAAGCTGGCCGGCCGCGACAAGATGATTGCCGCGCTCCAGCGTCTCGCCCGCGGTGCCGAGCCGCAGATGGAGGGTTCCATGATGGCGTTCGGCATCAACGGCAAGCGCTCCATGAGCGAGCTGTTCATGAGCCACCCGCCCATCGAGCAGCGCATCGCCGCCCTGCGGGGCTGATAGCCAGTCATCTAAAGAAAACGGCTGCCCTCGGGCAGCCGTTTTGCATTCCGGGGACGGGGTTTTGCCCCCCGATCACCCTATTTGATCACCAGATCCGTCAGGGGCACGGCGCAGCAGGCGAGGATCTTGCCCTCGGCACGCTCGGCGGCGCTGATGGCGGGGGCATCGGGGTGATCCACCTCGCCCGAGACCAGGGTCTGCTTGCAACTGCCGCAGATACCGGCACGGCAGCTCCAGGGCAGCTCTACTCCCTGCTTGTTGGCCTGATCCAGCACGGTGCCCTGGTTGTTGCCCGCAAACTCCCGCTCGCCGATACGCAGTTGCACCGCCTGATGGGGGCGGGCCACCGAGAGCAGGGCCCCGCCAAAGCTCTCCTGGCGGATGCGCTCGGCAGGCACGCCAAGGGCGGCCAGTCTGGCGGCCGCATCGGCCATAAAGCCGTGGGGGCCGCAGATAAACACCTCCCGCTCCTGCAAATCCCGGATCCGGCCCAGGTGATCGTCATTCAGACGGCCGCTGAGCCCCTGCCAGTGTTTGTCAGGCTGGCTCAGGATCAGGGTGAGGGTCATTCCCTGCTGCGCCATGGCGTGCAGCTCGCTGGCGGCAGGAATGTCTGCCTCGCTGCGACACAGGTGCATGAAGTGGACGTCATCGAGCTCCCCCCGTAGTGCCAGAGTGCGGGCAATGGAAAGCATGGGGGTGACACCGGATCCCGCCGAGAGCAGCAGCAGCCTGCGCTCGGACCCTAAGTGAAACTCGCCGGCCGGGGGGGCGGCCAGCAACCGGTCGCCCACTTTCAGCTCATGGTGCAGCCAGGGGGAGAGGCGGCCATCGGCCAGCTTCTTGACGCTGATGCTGTAACGCTCGGGCCGCTCCGGCGTGGAGCTCAGGGTGTAGCGGCGCTGAACCCGTGAGTTTTTGATATCGAGGCTGATGGGCAGGTGCTGTCCAGGCAGGTAGTCGGGCAGGGGCTCGCCGTCGGCAGCCTCGAACCAGAAGGTTTCCAGATCCCGGGCCAGGGGTTCCCGGGCGACGCACACCAGCTCCCGTTTTTTCGGGGCCGCGTTGGGGTAGACCGGCGCCCGGGCCCGCTCCAGCACCTCGATCTCGCTGCCCGCGTCAATCCACCCCTCGTTCAGGGCCACCAGATTCTGGCCGAAATAGACCTCACCATCTTCGCCACGGCGGTAGCGGGTGAGGGTAGCCAGCGGCTCTTTCAGGGCATTGAAGCGCTCCGTGCCTGCCTCCACCGTGGTCATGATGCAGCGGCTGCACGGCTTGTCCACCCGAAACTCCACCTCGCCGATGCGGATCCGCTTCCAGCCATCCTCTTCAAAGGGGCGGGTGCCGCTCGCCACCAGGTTGGTACGAAATTGGCTCATCTGGTGCAAGGCATCGGATCTCAGGTTGAGATCCTCAAGGGAAGCCTGGCTGATGAGCAGCAAGGGGTAGCCGTCCGCAAAGCTCACCCGGGTGCCGGTCTTCTCCCGAAAACGATCGGATGCCTCCCCGAGCCAGAGCAGGCGCACCGGCTCCCTCGCCACCCGGCTCAGCCACTCATCGGCTTCGGGCCCGGTGTGCAGGGCGGTAAAGCGATCCCCCCAGACACCGGTGTGCTGAGGGGCGCGACTGAACGCCGCCTCCATGAGGGCAAGGGGGGGCAGACCCGGATAGCGCAGTTGCAGCCCCCCCTCGACGGGGGTGGCCACCACCTGCTGCAACTGGGGATGGGTGCGGGCGGTGATAAAGGTGCCATCCGGTTTGACCACCATGTAGCGGCGATCCCCGGCAAGCCCCTCCTGGGTCACCCGGGCGCGCTCCAGCGGCATGCCTGCCGTCGATTTGATGGGGTAGAGATGTATGCTGGCGAGGGTCGGCATGTCCTGGTCCTTGTGCTGTGGCGATTCCTGTGAAGAGGGGAAGATAACGATTCCTGCCCCGGGCGGCAATCTTCTCCTGCTACCCATGTCGAGGGCGGCGAGGGGGCTCGGGCGACAGGCCCGAATGGCTGCGGGGTGTGACGGAGATCCGGTTGTGAAGGGGGCGACCCATAAAGCGCAACATTTATTGATCCTGATCCACCATGTCGTACAAAAAACGGCCCATCATCGGGCCAGCTTCCAGTTTCTGACGCTTTCGCTTCTTCCCTCTCCGGCCACCGTCTGCCCAGGCAAAACGGTATCAAGCGCATTCGGATGGGGCCTGTCACACAAAAAGAAGAAAGCAATGTATGAGCAAACAACTGGATATGACCCCACAGCCGGATCTCTCCCAGAAAACGGGAACAGGCCCGGTCCGTACTCGGCTACCCGTCTGGCGGCCGGCCCTGCCACCTTGCAACCATGCCTGCCCGGCTGGCGAGAACATCCAGGCTTGGCTTGCCCTGGCCGAAGCAGGCCGCTTTGAGGCGGCCTGGCAACGACTGATCGAAGAAAATCCCCTGCCTGCAGTCCACGGGCGGGTCTGTTATCACCCCTGCGAAACGGCCTGCAACCGTGCCCAGGTGGATGATGCCGTCTCCATCCACGCCATCGAGCGCTTCCTCGGCGACGAGGCGCTGGCCCGTGGCTGGCAGCCTGCGCCACCTGCCCCTGCCAGCGGCAAGAAGGTGCTGGTGATCGGTGCAGGTCCCTCCGGCCTCTCCTGCGCCTGGCACCTCAATCGGCTCGGCCATCAGGTGGAGATCCGCGAGGCGGGGCCGCTGGCTGGCGGCATGCTGCGTTTCGGCATTCCCGCCTACCGCCTGCCTCGCGACGTGCTGGATCGGGAGGTGGCTCGCATCGTGGCGGCCGGGGTGACCCTGACTCTCAACCACAAGGTGGAGGATGTGCTGTGCGAGCGCGACGAGGGGGGCTTTGACGCCGTCTTCATGGCCATCGGCGCCCATCTGGCCAAGCGGGTTGATATTCCGGCCCGGGAGGCGGGCAAGATCCTCGATGCGGTGAGTTTCCTCGAACAGGCGAGTCTGGCCGAAGAGAAAGGAATGCCACCGCCCAAACTGGGACGGCGGGTGGCCATCTACGGTGGCGGCAATACCGCCATGGATGCGGCCCGCACCGCTCGTCGCCTCGGGGTCGAGGAGGCGATGATCATCTACCGCCGCGACCGGGACCATATGCCAGCCCACGCCTTTGAAGCCGACGAGGCCGAGGAGGAGGGGATCAAGATCAACTGGCTGCGCACTATCCGCCAGCTCGACAGTACCAACATCGAGGTGGAGGTGATGGCGCTGGATGCCGAGGGCAAGCCGGTGCCCACCGGCAAGTTTGAAACCCTGGAAGCGGACTCCCTCATTCTGGCGCTGGGTCAGGAGGTCGACCTCTCGGTGCTTGAGAGCATCCCCGGCGTGCGGGTCAACAAGGAGGGAGTAGTACAGGTTGGTGAGAACCTGATGACGGATGTGCCGGGCCTCTTTGCCGGTGGCGACATGGTGCCCTCCGAGCGCACTGTCACCATCGCCACCGGCCACGGCAAGAAGGCGGCGCGCCATATGGATGCCTGGCTGCGTGGTCGCCTCTACCACAAGCCGCTTTCCTATTCATTGGTGGGGCCGGAGCAGTTGCAGCTCTGGTTCCAGACCCATGCGCCGGCCAGCAGCCAGCCGGTCAAACCTCCCTCGGCGCGGGATGACTTTGGCGAGATCATCGGCGGACTGGACGAGACGGCGGCCCGCTACGAGGCGGCGCGCTGCTACTCCTGCGGCAACTGCTTCGAGTGCGACGGCTGCTATGGCAGCTGCCCAGAGCAGGCCATCGCCAAGCTGGGGCCGGGTCTGGGGTATCAGGTGGATGCCGAACGCTGCACCGGCTGTGGTGCCTGCCATGACCAGTGCCCCTGCCACGCCATCGAGTTGCGCCAACCGGAGGAGTCCCAATGAAACATGAACTGATCATGGTTGACGGCAACGAAGCCGCGGCCCGGGTGGCGTACCAGCTGAGCGAAGTGTGTGCCATCTATCCCATCACCCCGAGCTCGACCATGGCCGAACTGGCCGACGCCTGGGCGGCACAGGGGCAGACCAACCTCTGGGGCAACATCCCCACGGTGGTGGAGATGCAGAGCGAAGGGGGAGCGGCTGGCACGGTGCACGGCGCCCTGCAGGCGGGGGCGCTCGCCACCACCTTCACCGCCAGTCAGGGGCTGATGCTGATGCTGCCCAACATGTACAAGATCGCAGGCGAATTGACCTCGGCGGTGTTCCATGTGGCGGCCCGATCCTTGGCGGCGCAGGGGCTCTCGATTTTTGGCGACCATCAGGACGTGATGGCGGCGCGCAGCACCGGCTTTGCCATGCTCGCCTCCGGCTCGGTGCAGGAGGCGCAGGACCTGGCTTTGGTCGCCCACAGCGTCACCCTGCAATGCCGGGTGCCCTTTATCCACTTCTTCGACGGCTTTCGCACCTCCCACGAGGTGAACAAGATCACCGCGCTGCATCGGGATGAGATCCGGGCCCTTATCGACAACGACTGGGTGCGCGCCCACCGTGCGCGGGCGCTCAACCCGGATCATCCGGTGATGCGTGGCACCGCCCAGAACCCGGACACCTATTTCCAGTCCCGCGAGAGCGTCAACCCCTTCTACGAGGCGGTGCCGGCGCGGGTGCAGCAGTGCATGGAGAGCCTCGGCGAGCTGACCGGCCGCCACTACCGGCTGGTGGAGTACCACGGCGCAACCGATGCCACCGATGTCATCGTGCTGATGGGCTCGGGGGCGGCCACCGCCCGCACGACGGTGGATTGGCTCAACCGGCAGGATCGCAAGACCGGGGTCTTGGTGGTGCGCCTCTATCGCCCCTTCCCGGTGCAGGCGCTGCTCGATGCCCTGCCCGCGAGCGTTCGCCGCATGGCGGTGCTGGATCGCACCAAGGAGCCGGGGGCAGGGGGCGAGCCGCTGCTGCTGGATGTGCAGAGCGCGCTGATCGATGGCTTGCAGCGCGGCCTTATCAAGCGGCTGCCCTGGCTCAGTGGCGGTCGCTACGGCCTCTCTTCCAAAGAGTTCACCCCCGCCATGTGCGCGGCGGTATTCGAGGAGCTGGCCTCCGACGCGCCGCGCCCGCGCTTTACCGTAGGGATCGTGGATGATGTGTCGGGCCTCAGTCTGGCCTGGCACCCCATCGGCGATCTGGAGCCCGCCAGCCGGGTGCGGGCGCTCTTCTTCGGTCTCGGTGCCGATGGCACCGTCGGCGCCAACAAGAACAGCATCAAGATCATCGGCGAGCTGGAGGGGTTCCACGCCCAGGGCTACTTCGTCTACGACTCCAAGAAGTCGGGTTCGCGCACCGTCTCCCACCTGCGCTTTGGCCCCGAGCCCATCGACGCCCCCTGGCTTATCGAGCAGGCGAGCTTTATCGGCTGCCACCAGTGGGGCTTTGCCGAATCGGTCGATCTGCTGGAGCACGCCGCAGAAGGGGCGACCCTGCTGCTCAATGCCCCCTATGAGGCGGACAAGGTGTGGGACCAGCTGCCCGAGCGGCTGCGCGCCCGCATTCGAGCCCTCAATATCCAGCTCTATTGCATCGATGGGGATCGGGTGGCCGAGCGCAACGGCATGGGCAATCGCATCAACACCATCATGCAGACCTGTTTCTTTGCGCTGGCTGGCATCTTGCCGCGGGATGAGGCGATTGCGCTGATCAAGGAGAGCATCGAGAAGAGTTATGCCCGCAAGGGACCCGAGGTGGTCGAGCGCAACTTCGCGGCAGTGGACGACACTCTGGCTCATCTCCATCAGGTGGCCATCCCCGCCGGTGAGGAGCAGATCAGCGACTATCCGCTGCCATTGGCTCCCGGCGGCAGCGAGTTTGTCCAGCGTGTCACCGGCGAGATGCTGGCGGGGCGCGGCGATCGCATCCCGGTCTCCATGCTGCCGGTGGACGGCACTTACCCCACCGCCACCAGCCGCTTCGAGAAGCGGGATATCGCCCGCGAGATCCCGATTTGGCATTCGGATATCTGCATCCAGTGCGGCAACTGCGTCTTTGTCTGCCCCCACGCGGCGCTGCGGGCCAAGTTCTACCATCAGGACTGGCTGGCGACTGCCCCCGAGGCAGCCCAATCGGTGCCCGTCACCGCCAAGGGTTTCCCCGACAGCCGCTACACCTTGCAGCTCTATCCGGAAGATTGCACCGGTTGTGGCCAGTGCGTGCAGGCTTGTCCGGTGCGGGCAGGAGCGGATGAGAGCCATGAAGGCGAGCGCGCCATCGCCATGATGGACAAGGCTCCCCATCTGGCTGGTCAGAAGCAGGCGCTGCGCTGGTTCGAGAGCCTGCCGTGGCCTGCCCGCGAGCGGGTGGACTTCTCCACTGTGCGCGGCACCCAGTTCCTCGAACCCCTGTTCGAGTTCTCCGGTGCCTGCGCTGGTTGTGGCGAGACCCCCTATCTCAAGCTGCTGACCCAGTTGTTTGGCGACCGCATGCTGGTGGCCAACGCCACCGGCTGCTCCTCCATCTACGGCGGCAACCTGCCGACCACCCCGTGGGCCAAGAACGGCGAAGGGAAGGGGCCGGCCTGGTCGAACTCCCTGTTTGAGGACAACGCCGAGTTTGGCTTTGGCTTCCGTCTCACCGCCGATCAACATCACGGTCAGGCGGTGGCGGCCCTCGAAGCGATGAAGGGGGAGCTGGGCACAGAGCTGGTCGATACCCTGATTAGCGCCCCGCAACGGCTGGAGTCGGAGATCCGCGCCCAGCGCACCCGGGTGGCGCAAGTGCGGGAGCGGTTGGAGGAGGTGAAATCCGGCAAGGCCCGCGAGCTGTTGTCGCTTATCGATCAGCTGGTGCGGCGCTCGGTCTGGATCATCGGCGGCGATGGCTGGGCCTATGACATCGGCTCATCGGGGCTCGATCATGTGCTCGCCTCCGGCCGCGATGTGAACGTGTTGGTGATGGATACCGAGGTCTACTCCAACACTGGCGGCCAGATGTCGAAATCGACCCCGCTCGGTGCCGTCGCCAAGTTCGCGGCGGGGGGCAAGACGCTGGCCAAGAAGGATGTGGCGTTGCAGGCCATCTCCTACGGCAACGTCTATGTTGCCCGCATCGCCTTTGGTGCCAACCCGCAGCAGGCGCTGCAGGCCTTGCGTGAGGCCGAGGCCTATCCGGGCCCGTCGCTTATCATCGCCTACAGCCACTGTATCGCCCACGGCATCGATATGGAGTTTGGCCTGACCCAGCAAAAACGGGCCGTCGCCTCCGGTCACTGGCCGCTGATGCGCTACAACCCGGTATTGCGCAGTGCGGGGCAGAACCCCTTCAGCCTCGACAGCCTGCGCCCCTCCATCCCCCTCGCTGAATACCGGCAGGAGGAGACCCGTTATCGGGTGCTGGCCCAGAGCCATCCGGAGGAGGCTGAGCGGCTGATGCAGGTGGCGCAAAAAGTGGCGTGGCAGAAGTGGGCCACCTACGAGGAGATGGCTACCCGCGAGGCCAGCCATTTCCATCCGCCGGTGTGATAATGGGGTGAGTGAAATATAACCAAGCGGGCCATTGGCCCGCTTCGTTTTCCGGTGCCAAGGGAAGTGGCCGTTGCCGCGCCTCGTGAGCGGCCAACAAAAAGCCCGGCGTCGGGCCGGGCTGGCAGGATAAGTTGCTTATCCAGGTATTCGTCGAGGCGTCTAGTGTGGATGTTGTTTGAGGATGTCGTATATCTCCTCTTTCAGTTTAAGTTTCTGTTTTTTCAGATCCTTCACCTCGGAGCTGTAGTCGCTGGCGTGGTGTTTCTCCAGCTTCCTGATCTCCGCATCCAGGTCGTTGTGCAAGTCAAACTTCTTCTGGAAATGGACATCACTGCTCTTCAGTTTCGAGATGAGATCTCTGTACTCCGGAAACATGTAATGAAGCCTCCTTGTTGTCGTTTGATTGTGCCTGCAAGACCAAAGTACCCCTTACTGCCGGGGAGAAACGTGATCCCGATCCAATTCGGGGCCACGGAATTGCTGCATGGGAAGGGTGATTTTTAACTGTTTGAATTACATGATGATTGCCTGCTGACCCAGGGGCAGCAGAGGAAAGAAGCGGGATCCGCTTCACATTCGGGAGAGGGGGTCTGCAACGGGGCGGGCAACAGAAAGGGGCGCGAGGCCCCTGACTGGAAACGGGTGAGCCGTTTACTCTTTTTTCTTTTTCTTCTCGGGCAGGGGCTTGCCGTCTCTGGCAATCACCTTGCCTGCCTCGAAACCGATCTGCGCCGCCAGCTCTTCCAGATCCGGCGCCTTGGCCTCGTTGCCGATGGCGTACTGGTAGTTGGCGATGGAGATCTTCTCCGCCACCGGTGTGCCCGGGACGATGGGTTCGCGCCAGCCCTGACCGATGTGGGCCACCAGGGTGCCGTTCATGATGAGCTCGCCGACGATCTCCTGGGTGGGGATGCCCTTGCCGTAGGTGAGGCCCTGCGGGTGCTTCTTGCCGACCAGGGGCTCTTGGCTTGCGGGCATCAGCTTGGTGCGGATCAGCCACTTGGGCGATTTGGTCTTGCCCACCGCCTTGCCGGTCTGGTACTCGTTGATCTTGATGGTCTTGATCATCTGGGCCGTGAACTCCTTGGTCAGGGCCTTCTGGGCTTCGCTGGTCTCGTCGATGACGATGGGGGCCACATACCAGGTCTGGGGAGCCTGCGCCTTGGGGGTCGCCGGGGCGGTTTGCGCCATGGCGAGCGGGCTGAGCAGGATGGCCGTCAACAAGAGTCCGATTTTCTTCATGGTGATTCCGCTTATGTTTCGACAAGAATTTTGTTTTGCCAGCGACGACTGCGCCAGCGCCAGAACATGGCCAGACCGCGCACCCACTCGTCGCAGGCGAGGGCCAGCCAGATGCCTACCAGGCCATAGCCCTGCATGATACCAAGGAAATAGGCCAGGGGAACGGCAATGCCCCACATGGAGACGAGCGCCATGTAGAGCGGGAAACGGGCATCCCCGGTGGCGCGCAGGGCGTTGATCACCACCAGATTGAAGGTGCGACCGGGTTCGAGGATGAGGCTGATGAGGAAGAGCTGCGCCACCTGGGTGATGATGTCGGCGTCGTCGGTGAACAGGCTGATGATGGCGCGACCGTTGAGGGCGGCGGCGATGGCGATGGCGGCGGTGACGATGAGGCCGAGTTTCAGGCTCTTCATCAGTTGGCGATAGGCCTGATCGAAGCGTCGGGCCCCCGCCAGGTGGCCGATGATGATCTCGTTGCCAAGGCCGATGGAGAGGCCGAACAACAGGATGAACAGGCAGATCTGGAAGAAGTAGGACTGGGTCGCCAGCGCCTTGTCGCCGAGCAGGCCGACGAAGGCGGTCACCACCATGAACTGCAGCATCCAGGAGAGGTTCTCCCCCGCCGCCGGCAGACCGATGTGCAGCACCTTGTCCAGCATGGCGCGGCTTGGGCGGACGATCTCGGGCAGACGCAGCCGGATGCCGGTCTTGCGCGCCACCAGCCATACCAGCAGCACCACCCCGACGATGCGTCCCGCCACCGTGCTGATGGCGACCCCGGCGACCCCGAGCTGGGGCAGGCCGAACCAGCCGTAGAGCAGCAGCAGGTTGCCGACGAAGGTGATGAGGTTGACGATGAGGGTCACGTACATGGCCTGGCGGGTGTGGCCGTGGGCACGCAGGGTGGCGGCCAGACAGAGGGCCGCCGCCTCCGGCAGCAGGCAAAGCCCGATGATCTGCAGGTAGAGGCTGCCGTCGCTCATCAGGTGGGCAGGCAGGTTCATCAGCGCCAGCATAGTGCCGGCCCCAGCCATGACGCCGACCGCGGCTACCAGTCCCACCAGCAGGTTGAAACCGATGGCGGTGTGGATGACGACGCGGGCTTTTTCCTTGTCTCCCGCCCCCAGATACTGGGTGATCACCACGCTGGTGCCGATGCTGACGAAGCTGAACAGGGTGATGGCGAGATCGAAGACCTGGTTGCCCACCGCGAGGGCCGCCACCCCCTGATAGGAGACATGGCCCACCATGAAGGTGTTGAGGGCCCCGGTCAGAAAGTGGAGGGCCAGATCGATGAACAGTGGCCAGGTCAGGGCGAAGAGGGAGCCCGGGCCCGCGTGGGATTGAGTCTGCATGGGATATCCAGGTGCTGGCGATGGCCCTCGTCAGGGCCAACTGGAGGGGCATTTAACACCAAGCGGGGGCGGGGTGCAATCCTGGTCGCAGGAGGAGGGGGCCTGTGACCAGGGGATGTCTCTCAGACCGGCGTGGCGCCGGCCTCCTGCTCGCTGGGGCGGGTGAGGCGCGCCGAGTCGGGCAGGTCGTCATCGTGCGGCCAGCGGGTGAGCAGGGCATCCGTGGTGCTCTCCACCCCCTCGTCGTCCCGGAACACCGGCTCCCGGTAGCAGCGGGTCATGCGCAGGGCCTGGTACATGTCGGGGCAGAGGATGATGCCATCCTCGCCGACCCGGATCCCCGCCTGTTTGAACCACTGGCTCATCTGGCCGTGCCGACCGGCCATCACCATGTGGATGCCGCGCCGCTTGAGCTCCTTGTGCAGCTCTCCCACCATGCTCATGACGCTGATGTCCTGATGGGTGAAGCAGGCCACCGCATCCACCACCAGGCACCTGGGATTGTGGGGATCCTGCACCAGCAGTGCCAGCACCCGCCGCTTGAAGTAGGGGGCGTTGAAGTAGGTGAGCGGGGAGTTGAAGCGGTAGACCAGGATGCCGGGAATCGCCTTGGCCTGCTCGTTGTCTCCCAGGGTGCGCACCACGCCCTCGTCGTCCATGCCGAGCAGCTGGTCGGTGGGGCGCATCACGTTGCGCAGGAACTGGAACAGCCCCAGCAGGACCGCGAGGGTGATGCCCGGAATGACCCCCATGGTGAGCACGCTGACAAAGGTCACCAGGGCGAGCCAGAAGGCGGCGCGGTCCGAGTCGCGCAGAGCCCAGAGGCCGCGAAAATCTGTCAGCGACAGGGAGGCCATCACCAGCACCACCCCGAGGGCGGCGGTGGGAATGTATTGCAGCGGCGCCGTCAGGTAGAAGGTGACCAGGGCGATGACGGCGGCGGCGATGATGGAGACCAGCTGGCTTTTGCCGCCGTTGGCGTCGTTGACCGCGGTGCGCGAATCCGCCCCGCTGATGGCAAACCCCTGGGAGGCGGCCGCCGCCAGGTTGGCCATGCCGAGGGCCCTAAACTCCTTGTCCGCATCAATCTCGTAGCCGTTCTTGGCGGCGAAGCTGCGGGCGGTGAGCATCATGGAGACGAAGCTCACCATGGCGAGGTTGAGGGCGGGCAGCACCAGCTCACGGATAAGCCCGGGGGGAAAGTCCGGCATCTGGAAGGCGGGCAGCCCCGAGCCGATGGTCCCCAGGGTGGCGATGTCGACGCGGCCGAGATTGAACAGCCACACCAGGGCCGCCGTCACCACCATGGCCACCATGGAAGAGGGCCAAGCCGGTCTGTAGCGCTTGGCCAGCAGCAGGGTGAGCAGGGCCGTCAGGCTCATGGCCAGGGTGGGCAGATGGGTCTGGGTAATGTAGCTGGTGCCGTTCAGGATCCGCTCTATCAGGTAGCGCTCGCTGAAGGTGAAGCCGAAGATCTTGGAGAGCTGGCCCACCATGATGGTGATGGCCACCCCGTTGAGCAGCCCCATCAGGATGGGGCGGGAGAGAAAGTCTGCCAGCACCCCCAGTTTGAAGCGGCTGGCGATGAGGCACCAGAAGCCGGTCATGGCGGTCATGGTCATCACCAGTTGCCAGTGACGGGTGGGATCCCCGGCGGCGAGCGGCGTTACCACGGCGGCGATCACCGCGCAGGTGGCGGCATCCGGACCGACGATGAGCTGACGGGAGGTGCCAAAGAGGGCGTACACCACCATGGGCAGGATGCAGGAGTAGAGGCCGACGATGGCGCCTACCCCGGCGAGCTCCGAATAGGCGATGGCCACGGGCAGGGCCACGGCCGCGACCGAGAGGCCAGCGCGAAGATCCGGCATCAGCCAGGCCCGCTGGTATTGCAGCAAGGCGGCGAGCCCCGGCAGCCAGCGCTCGAGAGAGAAGAAGTCGCGCATTATTTAACCCATTGAGTTACAAACATCTTTTTCTTAGTGTGCCCAAGGTTGTCGACCCTTTGCAATCCGCTCATGGCCAGTTCACCACAAGGTCAGGCCAGATGCGTTGCCACCCCTTGGCCCTGACCCGTTCGCTAAAGATACGGCTCTCCTGGCGACAGCGCGGATTGGGGCTCACCACCAGGGACCAGTTGGGGGCAAAGCCGTAGGGGGCCAGCCACTCGAACGTATCATCTGCCAGCAGGCGGACCCCGATGCAGGTGGGTATCTCCACCCAGTGGCTGAGGGCCGAGAGGGAGCTGGCAAAAGGAGGCACCTGCTGGCGCAGATGCATGCGGGCCTGGTTGCGCACCTCCCACAACTGGCCCGGCATCCTGGCGGCGAGCCAGGCTTCGTGATCGGCCTCCTTCAATCCAGTCGGATCAGCGCTGTCCAGATAGATAAGATCGATGTCGTTGAGCGGGGTGGGTTCGGCCTTGTGATGGAGGTGATCCCAGATGAGGCTGCGCACAAACCCCGCCCCCAAGGCCCAGTCGGGCAGGGCCAGCTCCCGCGCAGCCCGGAGGCAATCCATGCGCGGGTGATCAGCCCGCAGCAGGGCCTCGGTGCAGGCCCGCAGGTGTGCCTCCCGCAGCGCCCCGGCTTCAACCGGCATTGCGGCGCAACCAGACGTCGATGTAGCTGCAGCTCGGCACTATGGTGAGCCCCTCAGAGAGGGTCCAGTCGTAGAAGCGGCGGGCCAGCTTGTCGGCAATCCCCTGTCCGCGCAGCTCGGGGGGAACCTGGGTGCTGTAGGCGTCCACCGTGGTGGCGTCCAGCCGGCGATAGGCAAGGCGGGAGATCTTGCCGTCCACGGTGCAGACAAACTGCTGCTGATCGGCCTGGTGAAGGATGTCGCTCATCGGGAGTCCTCTCTGGGTGAATGGGAAGATCAGAACATGGCGGACAGGGTTTGCCAACGCCATTCTTTGCGCCCATGGCGGGCTCGCTTACACTGGCCGGCCTGCGAATGGTCGCAAGGCAAGGTATAGAACATTGAGAGAGGATGGATCCGTCATGGCCTTCGCCACCCTGGACGATCTGATAGGCAACACCCCGCTGCTGGCGCTGCGCCGCATCAATCCGCACCCCGGCGTCACCCTGCTGGTGAAGCTGGAGGGCAACAACCCCGCCGGCTCCGTCAAGGACAGGGCGGCGCTGAACCTCATCAGGCAGGCAGAGGCGAGTGGTCACTTAGCGCCAGGAACCCGGCTCATCGAGGCCACCTCCGGCAATACCGGCATCGCGCTGGCCATGGTGGCGGCGTCCCGGGGTTACCGGATGCGACTCATCATGCCGAGCAACATGAGCCAGGAGCGGCGCGACGCCATGCAGGCCTACGGCGCCGAGCTGGTGCTGGTGGAAGAGGGCATGGAAGCGGCGCGAGACCTCGCCCTGGCCATGCAGGCGCGGGGGGAGGGGCTGGTGCTCGATCAGTTCAACAACCCCGCCAACCCGGATGCCCACTACCGCTCCACCGGCCCCGAGATCTGGCGCCAGAGCGGCGGGGCGGTCACTCACTTCGTCTCGGCCATGGGCACCACGGGCACCATCATGGGGGTCTCCCGCTACCTCAAGGAGCAGAACCCGGCGGTGGCGGTGATCGGCCTGCAACCGGCCGAGGGGAGCCAGATCCCCGGCATTCGCCGCTGGCCCGAGGCCTACCGGCCCGCCATCTTCGAGCCTGCGCGGGTCGATGGGGTGCTGGATGTGACACTGGAAGAGTCCCTCGTCATGATGCGCCGCCTGGCGCGGGAGGAGGGGATCTGCTGCGGTGTCAGCTCGGGTGGCGCGGTGGCCGGGGCCTTGCGGGTGGCGGCGGAGATCGGGCAGGGGGTGGTGGTGGCGATCATCTGCGATCGGGGGGATCGCTATCTCTCCACCGGGGTCTTCACCCCCGATGTCTGACGGGCAAGGGCCCGTTACTCCCAGGCTCGCTCCAGCAGGACCAGCAACTGGTCCCTGTCCGCATCCTTGCGGTTGTAGAGCAGGGCGCCATCGTTGATGGCGAGATCCCGGATCCCGGGCAGCAGCGCCTTGTCGGTGAGGCCCGCCTCCCGCAGGGTGCGGGGCAGCTTGGCCGTCTGCCACAGGGTATCGCGCAGTGCCTGCAACGCCTCGATGGTGGCCTGGGGTCTCCCCTCGGCCGGGGTCGCGGCAAAGCGCTCCGGCCCCACCAGGGGCAGCAGCAGGCGGGCGAGCTCGGGGTCGATGCCGGGCCGGTTGTAGTCGAGCACGGTGGGCAGGAAGAGGTTCATGCAGAGGCCATGGGGCAGGTGGCAGCGCGCCCCCAGACTGTGGCCGAGGGCGTGCACCAGCCCCACCATGGAGTTGGAGAACGCCATGCCCGCTAGGGTGGAGCCCTCTGCCAGTTGCAGCCGTAGGCCCTTGTCCGTCGGGTGGGCCAGCACCCTGGGCAGGGCGGTGGCTATCTTCTCCACCGCCATCAGGGCCAGGGCGTCACTGACCGGGTTCTTGCCGTTGCCGATGAAGGCCTCGATGGCGTGGGTCATGGCATCCATGGCGGTGGCGGCAGTGATGGGCAGCGGCAGCCCCAGGGTGAAGCGGGGATCCAGCACCGCCAGCCGGGGCAGCAGGAAGGGGGAGGTGAAGGGCACCTTGCGCCCGCTCCCTTCATCCTTGATCACTGCCACCAGCGTCACTTCGGAGCCGGTCCCCGCCGTGGTGGGGACCACCGCCAGGGGGTTGAGGGGACGGGTCAGGCAATCCGCTCCGGCATAGTCGAGCAGCCGCTCGCCCCCCAGGGTCGCCAGTATGTTCACCGCCTTGGCGGTGTCGATGACGGAGCCGCCGCCAAGGGCCAGCAGGCTGTCACAGCCCAGCTCCCGGTAGTGGCGGGCGATCCGCTCCACCACGGCGGTGGAGGAGTCCGCCGGGATCTCGTCCCAGATGGCGGCGACCGGCAAGGCCCCTTCGGCCATCACATGGGCCAGCAGGGTGGCGAGCCCGCTGCCGCTGACCCCCTTGTCGGTGAGCAGCAGCGGGCGGCCAGCCCCCAATCCCCTCAAGGCATCCGGCAACTGTTCCAGTGCCTGCTCCCCCGCCATCAGTTTGACCGGGCAGAAAAAATCGTAATAACGGCTCATCCCGTTCTCCTCGTGTTCAACCGGTCAGCAGACCCAGATAGATGTGGCAGGCCCGCGCGAGCTTGCGATGCGGGTCCGGGTAGTGGCGAAGCAGGGGCCGCGCGATGAAGGCGGGCAGGATCAGGCTCTGCAACTGCTCAAGCGCTCGCACCAGGTGCATGGCCGCGTCGAGATCCCCCTCCACCAGCAGCCGGTTTTCGCAAAAGGCCTGGTTGATGCCGAGGCGAAAACTGAGGGCGCGAAAGGCGACGGCGGGGTGCTTGAAGCGCACCCGCAGGGGGTGGGGGCCGTCATGGGCACAGGTCGAATGCGCCCTGCCAGCCTCCTCACCGCAGTGCCAGCGCCCCGCGAACTTGTAGAGACTGAGCCCCCGGGTCATGCCGTTTACCTCGAGCCTGATGGTGAGGCCGTCCGGCAGGGGGGCAAGCTCGCGGCGCACCGCCTCGTCGACCCGGGCGGCGCGGCACAGAGTGCGGCCGATGATCCAGAGCAGGCTGCCAATCCAGAGGCGTCTGCCGGTGGCAAGCAGGGCGTCAGGGCGCATGGGAACCTCCGCTGATGGCGGACCAGAAGAGGGCGAAGGCGCTCTCCTGCCAGTGGGGGTCTTCTCCCAGTTCAGGCTGATCGACAAAGAGGGAGGCGCAGGCCAGAAACTGGCCCTGGCACACCTCCAGCATCAGTGCCGGCGGGGCCGACATCAGCTCGCCGCTGGCCTGGCCCCGGGCGAGCAGGCTCGGCAGAAAATGCAAGGTCTCCGCCAGGATCTGGCTGCGCAGGGGGCGGGCCAGCAGGGGGGAGTGGAAAAAGCCCAGCACGAACCTGAGCTCACGGGGGTGGGCCTGCATCCAGCCCATGGCCTGGTGCCAGTAGTGGCGGGCCTGCTCCTGGAGCGGCAGGGCGGCATCGGCATCGGCCTCGGTGATGGCGGCGCCAAGGCGCAGCTTGATGTCCTGGTAGAGGCTCTGGATCAGCACCTCCTTGCTGGGAAAGTGATGAAACAGGGTGCCATTGGCCACCCCGGCCGCCTTGGCGATGCGGGCGGTGGCGGCGCCCTGCAGGCCATCCTCCGCGCACAGGGCCAGGGCGGCATCCAGGATCTGGCGGCGTTTGTCGGTCATGGTCTCTCGCATCTCGCCTCCTAACGCAGGAACAGGGCCATCATCAGCCGCTGGTACCAGCGCCGATAGGGGGGGTGAATGAGGGAGCCTGTGCTGAAGCGCCCGCGGCGTAGCACGGTTTTCGCCTTGGAGAAGGTGAGAAACCCCTCGCTGCCGTGATAGTGGCCCATGCCGGAGGGACCGATGCCGCCGAAGGGGGCATCGTCCGCCGCCACCTGGAACAGGCTCTCGTTGATGGCCATGCCTCCGGCGTGGGTCTCCCGGATGAGTCGGCGCTGCAACGTCTCGTCCAGGCTCATCAGATAGAGCGCCAGGGGGCGGGGCCGGGCCGCCACATAGGCCAGGGCCTCCTCGATGTCGTCATAGGGCACCAGGGGCAGCAGGGGGCCGAAGATCTCCTGCTGCATCACCTGGCAGTGGCCGGGCACCTCGGTCAGCAGGTGGGGCACCAGTTTGCGGGTGGCGTCATCACGGGCGGGCGTGACGCAGGGGTGGATCTGGGCGCCTGCCTGCCTCGCCTCCTCCAGCCAGGCGGTGAGCCGCTCGTACTGGGGGGGGTTGATGATGGCGCCATAATCCGGGCTCTCGAGCCCTTTGGGGTAGAGGCGGCGAAAATGGGCCTGATAGGCCTCGATAAAGGCCTGCTCCTGCCCCCTCGGCAGCAGCACGTAGTCGGGGGCCACGCAGATCTGGCCGGCGTTGAGGCTCTTGCCGAAGATCATCCGCTCCACCGCCAGGGCCAGGGGCATGTCGGGGGCGATGAGACAGGGGCTCTTGCCGCCGAGCTCCAGGGTGAGGGGGGTGAGCTGGGGGGCGGCCGCGGCCATCACCAGCCGACCCACCGCCGTGGAGCCGGTGAAGATGAGATGGTCGAAGGGGAGGGCGCTGAAGGCGGCCGCGATCCCCGCATCCCCCTCGATGACCACCACCTCGTCACCGCCGAGGGCCTCATCGAGCAGGGTGCGCAGCACGGCGTTGGTGTGAGGGGTGAACTCGGAGAGCTTGATCATGGCGCGGTTGCCGGCGGCGAGGGCGCCGATGAGGGGCCCGAGGCTCAGCATCACCGGGAAATTCCAGGGCACCATGATGCCGACGACGCCGAGGGGCTGATAGTGCACCTCGACCCTGGCGGGGGCCAGCAGCAGGCCGGAATGACGGCGCTCCGGTTTCATCCACCCCTTGAGCCGTTTCTGGGTGTAGTTGATCTGCATGACGCAGGGGAGCACATCGGCGATCAGGCTGTCGTAATCGCTGCGCTGGCCGTAGTCCCGGGCCAGGGCCTGACAAAGTGCCTGCTTGTGGCGCAGCAGCCCCTGCTTGAGGGCATCAAGTCTGGCGAGGCGGGACGCCAGATCAGGCATGGGGGTGGCCTGGCTGGCCTGCCTGAGCCGATGCAGTTGTTCGGGGAGGGAGAACTTGTCCGGTGAGGCGGGGGTGACGGTGGTGTCCATGGCATGCTCCGCACGAAAAGTGACCGACTGATTAGTCGGTCCAAATCTAGCGATTCGTTGCCGACTTGTAAACCGGGCGAGGGCAGAGGGTGGCTGCCAGTGGGCAGCGTTGTCCGGAACTGTGTCCGGGCTCCCATTTTTGAGGCATCCGGATTGGTCTTCTATCTAATAAGGGGTAATTGTGGGGCACCAACTCGGAGGGAGAACCGCACATGACCAGGGAATTGCATAGCCTGCTGGCCCGGCTGGATGACGTGATCGCGCGCATGCCGGACAGTTTCAATACCTATGAGTTTGCCCAGAAGCTGGCGCTGCAACATCAGCAGGAGTATTTCGCCGCGGGCCACTCCCTGGCGGGCCAGGAGAAGAACCTGCTGCGCCTGCTCCACGAGAAGATTGCCCTGGCGCTGGCGAGCCATGAGGACGTCATCGAGGGGGCCCTGCTGCCCTGCATGACCCCCTGGGGGGAGCGTGCCACCTCGCCCCGCTGGCACCGCAAGCACTGACCCTGCAACAACATGAAAAGGCCCCTCGGGGCCTTTTCATGTTTGGGGTCGCACCTACTGGACCAGCCTGCGGGCCTGCCAGTAGCGGCTGTTCCAGTAGACGTTGTCGAGGCGCGAGCGGATCACGCCCTTGCTGGTGGAGGCGTGGATGAACTCACCTGCCCCGGTGTAGACCCCGACGTGGTACTGCTGCCAGCCGGTCTTGAAGAAGACCAGGTCCCCGTGCTGGAGACGGTATCTGTCCACCGGGCGGCCGAGACTCGCCTGGGATTCCGTGGTGCGGGGCAGGGTGAAGCCCAGCACCTGGCTGTAGGCGAGCTGGGTGAAGGCGGAGCAGTCGAGACCGGCGCGGCTGGTACCGCCCATGCGATAGGGCACGCCGCGCCACTGCTGATAGAAGTTGTCGAATGCGCCGCTCTGGCGCACGGGAGGGGGAGGCTCCGGCGTGCTGGAGCAGGCGGCGAGAAGCAGGGCCAGCAGGGGCAGCAGCAAGGTGCGAAACATCTCAACTCCTTGATAGGGCACGGGGTTCATCATAGACGATGATCCTGCCTGGAACCTGAATGACAACGGCATTGACGAGTGGCCGCCTGTGGGGGCAGCCACTGAGTCACCCCGCCGGTTTGGGGGTAATGAGCGGCGTCAGCAGCTCGGCAATCTTGTAGAAGGTCTGCACCCGCGTGGTGCTGGGGCGCCACACCAGGCCTATCTCCCGATAGGGTTTCTCACCGGGCAGGGGGATGGCCACCAGGTCCGTGTTGTCGAGGATGCCCGCATCTATGGCCATCTGGGGCAGGAAGGTGGTGCCAAGACCGGCCCCCACCATTTGCACCAGGGTGTGCAGACTGGTGGCGGCGAAGGGGTTGATCTTGCTCTTGTCCCGCAGCCGGCAGGCGCTCACCGCGTGCTCCGTCAGGCAGTGCTCCCGCTCCAGCAGGAAGATGCTCTGGTTGGGCAGCTCCTTGTAGTCGAACGGCATGTGCAGGCCCGCAGCCATGTGGGAGGGCATCACCATGTGGAAGGGATCCTGGCCGACGGTCTTGCTGTGGAAGCCGCCGATCTCCACCGGCAGCGCCAGGATCAGCAGATCGAGCTGCCCCTGCTCCAGCTGCTTGAGCAGATTGGTGGTGGTGTCTTCCCGCAGCAGCAGCTCCAGATCCGGATAGGCCTTGCCGCACACCTGCAGCAGCTTGCTCAGCAGGAAGGGGGCGATGGTGGGGATGCAGCCCAGGCGCACCGTGCCGTGCATGACGCCCCCCTGCTGCTGCCCCAGCTCCATCAGATCCCGGGCGTCGGAGAGCAGGTTGCGCGCCCGCGCCACGATTTCCATGCCGACCGGCGTCATGATGAAGCTCTTGTGATCCCGCTCTACCAGTTGCAGGTTCATCATGTCCTCCAGGGTCTGGATCCCGGTACTCAGGGTCGACTGGCTGACATGGCAGGCCTTGGCGGCGCGGTTGAAATTCTTGTGCTCGTCCAGAGCGACCAGATACTGGAGCTGCTTCAGGCTGGGCCAACGTTGCATAGGAGAAACCCGATCGATGCTATCTATTTGATTTGATTAATCTACCATCGAGAAGCCCCGTTGTCGCCGACAAATCGGTGCCCCCTGGCAGGCGCACTGCCTCACGCACATGGGGTGGCCTGCGCCGATGGGCAGGCCACCCCTCATTGGTCAGGAGCTTATCCCCTTGTGCCGCGCCATTGAAGGGGCGCCGCCATGGGATGTGACGGGGATCGGCCTTCGGGCGGGGCGCCCTGCGCGCAGGAGCGGCCATAAAAAAACGCGCCGGTGGGCGCGTTTTTGCAGAAGGGGGGCGGACTATTCGTCGAAGATACCGAAGTGATCCTTGGCGAAGTTGACCCGCTGCTCCACGTTCATCTTGACCTGACCCAGCTTCTCGATGGTCTTGAGGTTGGGCACCAGGCCGCGACCGTTGGCGATCTGGATGGCAAGGCCCGGACGGGCGTTGAGCTCCAGCAGCATGGGGCCGCGGAACTTGTCCAGCACCATGTCGGTCCCGATGTAGCCAAGACCGGACATCTCGTAGCAGGAGGCCGCCAGGTTGAGCAGGGTGTCCCAGTGGGGCACCTTCAGATCATAGAGATCCAGGCCGGTGTCCGGGTGGTGGCGCAGCGGGTTGCCAAACTGCACCGCCCGCAGGGCGCGGCCGGTGCGCAGGCACAGGCCCACCCCCACGGCGCCCTGGTGCAGGTTCGCCTTGCCATCGGAAGCCGAGGTCGAGAGGCGCATCATGGCCATCACCGGGAACCCCTTGAAGATGATCACCCGGGCATCGGGGACCCCTTCGAAGGAGTAGCCGTCGAACACGTCGTCGAAGTTGATGAGCCCTTCCACCAGCGCCACGTCGGGCTTGCCGCCGAGGGAATAGAGTCCCGCCAGGATGTTGGAGACATGGCGCTCCAGATCCTGGCCGTTGGCGGCGCTGCCGTTGGGCTTGTAGAAGAGGCCGTCCTCCTGGCGCAGGATCACCAGGATCCCCTTGCCGCCGGAGCCGCGGGCCGGCTTGATGCAGAAGCCCGGCCAGTCTTTCACCAGCTCGGTGATGCGAGTCACGTCGTGCTGCTCGCGGATGGTGCCGATGAGTTCAGGCACCGTCACCCCCGCATCCAGCGCGATGCGCTTGGTCTTGAGCTTGTCATCCACCAGCGGATAGAGGCGGCGCGGGTTGTAGCGGCTGATGTAGGAGTGGTTGCGCTTGTTCATGCCGAGGATGCCTGCCTGGGACAGGCTCCACGGACTGGTGTATTTCTGCCAGAACCACATCTGTTACTTGTCCTTACCCGGGGTGGCACCAGACTTCATCTCGTCCACCAGCGGCTTGAAGCGCTTGAGCTCGCTCAGCTTGTAGCCGGTGTAGTTACCCATCAACAGCACGGTCGCCATCAGCACCAGCTGCAGGCCGAGGAAGTTGAAGGTGAGGTGACGAATGAGCTCGTTGTCCATGGCCAGGTAGGCGATGACCGCCACCAGCAGGGAGCCGCCGCCCTGGCGGAACACCTCTTTGGGACCCTCTTCTTCCCACAGGATGGACATGCGTTCGATGGTCCAGGAGAGGATGATCATCGGGAAGAAGGTGATCTTCATGCCGTCGGTCAGCCCCAGCTTGAAGGCGAACGCCGAGAAGATGCCGATCATCGAGATCACCATGATGATGATCGCCGATATTCGGGCGACCAGCAGCAGGTTCAGCCTCGAGAGGTAGGAACGGATCACCAGGCCGGTGCCGACGATCAGCAGGAAGCCGATGAGGCCGGTGACCAGCGAGGTCTGGATGAAGGCGACCGCGATCAGCACCGGCATGAAGGTGCCGGAGGTCTTGATCCCCACGATGACCCGCAGGAACACCACCATCAGCACGCCGATGGGGATGAGCAGCAGACCCTTGAACAGGGCTTGCTCTTCCAGGGGCAGGCTGTGGATGGAGAAGTTCATCATCTCGGATTTTTCGAACTTCTGGGCCAGGGCCACGTTGACCGGTTGCTCCTGCTCGATCATCGAGAAGGTGACGCGGGAGTTGTGACCGCCGGTGACGTCCAGGAGGGCGCCGGAGTTGTACTCCCACAGCAGCAGGTTGGCCGGTTGACCCTGTTCACCGCTTTGCGGGTTGAACAGCTTGTAGTCGGTCGGGCTGTTGAAGACCTGCAGGTAATCCACCAGCTCCTGACGGCGACGGCCATCTTCCAGGCTGAGGGCGTGAACCACCCGGGCCGGGACGTCCGCGTTGTTGAGCAGCTCGGCAATCAGATTGGCGCGGCTCTTGTGGGACTTGAGCAGCTCGGCGTTCTGTTCCTGCTTCTCGATCTCCTTGATGATCTCGCGGGTCAGGGTGTAGCCGTCGGCGGAGCGCTCCTGGGCGCGCTCCAGGATCTGCTTCATGGCCGTGGCGTAGGGCTCGCTCTCGATCTGCTTCTCGATGGCGGGCGGCTGCGGGTTGGCGGCGGGCTTGGCATGGGCATCGGCCATCATGTCGACCCGGTAGTAGAGCTCCTGACGGCCGGAGGCGGTGCGGATGGACCACTCGGCGCGGGCATCCCCGTCTTTTTCCACGAACGACAGGCCATAGCCCGGGCTCGCGGCGTTCTCGTTCATCAGGGTGAAGCCGGGCTGGGTGCCCGGAATGGCCAGGGAGGCGATCACCGGCTCGCCGGTGGCCTCGAACTCGAGCTTGGCTTCGATGGACCAGATCTGGCGCTTTTCACCCGGCGTGAGCGGGACGTCCAGCGCGATGTGATGATAGAAGGTCATCCCCAGGCCGACGATGTAGAGCAGGGCGACCAGCAGATAGAACGGCTTACGGGAAACCATGGATTATTTCACATCCTTGAGCTTGGGTTTGGGTTGGATATATTCGCGGGCCACGTCGACCACGGCGATGTCTTTGAGGAATTCACGGCCCAGCAGCACGGGGAAGGTCATGTCGCTGCGGTCCTTCAGGGTAAATTCGGCCTTCTCGGTCATGTCGCCGATGCGCACGGCGAGGCGAACCACGGGGCGACGGTCGAGATCGTCGGCGGAAGCCTGACGGACCCGCACGTGACGCACCAGGGGTGCTTCAATCTGGATCTTGTCGTCCATCTCCTGGTGGCTCAGGAAGAAGCGCACCCAGTTCTTGCCGTTGCGCTCGAAGATGGTGATCTCCTGGGCGCTGATGGAGGAGGTGGTGGCGCCGGTGTCGACCCGGGCCTGGAAGGCGTCGTTGGCGGCGTCAACCCAGATCCACTCCGCTTCACCCACCAGCAGCTTGCCATCGACGGTGTGGCCCTGGCTCGGCGCCGGGCACTTCTCGGTGGGAATGGGCATGGCCTTGGGCGGCTCGGGAGGCAGGGTAGCCAGCTTGCTGTCGACTTTCTTCACGGACTCTTTCATGTTGGTGACATCGGTGTTGAGCTGAACCAGCAGGTGCTGTTGCTGCACATACTGCTTCTGTTGCTGTTCCATGGATGTTTGCAGACGTTGCTCGCTCAACGAGATCTCGTTGCGCAGCTCGGCCAGCGTCAGGGTCGGGGCCGGGGGGGCTTTTTCCATACTGACACACCCGCCGAGACTGAGCAGGGAGAGCAGGGTCATTCCTTTTAATTTGCTTTTCATGTCATTCATTTAACTGTGCTTCCTGGAATTGGGTCAGTGTAACTTCCACAGCCGCCATCGGCTAGTCTTTGGCCTTTCTGGCGATCAGTACGGCACGTTTGGGTGCCGGGTATCCTTCGACCGTGAGTGCAGGATTGTGTGGATCCAGATAGTCACTCAGGGACTCGTTAATCATCCAGTCGGTACGACGCTGTTCGTCGGTGCTGGTCATATTCTCGTCGACGATGCGCACATCGGTGAACCCGCAGCGCTCGACCCAGCGTGTGAGGGCCGCGCTCGAGGGGAGGAACCAGACGTTGCGCATCTTGCCGTAGCGATCGGAGGGCATCAGCACCTGGTTTTCGTCGCCGTCCACCACCAGGGTCTCGAGCACCAGCTCCCCATCGTCTTTGAGCTGGTTGCGCAACTGCTCGATGTGCTCGATGGGGGACTTGCGATGATAGAGCACCCCCATGGAGAAGACGGTGTCAAAGGCCCGCAGCGCCGGCAGCTCCTGGATACCGAGCGGCAGCAGGTGGGCGCGCTGGTCGTTGTCCATGAAGTGGCGAATGGCTTCGAACTGGCAGAGGAACAGCGGGCTCGGGTCGATGCCGACCGCCAGTTTCGCCCCTTCCCCCACCATGCGCCAGAGGTGGTAGCCGCTGCCGCAGCCCACGTCCAGCACGTAGCGGCCCTGGAGCGGGCTGATGTGGGGCAGCACCCGATCCCACTTCCAGTCGGAGCGCCACTCGGTGTCGATGTGGATGCCGTGCACATGGAAGGGGCCCTTGCGCCAGGGCATGAGCTGGCGCAACAGGCTCTCGGTCTTCTTGCGCTCACCCTCTCCCAGGCTATCGGAGCCGCCGATGGCGACCCGCTCTTTGAGCTCGATCCGGCCGGGGGCCACGACGGGCAGCTTGGCGAGGGCGCGGTTCCAGCGCGGCAGATCCCCGTGCAGGTTGTCGTGCTGCCAGGCGTGCAGCTGGGCGGGCAGGGTGTGCAGCCAGTGGCTCAACCGGTTCTTGGCGATCAGTTGATAAAAATGGGCGAAATCGATCATGGCTTAGTTGGTGTCGCTGGCTTGATGGCAATCATGGAGCCGAAGTTGAAGCACTGGAACCAGAGGTCCAGGTGGGTGAAGCCGGCGTCCCGCAGGCGCGCCTGATGGACCGCCAGGGTGTCGGTGCGCATCACGTTCTCAAGGGCGGTGCGCTTCTGGCTGATTTCCAGCTCGCTGTAGCCGTTGGCCCGCTTGAAGTCGAGGTGCAAGTCGATGAGCAGCTCGTTGACCTGCTCGTCATCGAAGCGGAACTTCTCGCTCAGGATGAGGATGCCGCCGGGGCGCAGGCCGTCAAAGATGCGCGCGATGAGGGCGGCCCGCTTCTCGGGGGCGACGAACTGCAGGGTGAAGTTGAGCACCACCACGGAGGCGTTCTCGATGGGGATGTCGCAGATGTCCGCCTCCACCAGATCCACCGGCACCTCGGACTTGAAGCCCGAGAGGTGGGCGCGGGCCCGCTCGATCATGGGGTGGGAGAGATCCACCGCCGTGATCTGGCAACCGGGCTGGGTGACGTGGCGGCGCATGGCCTGGGTCGCGGCGCCGAGGGAGCAGCCGAGATCGTAGAGGCGGCTCTGGGGCTGGGCGTAGCGGGCGGCCATCATGCCGATGGCGGAGATGATGTTGCTGTAACCGGGCACCGAGCGCTGGATCATGTCGGGGAAGACGTCGACGACCTGCTCGTCAAAGCAGAAGTCTCCCAGACGGGCAATGGGGGCGGCAAAAATCTGATCGTGCATGCTGACGCAACCTGACAGCCGGTGTGGTGGGCGGCTGTTTTATTCAATTGAATCTTGGGTGGACGGACATCGAAATGGCGTCGTCACCGGTTGACGAACGGGGTGGCTTGCTCCGGGATCCTTCGGGCTGCCCCTGTTCGCAACGGGCCATGGTCCGGGCCCTCAGGGTGCCGGGCTGGGGTGGGCAACGCATTGCCATGCACCCAGGCCCGGGACCTTACTTGGGGCGCTAGTGTAGAGGAAAGGCGGGCGTTTGTCTTGACGCCAACCCCGGTGGGACCACAAAAAAAGCGGCTTTTTTTGGGGATAGAGAAGGGGCGGGGAGGGGGCCGCTCAAAAGGGCAGCACCCCCTGGCGGGCGCGATCGTTTTCTCCCGGCCAGGGGGCCATCTCCTGGCCGAGCAGGCGGCTGATCTGCCGTGCGAGTTCGGGGGCCCGGGCATTGTCGGCGGTGTGAACAAAGAGGTAGAGATCCTTGCCCTCCTGAAGCCATTGTTTCCAATGTGGCAACCATGGTGGCAAAAATGGGTGATTGTCCTCGATTTGAGGCAAACCAATCAGGCGCACCACCGGGGCACCCCCCGTGGCCAGCAGATGGACCGGCAACCTGGGTTTCTTGCCCTGGGCATCGATCATGGCGGCCGTGGTGGCGGGCACCGAGAAGAGCGGGCGGCTGTCGAGCATGATGCGATTGATGCCCCGCGCCATCAGCATCCGGTTGAGGGCCCGTTCCGCCTCCCCCTTGGCGAAGAAATCGGGGTGGCGCACCTCGAGGGCATAGGTGAAATCCTGGGGCAGCCGCGCGAAGAAGGCATCCAGACGGGCCAGCCCCTCTGGCCCGAAGCGGGCGGGCAGTTGCAGCTTGAGCAGCCCCAGCTTGTCATGCAGGGGGGCCAGCAGGCGGATGAAGGCCGTCACCTGTTTGTCCGCGCTCACCAGATCGCTCTGGTGGCTGATCTCCTTGGGAAACTTGAAGCTGAAGCGAAAGTGGTCGGGGACCGCATCGGCCCAGCGCTGCACCGTCTCCGGGGTCGGCGAGGCGTAGAAGGTGGTGTTGCCCTCCACGGAGTTGAACACCCGGGCATAGTCGGCGAGGTGCTCGGCGGGCCTGGCATTCATCCCAAGCAACTGGCCGGGCCAGGCCGGGTGTGACCACTGGGGCAGGCCCAAATAGAGGCTCATGATGGTTCCTGTCGGCAGGTTGGCGCACTTTTGCCCTCCTTTTTGCGCCAGAACAACAAAAAACAGGGTAAAGGGGGCTGCGGGCCATTTTACCCAAATGGAGGTTTTCCTCTATAATGCCAACCCTTTTGTTTGCCACATTGTCGTAATGCGCGCGACCGAGCCCCTGGGTGACGATGATCGCGGCCCGGCAGTGGCCAGACAACGACGCCAGCCGATACCCCGGCGCCCACTCGTCATCCCGGTCGGGAGCGGGGGCATGCCTGGGGCGGCGGCAAGAATCCGGCTCGGGGAGCCGGATGACCCGAGACAGATTTCAAACCGGGCAAGAAGCAGGATCTGGCCAGCTGTGAGACAGACGGTGCTTGCCAGTCGTGCCCGGCGACCCAGGATGAACCGTCTCTCTACCATTTCGAAGGAAGAAGTCCATGCGCTCTATCTATTGCGGACAGGTCAATGAGGCCCATGCCGGGCAGACCATTACATTGTGCGGTTGGGTCCATCGTCGTCGTGATCTCGGCGGCCTCATCTTTATCGACATGCGCGACCGCGAGGGCATCGTGCAGGTGTTCTTCGATCCGGACAAGCCGGACGCCTTTGCCCTGGCCTCCGAGCTGCGCGGCGAGTTCTGCATCCAGGTGACCGGCGTGGTGCGTACCCGCCCCGACTCCCAGCGCAACAGCGACATGGCCACCGGTGCCATCGAGGTGTTCGCCCACGAGCTCACCATCATCAACCGTGCCGAGCCGCTGCCCCTTGACTTCAACCAGGTCAACAGCGAAGAGGTGAGCCTCAAGTACCGCTACCTGGACCTGCGTCGTCCCGAGATGGCCAAGTACCTGAAGACCCGTGCGAAGGCCAGTGCCTTCGTGCGCCGCTTCATGGACGAGCACGGCTTCCTCGACATCGAGACCCCGATGCTGACCAAGGCGACCCCGGAAGGGGCCCGTGATTACCTGGTGCCGAGCCGCGTGCACAAGGGCAAGTTCTACGCCCTACCGCAGTCCCCCCAGCTGTTCAAGCAGTTGCTGATGATGTCCGGCTTCGACCGCTACTACCAGATCGTCAAGTGCTTCCGCGACGAAGACCTGCGTGCCGACCGCCAGCCGGAATTCACCCAGATCGACGTGGAGACCTCCTTCATGACCGCGCCCCAGGTGCGTGAAATCATGGAAGAGATGATCCGCAAGCTCTGGCTGCACATCCTGAACGTGGACCTGGGCGACTTCCCCATCATGACCTTCGACGAAGCCATGCGCCGCTTCGGCTCCGACAAGCCGGACCTGCGTTTGCCGATGGAGCTGGTGGACGTGGCAGATCTCTTGACCGAGGTGGAGTTCGCCGTGTTCGCCGGTCCTGCCAAGGATCCGAAAGGCCGCGTGGCGGCCCTGAAGGTACCGGGCGGCGCGGAGCTGTCTCGCAAGCAGATCGACGAGTACACCAAGTTCGTCGGCATCTACGGTGCCAAGGGCCTGGCCTGGATGAAGGTCAACGAAGCCGCCAACGGCCTCGAAGGGGTGCAGTCCCCAGTGGCCAAGTTCCTCTCTGACGCCATCGTGCGCGAGATCCTGGCCCGCACCGGCGCGATGGATGGCGACATCATCTTCTTCGGCGCCGACTCCAAGAAAGTGGTGTGCGATGCCATGGGCGCCCTGCGCCTGAAGGTGGGCCGCGATCTGGGCCTGGTGGAGAACGTCTGGAAGCCGCTCTGGGTCATCGACTTCCCCATGTTCGAAGAAGATGGCGAAGGCGGCCTGGCGGCCATGCACCACCCCTTCACCGCCCCGAGCAACCTGGGCCCGGCCGAGCTGAAAGCGAACCCGGTGGGCGCTTACGCCAACGCCTACGACATGGTGATCAACGGTTACGAAGTGGGTGGCGGCTCTGTGCGTATCCACAACAGCGAGATGCAGTCCACCGTGTTCGACATCCTGGGGATCACCCCGGACGAGCAGCGCCTGAAGTTCGGCTTCCTGCTGGATGCCCTGAAATACGGCACCCCGCCCCACGCCGGCCTGGCCTTCGGTCTGGATCGCCTGAGCATGCTGCTGACCGGCACCGACAACATCCGGGATGTCATCGCCTTCCCGAAAACCACGGCGGCCGCCTGTCTGATGACAGACGCCCCGAGCTTTGCCAACCCGGCCCAACTGGGCGAGCTGGCGATTGCGACCACCGTCAAGGGTGACGAATAAGCCGTTATCGGCAACAAAGGCCGCAGCGATGCGGCCTTTCCCGTTTCCCTCTGGGCGCAACCAGTGTTACTGAAATTTCCAACTATAACGGAGAGTCCCTATGGCAGGTCACAGTAAATGGGCCAACATCAAACACCGCAAGGCGGCGCAAGACGCCAAGCGCGGCAAGATCTTCACCAAGCTGATCCGCGAAATCACCACCTCCGCGCGTCTGGGTGATGCCGATCCTGCCAACAACCCCCGCCTGCGTGCGGCGGTGGCGGCAGCCCTGACCAGCAACATGACCCGCGACACCATCAACCGCGCGATCGCCCGTGGGGCCGGCGGCGGTGACGGCGAGCAGCTCGAGACCATCGTGTACGAAGGGTACGGCCCGGCCGGTTCCGCCGTCATGGTGGAGTGCCTGACCGACAACCGCAACCGTACCGTGGCCGAAGTGCGTCACGCCTTCAGCAAGTGCGGCGGCAACCTGGGGACCGACGGCTCCGTGGCCTATCTGTTCACCAAGAAGGGGGTGCTGACCTTCGTGGGCGCCGATGAAGACGCCCTGATGGACGCCGCGCTGGACGCCGGTGCCGACGACGTGGTGACCGAAGAAGATGGCACCATCGAGGTCTACACCACCCCGAACGACTTCGGCACCGTGCTGGACGGTCTGGAAGCTGCCGGCTTCAAGCCCGAGAGCGCCGAAGTGACCATGATCCCCTCCACCGAGGCGGAACTGGATGCCGAGACCGCGCCCAAGCTGATGCGCCTCATCGACATGCTGGAAGATCTGGACGATGTGCAGGAGGTGTACCACAACGGCTCCATCTCCGACGAGATCGCCGCGACCCTGTAATTGCCTCTCGGGAGCGCTGTGATCCCCCAGGGCAAGGGGAGGGCGACCACAACGGTCCTCTTCCCTGGCTCCGACGAGATCGCCGCGACCCTGTGATCCCCCAGGGCAAGGGGAGGGCGACCACAAGGGTCCTCTTCCCCGGCTCCGACGAGATTGCCGCGACCCTGTTCAGGTTCGCGAACACACAGGTGCGACACCTTGTTTACCTTCGCAAAAACGGCAGCCCGGGCTGCCGTTTTTTATGTGCCAGACCGCGCACCTCCCCTTGTGGTTCGATTTCCTCTCTTAATGTTCGCTTAAGTTTGCCGTCCTAGGATGACCCCGTATCTGGACCTCCCTGGCTCTTGTCCTGTTTTTCAGGGCCGAGTGCCGGGATGGTCACCACGAAGCCTGCTGGCAGGTTGTTAGTTCCACTGGTTTGTCGGAGTCTCTCTATGCGTCTCACTCTGGGAGTGATGAAGGTCAATCTGTTGCTGGTGCTGCTGTTTGCACTGGTCTTCAACTGGCCCATTTTCCTGCACTTTTATCGCATTCTCAGCGCCCTTGAACACGTCAAGGCGGGGTTTGTCCTCTCCATTCCCCTGGTACTGGTGGCGGCCCTCAACGCGGTGTTCCTGCCCTTTACCTTCCGTTATCTGCTCAAGCCCTTTTTCGCCTTGCTCATCCTGACCGGCTCCCTGGTCAGCTACGCCATGCTCAAGTACGGGGTGATCTTCGACATGGGCATGATGCAGAACATCATCGAAACCAACAGCGGGGAGGCGGGCTCCTACCTCAACGGCTCCGTGGTGCTCTGGTTCCTGCTGACCGGCCTGCTGCCGGTGCTGGTCCTGCTGTGGGTGAAGATTGAGTATCCCCGTCCCTGGTACAAGGGGCTGGGTCTGCGCCTCGGTTCCATCGCCCTCTCCTTGCTGTTTCTGATGGGGGCTGCCGCCCTCTATTACCAGGATTACGCCTCGGTCGGGCGCAACCACAAGTCCCTCGGCAAGGAGATAGTGCCCGCCAACTATGTGCACGGGCTCTACAAGTACGCCAGGGATGTGGTCTTCGCCACTCCCATTCCCTACCAGCAGATCGGCACCGATGCCAGGGTGATCGGCCAGCATGAGAAGCCGACCCTGATGTTCCTGGTGGTGGGGGAAACGGCCCGCAGCCAGAACTACTCCCTCAACGGCTACAAGAAGGAGACCAACGGCTTCACCGAGAAGGAGGCCAATGTCGTCTCGTTCAGGAACGTGCGCTCCTGCGGCACCGCCACAGCGCTCTCCGTGCCATGCATGTTCTCGAACATGACCCGGCGCGGCTATGACGAGGCCAGGGCCCAGTCCCAGGACGGCTTGCTGGACGTGCTGCAACATGCCGGGATCTCGGTGCTCTGGAAGGAAAACGACGGCGGCTGCAAGGGGGTGTGCAAAAACGTCCCCACCATCGAGATTGAGCCCAAGGCATTCCCCGCATACTGCTCCGGTAATGCCTGTCATGACGAGGTGCTGTTGCAGGGGCTGGATCAGCAGATCGCCGACATGCAGGGCAAGCAGGGCAGCAAGCTGGTGGCCTTCCACCTGATGGGCAGCCACGGTCCGACCTACTATCGCCGCTACCCGGCCGCCGATCGCGTCTTCCTGCCGGACTGCCCGCGCAGCGACATCGAGAACTGCAGTAACGAAGAGCTGGTGAACACCTATGACAACACCATCCGCTACACCGACAAGGTGCTGGCCCAGCTCATCGACAAGCTCAAGAGCCTGGAGAGCCAGTACAACGTGGGGCTGGTCTATCTGTCGGATCACGGCGAATCCCTCGGCGCCATGGGGCTCTATCTGCACGGCACCCCCTACAAGTTCGCACCGGACGATCAGACCCGGGTGCCGCTCCTGACCTGGTTCTCTCCCCAGTTGCAGGCAGACCGTCAGCTCAATCTGGATTGCCTGCAACAGGAGGCAGCCAGCAAGCGCTTCTCCCACGACAACCTGTTTCACTCCATGCTCGGTATCATGGACGTGCAGACCCAGGTCTATGACGGCAAGCTGGATCTGTTCAAACCGTGCCGGGCGGGGTGAACCGGCGAAAACAGACCATAAAAAAACGGCAGCCACTGGCTGCCGTTTTCGTATCCGAAGGGGTAGGCCTTACTTCTGCTCCATGATGATCTGCAGCAGATCCCCTTCCAGCAGGGAGCGCTTGACCAGGGCGAAGCCGCCGATGGTGGGCTGGTTCTGAAAGCGCGCCTTCACGATGGGCAGGCCGCGATGGAAACTTGGCAGAGACTGGTGCTCGACACAGCGGCGGATGGCCGGGATCAGGATCTCTTCGGCGGCGGTGATTTCACCGGCGATGAGCACCTTCTGGGGGTTGAACAGGTTGACCGTGATGGCGATGGCGCGCCCCAGGTGCTCCCCCACGTTCTCGATCACGCTGCGGGCCAGCTCGTCACCGGCCACCGCCGCCTTGCACACCTCCTGGATGGTGATGTGCTTCTCTTGCAGCGAACTCAGGTGACCGCGGCTGATGAGCTCCTTCACCTTGTCGACGATGGCCTCGTTGGAGGCGATGGTCTCGAGGCAGCCGAAGTTGCCGCAGTGGCAGCGCTTGCCAAGGGGTTCGACCTGGATGTGGCCTATTTCGCCGACGTTGCGGTTCTGGCCGAGAAACACCTTGCCCTTGGTGATGATGCCCGAGCCCGTCCCCTGGTGGACACTCACCAGGATGGAGTCCATGCAGTCGCGGGACTCGCCGAAGAAGTGTTCGGCCAGCGCCAGCGAACGGGTGTCGTTGCCCACGTAGCAGGGGAGGTTGAAGTGGTGCTCCAGGAGCTTGGCGAGCCCCAGGTTGCGGATCTGGTAGGTGGGGGTGTAGATGACCATGCCGGATTCCGGGTTGACCAGACCCGGCATGGTCAGCGCGATGCTGATGAGGTTGCGGCTGCGATCCTGATTGGCGTCGATGAAGGCGCCAATCTCCCGCAGCAGCATGTCCACCACCGGTTGCTGCTCGATCTCGGTCACCTGGGTGATGTGCTGATCGAGCTCCTTGCCGTCGAGGTCATACAGGGAGAGCTGCAGGTAGCCGCGACCCAGCTTGGCGGACACAAACTGGAAGCGATGCTTGATGGTGGTCAGGGAGATGGCGCGGCGCCCGCCAGTGGAGGCTTGCGGCGAGGTTTCCCTGATGAGACCGTGCTCGATCAGTTGCCGGGTTATCTTGGTCACGCTGGCCGGGGCCAGCTGACTCAACTCGGCAATTTTGACCCGCGAGATGGGCCCCTGCAGGTCAATGAGGCGATAGACGACCGCACTGTTTACCTGCTTGATAAGATCTACGTTTGCTATTTGTCCGCCAGTCATAGTGTCACTGTGTTGTGTAGTGTCCGTTAACCACGGTCCCGCAGACCGCGAAGGCCTGATCAAAGACGGTGAGGTTGGCAATTTTTCCGACCTGGATACTACCGAGACGCGAGTCCCATCCAATGGCGCGAGCGGGGTAAAGGGTGGCCATTCTCAGTGCTTCGTCGAGCGGCAATCCGACCTGTTTGACCAGATTTTCCACCCCTTCGATCATGGTGAGGGCGGAGCCGCCGAGTGTACCATTCTCATCGACGCACTGACCATCGCGGAAATAGACGGTTGCACCGCAAAAATCAAATTTCTCAAAGCCTTCCGGTGCGCCTGCCGCCGCGGTGGCATCGGTGACCAGCACCAGCCGCTCCCCCAGCATCCTGTGCGCCAGGCGCACGTTGGCCCAGTGTACGTGGTGGCCGTCGACGATGATGCCCGCATAGACATCCTTGCGATCGTAGATGGCACCGACCACGCCGGGCTCGCGACCGTTCAGGGTCGGGGTCATGGCGTTGTAGAGGTGGGTGGCAAAGCGCATGCCGTTGTCAAAGCCCGCCATGGCCTGGTCGTAGTTGGCGGCGGTGTGGCCGGCGGAGACCAGGATGCCGGCCTCCACCAGACGGCGGATGTGCTCGGGCTTGTTGCGCTCCGGCGCCAGGGTGATCTTGGCGATGGCGTCCGCGTTGTCGCAGAAGAAGTCGATCATCTCGTCGGCGGGCTGGCGGATCTGTTCGGCCGGGTGGATCCCCTTGCGCTTGAGGTTGGTGTAGGGCCCTTCCAGATGGACGCCAAGCACCTCGTTGGGGTGGGCGGCCATGTAGTCGCGGGTGACGGCGACGGCCTGCTTCATGTCCGCATCCGGGCTGGTGATCAGGGTCGGCAGGAAGCTGGTGGTCCCGGATTTCAGGTTGGCCGCCTGCATGGTGGCCAGGGTGTCCGTGGTGATGTGACCGTTGAACATGACGCCACCGCAGCCGTTGAGCTGGACGTCGATGAAGCCGGCGCTGAGGTTGGCGCCCTGGAGGTCAATCTGCTCGATGCCGGCGGGCAGTTCTGCCTGGCGGTAGATGGCGACAATCTTGTCGCCATCGATGACCACGCCATAACCGGTCAGCACGCAGCTGCCGGTGTAGAGAGTGCAATTAGTCAGAGCGTACATGGGAGCTCCTCAGAGGTGCTTGATATTGTCGGCTTCCAGTTGCTGGAAGTAGCGCACCGTCTTGACCTTCAACTCCATGGTGGAAGGTTCGTCGCACACCACAATCCCTTTCGGATGCAGTTGCAGGGTGGAGATGGTCCACATGTGGTTGACGCAGCCCTCCACGGTGGCCTGCAGGGCCTGGGCCTTGGCGTGACCGACCACCAGGATCAGGATCTCTTCGGCGTCCATCAGGGTGCCGACACCCACGGTCAGGGCCAGCTTGGGCACCTGCTCCATGTCGCCGCCAAAGAAGCGGGAGTTGGCGATGCGGGTGTCTTCGGTCAGGGTCTTGACCCGGGTACGGGAAGCCAGGGAAGAGGCCGGTTCGTTGAAGGCGATGTGGCCGTCATTGCCGACGCCGCCCATGAACAGGTGGATCTTGCCGTAGGACTTGATCTTGTCTTCGTAGCGCTGGCACTCGGCCACCAGATCCTCGGCGTTGCCATTGAGGATGTTGATGTTTTCCGGGCGAATGTCCACGTGATTGAAGAAGTTGTTGTGCATGAAGCTGTGGTAGCTCTCCGGGTGTTCCTTGGGCAGCCCCACGTACTCGTCCATGTTGAAGGTGACCACGTTCTGGAAGCTCACCTCGCCGGCTTTATGCAGCTCAATCAGGCGCTTGTAGGTGTTGAGCGGGGTGCCGCCAGTGGGCAGACCCAGCACGAAGGGGCGCTCGGCAGTGGGTTTGAACGCATTGATGCGGTCAACGATGTAACGGGCAGACCAGAGACCCACCTGGCTGGCAGACTTCAACGGGATCAGGCGCATTCTATATACCTCAGTACGGTTGCCGCACAGGGAGTGACGGCAAGGGACCAGACACGGATTCAAGTTGTTTTATAGCGTAAATAAAGATTGCGAACTAAGCCACATCTATCGGCTACCTTTATCTCTGTTGAGTGATAATGATCACGAAAGCTGGTTTATTAATTTGCGCAGCGAAATAAAACACATAGACTGCCAATCAAGCCTTGATGGCTTATGCGTCGAACGTGATAAGCACTTAATTTCTAGAAAAACACCAACTAAGGAGAGGAACCGTGAACATTCTCGGTTATTTGCAAAAGATCGGCCGTGCCCTGATGGTGCCGGTAGCGGTATTGCCTGCCGCCGCGATCCTGATGGGGATTGGCTACTGGATTGACCCGAACGGTTGGGGTGGCGGAAGCCCTCTGGCTGCGTTTCTGATCAAGGCGGGCGCCGCCATCATCGACAGTATGCCCATTCTGTTCGCCGTCGGCGTCGCTTACGGCATGTCCAAGGATAAAGACGGTTCCGCCGCGCTGGCCGGTCTGGTCGGCTTCCTGGTGGTCACCACCCTGCTGAGCCCGGGCGCCGTGGCCCAGATCAAGGGTATCCCGGCCGACCAGGTGCCGGCAGCCTTTGCCAAGATCAGCAACCAGTTCGTCGGCATCCTGTGTGGTGTCATCGCCGCCGAGCTCTACAACCGCTTCAGCAGCGTGGAGCTGCACAAGGCGCTGGCTTTCTTCTCCGGTCGTCGTCTGGTGCCGATCGTGACCTCCGTGGTGATGATCGTCGTCTCCTTCATCCTGATGGCCGTCTGGCCGGTCATCTACGGTGGCCTGGTGAGCTTCGGTGAATCCATCGTCAGCATGGGCTCCACCGGTGCCGGCATCTATGCCTTCTTCAACCGTCTGCTGATCCCGGTTGGTCTGCACCACGCCCTGAACTCCGTGTTCTGGTTCGACGTGGCCGGCATCAACGACATCCCGAACTTCCTGGGTGGCCAATCCTCCATCGACGCCGGCAAGGCTGTCGTGGGCGTGACCGGCATGTATCAGGCCGGCTTCTTCCCCATCATGATGTTCGGTCTGCCGGGTGCCGCACTGGCCATCTACCACAGCGCGAAGAAAGAGAACAAAGAGAAGGTTGCGTCCATCATGATCGCTGCCGCCTTTGCCGCCTTCTTCACCGGGGTGACCGAGCCGCTCGAGTTCTCCTTCATGTTCGTGGCGCCGGTACTGTACGTCATCCACGCCCTGCTGACCGGTATCTCCGTGTTCATCGCAGCCTCCATGCACTGGATCGCCGGTTTCGGCTTCAGCGCCGGTCTGGTGGATATGGTGCTCTCCAGCCGCAACCCGCTGGCGACCCAGTGGTACATGCTGCTGGTACAGGGTCTGGTCTTCTTCGGCCTCTACTACGTGGTCTTCCGCGCCGTGATCGCCAAGTTCAACCTGAAAACCCCGGGTCGTGAAGATGACGAAGCCGTGCCGGTACAGGCTCAAACCACCGACCGCACCGAGCTGGCCAAGCAGTATCTGGAAGTGCTGGGTGGTCAGGAGAACCTGGTGACCATCGATGCCTGCATCACCCGTCTGCGTCTGACCCTGAAAGACCGCAGCATCGTTGACGAGCGCAAGCTCAAAGCCCTGGGCGCGGCCGGTGTGGTCAAGCTCGGTGAGCAGAACCTGCAGGTGATTCTGGGCCCATTGGCCGAGATCATCGCCGGTGAGATGAAAGCCCTGCGTTAATCGAGCGACTCGCTCACCTCAAGTCTAAGTCCATTGTTGACATAACTAAGGGCCCCGCCTCGGGGCCCCATATAAAAAAAGCCAAGAAAATCCAACCTTTACTTCAAATGAGAGCAGCAGTTATGAACTTGAAACATTCTCTGTTAGCCATTGCCATGTCTACCGTTTTCGCCGGTCCCGCACTTGCAGCCGATGCTGCCAGGCAAGCGGTGGTCGACGCCCTCGCCAGCAACCTCGTCGTCAAGTACGAAGTCGTCACCAATGACGGTGCCGGCGCCGGTCTTGACTGCCAGGCCCTGGGCTCCGAGTGGGCAAGCTGCGGCGTTGCCAAGCTGCACCTGACCAATACCGGTGCCGACGTCACCTCCAAGGACTGGAGCATCTATGTCTCCTCCATCCGCCGCATCCAGCGGGTGGACAACGACCAGTTCACCATCACCCACCTGACCGGCGACCTCTATCGTTTGACGCCGACCGAGAAGTTCCAGGGCTTTGCCAAGGACGCCACGGTCGAGGTGCCCCTGGTGGTGGAATACTGGGTATTGTTCGAATCTGACATCATGCCGAACTGGTATGTCGCCAGTGAAGGGGCCGAGCCGAAAGTGCTGGCCAGCATGAGCAACATCGACGATGCCAGCACCTACGAGAAGCCGATGCCGGCCGATGGCTGGAAGCGCACCAAGGATGACAACAACATCCTGATGAACAGCGAGACCCGTTTCGCCGCGAACCAGACCAGTACCCTGCTGCCTGCCGGCAAGATTGACGACCGCATCCTGCCAAGCCCGATGAAGCAGGTGGTCAAGGCCGGCCCGCAAGTCGACTTCTCCACCATCAAGCTCAATGCCCTTGACCTGCCGAGCGATCGCGCCGAGGCCCTGAAGGCGCAACTGACCAAGCTGGGTGTTACCCTCTCCGACACCGGCTACCCGGTCACCATCAAGCTCGGCAGCAAGCTCAAGCAGGCCGAAGGCTACGACATGACCATCGGCCAGAAGGGCACCGTCATTCAGGGGCACGACGTTGACGGCGCCTTCTGGGGCGCCCAGTCTCTGATCTCTCTGCTGGGCGTTGACGACAAGCTGGTGAGTCAGATGAGCGTCGAGGATGCGCCGCGCTTTGAATACCGGGGCATGCAGACCGACGTGGCCCGTCACTTCCGAAGCCCGGAGACCATGAAGAAACTGGTGGATCAGATGTCCGCCATGAAGCTCAACGTGCTGCACCTGGGGCTGACCAACGATGAAGGCTGGCGTCTGGAGATCCCGGGCCTGCCGGAGCTGACCGACGTCGGCAGCCAGCGTTGCCATGACGAGTCCGAAACCAAGTGCCTGATGCCGCAGCTCGGCTCCGGCCCCACCAGCGACAACCAGGGCTCCGGTTTCTACAGCAAGGCGGACTACATCGACCTGGTACGCTATGCCAAGGCGCGCGGTGTGACCGTGATCCCCGAGATCAACATGCCGGCCCACGCCCGTGCCGCCGTGGTCTCCATGGAGGCACGCTACAAGCGTCTGATGAGCGAGGGCAAAGAGGCCGAGGCGAACCAGTTCCGTCTGACTGACCCGGCCGATACCTCCAACGTCACCTCGGTGCAGTTCTACGACAAGATGTCCTTCATCAACCCCTGCCAGCCGGGTGCCGCCACCTTCGTGGCCAAGGTGATGGATGAAGTGGCCCAGATGCACCAGGCCGCCGGCCAGCCGCTGACCGCCTGGCACTACGGTGGTGACGAGGCGAAGAACATCATGCAGGGCGGTGGTTACCAGGATCCGGCCGTCACCAAGAAAGAAGAGCTGGTGGCATGGAAGGGCAACGTCGACTCCAGCAAGCAGGACAAGCCGTTCGGCAAGTCCCCGATGTGCCAGAAGATGATCGACGATGGCAAGATCAAGGACGTGGCCGAGCTGCCGGTCTACTTTGCCAAGGAAGTGAGCGAGATGGTCAAGGGTCACGGCTTCTCCACCCTGCAGGCGTGGGAAGATGGTCTGAAATACGCCAACAGCGCCAAGGACTTCGCCACCGACAACACCCGTGTCAACTTCTGGGAAACCCTCTACTGGGGTGGCTTCAACGAAGCGATGAAGTGGGCGCACAAGGGTTATGACGTGGTGCTCTCCAATCCGGATTACCTCTACTTCGACTTCCCGAACGAGGTACACCCGGCCGAGCGTGGCTACTACTGGGCAACCCGCTTCAACGACACCCGCAAGGTGTTCGCCTTCGCCCCGGAAAACCTGCCGCAGAACGCCGAGACCTCGGTTGACCGCGACGGCAACGCCTTCGTGGCCAAGGGTGACCAGGATCCGGTCAAGTTCAAGGGGATCTCCGGTCAGCAATGGAGTGAAACCGTGCGCACCGATGCCCAGTACGAGTACATGGTCTACCCGCGCATCTTCTCCGTGGCCGAGCGCGCTTGGCACAAGGGCGGCTTCGAGCTCGATTACGTGAAGGGTCGCGAGTTCTCCGGCACTACCAAGCATGTCAACAAGGCCACCCTGAACAAGGAGTGGAACCAGTTTGCCAACGTGCTGGGTCAGCGAGTGCTGCCCAAACTGGACCAGGCCGGGGTGGAATATCGCCTCTCCGTACCGGGTGCCAAGGTGGTGAACGGTGTGCTGGAAGCGAATGTGGATCTGCCGGGTCTGCCCATCCAGTACAGCCTGGATGGCAAGAGCTGGAGCGCCTACGACGCTGCCGCCAAGCCGACCGTGGATGGCAAGGTCTGGCTGCGTACCACCAGCTTCGATGGCAAGCGTACCAGCCGCGTCACCGAGCTGAACTGATAGCTCTCAATCCATAACGCAAGGTGGGTCGCAAGACCCGCCTTTCCCAAGGTCGATGGCCATCGGGTTTGGGAAAGGTTGACTCTGCGTGTGAACCTTTGTTGTGTGTGTTTTGTCTGTTTTTCATCACTTGAGACCCCGCCCCGTGCGGGGCTTTTTTTGACCAGGATCTCTGCAATTTCTCCCGTTTCGCCGTTTTTGGTGCGCCAATGACCCGAATTGGCCAAATTCAGGTTGAGGCAGGGCGCGTAATGAGGGATCATACCCGGCTTGACGGCGGGGGTATGAGGGTGCCAGCCGGCACAACGTCCGCCAGTGACGCATTTTTGAGGTGAGCCATGAGTCAGGCGAACAGCCCAACTAACTTTATTCGTCAGATCATTGATGAAGATCTGGCCAGCGGTAAGCACAGCAGCGTGCATACCCGTTTCCCGCCGGAGCCGAACGGTTATCTCCATATCGGCCACGCCAAATCCATCTGCCTGAACTTCGGCATCGCCCGCGACTATCAGGGTCAGTGCAACCTGCGTTTCGATGACACCAACCCGGCGAAGGAAGACATCGAGTTCGTGGAGTCCATCAAGCAGGACGTCCAGTGGCTGGGCTTCCAGTGGAGCGGCGAGATCTGCTACTCCTCCGACTATTTCCACAAGCTGCACGGCTACGCCATCGAACTCATCGAGAAGGGACTGGCCTATGTGGACGAGCTCTCCCCGGAGCAGATGCGCGAATACCGCGGCACCCTGACCGCCCCTGGCAAGAACAGCCCGTTCCGCGATCGCAGCGTGGAAGAAAACCTGGCCCTGTTCGCCAAGATGAAGAACGGCGAGATGGCCGAAGGGAGCGCCTGCCTGCGCGCCAAGATCGACATGGCATCCCCCTTCATGGTGATGCGCGATCCCGTCATCTATCGCATCAAGTTTGCCCACCACCACCAGACCGGTGACGAGTGGTGCATCTACCCGATGTATGACTTCACCCACTGCATCTCGGATGCCCTGGAGGGGATCACCCACTCCCTGTGTACCCTGGAGTTCCAGGACAACCGTCGCCTGTATGACTGGGTGCTGGACAACATCAGCATCGACTGTCACCCCCGTCAGTACGAGTTCTCCCGTCTGAACCTCGAATACACCGTCATGTCCAAGCGCAAGCTGAACCTGCTGGTGACCGAGGGGCACGTGAACGGCTGGGATGATCCGCGCATGCTGACCGTCTCCGGTCTGCGCCGCCGTGGTTACACCCCGGCCTCCATCCGCGAGTTCTGCAAGCGCATCGGTGTGACCAAGCAGGACAACATCGTCGAGATGAGCATGCTGGAAGCCTGCATCCGCGACGATCTCAACGAGAACGCCCCGCGCGCCATGGCCGTGCTGCACCCGGTGAAGGTGGTGATCGAGAACCTGGCGGCCGACGAGGTGCTGACGGCGCCTGCGCACCCGAACAAGCCGGAGATGGGGACCCGTGAGCTGCATTTCTCCCGCGAAATCTTCATCGACGAAGCGGACTTCAAAGAGGAAGCCAACAAGCAGTTCAAGCGGCTGGTGCTGGGCAAGGAAGTGCGCCTGCGCAACGCCTACGTCATCAAGGCCGAACGGGTCGAGAAGGATGCGGACGGCAAGGTCACCTGCATCTACTGCTCTTACGACCCCGAGACCCTGGGCAAGGATCCGGCGGACGGCCGCAAGGTGAAAGGGGTGATCCACTGGGTCAGCGCCACTCACTCCCTGCCGGCCGAAGTGCGTCTCTACGACCGTCTGTTCAAGGTGCCGAACCCGGGCGCCGAGGATGACTTCGAAGCGGCTCTGAATCCGGAATCCCTGGTGATCATCGAAGGGGCCCGGGTGGAAGCTTCCCTGAAGGATGCCAAGCCGGAGTTTGCCTACCAGTTCGAGCGTGAAGGTTACTTCTGCGCCGACAACAAGCTCTCCAGCGCCGAGCGCCTGGTGTTCAACCGCACCGTGGCCCTGCGTGACGTCTGGGGCAAGGCCGAGGTCTGATAGAATAGGGCAGGGGAAACCCTGCCGCTTCTGATCCGGATTGCGGACACAAAAAAGCCAGCATCATGCTGGCTTTTTTATTGCGCCGACCCGGCCGAATCAATCGTCGTGCTTGCAGTCACCGTTGGCGCAGTGGCCATACAGGTAGAGGCTGTGGTTGGTCAGACGGATGTTGTGCGCCTTGGCGATGTCGCGCTGGCGCTGTTCGATCACCTCGTCGGAGAACTCGATCACCTTGCCGCAGTCGAGGCAGACCAGGTGGTCGTGGTGCTCCTGGGTGGCCAGCTCAAACACCGACTTGCCCCCTTCGAAATGGTGACGGGTGACGATACCGGCATCATCAAACTGGTTGAGAACGCGATAAACGGTAGCGAGACCAATCTCCTCGCCCTGATCGATCAGCCGTTTGTACAGATCTTCCGCACTGGTGTGCTGGCAGTCCGGCTGTTGCAGGATTTCCAGGATCTTGACACGGGGCAAGGTGATCTTGAGCCCGGCCTTTTTTAACGCTTGGTTGTTGTCTGCCATTTCTATTTATTCGCATTCTCGAAGGTGTGGTTATTCTGATTGACTGCCGCTGTAATGGCAACCACGAACTCGCTTGGCCTGTCATTATAGGTCGTAGCCAAGTTAAAAATAAACCCAGCAATTCAAGGGCTTTAGCTCATCAAGCCCGTCATGGGAATATTCAGGCCCGCTTGCTCGACCAGAGAATGTTGATACTATGTGACTTCTTTATAGTCTGGTCGGATGAGATCCATGGATTGGCTTTTCGGCAATGCCGCCTGGGTGCGCTGCGCCCTCAACGCCTGGCCCCCCTTTTGGGGTGCAGGCATCAAGATAGAAACCCTGAGCCCCGATTTTCGCTTCTGCCGGGTCACTCTCAAGTCCCGCTGGTGGAACAAGAATGCCAACCGGACCCAGTTCGGTGGCAGCATGTTCGCCATGACGGATCCCATCTACCCGTTGATGCTGATGGGCTATTTCAAGAACCGCTACTACGTGTGGGACAAGGCGGGCAGCATCAATTTCATCAAGCCGGGCAAGGGCAAACTGGTGGCGGAGTTCACCCTGAGCGACGCCAAGCTGGCATCGATCGTGGCGGCGACCGAGGGGGGGGAGAAGCACTTTCCCGAGTTCGAGGTGCAGGTGCAGGATGGCCAGGGCGAGCTGGTGGCCCAGGTGAAGCGCACCCTCTATGTCAGATCCAAGCCCCAGCACAGGGGTGGCTGAAAGCCTGCTGCAGATGCAACAAGGGCCCCGTCGGGGCCCTTGTTGCATGAAGAGGGAGGGAGATCAGATCACTCCAGCTCGCCCAGGCACATCTCTTCGTGCAGCTGTTTGCACCAGCCCTTGACGCGCTCGGCAGTCAGCTCCGGCTGGCGATCTTCGTCGATGCCCAGGCCCACGAAGTGCTTGTCATCCACCAGTGCCTTGGAGGCTTCGAACTCGTAGCTCGCGGTCGGCCAGTGGCCGATGATGATGGCGCCCTTGGCTTCGACGATGTCACGCAGGGTGCCCATGGCGTCGAGGAAGTACTCGGCATAGTCTTCCTGATCGCCGCATCCGAAGATGGCCACCAGCTTGTTGTTGAAGTCGATCTCTTCGAGCTCGGGGAAGAAGTCGTCCCAATCGGCCTGGGCTTCGCCGTAGTACCAAGTCGGGATGCCGAACATCAGCAGATCGAAGCTGTCGATGTCGGCCTTGCTGCTCTTGGCAATGTCACGGACTTCAATCAGTTGTTTGCCCAGTTCTTTCTGGATCATCTTGGCGACAGCTTCGGTATTACCGGTATCGCTGCCGAAAAACAGACCTACACTAGCCATAGTGTTTCGTTACCCGTATCTGGTGTTGATGCTTGACGGTTCAGATTGCGATGCCTGCTGCATGAGCAGACTCGATCTGTTGCTTCAGGATAGATTGGATCAGCTCGGCTCGGCTGACGTTCTGTTGCAGCGCAAGTTGGTTCAGGCGCTCCAGCAACTCGGCTTCCACCTTTAACTCGACCCGTTTCAGCCCGTTCTCACGATCGCGCTTGAGCTGGTTGCGCTTGTTGATCTTGAGCTGGGTCTCGCGGGGGAGTGGATTGGTCTTTGGCCTGCCGGGGCGCTTCTCAGTTGCGAACAGATCCAGTGTTGTTCGATCAGTTTGCTGTTTGGCCATACATCACAGATGAAAAGTAGTTAGCCGATCCCTGAGCCTTCCCAGCCCATTTCGATCAGCCCCTTGGCGACAAAACCCGCGCAACCCAGAAACAGCACCAGCCAGACGACGAAGCGGCCGAAGCGGGGCACATTGCCCCGTTTGAGCACGTCCTGAATGGCCAGACCAATCAGCAGGAAGATGGCCACGAAGAACAGTTTCAGGCCCAGACTCTCGATGAGATCGATGTGTTCACTCAGCATGGATTGCGCGCACTCCTTAAGACGGGCGCACTATATCACAAAGGATTTGAAACTGTTAACCGCCTGTCGACAGGAAATCCACAACCAGTTTGTTGAACAAAACCGGCTTTTCCGCGTGCAGCCAGTGACCCGTGCCGGCGATGACGCGGGCCTTGGCGGCCGGGAACTGGGCCATCGCGGCCCCGGTGTATTCGGGCAACATATAGTCGGAGTCGCCCCCCTTGATGAAGAGTGTCGCGCCTTCGAAGCGGCGTTCATCGTCAGGCCAGCCCATGATGTTGGCGTAGTTGCGCTCAAGGGCCGGCACGTTGAAACGCCACCCCCATCCAGACTCCCCTTTGGCGAAGGATTTGAGCAGGAACTGGCGCACCCCGGCGATCTCGATGTGCTCGGCCAGCATGGCTTCCGCCTCGCTGCGGCTCTGGGGGGGCGTGGCCAGCGTGGCATTGAGCCCGGCAAACACGTTCTTGTGGCGGGCGTGGGGATAGGCCACCGGGGCGATGTCCGCCACTACCAGCTTGCTGACCCTGTGAGGGGCCTGCTTGGCGACCTGCATGGCGACCTTGCCCCCCATGGAGTGGCCCACCAGGGCCACCTGCTCAAGTCCAAGATGGTCCAGCAGGGCCAGGATGTCCGCCGCCTGGGCCGGGTAGCTCATCTCGTCCGAGTGAAAGGAGGCGCCGTGATTGCGCAGATCGACGCTGATGACCCGGTATTGTTCGCTGAGGGGGCGCGCCAGCAGGCCGAGGTTGTCCAGGCTGCCAAAGAGGCCATGGATCAGCACGACAGTCGGGCCTTCGCCCTGATCCTTGAAGTTCAATCGTGGATATTGTTGCAAAATGACACCTTATCGGTCGTGGGCTCTATCGCCATACTTTTTAACACACTGAAAGAAAAGGATTTCATTCCTGGCGGGGGATTTTTTTGTGGTTTTTTTTCAAAAATATCTCCCCGGGATCGGCTATCAGTGCGGGGGATCACACACTTGGCCCGTCATTATGCCGTATTCTCAAGGAGATTCATGCACATCTGTCCGCCCCTTGCTTGGGCTGCCGGGTCTGCCTATGTATAATCGCCGCATCCGAATTTCGACGAGTCCAGCGCATCCCTATGAAAACCATCGAGCTTGATGACGATCTCTACTTCTTTATCGCGAGCCAGACCCGGCACATCGGCGAGAGTGCGTCCGATATCCTGCGTCGCCTGCTGGAGCAACCCGCCCAGGCTGGCACGGCAACCGTGGCGGCCGCGCCTGCGATGCAACCGCAACCCGTGGCCGATGCCATGGGGCTGGAGGCACTGCTGGATTCCGGCGAGCTTCAGAAAGAAGAGAAGTCCATCAACCGCTTCATGCTGGTATTGAGCACCCTCTATCGGGACAACCCGGAAGGTTTCACCCAGGCGACCGAGATAAAAGGGCGCAAGCGCGTCTATTTCTCCCGTGACCCGGAAGCGCTGCGTGCCAGTGGCAGCACCACCAAGCCCAAGCCGGTACCGGAGACCCCGTTCTGGGTGATCACCAATACCAATACCAGCCGCAAGCAGAACATGGTGGCCCAGCTCATGAACAGCATGGGTTATGACGAGGATCTGACGGCTCGGGTGTGCGGCGCCGTTTAACCCATCAATGACTTCAGGCCTTGCCGGGCAAGGCTCAGCTCAAGGAAAACGCCATGGCACAGCATTCCCACGCCGGTCAGCCGGCTCGTCTTTGCGATCTGACCAACATTCCCCGTCTGGTCAGCGCCTACTACCTCAACAAGCCGGACATGAGCCGCCCTGAGCAGCGGGTCGCCTTCGGCACCTCCGGTCACCGCGGCAGCGCCCTGCACAGCGCCTTCACCGAATCCCACATTCTGGCGGTGACCCAGGCGCTGGTGGAGTACCGCCAGCAGGCCGGTATCACGGGGCCGCTGTTCGTTGGCATGGATACCCATGCCCTGTCTGAATCCGCCTTTGCCAGCGCGGTGGAAGTGCTGGCGGCCAACGGTGTCGAGACCCGCATTCAGGCCGGCCTCGGCTTCACGCCGACCCCGGTCATCTCCCATGCCATCCTGCGCCACAACGCAGGCAAACCCGTGGCCCAGGCGGACGGCGTGGTGATCACCCCGTCCCACAACCCGCCGGAAGATGGTGGCTTCAAATACAACCCGCCCCACGGCGGTCCTGCCGAAGGCGAGATCACCAAGTGGGTGGAAGACCGCGCCAACGCGATCCTGGAAGCGGGCCTGGCCGGTGTGAAGCGGATGCCGTTTGCCGAGGCTCTCAAGAGCCCGTTCGTGGTGGAACACGACTATGTCACCCCTTATGTGGATGATCTCGAGAACGTGCTGGATCTGGCCGCCATCAAGCAGGCTGGCATCAAGATAGGCGTGGATCCGCTGGGTGGCTCCGGCGTCGCCTACTGGGACGTCATCGCCAGGCGCTACGGTCTGGACATCGAGGTGGTGAACTACAAGGTCGACCCGACCTTCTCCTTCATGACCCTGGACAAAGACGGCAAGATCCGGATGGACTGTTCCAGCCCGTTCGCCATGGCGAGCCTGATTGCCCTGAAAGACAAGTTCGACATCGCCCTTGGCAATGACCCTGACTACGACCGTCACGGCATCGTCACCAAGGCGGGCCTGATGAATCCGAACCACTATCTGGCGGTGGCCATCCAGTATCTGTTCACCCACAGAACCGGCTGGCCCAAGGGGGCGGCCGTCGGCAAGACGCTGGTCTCCTCTTCCATGATCGACCGGGTGGCCGGCGAGATCGGTCGCACCCTCAAAGAGGTGCCGGTCGGCTTCAAGTGGTTCGTGGACGGTCTCTACAGCGGCGAGTTCGGCTTTGGCGGCGAGGAGAGCGCGGGTGCCTCCTTCCTGCGCAAGGACGGTACCGTCTGGACCACCGACAAGGATGGCTTCATTCTGGCGCTGCTGGCGGCCGAGATCCTGGCGGTGACCGGCAAGGATCCCCAGGCCCACTACGATGCGCTCGAAGCCAGATTCGGCCGCTCCAGCTACCGCCGCATTGATGCCCCGGCCAACAGCGCCCAGAAGGCGGTGCTCTCCAAGCTGGATCCGGCCCTGGTGGAAGCCTCCACCCTGGCTGGCGAGCCCATCCTCGCCAAGCTGACCAAGGCGCCTGGCAACGATGCCGCCATCGGCGGCCTGAAAGTGGTGACCGAGAACGGCTGGTTCGCGGCGCGCCCCTCCGGCACCGAGTCCATCTACAAGATCTACATGGAGAGCTTCAAGGGGGAGGCGCACCTGGACCTCATCCAGCAGGAAGCCCAGCAGATCGTCTCCGCCGCCCTGGCCAAGGCAGGCGTTTGACCCTAACGGCAACAACCCATGTGAAAGAGGAGCCCTGGTGGCTCCTCTTTTTTTGTGTCGGGTTGACTGCGGATCAGCCGTTGTCGACGCTGCCGATGGCGGCCTTGCGGTTCTGCCAGCGCTTGAGGAAGGAGCGGGCCGGCAGCTTCATCAGGAAGAGAGAGAGCAGGATGATGCCGATGCCGAGCCACTGACGGCCATCCAGGGTTTCTCCCACCATCAGCACACCGCAGGAGACCGCCACCATGGGATTGGTGAGGGCCAGCATCCCCATCACCTCCGGGCCATGGCGTTTGAGTCCCCAGAGCCAGGCCCAGTAGGCCAGGGCCGTGTTGAGGATCACCAGCCAGATAAGCCCGGGAGTGGCGTCAGCCTTGGGCAGGGGCATGGGGCCGGCCAGCCACCAGGCCAGCGGGATCAGCATCAGGCCGCCCAGCAGCAGCTGCCAGGCGGTCAGAGCCAGCAGATCGTCCACCGGCCAGCGTTGCATCCAGCGGCTCGACTGGCCGATGAGCAGGGTGGCGAGCAGGGCGCACGCCACGCCGACGGGATCCAGATTGGCAGAGGGATTGAGCAACAAGAGCACCCCGACGAGCCCCATCACCCCCAGCAACAGCCACTTGAGCGTCGGTCTGACACCGTCTTGCAGCCAGGCCAGCCCCATCAGGATGAGGGGCAGCGTCGCTCCCAACGTACCCGCCACGGCGCCGGGCAGGCGAAACGCCGCCACGAACAGCAGGGCGAAGAAGGCGGTGATGTTGCAAAACGCCAGCAGGAACTGCCTGCTCCAGACGAGAGGCGGTCTGCGGGGATGGAGCAACAGCAGCAGCACCCCGGCGGGGAGGGCGCGCCACACGGCCACCCAGTAGGGGGAGTAGTCGGTCAGGTAGAGACTGACGACGGCATAGGTGCTGCCCCAGAGCAGGGGGGCGAGCAGGGCGATCAGCAGCGGCATGGTTATCTCGTAACAAAGTATCTTTAAGTAAAGATACATTAGCCGCGAGTTGGTTTATTATCAAGTATCTTCATGTAAAGATAATGGAGCCCGAATGGAGAGTGATCATGTAGATCAGCTGCTGGCCCAGTGGGCCCGGCAGCGCCCGGACCTCGACTGCACCCCCATGGGGGTGCTGGGGAGGGTGGCGCGCATGGCGGCGATCGCCGGGCGCGAAGTGAGCGAGACCCTCAAGGAGTGCGGTCTGCTGGGGTCTGACTTCGATATCCTGGCGACCCTGCGTCGGGCCGGTGAGCCGCTGACCCCGACCGCGCTCTACCAGTCCGCCATGCTGAGTTCAGGGGCCATGACGGCCCGGCTCGACAAGCTGGAGCAGCGTGGCCTGATAAGACGTGAAGCCTCCCCCGATGACAGACGCAGCCTGCTGGTCTGCCTGACGGAGCCGGGGCGGGAGCTGGTTGACCATGCGGTGGAACAGCACGTGGCGAACGAGCGCCGCCTGCTGGCCCCATTGAGCCTGGCCGAACAGGAGCAGCTGGCCGCCCTGCTCAAACGCTGGCTGCTGGAAAACGAATAAAAAAAACGGGCCTGCGGGCCCGTTTTCGTTGGTATTGAGGCTGACTCAGTAGCTGCCTCTGGCATCCCTGACGGCAAGGCCAAGCTGCCATACCGCCATGGCGTAGTGGGTGCTGTGGTTGTAGCGGGTGATGGCGTAGAAGTTCGGCAAGCCGTACCAGTACTGGTAACCGGTGCCGACATCCAGACGCAGCAGGCTCGCCTCCTTGTGATTGCCCAGATTGCCGGTGGGAGCCAGCCCGGCTCCGCGCAGGGTGGCCACCGGGTAGCGGGTCTGGAAGCCGTGCTCATAGCCCGGCAGCTGTCCCTGGCCGCGTACTGCCACCGGCTGCCCTTTCTCCCAGCCGTGGGCCTTGAAGTAGTTGGCCACGCTGCCGATGGCATCCACCGGATCCCACAGGTTGGTGTGGCCGTTGCCGTTGAAGTCCACCGCGTAGTTGCGAAAACTCGACGGCATGAACTGGCCGTAGCCCATGGCCCCGGCATAGGAGCCCTTGGGTTCGGTGGGATCCATCCCCTCATCCCGGGTCATCACCAGGAAGGCTTCCAGCTCGCCGGTGAAGAAGTCGGCGCGGCGCGGGTAGTCAAATGCCAGGGTCGCCAGGGCGTCGAGAATGCGGGTCTTGCCCATCACCCGACCCCAGCGGGTTTCCACCCCGATGATGCCGACGATGATCTCGGGTGGCACCCCGTAGATCTGCTGCGCCCGGTTGAGTTCACTCTCGTATTCACGCCAGAAGTTGACGCCGTTCTGCACGTTGTCCGGGGTGATGAACTTGGCGCGGTAGCGGTTCCAGGCGCCGGTCGGGCCGGTGGGCGGTCTGGTGGTGGGGGCCTGGGCGTCCATCAGCTTGATGATCCAGTCATAACGCTCGGCCTGGGCCAGTACCCGGTGCAGCTCGGCGCTGTCGAAACCGTGCTTTTGCACCATCCGCTGCACGAAGTTGTCCACGTTGGAACGATTGGCGAAGTCCCCCTTGCTGACCCCGGGCTGGCTCACCTGTCCGTAGAAGGGTTTGCTCGGCGGCGTCTGGTTGATGAAGGCGCTGTTGGGTTGGGGTTTGACCACGGGCTTGGGCGCCGGCGTGCTGCTGCAGCCGTAGATCAGGGGAAACAGGGAGAGGACACAGACAAGGCGACGCATAGGGTTCTCGTGAGCCTGAAAAAGAGTGCCGTCATGGTAAAACATTGGCGTGCAGGCGCAAGTGCTCCGTGCCGGCGCGCCCCCCGGGATCCCGTCAGCGCAGGGTGTGGTAGCCGCTCCAGATCCGGGTCAGGGTCGTGATGGCACAGAGCAGGGCGAAACCGTAGGCCAGTGGCACGAAGGCGGCAGGCCAGAGGCACATGAGCACGAAGAGGGCGATGGTTTCGCTCCCCTCGGTAAGCCCGCCCAGATAGTAGAGGGATTTGTGGTGGTAGACGGGGCTCTCGATGCCCCGCTTGCCCGCCATGATGGCAAAGGCCAGAAAGCTCGATCCCGTGCCCATGAAGGCGAACAGCAGGGTGGCGGCGGCCAGGGCGTTGGCCGGGTCGGCGAGGGCAAAGCCCAGTACCACGGCGGCGTAGAAGATGAAATCCAGCGTGATGTCGAGAAACCCGCCGCAGTCGGTGATGCCCGTTTCCCGCGCCACGGCGCCATCCAGCCCGTCCAGCAGCCGGTTGAGCAGAATCGCCGCCAACGCCCACTGATAGCAGCCAAAGGCCAGCAGCGGCAGCGCCAGCATCCCGATGAGAAAGCCGGCGAGGCTCACCTGGTTGGCACTCACCCCGGCCCGGCACAGGGGGCGGGCGAGCGCGGCGAGGGGGCGGCGGATAACCGGAATCAGGTGGCGATCAAACAAGGTGGTGCTCCTCTTCTGGGATGACTGGGGGGATCAACTGCAAGATGGTGCCCGGCGCATCCTCTTCGTCGTGGGTCACCAGCAGCGCGGGGATGGCCTGCGTGCGCAGGCGCTCGAACACCAGGGTTCTGAATGCCGCCCGCAGCGGCTTGTCGAGGCGGGAGAAGGGCTCGTCCAGCAGCAATGCCCTGGGCTCGGCCAGCAGGGCACGCAGCAGGCTGACGCGGGCTTTCTGGCCGCCTGAGAGCGCCCTGGGCAGCTTGTCCGCCTGAGCCTCCAGCCCGACCTCGGTCAGCGCCTCGCGGGCCCGGGTCTGCCTTGCCGCCATCCCCTTGAGATGCGCCGGCATGCCGAACATCAGATTTTCGGCCACCGTCAGGTGGGCAAACAGCAGGTCATCCTGAAACAGGATGCCGATGCCCCTCTCCTGGGGGGGGAGCAGGGTGAGGCGATGTGCGCCGAGCAGGATGTCCCCGGTCAGCCGGATGGGCCCCCCGGGTGGCAGCACTCCCGCCAGGGCCGCCAGCAGGGAGCTCTTGCCACAGCCGCTCGGTCCCATCAGGGTGAGCACCTCGCCCGGGGCCACCCTGAGGGGAGGGAGCGTCAGCAGGGGGGCGCCGTCGAGGAAGAGGGTGAGTGCGGAGGTATGCAGCATCGGGTCAGGGCCTCAGGGCGGGGTTGATGCGCCGCGGCAGCCAGAGCGCCAGGGCATAGATGAAAAGGGGCAGCAGCAGTTGCAGCAGGCCGTAGAGCCCCGCCAGCCGCCGGTTGAGGCCGCTGCCGATGGCCACCGCCTCCGTGGTGATGGTGACGACCCGCCCGCCCCCGAACAGCAGGGTCGGCAGGTATTGGGCCAGGCTCACCGCCGCTCCGACACCGAAGGCGAACAACAGGGGACGGGCGAGCAGGGGACCCTTGACTCGCCACCAGGCCCCCCAGGGGCTGGCCCCGAGCGTGAGGGCCACCCGGGTGAGGCGCTCGTCGAACTGGCGATAGGGGCCGTGCAGGCAGAGATAGACGTATGGAAAGACGAAGATCAACTGGCTCCAGAGTACCCAGCCAGGGCCTATGCCAGTGAATCCCAGCCCGTCGGTCTGAAGGCGCAATCCAAACAGCAGGCTGGCCTGGGGCAGCAGCAGAGGGAGGCAGACAAGCCAGAGGGTGCGTGCGGCGCGGCGCGCAGGCAACGCCTCGAGACAGAGCACCGCCAGCAGCAGGGAGAGCGCGGCGCAGAGCAGGGCCAGCCACAGACTCTGCCACAGCAGCGGGCCCAGGCTCGGCAGCAGAGCCAGCCAGTGGTGGCTGCTCCATTCACTCGGCCAGAGGGCGGGAAAGGACCAGCGCCGGGTCAGGGACCAGAGCAGCAGGGCGGCGAGCACCAGCAGATTGGTCAGGAGCAGCCCCCACACGCCGATGCGGGCAATGAGTGCGGGCCAGGGCGAGGCGGGGGCGCGTCGCCCATCCAGCCAGCGTGCCTTGCCGAGGGTGAGGTGGGTCCGCTCCAGCAGCCTGAGGGCGCCAAGCAGCAGCAGGTTGAGGGCGAGCAGCAAGAGGGCGCCGCTGGCACTGGCGCCGCGCCAGGCGGGGTCGGCATCCTGATACCAGAGCCAGAGTCGCACCGCCAGGGGCGGCGGGGCATCCGGCCCCAGCAGCAGGGCGAGATCCACCACCGCCAGACCATAGGCGGCCACCGCGTAGAGGGGCAGTCGCAGGGCGGGCCAGAGGGCGGGCAGCAGCAGGCGCCACCAGATCCGGGGGGCACTGAAGCCGAGGCTGGCCCCCAGCCACTGCTGGCGCGCCACCTTGGCGGGATCCAGTGCCGCCAGCGCCATCAGCAGCAGGAAGGGGGTCTCCTTGAGGATGAGCACCACGATGAGGCCAAGGCCCCAGGGATCCTTGAGGGTTTGCCAGTCCGGGGGCTGATGGGTGAGGTCAAGCAGGGGGGCGACGAGGCGCAGCAGCCAGCCGGAGGGAGCGATCAGAAAGGCGATGCCGATGGCAAAGGCGACGTGGGGAAGCGCCAGCAGGGGGGAGAGCAGGCGGCGCAGCCAGCGCATCCAGGGACGCCCGTCCCCCTGGGCGAGTAGCAGGGCGGTGGCGCCGAGGGCCCCCAGGGTGGAGGCGCCCGCCACCCAGAGGCTCAACCCTGCGGAGTGCCAGAGTCCGGGCTGGGGGAGCAAGAGGGATAGATTGGCGGGGGTGAGTCCCTCGATGACCAGCAACAGCAGGCCCCCGGCGAGCGGGATCCCCAGCAGCAGGGCTCCCAGCATCAAAAAGGGCAGCAGGAGGAGAAGAGGGGCGCGCGCCTGCATGATGGATCAGTGGCCGTAGCGCTCGGCCCAGGCCGCTTCCAGCCGCGTCTGCCAGCTGGGGTGGGGCTCTGCCACTCCCTTGAAGCGCAATGCCGGACGGGTCTGGCCTGGCAGCGCCTCCTGGCGCAGCACGCTGGGATCCCCCCAGAAGGCGGGGTCGCTCTTGCGCGCCTGGGCGGCGGGGCTCAGCAGGAAGTTGACCACCACCTTGGCCCCGGCCCGGGCGGAGGCATTGAAGGGGATGGCGAGGAAATGGCTGTTGGTGAGCGCCCCTTTCTCCATGGCGATGGCCTGGACGGTGGGGGGCAGGGTGCCGTTTTGCACCGAACTCTGGGCTTCCCCCGGGTTGAAGCTGATGGCTATGGCCAGCTCGCCGTCATCGAGCAACTGCCTGGTTTCGGCGGCGCCGGTGGGGAAGAGCCTGCCCTTTCGCCAGAGCGTGGGGTGAAGCTGGTCGAGCCAGGCCCAGAGAGGGGCGGTGATGCGAAGGAAGTCGGCATCGGTCGCCTCTTGATAGAGGGGCGCCGGATCCGGTGTCAGCTCCAGCAGGATCTGCTTGAGAAAGCTCGAGCCGTGAAACTGGGGAGGCTTGGGGTAGGTGAAGCGGCCGGGGTGAGCCTTGGCCCAGGCCAGCAGGGCGGCCGCCGAGGTGGGAGGAACGTCTACCTGGTCGCCATCCACCATCAGATTGAGCTGGCCTATGCCCCAGGGGGCCTCCAGCCCCTCGACCGGCACGGTGAAGTCTTCACTCACCGGCAGGGCGGTGTCCACCAAGGCCATGTTGGGCAGCTCGTCGGTAAAGGGGGCCCCCAGCAGCCCCTGCTCCTTGAGCGCCTTGAAGTTCTCGCCGTTGACCCAGAGCAGGTCGATGGGGCCGTTCGACGTCTTGCCAGCCTGCTTGCCGGCCAGCAACTGGCTCACGCTCTGGGCGATGTCATCCACCTTCACCTGCACCAGCTCGACCTGGTACTGGCGAGCGATCTCCTGCCTGGCCCACACCAGGTAGGCGTTGATCTCGGGGCTGCCCCCCCAGGCGTTGAAGTAGACTGTCTGCCCCCTGGCGGCCAGCAGGGTCTGCTGCCACGATGCGTCATTGGCGTGGAGCGGGGAGGTCAGCAGCAGGGGGACAGCTGCCATCAGGGGACGGAGCAGGGCGCGAAGTCGGGTCTTGAACATGATGGTTGCCTCGTCAGAGTCAGGCGCCGCGGCGCCAGCGGTGATAACGGGCCAGCAGCGCCAGCAGGCGCCCGGGCTGGCGGGCACGGCGCCAGGCGCCAGCCACGTACTTGTTCCCCTCCATCAGGGTGGGGTAGGGGTGAACGGTGGCGAGGATCTTGCCAAGTCCCAGGCGGTGGCGCATGGCGAGGGCAAACTCGGCGATCCGCTCGCCGGCGTGAGCACCCACTATGGTGGCCCCGAGTATCCTGTCACGGCCCGGCACCGTCAGCACCTCGACAAAGCCCCCTGACTCGCCGTCGGCGATGGCTCTGTCCAGCTCGGCCATCTCGAAGCGGGTCGACTCGAAGGGGATGCCTCGGGCCAGAGCCTCTTTCTGGTTGAGGCCGACCCGGGCTATCTCCGGACTGGTATAGGTGGCCGCCGGCATGACCCTGTAGTCTGCCCGAAAGCGCCTGAACTGGCCAAAGAGGGCGTTGATGGCGGCATACCAGGCCTGATGGGCGGCAAAATGGGTGAACTGGTAGGGGCCGGCAACGTCCCCCACCGCCAGGATGCTGGGGTAGTTGGTGGCGAGGAAGCCGTCGATGGCCAGGGTGCCGCCGGGTGCCAGTTCAACCCCCAGCGCCTCCAGCCCGAAACCGCTCACGTTGGCCTCCCGGCCAAGGGCCAGCAGCAGCTGGTCCCCCTCAACCACCAGCGTCTCGTCCCCCCGGCGCAGGTACAGCCGGATGGGCAGGTTGGTGTCTTTACCGTCCATATACCCGGCCGAGGTAGCCTGCCAGCCGAGGTGCAGGGTGACGCCGTCGTGCTCCAGCTGCGCGGCCAGGGTCCCGGCGATGTCCCTATCTTCCCGGGGCAGCAGCTGAGGGCCTTGCTCCACCAGGGTGACGGGGATACCGAGCAGGGCCAGGCTCTGGGCCAGCTCGCAGCCGATGGGGCCTCCTCCCAGCACCAGCAGATGGCGGGGGGGCTCACGCAGTCGCTGCCAGATAGTGTCGGAGGTGAGGTAGGGAACCCTGTCCAGCCCCGGCAGTGCGGGCACCCGGGGGCGGGCGCCGGTGGCGATCACGATATGACGGCTGGTCAGGCGCCTGCCGTTGACCTCCACCTCCCAGGGGGAGGTGACTCGCGCCCGCCCCTGGATGCACTCCACCCCAAGTCCTTCATAGCGCGCCACCGAGTCGTGGGGTTCGACCTCCTCGATGACCCGGGCGACCCGCGCCATCACGGCGGCGAAGTCGGCGCGGCTCTGGCTCGGGGTAAAACCAAGCTCCCCGGCCTTGCGCTGTTCAATGGCGAAGCGGGCGCTTCGGATCAGCGCCTTGGAGGGGACGCAGCCGGTATGGAGGCAATCCCCCCCCATCCTGTGCTGCTCGATGAGGGCCACTCTGGCTTTCACCGCGGCGGCGATGTAGCTGGTGACCAGGCCTCCGGCGCCGGCGCCTATCACCAGCAGGTTGTAGTCAAAGCGCGCCGGCTTGCGGTAGGGGGCGTGCAACCGATAGAGGGCGAGACGGCGCTGCAAGGCACGCATCAGCCAGGGCATCAGGCCGAGCAGGGTCAGGGCGGCCAGCAGGCCGGGGGAGAAGAGGTTGCCTGTGCTGGTGAGGGTAGCCAGCTCGCTTCCCGCCAGCACGTAGACGAGGGTGCCCGGCAGCATGCCGAGCTGGCTGACCCAGTAGTAGGTGCTGACTCTGATGGGGGTGAGCCCCATCACCAGGTTGACCAGAAAGAAGGGGAAGAGGGGGATGAGGCGCAGGCTCAGCAGATAGAAGGCCCCCTCCTTTTGCATGCCGGCCTGAACGCTCGCCAGCTTGTCGCCAAAGCGTGTCTCGACCCAGTCCCGCAGCAGGAAGCGGGCGCTGAGAAAGGCCAGGGTGGCGCCGAGGGAGCTGGCAAAGGAGACCAGCAAGAGCCCCCACAGGATGCCGAAGACGGCGCTGCCCGCCAGGGTGAGCAGGGCCGCCCCCGGCAGGGAGAGGGCGGTGGTGAGCACATAGATCACCAGAAACAGCAGGCTGGCTGCGACAACATGGCGGTCGACCCAAAGGGCCAGGCGCGCCTGATGAACCTGCAACTGGGTGAGGCTCAGATAGTGGTCAAGGTCGAGGGCAAAGAAGGTGCCGACCAGGGCCCCCATCGCCAGCAACAGCAGCAGGCGTGCCTGGTTCATCCCTGCCCCTTGTCGAGGGGGCGCTCGGGTTGCACCGGCAACTGGCAGAACCCCTGGGGAGCGATGTCGAGAGCGGCATTGAACTTGGCGGACATGTTCTGGAAGGCGATGAGGCCGGTGAGCTCCACCAGGGCGTCGTCATCGAACCAGGGCTTGAGGCGGGCGGCCTGCTCGTCGCTCACGCCATCCAGCCCGGTCATGGCCTCGGCATAGTCCAGCACGGCCCGCTCCCGCTCGTCGAACAAGGGGCTGTCGCGCCACCGGGCCAGCGCCTCCACCTTGTCGCTGGAGCCTGCCCGCTTGACGAGGGTCATGGCGTTGATGTCGACACAGAAACGACACCAGTTGAGCTGGGAGACCCGCACCGTCACCAGGGAGCGCAGCACGGGGTCGATGGGGGAGCGCTTGCGGTTGATGACGCCGTAGAGGGTGGCGACCGCGGCGAACAGCCTGGGGGAGCGCCCCCAGCACTTGCCCGGGATCAGCACCTGACCGTAGTTGCGTTTCTGCAGCCAGAAGAAGGGGCGGATGAACCAGGCGTAGGCCCGGTCCGGTTTGACCTCAATGCGCATCTTGTTCCTCTTTGAGCTTCTCCATCTTGGGCTTGTAGGCCCCGCCCAGGCGCTCGTTCAACCGATTCAGGAAATCGATGATCCGTGCCCGGTTGACCCCCAGATCGCTGCGCCCCTGGCGCGAGGCGGAGCGCATGTCGATACGGGTCTCTTTGGGCCCGGCAAAGACCCGCAGGGCCACGTCATCCTGAAACCCGAACCAGCCGGTGGTGACGACGGCATCGATACCCTCGCTGCCCGGGCGAACCTGCCAGCCGAGCTCCGTCATCAGTTCCTCGGCTTCCGCGAGCACTTCGACCGGGGATGCCCGGGTATAGAGAGGACCGGGGTTGCCTGGAAATAGTTGCAGGGGCGGGGGGGAGACCGGGAGATCCTCCGGGCTTCTGAGCTGCTCGGCCCACTGGAGCCGTGGCGGATGGTAGGGATCCGTGCTGACGTCGTTGGTGAGGGGGGAGCGCAGCGCCTGGACGAGAAACAGCAGGGGCAACAGCAGGGGAGTTATGCCCCAGATATCCGGCCAGAGGTTGGTGGTGCGGCGATAACGCCAGGGCAGGCGCAGCAGCAGCACGAGGCTGAGGAGGGCGCTGGCGAGACAGAGGATGAAGCCGAGCCACCAGGGCCAGAGATGGGCACGGCTGCCAAGGGCCCCGCAAAGGGGCAATAGCCAGGTCAGCAGCGGCCACCACAAAGAGCTGTGCATATGAGGGATCCACGGGACAGGATGGAACTATGCCCAGAAGGATAAACTTAATTGCCTGATAACGTTAGTAAATGATCATCAATCCCAGGCGTGCGGCTCAGAGAACCGATGGCCTCGTCGCCCTGGATCAGCTGCGATAGAGCACCTTGATGAGGTGGAAGCCGAACTTGGTGCGCACCGGCCCCAGCACGGTCAGCAACTCCCCCTTGAACACGGCATCGTCGAAGGACTTGACCATGTCCCCCTTGGAGAACTCTCCCAGATCGCCGCCACGCTTGCCGGAAGGGCAGGTGGAGAAACGCTTGGCCATCTGGCTGAAATCGGCGCCCTTGGCGAGCTTCTCCTTGATCTCCAGACACTGTTTCTCGGTCTTGACCAGGATGTGCTGGGCACAGGCTTTTTTCATCGGAATGCTCCTCGGCGAGGGGAAAGGGGGCGCAAGATTACTGCAATTGCGCCTCCACGTCAGCCCCTCGGGCGCGAGACCCGGCTCCGGGGGCCGGTGGCCAGGGGGGCCCTGGCCCGGGATTGCCAGAGGATCTCCAGCCCCAGCAGGGCATAGAGGCTCCAGATGGCCAGGGGGTTGAGCCAGTTGCCCCCCATCTGCAGGGTGGCCAGGGCTGCGCTCACCAGCAGCAGGACTATGCCGGGCAGGCGCCAGTGGGCAGACAGGGGGGCGAGCAGGGCCATGCCCAGCAGCAGGGCCAGGCCAAAGGGCAGATTGAGCGCGGTGAAGGCGAGGGCCTGCTGGCCGTTCATGCCGGTCAGCAATGCCAGCAGGGCGCTGCAGCAGGCCAGGAAGGTGATGAACTCGAGTCGGTCGGCGATGTAGTCAGCCAGTTGTTCGCTACGTAGGTGCATGGGGTCTCTCCTGCGATGATTGGGATCAGTGTGGGACAGGCAGGAGCGCAGGGGCAGCGGGATAAATCGATTGAATTGAACGAAGCTTTAGTGCCATCTATTCAAGTGATTGATTTAAACTTATTTTCCTGTTCAATAGCAGGCAGGGTGGGGAAGAGGGCACGGAGCAAGTCGAGGGGGACGGGTTGACGAAACCCGCCGGATGCGGGGTGTCCGACAAGAGTTGTCGCGACGAGCCGGACCCTGCTGCCAGCCCAAGGCCGCCAGGGGAGATCCGGCGTGGCGGGGTCGGTGGTGGCGTTTTGTTCGCCCCTTGCCCGGATTGTGCGCAGTTTGGCTCCTCACATCCGGCTGGCTCCTTGCTGGGCCGAAGCGATCCCCGTACCGGGGGCGGCAGAGCGGCACGCAAAGGGGCCCCGAGCGTGGGATTTCGCCGTCGCGATTATGCTAGGATGAGCGGCACTCGCCCGGGATGAGTCTCGGTATCGTACTAAATAACACAATCTTTAAATCATGTTATTCGGGGAAAATGACGTTTGACAGGATGCTATCCTACTTTTCTCACCGGGAGCACTTCATCCGGGCGATCCCGTCGCCCCGGGCCCGGTCTCTTGCTGCTCGCCCTCGCTCTCTGGCTGATGGCGATGCCCGCCATGGCGGCCAAGTTGACCTACCAGATCAAGGGGGTCAGGGGAGAGCAGAAAGACAACGTCGAGGCCTACCTCAACGCCCTGCCCGTCTATCAGGAACGCCAGTACCGCCCCGCCCGCGCCAAGATCACCGAGAGCGTACAGAAGGCGCTGCAGGTCTATGGCTACTACCAGCCCAAGATCACCCTGAACCGCGACAAGAAGACGCCCGCCAAGGTGGTGATCGAGATTGAGCGGGGGGAACCCGTGATCATCTCGCGCCTCGACATCCTGCTGGAAGGGGATGCGGGGAGCGACGAGGTGTACAGCGAGCTGCTGGACAAGCTACCCCTGAAGGAGGGAGATCCCCTCAACCACGGCAAATATGAATCCATCAAGGCGGATCTCGGCAGTCTGGGGCTGGCCCGCGGCTATTTTGACGCCAAGATCAGCAAGAGCCAGGTCAAGGTTTTCCCGGAACAGGGCAAGGCGGAGATCTACATCCTGTTTCGCTCTGGCCCGCGTTACCATTTCGGCGAGATCCGCTATGACGCGACGCCGGAGGCACTGCACCTGATCCGCCCGCTCATCAACATCAAGAGCGGCGACCCCTATCTGGCGATCCGTCTGGCGGAGATGTCCCAGGATGTCTCCTCCACCAAGCTGTTCAAGCAGGTGGACATCAAACCCCTGATCAGCCAGGCCGAGGGCAACCGGGTGCCGGTGCAGGTGACCCTCTCCAACCGGGTCGATCACGAGATTGAGACCGGTATCGGTTATGCCACGGACGTGGGGCCGCGCCTGAGTGCCACCTGGGAGAAACCCTGGGTGAACCGCTATGGTCACCGCCTCTCCAGCACCGCCAAGATCTCGGCGCCGGAAGCGGAGCTCAGCTTCGACTACCAGATCCCGGTGGGCAACCCGCTGCGGGATTACTACTCCCTGCAGGCGGGCTATCAATACACCGACAACAACGACACCCGCTCCGATCTGGCCACCTTCGGGGTGCACCGCTGGACACGCCGACCGGAGAGCTGGGACAGAGACGTCTTTGTGCGCCTGGAGAACGAGCGCTATGTCCAGGGTCAGGACGAGGGGAACAGCCTGCTGCTGATCCCTGGTGTCTCCTGGTCACGGCTGCGGGTGCGCGGCGGTCTGGTGCCGGATTGGGGGGATCGCCAGCAACTGACGATGGAGTTCTCGAGTCCCTATTGGGGGTCCGACATCAGCTTCATGCGGGTGTGGGGGCGCAGCAAGTGGCTGCGCACCCTGGGCGAAGATCACCGTTTCCTGATGCGGGCCGAACAGGGGGCCATCGTCGGGGATGATTTCTCCCTGGTCCCCCCCTCCCTGCGCTTCTTCACCGGCGGCGATCAGACGGTCCGGGGCTACGGTTACGAGACCATTTCGCCACGGGGGGACGATGGCAAGCTGACCGGCGGACGCTACGCCAGCGTCGGCAGCCTGGAGTACAACTACCGCTTCAGCGAGAAGTGGCTCGGCGCCCTGTTCGTGGACGCCGGGACCGCCACCGTCGACTACAGCGAGGCCTGGAAGATAGGCACCGGGGTCGGGGTGCGCTGGGTCACCCCCATCGGTCAGGTCAGGCTCGATCTGGCGGTGGGCATCTCCGAGGAGGACAAGCCGCTGCGGCTGCACTTCGCACTGGGGCCGGAACTATGACCCGGCAACCAGGCGCATATCCTCTTCTTTCTCTTTTCTGGCCGCTGCGGCTGATTTCCTTGCAGGGGTCTGCATCGTGATCTGGGTAAAACGCATTTTCTTGTGGCTCATGGGCCTCTTCTTCCTGCTGCTCATCGGCGTCAGCCTGCTGGGCTTCACCCATCAGGGCAACAAGTGGTTGTGGCAACAGGCCAGAGCCGCGCTGCCCTCCCTCAAGGGGGAGCTGGTGGCGGGGCAACTCGGTTATGGCTGGACCTTCGAAGGGGTTGGCTGGCAGGACGAGCTGGTGGATGTCACCGTGGAGCGGGCCGTGCTGGACTGGGATCTGGGCAAGCTCCTGCAGGGCAAGCTCTGGATCAAGACTCTGGCGGTGACTCGCCCCGTGGTCCGGGTGGCGGAGTCCGAGCCGGTGCCGGAAGAGCCGTCGGAGCCCTTCGTCTGGCATCCGTTGCCGCTCAAAATCCAGGTCGACAGCCTCAAGGTTGCCGATCTCGATGTGGCGGTGCCCGGCGTGACGATCACCCTCAAGGATCTGGACATTGGCGCCGCCCTGGATCGCGCCGGGCTCATCGTGCGCGGCCCCGTGCTCGATGGCCTGAACGTGGTGGTGGCACCGTCCCCGGTGGAGGCGGCCAGTGACAAGGGCGCCAAACCGGCGGATGAGAAAAGCGCCACCCTGGCGGCCGGCGAGCGCAAGGCTGTCCCCGGTGACAAGACGCAGGCCGCAAGCAAGCCCGAGCCCATGGTGCTGCCGGCGGTGCGACTGCCTTTCCCCATCCAGCTGGAGGGGCTGAAAGCCACGGCGTTCCGTTATCAGCAAGGTGAGCTGGTGGAGGGGCTAGACAACCTGTTGCTGTCGGCCACCGCCGAGGAGGAGCGCATCGACATCCGGGAGCTCTCCTTGCGCCATGCCATGGCGGATCTGGCCCTGCGTGGTCAGGTGCGCCTGCACGAGGATTACCCCCTCGCCCTGACTCTGGATGCCAAGGCGCGTCAAGGGCTGCTGGACGGGGAGCTCAAGGGGGAGCAGGTCAATCTCGTCCTGGACGGTTCTGTGGGCAAGCTTGGGCTGGCACTCAAGGCCAAGGGGCCGGTGGGCGCCAATCTCAAAGGATCCCTTGCGGCCCTCGACCCGGATCTGCCCTTCGATCTGGCGCTGGACTGGAAGAGCCTCTCCTGGCCCCTGCACAAGCCCGCCAAGGATGAGCCCAGCTATCGGCTGGACAAGGGCACCCTGAGCGCCAAGGGCAAGCTCTCCGGTTACCAGTTTGCGCTCAACACCGCCGGCAAGGGGACCGATGTGCCCCCCTTCAAGGTGGCGCTCTCGGGCAAGGGGGATCTCAACCAGCTGAGCCGTATCGAGCTGCTGTTGGGGGCCCTCAAGGGGGAGCTCAAGCTCGACGGCAAGCTGGCCTGGAGCAAGGGGGTCCAGTGGCAGGGGACGACCGAATTCAAGGGGATCAACCCGGCGGAGCTGGTGCCCGAGATCAAGGGGGCACTGGCGGGCAAGATCACCAGCCGCTTCGATCTGGATGAGGCGGGCCACTGGCAGCTTGCCCTGCCCGAGCTCAAGGTGGATGGCAAGCTCAACCAGTATCCCCTGGCCTTGCAGGGCAGGCTCAGCGGCAACGACAAGATGGAGTGGACCATCCCGGCCCTGGCGCTGCAAAGCGGCCCCAACCGGCTGCAGGCCAAAGGCTCGCTCACGACCCAGGCCTGGAAGCTGGATGCGGATCTGGATGCGCCCAAGCTTGGGGGCATCTACCCGGGTCTGGGAGGGGACATCAAGGGCCAGGTGCGCGTCACCGGCAACCAGCAGGCGCCGCGCGTGAATGCCGACCTGGTGTCGGGCCGACTCGCCTACGCGGGCACCGTCCTCAAGGAGACCGTCATCAAGGCCAACGCCCTGGTCGGGGAGAAGCCCGCCGGTGAGGTGGCGGTGACGGTGGCGAGCCTGGCGCAGGGGGAGACCAAGCTCTCGCAAATCGCCCTGAACCTGAGCGGCGATCTCGAGCGCCACGGGCTCACCTTGACCATGAAGGGGGATCCCCTGGCGGCAGACCTCAGCCTGAATGGCAGCCTGCGCGGTGACCACTGGCGTGGCGCCCTTGCCGAGCTGAAGCTCAAGACCCCCCTCAAGCGCTGGGCGCTGGCCGCCCCCTGGTCTCTGGACCTGGATCTGCCGAAACAGCAGTTGACCATGGGGGATCTCTGCCTCGCGTCCCAGAAGGCCAGTCTCTGCGTCAAGGGGAGCCGGATAGCCCAGTCCCAGGGCAATCTGGAATTTGCCCTGAACGAATTTGATCTCAAGCGGCTGCGCCCCTGGTTGCCGGACAATTTCCGCTGGCAGGCGGTGCTGTCGGCCGACGGGCGCGCCAGCTGGCGCGGCAACCAGCCGACCCTGCACGCCACCGTGCGCACCACGCCTGGGACCTTCGTCGCCGACGAACTCAAGACCGACTACCAGCGCCTCGAGCTCGGGATCGACTTCGAGCGCCAGCAGGCCGCCATCCGGGTCGATTTCGCCTCCGAGCAGATCGGCAACATCGACACCGATCTGCTGATCCGGGATCCCGCCGGCCGCGGCAACCTCGGCGGTCAACTCAGGTTTGACGATCTGAAGCTGGCGACCTTTGCGCCGCTCATACCCGAAGTGCGCTCCCTGCAAGGGGTCATCTCGGCGGATGCCCGCTTCGACGGTACCCTGGCTGCCCCCCTGCTGTATGGCGAGCTGAACCTGAAGGAGGGGGAGGTTCAGACCCACTCCGACATGGTGACCCTCTCCAAGCTGGTGACCCGCCTCAAGATAGAAGGCAACCGGGCCGAACTCGACGGCTCCATGATGGTGGGCAGGGGCCCCCTAGTGCTGGGGGGCTGGCTGAGCTGGGCCCAGCAGCCGGTGACCGGCAGCCTCACCATTCAGGGCAAGGAGCTGGAGGCCCAGTACCCGGGCATGGGCCGGGTCAGGGTGACACCTGACATCGCCATCTCTCTCGGGGAGGAGACCAGAGTGACCGGGCAGGTGGACATCCCCTGGTCGCGCATCCTGGTCAAGAGCCTGCCAGACAGCGCGGTGGCGGTCTCCGATGACGTCACCGTCATCTACGACGATCTGCCGCCGGTCCCCAAGGCGGCACCGCTGCCCATGGAGATCAGGCTCGCCATCCGGCTCGGGGACGACGTCCGCCTTGAAGCCATGGGACTCAAGACCAAGGTGGGAGGGGCCCTCAACATTCGCCAGGATCCCTCCAAGCCGCTCTCGGGCAACGGGCAACTGGAGCTCAGGGACGGGCGCTTCAAGGCCTATGGTCAGAACCTCATCATCAAGGAGGGGCGGATCCTCTTCTCCGGCCCCATCGATCAGCCCTATCTCAACATCGAGACCTATCGGGATCCGGACACCATCGAGGACAACGTGACCGTCGGGGTGCGGGTGACGGGGCCGGCCGCCAAGCCGAAGATCACCGTCTATTCCGAGCCGCAGATGGCGCAGTCCGAACAGCTCTCCTATCTGTTGCGGGGCAAGGGATTGCAGACCAGCGGCGAGGATGGCGGCTTCAACGGCCTGCTGGTGGCGGGGGCCGTGAGCCAGGCGAGCGGCGTGGTCTCCAGCATCGGGGAGTCCCTCGGCATGAGCGACGTGGCCCTCGATACCGCAGGCAGTGGTGATGACACCCAGGTGACCCTGTCGGCCTACCTGCTGCCCGGCTTGCAGTTCCAGTACGGGGTCGGGGTGTTCAGCCCCATCGCCGAATTCAAGCTGCGCTACGAGCTGATGCCAAGGCTCTATCTGCAGGCCATGAGCGGGGTGGCCCAGGCGGTGGATATCTTCTATCGCTTCACCCTGTAAGGGGCGCGGATGACAAGACAGGTGCCTGGGGAGACGCTGATCCCCCTCTGCCCGACCTGCCGATGACAGCTGTCGCCAGCAGGTTCGGGGTGAGAGCGTGCATATATTGACGGGAGGCCTGGCCTCCCGTTTTTTTGTAGAAGAAGGGGATTTGTGGAAGGCAGAAAAGCGAAAACCCGGCACAAGGCCGGGTTCTCTGAAAGATGGTGGAGGGAGAAGGATTCGAACCTTCGAAGGCAGAGCCGTCAGATTTACAGTCTGATCCCTTTGGCCGCTCGGGAACCCCTCCACGGGGCATGACCTGATTGTGCGCACTTGAATGGTGGAGGGAGAAGGATTCGAACCTTCGAAGGCAGAGCCGTCAGATTTACAGTCTGATCCCTTTGGCCGCTCGGGAACCCCTCCCCAAGTGCGAGGCGCATACTAACAGATCTGCCGCGCTTGTGAACCCCTCTGCCGGGATTTTTAATGCTTAAAGGATCGGGTTGATGGCCGATAAGCAATGAAACCTTCATTTCCAAGATTTATCTCATGCTGCCCAGTGCGATTCGTGACCGCTTGCTCGTGGATGAGGCCCAGTTGGGCCAACGGCTCAACCAGGATCTCCGTTCGGGGGACCGTGCCGACTTCAGGCTGCATCTGGCGCTGCTGACTGATGCAGTGGAAGAGCAGCCCTGGTTTGATACCCCGCCCAAGCCTGCATCGGATGAGCTGGATTGGCGCTCCCGTTTCGGTCTGATGCCCCGGGCGTCCCTGCAAGGCGGGGTGGAAGAGAGCGATGCCACCAGCCTCAACGAGCGTCTGCAACAGGGCGGGTGCATGACGGATGTGAGACTCTGGCTGGCGCTGCGCTCCCCGCCACTGGTGAGCCGAACGCCCGCGCTGGATCCCGCGGTGTATGACAACCTCTCGGCACTGGGTCGCGAGCGATGGCAGGCCCGCCCTATGGGCGCTGACTCCAGGGAGGAGGCTCCGCTGATGATGCTGCCGCTGCTCGATGAGCTTGCGCATGGGGTGGATGCCAGGCTGCGCTGGCTGGGGTGACGGCACGGTAGAATGCAAAAAGGCGGGATAACCCGCCTTTTGCTTTATGAGTGGTGAACCTTGTCAGGCGTCTGCTTCGTCCGGTTGGGGCACTTCCTTGCCGGCGGCACGACGGGCGATGGGTTTTTCCGTGTGACGGTTGAGCTGGCGTTCCAGCTTCTGGCCCAGGTCCGTGATGGCAGCATAGAGATCCTCGTGCTCTGCCTGCGCAAACAGTTTGCCGTTGGGAATGCCGATAGTGGCTTCGACGATATACATCAAACGCTCTTTGGAGATGATCACATGGGGTGTGATGAGAGGCACCTGAAGACGCTCGAGCTTTTCAAAACGGGATTCAATGCGCTCGCGGATGGCTGGGGTGATGTCGATGATTTTACTGGTCATTTCGATTTTCATAATGGCCCCCTTCGGGTCGTCTTGCTTGTGTCTTCACCTCCAGATTACCCATGTCGCCAAATCAAAATGTGATCTATGTCACGAAAAATGCCCTTGGGAATCCCGCTGTCCATAAATTGTGAGCTTTTCCCGTTTCATGCCAAAAACCGCTTGAGCTCAGTGAAACAGGCAGGCAGTATCAGCAAATAGGATCGTTTCTGTCCCCCCTCGGCAGCGCCTTGTGTCGACCCGATGTTTGGTTTTTGCCGCATAGTCTCGAATTTTCTCCACCCACATCGCCTCATCGCATCGCAAAATCATTGCCATGCGCCGGTGGAGATATGCGCGCAAACGGATATGCTTTTCTGCAGGAGTCGGGGTGGATAACGTGGTTGTAGTGGTTGGAGTCGTAGATGAAGCAGCAAGCCACCCAGATGATGTGGTTTTATGATCGGCAGCATGGGCAATGGAGCCTGTCTGATCATGTCTCTTGTGAACCCTGGGCAGGGGAGGGAACCCACCCCTGGGCCACCCAACTTGAGCGGGAAGATGAAGCGGGTTTCGCCGATTTTCTTGCAAGACTCCACGATTCCGGCCAGCCTGGCCAGTTCATCGGTCACCTGCGCGATGAGGACGGCAAGGTACACCATGCGCTCTGGTACGGTCAGTATGTGCCTGCACAGGGGCTCTGTTGTGGTTGGCTTGCCCCCCTCGAAATGATGCATCGCGAGATGGATCGCGCCAACTCCCCCGCAGGCGTGACACCGCCGCTTCCCATGTTGCAGGCCCCCTTGCTGGCCAAGCTGGCGCAGGCGCTCTCCGCCAAGACGGGGCTCGATTTTTGCCAGACCCTGGTCAACGAGCTGGCCCATATCCTGGGAGCCACTGCCGTCTGGCTGACGGAGCGGGTCGGTCTCGACAGGCTCAGGGTGCTGGCGAGCCACGGCATCGACGTCAAGGAGTATGCTCTCTGTGACATGCCCTGCCAGCAGCTCTATCGCCAGGGGGCCTCCTGCGCTGTCCCCGTGAGTGAACCCCTGACCGGGTATCCTGACCTGCCCCCGGGCCAGCACTATTACGCCCAGCCGCTGCTCGATCGCAACGGTCAGATCCTGGGCCATCTCGCCCTGCTGTTCCCAAGCCAGACCCGGACCACGGATCTGGACTCTGTCCTGACCATCTTCTCGGTGCGCATGGTGGCCGAGTTGGAGCGCCTGCAAAGCGATGCCCTGATGCGGCTGTCTGCGGTGGCCTTTGAAACTCACGAAGGGATCATCATCACGGATCCCGAGTTCAAGATCCTGCGGGTCAATTACGCCTTCAGCCAGATCACCGGCTTTGACAACCAGGGGGTGATTGGTCTGCATCTTGGCAACGATCTCTGGTCGGGGTTGGGAGGGCTGGGTTACGAGCTCAACGCCCTGGATCGATGGCAGGGGGAAACCCTGCGCCTGCACGCCGACGGTCACGCCTATCCCCAGTGGGAGATCGTCACGCCGGTGCAGGATGAGAAGGGGGGGATCAGCCACTATGTCATCTTCTTCGAGGATATTTCCGAGCGCAAGGCGGCGGAGCGCCGCATTCAGGATCTCGCCTTCTATGACGAGCTGACCGGCCTGCCCAATCGTCGTCAGCTGCACGAGACCCTGACCCAGGCGTTCACCGATGCAAATCGCAGTCACCTCATCGGGGCCCTGCTGTTCATCGATCTCGACCACTTCAAGACCATCAATGATTCCCTGGGTCACGCCACCGGCGACTGGCTGCTCAAGGAGGTGGCCAGCCGTCTCAAGCGGCTGGTGCGCCAGGGGGATTGTCTGGCCCGTCTCGGCGGCGACGAGTTCGTGTTGTTGCTGCCAGCGCTCTCCATCAGCCCTCCCCAGGCGGAGATGCAGGCCGACCTCATCGCGGAGCGGCTCATCGGGGAGATCGCCGCCCCCTATGATTTCAGAGGCCAGGTGCTGCACATCGGCGCCAGTGTCGGCATCACCCTCTTTCCCGGTCGGGAGCAGGAGGCGGGGGATCTGCTCAAGCAGGCTGACACCGCGATGTATCAGGCGAAATCGGCGGGCCGCAAGACCCGGCGCTTCTTTGATGCCTCCATGCAGTTGCAGGCCGACCGGCGTCTGCACATTCACAACGAGCTGCGCAGTGCCCTCGATAATGGGGAGTTGACTCTCCACTACCAGCCCCAGCACATGGTGGCGGGGGGGGAGATCATCGGTGTCGAGGCGCTGATCCGCTGGCAACCCCCCGGGCGTGCCCTGGTGTCGCCTGCCGAGTTCATCCCCATTGCCGAGGAGACGGATCTCATTGTCGACATCGGCAACTGGGTATTGCACGAAGCCTGTACCCAGTACGTCTCCTGGGAGGAGAACGGGATCCACGTCCCCCAGCTCTCGGTCAACGTGAGCGCCAAACAGTTCCATGCTCCCGACTTCGTCGATCGCATTCACGATGTGCTGGCGGCCACCGGCATGGATCCCGCCTGCCTCAACCTGGAGATCACCGAGTCGGTGGTGCTGGGTCATGCGGAAGACACCATCAGCAAGATGGCGGAACTCAAGACCCTGGGCATCAGCTTTGCCATCGACGACTTCGGGGCGGGGTACTCTTCCCTGAGCTACCTCAAGCGGCTGCCGGCTGACGAACTCAAGATCGACCGCTCTTTCATCCAGGACATTCCCAAGGATGGTGACAACATGGCCATCGTCGAGGCCGTGATCGCCATGGCCCGCCACATGGGGTTCAACGTGACGGCGGAGGGGGTGGAGTCCCGCCAGCAACTGGAGTTTCTGCAGGCGCAGGGCTGCCATTTCTTCCAGGGATACCTCGCCTCCAAGCCGCTCCCTGTTCCCTACCTTGAACGCTATGTCAGCCGCCAGGTACGCGGTGATCGCCCCGTCTGCACCGATAAAAATAGTGTGGCGTAGCCCCCGTGCTTAGCGGGTAGAATGAAGGTATGTCACCACCGCACTTTGGCGGTGGTTATGCCTTCTAGGGGAGAATGCCATTCGTGAAAGTCGTGCAGGGAATCATCTTGTCTGCGCTCTGGATGCCGGGGCTGTTGGCTCCTGCCTTCGCGCAGACCATGGAGCAGTCTCTCTATCGCCAGGCCCATGAGGCTGTGCGTGCCAATGATCAGGTCAAATTCAGCCAGCTTCGGGCACGCCTGATCCACTATCCGCTGCTGCCCTATCTGGATTACTACCAGCTTGCGTTCCGTCCCGGGGCGGCAGACTACAACGATGTGACCCGCTTCATCCGCCAGCACGGGGACACCCCCCAGTCCAACCGGCTCGAGCGCAGCTATCTCACCTATCTTGCCCAGAGCCAGCAGTGGTCCCAGTTCCTGCGTTTCTATCCGGCCAAGCCAAGCTCCACCGACCTGCTCTGTCAGCACTATCAGGCCCGCTACTACACGGGGCACCAGAGTGAAGCCCTGCAGGAGGCAGGCAAGCTCTGGTTGAGCGGTCAATCCAGGCCCGATGCCTGCGATCCCCTGTTCCAGCTCTGGCAGCAGGCAGGTCTGCGCACTCAGGAGAAGATCTGGGAGCGCATGAACCTGGCTTTCGAGGCCCAGAACCCCAACCTCATTCGCCACCTCGGGGCCCAGCTCGGCAGCGGCATGAAGGGGTATGGCGATCAGATGATCGCCCTGTATGACCAACCCGTGCGGGCGATGAATCCGGCCAACTTCACGGCGGCGCCCCCGTCGCGGCATCTGCTCTCACTGGGGCTGGCTCGCTACGCCAACCAGGAGCCCGACGCGGTTCTGCGCCAGCTGGGGGAGATGACCCGTCGCTTCGGCCTGAACCATGCTGAGGTGAGTCGGGTGGAGAAGGCGGCCGCCCGCCGCCTGTTGCTGGACCGCTCTTCTGACCAGCGCGCCTGGCTGGATACGGCTCTGGTGCGGCTCAAGGATCCGGAGCTGGTGGAGCTGCGGGCCCGTCTTGCCATCTGGGAGCAGGATTGGCGCGGCCTCGAAGGCTGGGTCAAGCGGATGCCCATGGGGCTGCAAAAAGAGGATCGCTGGCGTTACTGGATGGCGCGCTCGCTGGAGAAACAGGGGCGGCAGAAACCGGCGCGGGACCTCTATCTCGAGACTGCGAGTCTGCGCGGCTTCTATGGCTTCATGGCGGCCCAGCGCACCGGTGTGCCCTATCGCATGAAGAACCAGAGCGTGGCGCACAAGGTGCCGGACTGGCAAAGTGCCAGCCGCCGCTGGCCCTTCCTGCTGCGGGTGCGTGAGCTGCTGGCGATGAACGAGATCACGGCGGCCCGCTCTGAGTGGATCCACAACATGGATCGCAACAGCGTGGCCCAGCGCCTGGAGTTTGGCCACATCGCCCTCAACCAGGGCTGGCACGAGCTGGCGATCCTCTCCAGCATCCGTGCCGAGGCCTGGGATGCGCTGGACCTGCGCTTCCCGCTGCCCCTCAAGCGCACCTTCTCCCAGATGGCACAAGAGCGCACCATGAACACCAGTCTGCTCTACGCGATCTCCCGTCAGGAGAGCGCACTCTATCCCCTGGCCCAGTCACCGGTCGGGGCGAGGGGGTTGATGCAGCTGATGCCTGCCACCGCGAGAGAGACGGCCGGCAAGCTTGGGGTGCCCTATCGCAACGAGCAGCAACTGTTCGACCCGGCCATGAACATTCGTCTTGGCAGCGCCTACCTCAAGCGCCTGCTGGATGTGTATGACGGCAACCGGATCCTGGCGGCGGCGGCCTACAATGCGGGTCCTGGTCGGGTCAAGCGCTGGCGCGAGCAGAGCGACAACAAGCCGATGGATGTCTGGGTGGAGAGCATCCCCTATCGGGAGACGCGCAACTATGTCCAGAACGTGCTCTCTTTCGATCTCATCTATCAACACAAGCTGCAGCAGCCTTTGCGTTTCATGTCGGAACGCGAGCTGAATCACGCCTATTGAGTTCGGGGGCAGTCGTTGTCGCGGCTGCCTCCCATTCTTGCCCCAGAATGGTTATCATCCCTTAAGCTTTGTTACAAAAGGAAACCTGCCAGGTGATCGGGCGCCGCGTCTTGGTCTGTCAGGTTCGATACAATGCCCGATCATCACTGACAGGCTTTTCCAACAAAGGAATCGAGAGTGGCAACGATCAAAGATGTGTCTCAGCTGGCGAATGTCTCCATTTCGACAGTGTCTCGAGTGATCAACAACACGGCGCAGGTGGCGCCCGAGAAGCGCGAGGCTGTCCTCGCGGCCATGAAGGAACTCAGCTTTCGTCCAAACAGCTTCGCCCAGGCCCTGGTGAGCAAACGCTCCAACTGTATCGGTGTGCTGGTGGGGGATCTGTGTGGCGGCCCCTTCTTCGCCCAGATGATGCGCGGCATCGAAAGCATGGTCGACAAGGCGAACAAGTTCACCATCGTGGTGTCCGGCAACCACGACGCGACCCGTGAGCGGCACGCCATCCAGGCGCTGCTGCAGCGCCAGTGCGATGCCCTGATCCTGCACAGCAAGGCGCTGCCTGACGAAGAGCTCAGCGAGCTGGCGTCGGGCACGACCCCCATCGTCTTCATCAACCGTCAGGTGCCAGGCTGCGAGGATCGCTGCGTCTGGCTGGACAACCAGGCCGGCATCACCACGGCTTGCCAGCATCTGCTGGACGCGGGACATCGCAAGATTGCCTTCGTCACCTCCGATGACGAGGAGTTTGTGGATGGTCAGCAGCGGATGGCCGGCTATCGCTTCGCCCTGCAACGGGCAGGTATCGAGCTGGATCCTGCCCTCATCGGCCGTGCCTATGCCGATGAAAAAGGTGGCTATGTGGCCATGAGCGAGCTGCTGGCGCGCGGCGTCGAGTTCAGCGCTGTGCTGGGTTTCAACGATGCCATGGTGGCGGGGGCTATCTCCTGTCTGCTGGAGCGGGGTTACAAGATCCCCCAGCAGGTCTCTGTGGTCGGTTTTGATGACATCCCCTATGCCCGATACATCTATCCCAAGCTCACCACGGTACGTTACCCCATCGAGGAGATGGGAGAGCGGGCCGCTGAGCTGGCCCTGAGGCTGCTGGATCACAAGCCGGTAGAGGGATTGGCGCTCAAATTCGAAGCCGAACTGGTACGGCGGGAATCTGTGGCCTGAGTCATGAAGTTGGCCCCGTGCGGGTCAACTTTTTTGTAAAACAGTGAAAGCGCTTTCAGAAATCCTTTTCAACTGTGATCCGCTTCAAAGCTTTTTGACCGCGCTGCCACTAGGATAGGCCCACGAATTAGGAGCGTGCGCTCCCGATTTTCCCGCTGTGGGAGGTAACCGGTTAATCCGGCTATTTCCTTCGTTACTTTCGACGGTCATCATTGGATGGCCGTTTTTTTTTGTCAGGATCCGGGTATGACGAACGAATTTGAGTATCAGACGGGTATCGTGGGCGCCGGCTGGCTGGGGTTGCCCCTGGCCAGGGCATTGCAAGAGCAGGGGCAATCTGTCGCGGTGACGGTCAGTACGGCCGAAAAGGCTGAACGGCTGAGGGGGGAGGGCATCGCCGCCTGGCCGCTGTTGCTCACCCCTGACATGGGGTCACTGCCTTTTCGCTGTCATGACCTGGTGATCTGTGTGCCCCCCAGCAAGACCGGTGATTACCCGGCGTCCGTGGCCAGCCTGTGCCGACAGGCGAGGGAGGCGGGTGTTCAGAGGGTTCTGTTTATCAGCGCGACTTCGGTCTGGGGGGCCGGACAGGGGGAGGAGGATACGCCCGCTCCAGCCCATGACAGAGGCTCGCGGATGCGGGCGGCTGAGCTTGCCGTACTGGAAGGGCATGTTGACTGCGCCATGATCTTGCGCCCGGCCGGACTCTATGGTCCTGACCGTCACCCCGGCCGTTTTCTGGCGGGCAAGACGCTGGCCGGGGGAGGCCAGGCTGTGAACCTGGTGCATCTGGACGACGTGGTGGCCGCCTGTGAGCTGATGCTGGCCCGGGGGCAGGATGGGGATGCCTACAATCTGAGTGCCCCCGTTCACCCGCGCCGGGAGCAGCTCTACCCCTTCGCGAGCCGCCTGCTCGGGCTGGTGCCGCCGCAGTTCGTTGAGCCGACGGGGGAGTTTGCTCCCATCGAAGGTCAGCGCATCTGCCAGCAGCTTGGTTTCGTCTATCGCTGGCCGGATCCGGCCCACTGGTTTGCGGACGGGGCGGCCTTGAAGGGTTGAACGGGTCGTCGCCATCCGGGCCCCGGAGTCGGTCATCTGGCGTGCAAACCAGATACGGCGCGCGCTCCGGGACAATTGAGGTTTGCCAAGGGGGGGATCGCCCCCTATCATGCCGCCATCCATGATAAAGAGAGCGGTAATGATGGAAGAGACCAAGCGCCACCCCGATGGGGAGCTGTTGCTGAGAACCCTGGCAATGCCAGCCGATACCAACCCCAATGGCGATATCTTCGGCGGGTGGATCATGTCCCAGATGGATATAGGTGGGGGCATCATGGCCAAGGAGCTGGCAAAAGGGCGCATCTGTACCGTCTCGGTGGAGGGGATGACCTTCCACAGCCCGGTCAAGGTGGGTGACGTGGTGTGCTGTTACGGTCGCTGCCTCAAGATTGGTCGCAGCTCCATGCGACTCAAGCTGGAGGTCTGGGTCAAGCCGGTATTGCGGGAGAACGAAGCCCAGCGGTACTGCGTGACCGAGGGCGTCTTCACCTATGTGGCCATCGACGATCAGGGCAAATCCCGCCCCGTCCCGGTCTGAGTCTGCTCAGATGAGCCGGGCATTGATGATGGATATTTCCTGCTCAAGCCCGGTTTTTTGCCGTATCATGCGCTCCAGCATCTCTTCCGACCCCACGCACTGCCGGGTGTCGAACAGACAGAGATCACATTGGGGATCCCGCCTGATTTGATAGACGGTGGAAAGCTCCACTTGATGACAGGTTCCCTGTTGATCGTAAAATGTCACGCGGTACTGGTGCTGTCTCGCCATCGTTGAATTCCTTCTGGATGAGTCGGGCCGGACACGAATAATGAGACTAGTCGGCGACCGTGGCCTGTGTGAGGGCCATGTCGTCTTGCAGAGGCAGGTGATTGTTAGCCAATGAAAAATAGTTATCGGATTCTGGGAACGTCCCTGCTGACGTTGGGGCTGGTCGGTTGCTTCGAGGTACCGGATCAAGATCATCTGGTGACTGCGGCAGGTATCATACCTGGCGCAAGCTGTGACAGACCACCTCTGGTGGCGCTCGCCTCCACGGCCTTGCCGAGGGAGTTTGGCATCACCGTCTGGAACCTCTACAAGGGACAACGCAAGAACTGGCGGGAAGGGCTGGATGAGTATGCCAAGTCCCAGGATCTGGTGTTGCTGCAAGAGTCGGCGACCCGGCCCGAGATGCTGGACTGGCTGAAGAGAGGCGATTTCCAGTGGCAGCAGTTGCAGGCCTTCACCCAGGGAGGTGTCTCCTTTGGCGTGATGACGGTGGCGAAAACGCCGCAGGCGTTTGTTTGTGGCGTCCGTTCCCCCGAACCCCTGCTGCGCATCCCCAAGTCAGGTCTGGTCAGTCTCTATCCCTTGCAAGGGGATCCTGACGGCGTGCTGGTGGTGAATCTCCATGCGGTCAATTTCGAGCTGGGCATGGCGACCTTTCGCGAGCAGCTCAACGATCTGACTGCGTTGATCCATCGCCACCAGGGGCCGGTCATCCTGGGTGGCGATTTCAACACCTGGAGCGACAAGCGCGCGTTCTGGTTGAACAAGCTGGTGGGCGAGCTTGGCCTGCAGGAGGCCATACCTGTGCCTGATCTGCGTCGCACCGCTTTTGGCCGCCCGTTGGATCACCTCTACTATCGCAATCTGGATCTGGTGGAGGTGAGTTCACCTGCTACCGATGCCTCTGACCATAACCCCATTCTGGCGCGCTTTGCGGCCCAGGCTATCACTCCCTGAGTCATCCCTCAGCGGAGAGCGGCGTAGCCGCTGGTTCATGCAGACAAAAAAATACCCCGCATCAAGCGGGGTATTTTTTGGATTGCGACGAGCGATCAGCTGTTGTTCTTCACGAACAGGGTCAACTCCTGACCCGGCTTGAGATAGTCACTCTTGCCGAGCTGGTTCCAGCGCATCACATCGTTGACGGCGACCTGGAAGCGGGCTGCGATGGAGGAGAGGGAATCACCGCGGCGCACCTGATAGACCATGGACTTGTTGCTGCTCTTGCCCTGCTTGGGCCAGACCACCAGCTTCATGCCAGGCTTGAGGGCCGACTTGGCGTTCAGGCCGTTCCACTTGGCCAGGTCGGCGTGGGTGACCCCGTGTGCCTGGCTGATGCTCCACAGGTTGTCACCGGAGCGCACCTGATAGTTCACCTTGCCACCACTGCGGCTGGCGAGCTGCTGCGGCTTGCTCTGGGCAACCTGGGTTGCGCGCCCGCCATTGGGGATGATCAGGCTCTGGCCACGGCGCAGGTTATTGCCACGCATGTTGTTGGCCAGTTTGAGCTGTTGCACGGTCACCCCGTGATTCTGGGCGATCCGTGACAGCGTATCACCACTGGTGACCTGATAGGAGCGCACACCACGGGTACGTTCACGCTGGGGCAGATCGGCCAGGGCCAGCTCCAGGGTGTCGGCGTACTCGACGGGGACCAGCAGGTTGTAAGGGCCCTGCGGCGAGGTCATGCCACGCTTGAGCGCAGGATTGAGCGCCTTGAGCTGGGAGGCGGAAACGCCAGCCAGCTGGGCGGCCACGTTCAAATCAATCTGGCCACCGGTATTGATGGTTCGCAATTGCGGCTTGTTGGCCAGCACCGGCAGGGTGACATTGTATTTGTCCGCATTGCGGATCATGTCGGCCATGGCCAGGATCTTGGGCACATACATCCGGGTTTCGCGGGGCAGGTCCAGCGACCAGTAGTCGGTCGGACGACCAGCCCGTTCGTTGCGGGTGATGGCGTTGCGCACCCGACCTTCACCGGCATTGTAAGCGGCCAGGGTCTGCAGCCAGTCACCGTCGAAGAACCGGTTCAGGTACTCCAGGTAATCCAGTGCGGCATTGGTGGATGCCAGGACATCGCGTCGACCGTCGTACCAGTTGTCGTGGCGCAGGCCGAAATTCTTGCCGGTTGCAGGAACGAACTGCCAAAGACCGACCGCATTGCTGCGGGAGCGGGCATTGGGATCGAACATGCTCTCGATCATGGGGATGGTAATAAGCTCCATTGGCAGCTCACGCCGTTCGATTTCCTCTACCATCAGATACAGGTAGGGCTCAGCCCGGCTGGCAATGGTCGCCATATGCTTATCATTGCGCAACAACCAATCACGCTGTTGGCGAACCCGGGCATTATCGTGCGAGTCCAGCTGCATATCATCGCTGATACGCACCCACAGGTTATCAGTGTCATCCAGCTCTTCTATCTGTTCGTCGCCGAACAGCATCCGCGAAGAGTGTTTTTTGTACGTTTTCTTGCTGACTTGGGGGGATTTGATCGGCTCGATTGCCGTTACCGCCCGGTCATCCTGATGGCTCAGGTTTTGACAGCCGCTGAGAAACAGCGCTGCCAATAAGGCCGTTCGTAGCTTCATCTCGCTCAGGTCATCTGTGGAAAAACAGCTCGCATCATAAGGGGCAATGCCCCCCTGATCAAGGTTTGTTCAAAAAACGTCCTTCCAGGCCCGCAGAACAGCGAAGGTATCCTCTGGATTTTCCAAGCATTTAAGGGCGTATTTCTCAGCAGAAAATTTTACCGAGTCCTGCTCGCAGCGCAGAAAAACATTGAAATTCCGCTCATCTCCCAGCCGGGAGGGGAGACTCGGGAGGCCCTGCTGACGCAGTTTGCTGATCACGCCGATCTGCCGCTGGATCGCCAGGTTGTCGGGCTCGACCGCATGGGCGAAACGCAGGTTGGAGAGCGTGTATTCATGGGCACAATAAAGGAGGGTCTCATCGGGCAGTGCCGCGAGCCGTTGCAAGGAAGTGTGCATCTGTGCCGGGGTCCCTTCGAACAGACGGCCGCAACCGGCGCTGAAGAGGGTATCGCCACAAAACAGCATGCCCTGGCCGTAATAGGCGATATGCCCCAGAGTATGACCGGGCACATGGAGGGCATCCAGACTCAGGCCATGCCAGTTGATCTGATCCCCGTCGTCGAGCCACTGGCCGTGATGGTCCGGCATGGGGTCATGCTTGGGACCATAGAGGCGAGCGTGGGGGAAGTGTTGCAGCAGCTCGGATACGCCCCCGACGTGATCGCGGTGGTGATGGGTCAGGAGGATGGCATCCAGCACCAGATCCAGCGCAGCCAGCCGTTCCAGCACGGGAGCGGCCTCGCCCGGATCGACGACCAGGCAGTGATTTTCATGACGGATCAACCAGATGTAGTTGTCGCTGAAGGCGGGAACTGTGATGACGGTATACATGGGTCGAGGTCTCTTGTGTTCTCTTTAAGGAAGGGATCTTATATAACTGGATGGCATTCGCCCCCGAGTTGGTCCCATTATGCAACTGGCACGTACCGAACAACAGATCGCGCTTCCGACCAGTTGGTCCGCACTGCCCATGGGGGACTGGGTGGCCGCCGAGCTTCAGGAGCGCCTCGACAACTGGTGCCCCCACCTCTTTGGCTATCACTTGCTCAAGATAGGAGCCCTGAGCGCCGAACTCTCCTGCGGCTGTTCCACCATTCGTCATCAAATCGGTGTCGCCCCCGGCGGACGGCTGCTGGACATCCAGGGGGATCCGCTCGCCTTGCCGGTGCGATCGGGGAGCGTGGATGCCTGCCTGCTGGCTCACTGCCTCGATTTCTCGCCGGATCCTCATCAGGTGCTGCGGGAGGCAGAACGGGTGCTGACCGACGATGGCTGGCTCATTGTCAGCGGTTACAACCCGCTCAGCCTGGTGGGGCTGGGTCACTATCTGCCCTTCATGCGGCGGCATCTGCCCTGGTCTGCCCGCATGTTCACGCCCGCACGGGTGACCGACTGGCTGCAACTGCTCGGCTGCGAGGTGATGTTCGACGAGCGGTTCGGTTTCTCCTTCATGGGCAGGCAGAGCAAGATCGGCTGGTGGCGGGAGAGTCTGGGGCGGGACTATTGCCGCTCCCTGGCGTCTGTTTACGTGATTGCCGCCCGCAAGCGGCGTTTCCTCGTGACACCGGTGCGTCGCCGCTGGCGGCTGCCGGAGTCGATGGCCGCGCCAGGAATGGCGCGCCAGGGCGGCTAGCGGGCATCAGGGTTGGTAGCCGCTGTCTTCGGCAAGCTGCTTGCCGCTGGCGGCCTCACGGGCCAGCTCGTCACAGCGTTCGTTTTCCGGGTGGCCCGAGTGTCCTTTCACCCAGAGCCATTCGATCTGGTGACGGGCCACTTCCGCATCCAGGGCCTGCCAGAGATCGACGTTCTTGACCGGCTGACGGTTGGCGGTCATCCAGCCCTTCTTCTTCCAGCCGATGATCCATTGGGTGATCCCCTGGCGCACATACTGGCTGTCGGTGGTGAGCCGCACCTGGCAGGGTTCGTTCAGGGTCCGCAGCCCCATGATGGCAGCCATCAGCTCCATCCGGTTATTGGTGGTCAATCGAAAACCGGCGGAGATCTCCTTGCGATGCTTGCCATAGACCATGACGGCACCATAGCCGCCGGGGCCCGGGTTGCCTAAGCAGGAGCCATCCGTGAATAAATCAATCTGTTTCAACATGAGCAATCAATCTGTTTTAGCGAGAGGCTTGGGGTAAACTAGCGAGTAAAACCGAAGTTTGACATGGATTTGATCATGAGCACACCCCAACTGAATCGCCAGATCATTCTGGATACCGAAACCACCGGCATGAACACCGCGGGCGGCCCTGTCTATCTTGGGCACCGCATCATCGAGATCGGCTGTGTGGAGGTGATCAACCGCAAACTCACCGGCAACCATTTCCACGTCTACATCAAGCCGGATCGGCTGGTGGACCCCGAGGCCATCGCCGTGCACGGCATTACGGATGCCTTCCTGGCGGACAAGCCCTCTTTTAGCCAGATAGCGGACGATTTCATCGAGTTCATTCGCGGCGCCGAGCTCATCGCCCACAACGCCCCCTTTGACGTGAGCTTCATGGACTATGAGTTCAGCAAGCTCGGTCTGAACTTCAAGACGGCGGATATCTGCGGCATCACGGATACCCTGGCGATGGCGCGGGATCTCTTCCCGGGCAAGCGCAACAACCTGGACGTGTTGTGCGATCGCTACGGCATCGACAACTCTCACCGTACCCTGCACGGCGCCTTGCTCGATGCGGAGATCCTGGCGGACGTCTACCTCCTGATGACGGGTGGCCAGACCAAACTCAATCTGGCGAGCGAAACCAGCGAGAGCGAGACCAGCCAGGATACCGGCATTCGTCGTCTGGAGAGCAATCGCCCGCCGCTCAGGGTGGTTCGCGCGAGCGACGAGGTGGCGGCTGTCCATGAAGCGAGGCTGGATCTGGTACAGAAAAAAGGAGGTGCCTGCCTGTGGCGGCAATGAGATCGCTTTGGGGGCTGCTGCTGCTGGCCTCCCTCCCGGCCGCGGCCAACGAGGTGTTTGCGCCTTCCGACATTCCTCTGCTCGACAACCGCTTTCGCATCGATTACGGCGTGAAGGAGATCACCTTCATCATCAAGCGCAAGCCGGGGACGCCCTCGGTGATCCTGGTGCGACCCGATGGCAGCAAGCTCTATGTGGGCAAGGCCAAGCCGCCCGACGTGGGCTGGTTGCCCCTCAAGGATCAGGATCTCATCACCATCCGCGACCCCATGCCCGGCCCCTGGCAGGCGATCGGAGAGGTGGACCCCGACAATCGGGTGCGCCTGCTCACCGATATCCAGGTCGAGAGCGAGCCGCTACCGGCCCGCCTCTATCAGGGTGAGCGTGTCAAACTGCAATCCCGTCTGCTGATCGATGGCGCGGCGCCTGGGGCGGGTTACTACCTCACCGATCTGGGCATGACCGTCAAGCTGCAGCAGTTCAACGATGCCAGCCAGAGCGGCGATCCCGTGTTCGAGGAGACCCTGGGACGCTACATGGATGATGGCAAGGGGGTGGACGAAGTGCCGGGGGACGGTATCTTGACCGCCGAGGCGGTACTGGACGTTCCTGCGGGAAAATACCGAGCCCTCTTCAGCACCGGCAATGAGGTCTTCTCACGAGCCCAGTCACAGCAGGTGCTGCTCTACCCCTGGCCGGTCAGCTATTCCCTGAATCCCCCCTCCGGGGAGGGGGGAGCCAAGCTCTCTCTGGTCATCGATGTGGATGAACTGGATCCCGCCTCCGTGGTCATCCAGGGCAAGGCCATCGACGGCGGCGGCAGTAGCATGACGTTCAACGAGGTGGCGACAGCGCCGCGTTTTGGCGTGGATCTCTCCGCCCTCAAGGCGGCAGGGCAGTACAAGGTGGAGGCCACCCTCTTTGGAACAACCCGGCTCGGTCGCGAGGTGCAACTGCAATTGCCGGCCAAGTCGTTCACCATAGCACCGCCTCCCCCCCCTCCTGCACCCTCTGCGGCCATGCCCGCATCCGCCGCCACCCCCGACCGGTTCGAGGAGCGGGAGAGTCCGGTCTGGCTGCCCTGGGCGTTGGGGGGAGGTGGCGTGTTGCTGCTCTTGCTGGGGGCGGGTGGTTTCATTCTGCTGCAAAAGCGCCGCACTCTGCACAAGGCGATGGCGGCGCAGAAGGCGCAACTTGAAGAGACGCCAGCAACCCCCAAACTGGATCTCAATCTGCCGGAGCAATAATTCCGCGCACATTGCAAAGAAGCCGCCCAATGGGCGGCTTCTTCATGGTGGCAAGTGGATGGGGTGAATCCGATATCAGTGAGCGCCGATATAGATGTCTTTGTATTGCTCACGAATATCGAGGAACTTCTCCAGATTGGCCAGCATCAGGTCCACCAGGAGGGGGTCGAAGTGCTCTCCTTTCTCCTCCTTGATCAGCGCCAGCACCTGATCCAGCGGCCAGGCCTGCTTGTAGCAACGATCCGAGCCCAGGGCATCGAACACATCCGCCAGGGCGACGATGCGTCCTTCCAGCGGAATGTCCTCTCCCTTCAATCCGCGGGGATAGCCGCTGCCATTCCACTTCTCGTGATGGTTGCCCGCGATGGTGGCGCCTATCTGGAACAGGGCCAGATCACTGCCGGAGAGCATGTCCTGACCAAGCTGGGCGTGGGTTTTCATGATCTCCCACTCCTCGGGAGTGAGTTTGCCCGGTTTGTGCAAGATGGCGTCCGGGATCCCCACCTTGCCGATGTCGTGCAGGGGAGAGGCACGCTTGATGAGCTCGCACCTGTCCTCATTCATGCCGAGCAGCTTGCAGAACAATTCGGTGTAGAGGGCCACCCGCTTGACGTGCAAGCCGGACTCCTTCGAGCGGCTCTCCACCAGTTCGCCGATGCGATAGATGATCTCTCGCTGGTTGTCACCGATCACCTCGTTGAGCCGGATATTCTCCAGCGCCACTATGATGTTTTCGGTGAACAGGCTCAGCAGCCCGGTATCCATCTGGCTGAGCGGGCGAGTGGTCTCGATGTGGAACAGCAGGTGATGACGGGCATTCTGGCAATAGAGCACCATCTGGTTGCCATCGTAGACATTGGCTCCCTTGGCCATGGCACAGCGCAGTATTTCCGGCGCATCGACGAGGCGCAGCATGGGACCATCGCTGAGCAGAGGCTCGAGCACCTGATCCCGCACCTCATACGCCAGGTGCTTCACATCGTAAATCTGGGACTCTTCCAGATTGAGCAGGGCGCTGAGCTGGGTCTGGGCTCCTTCGACGAACTGGCGCAGGGCACGCTGCTCGAAGATCCCCTTGGACGCCTCGATGACCTTCTCCAGCCCCTGTCGATTGCTCTCAAGGGTTCGGATGTCCCGGTAAGAACGCAGGCTGGCGCGCAACAGGGTGCGCAGTTTCTGGGAGGTGAGCTCGGTCTTGTCCTTGTAGTCGTTGATGTCGTAGTTGGTCACCACGTCATCTTCCGGGGCCTGGCCGGGCTGACCGGTTCGCAGCACGATGCGCACCATCTTGTTTTGCAGCTCGTCGCGCACGAACTTGACCACCTCGAGACCGGCATGATCGACCTCCATGACGACGTCGAGCAGCAGCAGGGCGACATCCGGGGTGAGGGCGAGCAAGGCTTTGGCTTCAGCCGCAGAGTAGGCGTGCAGAAAATCGATCGGCTTGCCGTCGAATTCAAACTTGTTCAGGGTGATTTTGGTGATGCGATGCACTTCGGGTTCATCGTCCACTATCATCACCTTCCAGCCGGCGGGACGCGGTGCTGATTGGGGAAGATCTTCATCATCAATAATCAGGATTTGATCATCCATTATGCAATCCTGTGTGTGATCCTGTGCTTACCTTAACCGCTTCATTCAATATAGGAAACGGATTGATATCCAAAATATGATCCAGTCGGTTTCTCTTTCTTTGTATCGGATGCCATCCACCAGCCCTTTCATGAAAAACGCCTCCACAAGGGAGGCGTTCTGGCATCAGAGGCATCAAGCTGCCCTGTGATAAGCGGAGGCTTCAAACAGTGCCTTGTTGGCCACCAGGTCGACGGGATCGAAGTCATCGACGTTGATGGTGCGAAGGCGACTCTCCTCGGCGCGCCGCAGCAGGTCCGCTTCGGCCTGGTCGATGACACCGAGGCTCAGGCCCGCCTCTGCCACCTTGTCGAGCTGGGTGAAGGGGCGTTTGCTCCCTTCGGCTTTGCACACCTTGTCAAACAGTGGCTCTGCGGTCAGCACATCGTCCAGCGCCTGTTCCAGCAGCCCGAAGGGGTTGCCCTCCTCGCGCGTCAGATATTGGCCCTCGGCCAGACGGCTGCGAGTGGCACTTGGCACCTGGAGCAGGCGGGCCACCTGGCTGTCGAGCTTGTCGGAGGGACGCTTCAGGTCGCGACCAAGGGGCAGCACGATGGCGCGCAGGGCCAGACCAATCCAGCGATTCGGGAAGTTGCGCAGCAACTCGTCGATCGCTTCCTGAGCCTTGAACAGAGCGTCTTGCAGTGCCCAGTGCAGCAGCGGCAGGTCGGCCTGCTGGCGTCCTTCATCCTGATAGCGCTTGAGGGCGCTGGAGGCCAGATAGAGCTGGCTCAGCACATCGCCGAGGCGGGCAGAGACCCGCTCTTTGCGCTTGAGCTCGCCACCCAGGGTGCCCATCGCCATGTCTGACAGGAAGGCAAGGTTGGCGGAGAGGCGAGAGAGCTGCTGATAGTAGCCCTTGGTCTGATCCTTGTAGGGCGCTGCGGCGAAGCGGGCACCGGTCAGCCCCAGCCAGAAGCTGCGCACCAGGTTGCTGATGGCAAAGCCCACGTGGCTGAACATCGCCTTGTCGAAATCTTTCAGCGCCTGCTCTTTGTCGGGGTGGCTGGCTGCCAGCATCTCCGGCAACACGTAAGGGTGGCAACGGATGGCTCCCTGACCGTAAATGATCATGCTGCGGGTCAGGATATTGGCACCTTCGACGGTCACGGCGATGGGCGCCCCCTGATAGCCACGGGCCAGATAGTTGTTCGGCCCCATGCAGATGGCCTTGCCGCCATGGATGTCCATGGCATCGATGATGCACTTCTGGGCGCGGTCGGTGAGGTGGTACTTGACGATGGCGGAGATGACCGAGGGTTTTTCACCGAGATCGATGCCGGTGACCGTCAGTTTGGCGGCGGCGCCCATGATGTAGGCGTTGCCACCCAGGCGTGCCAGCGGCTCTTCAATCCCTTCCATCTTGCCAATCGGCAGCTTGAACTGGCGACGGATGCGGCTGTAGGCACCGGTGGCCAGGGCCAGCATCTTGACGCCGCCCGTGCTGTTGGAGGGCAGGGTGATGCCGCGACCGACGGAGAGACACTCCACCAGCATGCGCCAGCCCTGACCGGCCATGGCCGGACCGCCGATGATGAAGTCGAGCGGGACGAACACGTCCTTGCCGCGGGTCGGGCCGTTCTGGAACGGCACGTTGAGCGGGAAGTGGCGACGGCCGATGTCGACCCCCTTGATGTGGGTCGGAATGAGGGCGCAGGTGATGCCGAGCTCTTCTTCCTCACCCAGCAGGTGGTCAGGGTCACGCAGCTTGAAGGCGAGGCCGAGTACGGTGGCGATGGGAGCCAGGGTAATGTAGCGCTTGTTCCAGGTCAGGCGCATGCCGAGCACCTCTTCCCCTTCCCACTCGCCTTTGCAGATGATGCCGAAGTCGGGAATCGAGCCCGCATCAGAACCCGCTTCCGGGCTGGTCAGGGCGAAACAGGGGATCTCCTTGCCGACAGCCAGACGGGGCAGATAGTAATCCTTCTGCTCGTCAGTACCGTAGTGTTGCAGCAGCTCACCCGGCCCTAAGGAGTTGGGAACGCCGACGGTGGAGGCGAGCACGGCGCTGGCGCCGCACAGCTTTTGCAGCACGCAGGACTGGGCGTAGGCGGAGAACTCCAGCCCGCCATATTTCTTCTTGATGATCATGGCGAAGAACTTGTTGTCCTTCAGGTATTGCCACACCTCGGGAGAGAGATCGGCACGCTCGTGGGTCACTTCCCAGTCGTTGACCATGCGGCACACTTCTTCAACCGGACCGTCCATGAAGGCCTGCTCTTCGGCAGACAGCGTGCTGACCGGAATGGCGTGCAGCTTCTTCCAGTCCGGGTTGCCGGCAAACAGATCCGCTTCCCACCAGGTCGTCCCCGCTTCGATGGCTTCCTTCTCGGTTCGGGACATCTCCGGCATGATGGACTTGTAGATCTTGAACAGCGGCTTGGTCAGCTGGTTGCGGCGAAACTCCACCAGATTGAGGGGCAGGGCTATCACCGCGAACAGCGCCCACACCAGCAGGGGCACATGGCCATAGAAGGTGCCGGCGACCAGGGCGGCGGCCGTGGCAAGCGTGGCGGTGAACAGGGACGCACGGCGATAGGCCATGGCGCCGATCACCAGGATCACCCCGAGCAGAGTGAGGGTCGTCGTCATTGTTTGCTCCTTGCATGAATTGCCGAGGTTGGGAAATTGGCGTTAACTGATCCAGAGGTCTGACCTGTTGGATGTGGCCCCTGTTGTAATTCATACGCACAAACTTATCAAGCTGTTTACAAGCCTGTTACCTTGGCTCTGTGATCGGCATAACGCGCTGCCCGCCCCATCTTGGCGGGCGGGGGGCGACGATTGGACTGGCTTGTGCGACAATGCCGCCACCCTATGTTGGACGACGAGATTTCAAGAACCATGTACCAAGAACTGATCCGCAATGAGTTGACCGAAGCTGCCAGCGTGCTTCAGGCGTTCCTGGCAGATGAGCAAAATCTGAAAAACATCGAGGCGGCGGCCAAGCTGCTCGCCGACTCCTTCAAGCAGGAAGGCAAGGTACTCTCCTGCGGCAACGGCGGCTCCCACTGCGATGCCATGCACTTTGCCGAGGAGCTGACCGGTCGGTACCGCGAGAACCGCCCAGGCTATGCCGGCATCGCCATCTCCGATCCCAGCCACCTCTCCTGCGTCTCCAACGACTTTGGCTATGACTATGTCTTCTCCCGCTATGTGGAGGCCGTCGGCCGCCGTGGTGACGTGCTGCTCGGCATCTCCACCAGCGGCAACTCCGGCAACATCCTCAAAGCCATCGAGGCGGCCCATGCCAAAGGGATGAAGGTGATTGCCCTGACCGGCAAGGACGGCGGCAAGATGGCTGGTCTGGCCGATGTGGAGATCCGTGTGCCGCACTTCGGTTATGCCGACCGCATCCAGGAAGTGCACATCAAGGTGATCCACATCCTGATCCAGCTGGTTGAAAAAGAGATGGCCAAGTAATCAACGATCCGGGATTGAGAGGGGGTGATGGGCGACCATCCCGGCCCTCTCATCCAGCAGTGACGGTTGATTGACGAAACCAGAGTCAAGATATTCAGGGAGTGGATGGTATATGTGCGAACTGCTCGGCATGAGTGCCAATGTGCCGACCGACATCTGCTTCAGCTTTACCGGGCTGATGCTGCGGGGAGGCAAGACAGGTCCCCACAAGGATGGCTGGGGGATCACCTTCTATGAGGGGCGGGGTTTTCGCACCTTCAAGGATCCCGAACCCAGTGCCCAGTCTCCCATCGCCAAGCTGGTCCAGGCACTGCCCATCAAGAGCCGTGCCGTGGTCAGCCATATCCGGCAGGCGAACCGGGGGTGTGTCTCCCTGGAAAACACCCACCCCTTTACCCGCGAACTGTGGGGCCGTTACTGGACCTTTGCCCACAATGGCCAGTTGACCGGTTACAAGAAGCTGCCGACCGGGCGCCACCGTCCGGTCGGCGACACCGACAGCGAGCACGCCTTCTGCTGGCTGCTCGACAGGCTGGAGCACAAGTACCCCAAACGGCCGGCAAATTTCCCCGCCATGTTCCGTTACCTCGCGACCCTGTGCGACGAGCTGCGCGGGCTCGGGGTGTTCAACATGCTGCTGTCGGACGGAGAGTTCGTGATGACCTATTGCAGCAACAACCTTTACTGGTTGACGCGCAGGGCTCCCTTTGGCGAAGCCCGTCTGCTGGATGAGGATGTGGCCATCGACTTTCAGAGTGAAACCACGCCGAACGATGTGGTGACCCTGATCGCCACCCGGCCGCTCACCGGCAACGAGAATTGGGTGAAGATGGTGCCCGGGGAGTTCTGCCTGTTCAGGCTGGGCGAGCTGGAATATGGCAATGCAGCCAACTTGTTGAACCAGAAATAAAAAATACCAGGGTAGATGTCTACCCTGGTTCTTCGCAGCAGCCATACAGGCAAAAAGGGATGAGAGAGGTGTTGCTGAGCCGCATCATTCTCATGGGTTGCATTGTTACTTTAATGTTAATTTTGTGACAACCTTTATCTCTCTCCATTCTGACTGACATACCGATAACTTGAAGCTGCTCACATTCTGGTGTCGCAAGAGCATCCGGAGCGATACGGGCATGCCCGAAGGACGGGTGACAGCGGGGCTGTGGGTCCGCTATATTGTGGTCTGTTTGAATACCATCATAGGGAAGAGAAGATGGAGTGGCTGGATCAGAAAGTGCTGCGACAACTGGCAGATGATATCGGTCACGAGATGATGCCGGTCGTCATCTCGGTGTTTGTCGAAGAGGTAGGCGAGCAGTTGGCCCAATTAAGACCGCTTTTTGAGCAGCGGGACTGGTCAGCCCTGGCGCGTCTTGCCCACAGCATGAAATCGTCCTGTGGCAGCTATGGCGCCAAACCCAGCTATCAGCAGGTGATGGATCTGGAGTCCGCCTGTCGCCGGGAAGATGAGCAAGAGGCCGGCAGACTGCTGGCTGAGCTGGAGCACTCCCTGCCCCAGGTCTTCACCCATCTGGCCCAGTTTCACTGATCCAGAAGGGCATCAGCCCGCCATGTCGCGCTCGCCAAGCCTGCTCAGGATCACGGTGTCGAGTGCCAGCCGCAGCTTGAGGCGGTCGTGGCGGTGGGGGAGGGCCGCTTCACCCAGCTCGGCCCGAACGAGGCAGTGCTGCAGCTCGGGTACCTGGGGGCCCTCGGGAGCCAGAATGGCATCGATCCGGCCGCTGCCTATCCGCTCTTCCAGCCAACGATGTTGACTGGACAGTGACAACTGGCCTGCCGGACCCTCTTCGTCCACCAGATTGCTGATGAACACGACGATGGCGCGGCTGCTGCGGATCGCCTCCGCAATCTCGCGCAGCAGCAGAGGAGGCATGATGGAGGTGAGGAAGCTGCCCGGCCCCAGGATGATCATGTCGGCCTGGCTCAGCGCCTCGACCGCTTCGCGCGTGGCGGGCACGACCGGTTTCAGGCTCAGGGCCCGTGGCGGCGTGGTGAGCTGATCGATGGAGACCTCCCCCAGGATCTGATCGCCACAGACGGTGTGGGCGCACAGATCGGTGGGGTGCTCGGACATGGGCAGCAGATTGGGCTCAATTTCCAGCATGTCGCTGATGAGCCGGATGGCATCCAGGGGGCGCACGCAGAGGTTGTCGAGGGCCAGCAGCATCAGGTTGCCGAGGTTGTGGCCCGCCAGCTCGCCGCGGCCGGTAAAGCGGTGCTCGAACAGCTGGCTACCGATGCTGGGGGTGGTCACCAGCTGGTTGAGGCAGTTGCGCAGATCCCCCCAGGCGATGCACTCCTGGCTTTTGCGCAGGCGTCCGGTGGAGCCGCCATCATCCGTGGTGGTGACGATGCCCGTCAGCCGGGATCCCAAGAACGACAGGGAAGAGAGCACCCGGCCCATACCGTGCCCGCCGCCGATGGCGACAACCCGGTCGAAGTCATTGATATTTTTCTGCCACATGCAGTGATCCCGTGGGAGGCCAGTGAGCACCATTCTAGTCTCCATGGCCAGGTAATTGTTTGATAAGGGTATGATTTTTGCTTGATGCCAGCATCCCGTACCCCTAGGAGACGATGTTGAACTTCCTGACGGCTCACTCGCTTGCCGAGACGACCCCACTGGCCGCCCAACAAGTTACAGAGCGGTTGCATGCCCAGTCGTCCCATGTTCCATCGCTGTTGCTGGTCTATTTTACCCAAGCACACGAGGCGGCGGAACTGCGCCGTGCGCTCAAGGCACGTTTTCCCGATACCCGGCTGATCGGTTGCAGCTCCTGCGGCGGTATCCTGACCCAGGATGGCCATCATGGTCGGCATGGCTGGAGCCTGTCGGTCGCCGCCCTTTATGATGACAAGGGGGCCTATGGCGTGGCTGGCCAGATGGGGGATCAACCGGATGTGCGGGCATTGCTGCGCCGCGCCATCGCCGATGGTGGGCGACCGGGAGAGCTGCCGCAGCTCGTGTTGCTGCACACCAGCCCGGGGCTGGAGGAGGTTGTGCTCGCGGGGATCGACGCCGAGTTTGGCGCGACCGTTCCCGTCGTCGGCGGGTCGGCGGCAGACGACGGCGTGGTCGGGCAGTGGCAGCTGTGCTGGGACGAAGGGGAGGGATCACAAGGGTGCGTGTTGGCGGTGCTTTACCCCGATTGCCAACTGGCGTTCCAGTTTCATTCAGGCTATGTACCCACCGAGTGTCGCGGCATCATTACCGGGATAGACGGGCGGGAGGTGCTGACCATCGATCACGAGCCGGCGGCCCGGGTCTATGGTCGCTGGACCGAGCGTGCGACGCCCTGGCCGGTGGGCCCCATCCTCAGGGAGACGACGCTCTCGCCACTGGCCCGTCAGGTCGGCATGCTCGATGACCTGCCCTACTACAAGCTCTCCCATCCCGAGGCGGTGACGGCGCGGGAGGGGCTGCGCCTCTTTACCGAGACCCGACTGGGAGAGCGGCTGCTGCTCATGTACAGCAGCCAGGAAGGGTTGTTGCAGCGCAGCCTGAATGCGGTGAATATCGAGCCTGAATATGGCATGGCGAGCAATATGCGCCCCTTTGGCGCCCTGGTGGTGTTTTGTGCCGGTTGTCGGCTGGCACTGGGGGACAGGCTGGGGGACATCGTCAGTCAATTCAGTCAGAGGCTGGGTGAGATCCCCTTCATCACGCCCTTTACCTTCGGTGAACAGGGACGATTACCCCATGGTGAGCTGGCACACGGCAACCTCATGGTGTCGAGCGTAATCTTCCTCGAGAGCTGACACTGTGCTGGATTCAAGATGATAGGCAATAGCGAACTCGAAACCCTGGGTGACAAACTGCAAACCACGCTGGTGGAGCTGATGCGTTGCCGGGAGCGGGAGGCCAGATATCGGGAGGAGTCCCAAGCCCTGCTGTGCGGGGTGGCGACCCTGGCACAGGCCCAGAGTCTGGAGCAGGTACTGGAGAGTCTCATTCTTGCTCTCAAGCCCTTTATCGGATTCGAACAGGCGGACGTGGTTGCCTGGGAGGCCGTGGGGGGCAGCACCCATCTGAGCACCCAGCCGGACGAGGTGGGCCGGACCTGGTCGCTGACACCGCTCTTCTCCAGGGCCATCGAGGGGGAGACCCTTGTCATCTATGATCCCGCCCAACTGCCTGAGCTGGCGCCGCTGGCAGGGGCACCGGGCTGGGCCAGCGTCATGATGACAGGCTTGCAGGGACCGGGGTTTTCCGGTGTGCTCATCTGCCGGCACAGCGTGGCGGGCACCTTCGATCTCAAGAGCAAGGCGGCGATGCAGCGTTGTCGCCCGCTCATCTCCCAGGCCCTGGTCAACATCGCCTATCGGGCTCGCCTGCAAGAACAGGTTGACCTCAAGACCCTGGCCCTGCAGGCCAGCGAACAGCGTTTTCGCAGTTTTGCCGCCATGGCCTCCGACTGGTTCTGGGAGACCGATCCCCAGCACAGGCTCAGCTATGTCTCTGCCCCTGGCTATCAGGGAGAGGTGCTGGCCCGCCAGACGGGGAGAAGCCTCTATGATTTTGCCCACGACAAGCAGGACCCGGCCTGGAGCCACTACCGGCACCTGATCGCCCACCATCTGCCGGTGCGGGGAATGCGGGCCCAGGTGATGCTGGTGGGCGGGCCTTGCTGGATGGAGATCAATGCGGAGCCTTGCCATGATGCCGGTGGCCGCTTCCTCGGCTATCGGGGCACGGCGCGGGAGATAGGCAGCCAGATCCGCCGCGAGCAGGAGCTGGCGCGGGCGCGGGATGATGCCGAGACGGCCAACCGTGCCAAATCCCAGTTCCTCGCCATGATGACCCACGAGATCCGCTCTCCCATGAACGCCGTGCTGGGGATGCTGGATCTGCTGCAGCACGGCCGGCTCGACACTCCGCAACAGACCCTCATCGGCCATGCCACCCACTCTGCGCATCTGTTGCAGACCATCATCGACGATGTGCTCGATTTCTCGAAAATAGAGTCACATACCCTGACGCTGCACTGTGAACCCTTTCAGCCAGCCGAGCTGTGCCGTGCCCTGGTGGAGCCCTTGCAGGCACAGGCCAGTGCCAAGGGCATCACACTGCACTGGCATCTGGATGAGACGCTCCCTGAACGCCTTCAAGGGGATGCCGTCCGCCTCTCCCAGGTGATAGGCAACCTGCTTGGCAATGCCGTCAAGTTCACCTCCGTCGGCAGCGTGCGTCTGGCGTTGACCTGGGAGGAGGAAAAGCTGGGGGTCATGGTCAGCGACACGGGGATCGGCATCTCCACCGAGGATCAGGCGTTGCTGTTTGAACCCTTCTATCAGGTCGACAGTTCGGCAACCCGCCGCTTCTCCGGCTCGGGGCTCGGGCTGGCCATCTGCAGGCGGCTGGTGCAGCTGATGGGGGGAGACATTTGCGTGCAGAGCACGCCTGGGCTGGGAAGCTGCTTCTGGTTCGAGCTGCCCGGGATGGCCTCTCCCTGTGCTCCGGCCGCCGCCCCCGGCAGTGAAGAGTGCGCCAGACTGGAGCTGGATGTGCTGGTGGTGGAAGACAGTCCGGTCAATCAGCTGGTGGTATCCCTGATGTTGCAGAAGCTAGTGTGCAGAGTGAGGCTGGCAGGCAATGGTCTGGAGGCCCTGGCACAGGTGGCGAAGCAGCAGCCGGACCTTGTCCTGATGGATATGCGGATGCCGCAGATGGATGGGCTGGAGGCGACCCGGCGCCTGCGGGACATGGGGTGCGAGGTGCCCATCGTCGCGTTGACGGCCAATGCCATGATGGAGGACAGGGCCCGCTGCCTTGCCCAGGGCATGAACGATTTTCTGGCCAAACCCATCAGTCTTGCCAGGCTGCGAAGCTGCCTGCTCCGCCATTGCAGGTGATGTCGGCCGATTTTGGGTAAAAAAAATGGTCAACCTGGTGGTTGACCAATTCTTCAGCAAATACTGAAGAGAGCACGGGATAAATCGGGTTGTACGGTTTTATATGAAAAAGTCGTGCCAACTTTTCAAAACCTGTTATTTGCGGCCTGTAGCTGAATTGTGTGTTATTTATCGCTACCGTGATTGCAAAATGCAATTCTCATTTTTTCATTATAAGAATCCAGTGCCGAGAATTCGCGTTTTGCAAACCAACCGTTGACTCACTCTTTGACTCACTGTGCGATCAGTCGGCGCAAGAACTGGCGCGCCGCTTCACTGTTCTGTTTGGCAATCAACATCTGTTTTTCATAGATCGGCATGGGCAGGATCTCGAGCCAGCGTTGGCAGAGCCAGGCTGCATCGTCGAACTGCTTGTCCGGGTAGAGCTCATCCAGTTCCGGGTATTGTGCAAAGACCTCTCTCAATCGGCTGACCAGCTGGTTGTCGCTGATATCAGAATCCGCACTCGGCCAGTTGGGCAACGGCTCGACCTGTGCGTGCCTGAGGCCTGCGCTATCCGTTTCCATCTCGTGGATGCAGAAGCGTTCAAGGCCGAGCACGGTGACCCCGAGCAAACCGTCGTTGAGGGTATAAAAATCAGTCACCTTGACGCGGGTTCCGACCGGGAGAATCCGTCCGCAGGTGCCCGTGCTGGTGGTCTCTTCCATCACGATGCCAAAGCCACGATCCTCGAGGAAGGACTCCTTGAGCATCTGCAGGTGGCGCGGCTCGAACAGGCGAAGGGGGAGCTTGCCGCCGGGCAGAATGTGGGACGGCAAGGGGAACAGTGCCAGTTGTTGAAGTTTCATGTTCCATCCTCCTAATCAGTCATTGCTGAATGTGACAATGCAGTGACCGTGCCAGAGAGAGGTGGCGTGGCGAAGGGGTGAGCCATTTCCCGTGGTTATTTTTAATATCCATTTAAAATCAATCTATTGTGATTTTGTATCACGAATGCAGGCAAGGCAGTGTAAAAGGGATTCAGGTGAGGTGTTAGGGCGCCGAACATACCCCGTGTGCAGAATGAGTCTATTTTCGCATATTGCAAATTTGATTCATGCAAAATGCCTGTTACAGACCCATTCAGCGATTGGGGGCAAAGGCCAGGGGATCAGGTGGTCAATTCGGTGTGCTGTGTCATGCCGTCCAGCATCAGGGCGGCTATTTCGTCATACATCTGCGACCAGGCCTGTGCCAGTGCCGGGGTAAAACCACTGCCGAGACGCCGTGCCAGTACCTGGGTCAGCGCCTGTTTGAGCAGCGCAAACTGGTGGGGTTGAACGTTGAATCGCTGGTGACGCCTGCCGAGATCGCGAATGATGAAACCCAGTGCATCCAGCTGGGAGAGGCTGGTGATGACGGTGTTCAGGGTGTCCGACACCTTGGCAACGGGCAGCTCCTGATGTGGGGGGAAGAGGGCCCTGAGTTCGGGAGACAATCTGAACAGCTCTTCATACACCTCCTGGACATAGCTGTTGTTCAGGGCGCTCACCCTGCCCCAGGCTTTCTGGACCAGCTCTATCTGCTCAAAGGTCATGTCGATGTTTCCTTCCCGTTCGATGTCATGAAAATAATAATCCATCTACTCAATAGAGCACCGGGTTCCGCGCCATTTGGGGAAAAGGAGAGGGGGCCAGCAAGGAGGCACGGATGGTGACCCCTTGCTGGCAGGAGGCCGGGACCTCAGTTGCGCTGTTCCAGGTACATGACGGCTGCTTCGACGCGGCTTTGGGCCTCGAGCTTTTTCAGCAGGCTCTTGACGTGGACCTTGACGGTTCCCTCGGAGATATGGAGCACTGAGGCGACCTGCTTGTTGGACAACCCCTTGGCGATTTCACGCATGATCTGCATTTCGCGTCGGGTCAGGCTCTCCAGCTTCTGCTGCAGGTGGTCCAGCTCGTAGATGTTCTCGAGATAGGGACGTAGCGGCTCGCTCAGGATCTGCTTGCCGGTCATCACGTCAGCCAGCTGGGCCAGCAGCATGTCAGGCTCGGTGTCCTTGAGCAGATATCCGTCCGCGCCTGCCTTGAGCAGGGCAACCACATCCTGGCGGGCGTCAGAGACGGTCAGGATCACCACGCGGGAAGTCACCTCTTCGGCCCGCAGCGCCTTGAGGGTATCGAGACCTGACAACCCCTTCATGTTGAGGTCGAGCAGGATAAGGTCCGGTTCGGACTCCTTGGCCATGGCCACGGCGTCGGTGCCGTTGGAGGCCTCGCCAACCACGTCGATGTTATCTTCCAACTCCAGCAGTTGCACAATTCCCTTGCGCATCAGGGGATGGTCATCCACGACCAGAACACTGTATTTCATCTCGTCCATCAGGCGTCTCTTGTTAGGCTGGTGGGAAAGGTCAGGTGTATGCGGGTGCCCCCGGAGGGCGGTTCACTGATGGTCAACTGGCCGCGCAATTTGCTGGCGCGTTCATTCATGATGCTGAGACCGTAGTGATTCACCGCCGAGCTTGCGCCCCTTATTCCAACACCATCGTCTGCAATCTGAACCTGGATGTTACCATCAGCCAGGGTCTCACAGCTAACGTCAATGTGCCGCGCGCTGGCATGCTTGATGGCATTGAGCACTGCCTCACGGATCAGCTGCAGGATGTGGATGTGCTGCCCCGCTTCAAGGTCGGTGTCCGTCAGTCCGTACTGGAGCCTGATGTCGGCGTGCGTCTGGGGTTTGAGCTGCTCGAGCATGACCGCGATGGCTTCACCCAGGTTGGCATCGCCGATGCTGAGGCGGAAGGTGCCGAGCAGTTCGCGCAACTGGGTATAGGCATTGCTGAGTCCCTCGTCGATCTGCTCCATGGCTGCCTCGGTCTTGGCTCTGTCTCCCTTGGCGAAGGAGCGCTTGAGCAGAGTGGCCTGGATCTTCAGGTAGGAGAGGGCCTGGGCGAGGGAGTCGTGCAGTTCACGGGCGATGACGGCGCGTTCTTCCATCAGGAGCAGGCGCTGGTGCTGCAGCAGGGTCTGATCCTTGTGCAGCACCTGGGCCAGCAACATGGAGAAGTTCTTCATCAGCCGCTCGTCGATGGGGTGGTCGCTTATCAAGTCGAGCCGGCCGTACTCCTCGTCATCCATCTGCAGGTAGAAGCTCACCACGGCGTCCAGATCCCCCGGCCACCCCTTGCGCCCAGTGATGTAAACCGGCATCGCATTGTGCTCGAAGCGGGTGAGGCGGATGTACTCGATGTGCTGGTGGGCGGCGGCCCGCTCCAGCAGCTTTTGCAGGGTGCGGCGGCTGAGGGGCGCCGCGTGCAGTTTCTGGGCGGTGGAATAGAGGAAGGAGAGGGTGTCGTTGGCCTGTTGCAGCTTGGCCGTTTTCTCCTCCACCTTGCTTTCCAGCTCCCGGTAGAGTTTGCCAAGCTCGTCGGCCATGGTCGCGAACGCCCCCGACAGCTCTCCCAGCTCGTTTTCACAGTGAGGGGGCAGGGTGAGATCGAATTCCTGACGCTGGATCTGGCGTGCGCAATAGACCAGCTGATTCAGGGGCGCCACCACCTGCTGGCGAGTGAAGCGCACCGTGCACCAGGCGATGGTGATGATGGCGAGCAGCCCTAGCCCCTCGGCCAGCGCCAGCATGCGCACCTTGAACTCCACGTGGTACTGCATCTGGTTGACGAAGTCATCGATGGCGGCGACGAACTGTTCCGTATTGTCGGTATAACGGCTGGGGGTGGCATTCTCGATGTGTTCGCGCATCACTTGCCATTGCAGCAGGACTTCACCATAGGTGCGGCGCAGTGAGGCGGGCGTGATCCAGCGCTGGGTCTCCTGCAGCTCGGGGGCATGAAGGGTCTGTTCAAACTGGGCGAGCCGGCCGAGGACGACCTGATCCTTCTCGATTTCATAGGCCATGCGGTAGGCCTGCATGCGCAGGGATCCCGACAGGTTGATGGCCTTGGCATCGGGAACCGAATAGAAGAGGGTGACCATGGCCACCACGGCGATCAGGCTGGCCATGAACAGGATCAGCACCATGGAGCGACCGATGGCGCTGCTGACCGACTGCACTCTGAACCATTTTCCCATGCCGACCGGCTCCCTTTTCACCCACAAAGACCCCACAAAGTAGCATGGGAGTGTACTCCAAGTTGTGCTAGCATCGAAAAACTAGATGAACTCCGAGCGATTTTGCCTAAGTCATTGAGATAGGGGGAGATCGCCGTCAGCCGATGTTCGAGCTGAAAGGGTCAGGAAAGAAATGCCCTGGCCTCCCGTATTTGGAAAGGTGTTTATGTTGCCACTTGAAGATGGTTTTTCCCGTCGCTTTTACTATTTGCGTCTGTCGGTCACCGACGTCTGCAATTTCCGCTGTACCTACTGTCTGCCGGACGGCTATCAGCCGCCGAAAGGAGATGGTGAGGGGCGCCAGTCCTTCCTCTCCCTGGAGGAGATCCGTCGCGTCGTCTCCGGGTTTGCGGCCATGGGGACGCGCAAGGTGCGTCTGACCGGAGGCGAGCCCTCCCTGCGCCGCGACTTCACGGCCATCATCGAGACCGTGGCCAATACCCCCGGCATCGAGAAGGTGGCCATGACCACCAACGGGTATCGCCTCAAGGAGCGTGCCCGCGAGTGGTTCGATGCGGGGCTGACGGCCCTGAACGTCAGCGTCGACAGCCTGGATCCCCGTCAGTTCCACCAGATCACCGGCGAGAACAAGCTGGCGGAGGTGATGGCGGGGATAGACGCCGCCCTGAGTGCCGGTTTCCGGTCGGTCAAGATCAACGCCGTGCTGCTCAAGGGGCTCAATGATCATCAGCTCGAGACATTCCTCGCCTGGATCCGGGACAAACCCATCGAGCTTCGTTTCATCGAACTGATGCAGACCGGCGAGATGGACGCCCTGTTTCGCGATCACCATACCAGCGGTGAACTCATCAAGCAGCGTCTGCAAGAGAGCGGCTGGGTGCAGCAGCTGCGCGGCCTCGATGATGGCCCTGCCCAGGTGTTCACGCACCCGGACTCGAGGGGCGGGGTGGGGCTCATCATGCCCTACAGCAAGGATTTTTGCGTCGGTTGCAACCGGCTGCGGGTCTCCTCCAAGGGCAAGCTGCACCTGTGTCTCTTTGGCGACAACGGGGTGGAACTGCGGGATCTGCTCACCGATGACAGCCAGCAGGAGGCGCTGCAATGGCGTATTCGCCAGGCGCTGACCGGCAAGGCCGCCACCCATCGCCTCCATGAAGGCAATGCAGGCATGACCCCACACCTGGCCTCCATCGGCGGCTGACAGCCGCCGTGCACTTCAAATAACCTTCGATTAATTATCAATCCTCACATAGGGGTAATTTACCTTGCCCCTGCTGTGTCTAATTGCGCCAAGGGTTTGATCCAGCGCAAGAATCCCCCCTGTTTATCTCCCTGGTGGTATATCCCCTGACTTGTCAGGGCCGCAATATACACCCACGCTTATAATTGGTATTGAAAATGCCAGTCACGGGATCCGCGCGGGGGCATCCGTCCCCGAAAAGAGGAGTCGATATGACCGACGGGGTCAACTTGTCACGCAGAGGCCTGTTTCGGGGACGCCTGAGCGCCCCCAAGGCCGGGATCCAGTTGCCCTGGTCCGTCTCCTGGGACGAGTTCGTGGCCGGCTGCACCCGCTGCGGCGACTGTCTGGCGGCCTGTCCGGAGCAGATCCTGATCAAGGGGGACGGAGGCTTCCCCACGGTGGATTTTCACCGCGGCGAGTGCACCTTCTGCACCGAGTGCGTCAGCGCCTGCCAGGCGCCGGTGTTCAGGCCGACAACCCAGACACCCTGGGAGTATGTGGCCCATATCGAGGCGGGCTGTCTGGCCACTGCCCAGGTGTTCTGCCAGCGCTGTCAGGACAGCTGCGAGCAGCAGGCCATCCGCTTTTCCCCCCGGCTGGGGCGCGTACCCACCCCCAGCATCCATGCCGAGTCGTGCAATGGCTGCGGGGCCTGCGTGGCGGATTGCCCTGTGGGCAGCATCAGCATCGGTCTGTCTCGTGGCGAGGCTTCGCGATGACCCAAGAGACGAACAAGTTGGAAAACGGTGATATGACGCGAGAAGAGTTCCATGTATCCAGCCTGGTGGTGCTGACCCAGCCCGATCTGCGCCACGCCCTGGCAGAGCGGATTGCGACCCTGGACGGGGCCGAGATCCACGCCGTCAGCGAGGAGGGCAAGCTGGTGGTGACCCTGGAGGGGCCGAGCCAGCGCCCCATCATGGCGGCCATCGACACCATTCAGGGGTTGCCCGGGGTGCTCTCTGCGGCCTTGATCTACCACCAGTTCGATGAAATGGACGCCGAAGATGGGGAATAAGGCGTCATGTGGCAGAAGCGCAAGAGTCGTTCGCTGACCGCCACGGGTAATACACGGGATGCCGGGTCTGTTGTCTGCGTTCGATGAACGAAAAGCCCAGAGCAAAGGAATAAAGCGCCATGGAGCTGAGCCAGCGCGGCTCGTCACAATGGCTGTCATTGATGTGATTAAGCAATGCGAGGATATGTCATGAAGCTGAGTCGACGCGACTTTATGAAGGCCAATGCGGTGGCGGCAGCCGCTGCCGTGGCCGGTGTCAGTGCCCCCACTCTGGCGGCGAACCTGATCACCAGTACCGACAAGACCGCCATCACCTGGGACAAGGCGCCGTGCCGCTTCTGCGGGACCGGCTGCTCCGTGCTGGTGGGCTCCCAGGCTGGCCGCGTCGTGGCGACCCAGGGGGATCCCGATGCACCGGTCAACCGTGGCCTGAACTGCATCAAGGGCTACTTCCTCTCCAAGATCATGTACGGGGAGGATCGCCTGACCCAGCCCATGCTGCGCATGACGAACGGCAAGTTCGACAAGAACGGCAACTTCGCCCCCATCAGCTGGGATCAGGCCTTCGACATCATGGCTGAGAAGTTCAAGGCGACCCTGAAAGAGAAGGGCCCGACCGCCGTCGGCATGTTCGGCTCCGGCCAGTGGACCGTCTGGGAAGGCTATGCCGCCGCCAAGCTGATGAAGGCAGGCCTGCGCTCCAACAACCTGGATCCCAATGCCCGTCACTGCATGGCCTCCGCGGTAGTGGGCTTCATGCGTACCTTCGGCATGGATGAACCCATGGGCTGCTACGACGACATCGAGCAGGCCGACGCCTTCGTGCTGTGGGGCTCCAACATGGCCGAGATGCACCCCATCCTCTGGTCGCGCATCTCCGATCGCCGTCTGTCCCACCAGGATGTGCAGGTGCACGTGCTCTCCACCTTCGAGCACCGCAGCTTCGAGCTGGCGGACAACGGACTGGTGTTCACCCCCCAGACCGATCTGGCGATCCTCAACTACATCGCCAACTACATCATCCAGAACGACAAGGTGAACTGGGAGTTCGTCAACAAGCACACCCAGTTCCGCAAAGGAGTGACCGACATCGGCTACGGCCTGCGTCCCACCAACCCGCTGCAGCAAAAGGCCAAGAACCCGGACAGTGGCGACTCCACCCCCATGAGCTTCGAGGACTTCGCCAAGTTCGTGGCGGATTACGATCTGGAGTCCGTCTCCAAGCTCTCCGGCGTGCCCAAGGACAAGCTCGAGAAGCTGGCCCAGATCTATGCGGATCCGGACAAGAAGGTGGTCTCCTACTGGACCATGGGGTTCAACCAGCACACCCGCGGTGTCTGGGCCAACAACCTCTGCTACAACATCCACCTGCTGACCGGCAAGATCTCCCAGCCGGGCTCCGGCCCCTTCTCCCTGACCGGCCAGCCCTCCGCCTGTGGTACCGCCCGTGAAGTGGGTACCTTCGCCCACCGTCTGCCGGCGGACATGGTGGTCACGGATCCCAAACACCGCGCCATCGCCGAGAAGATCTGGAAGCTGCCGGAAGGCACCATCCCGGAGCAGGTGGGCTACCACGCCGTGCTGCAAAACCGCATGCTGAAAGACGGCAAGCTCAACGCCTACTGGGTGATGTGCAACAACAACATGCAGGCCGGCCCGAACATGAACGAAGAGGCGCTGCCCGGTTATCGCAACCCGGCCAACTTCATCGTGGTCTCCGACCCTTATCCGACCGTGACCGCCCAGGCGGCAGACCTCATCCTGCCCACCGCCATGTGGGTGGAGAAAGAGGGGGCCTATGGCAACGCCGAACGTCGCACCCAGTTCTGGCACCAGCAGGTGAAGGCACCGGAAGGGGCCAAGTCCGACCTGTGGCAGCTGATGGAATTCTCCAAGCGCTTCACTGTGGAAGAGGTGTGGCCGGCTGAGTTGATTGCCAAGATGCCGGAAGTGAAGGGCAAGACCCTGTTCGACGTGCTCTATGCCAACGGCCAGGTGAACCAGTTCCCGAAAGAGCAGAGCAAGGGGGCCCTGAACGACGAGGCCGAGCACTTTGGTTTCTACGTCCAGAAGGGGCTGTTCGAGGAGTACGCCTCCTTCGGTCGCGGCCATGGCCACGATCTGGCGCCGTTCGATCAGTATCACGAAGCCCGCGGCCTGCGCTGGCCTGTGGTGGACGGCAAGGAGACCCTGTGGCGCTACCGCGAAGGGTTTGACCCTTATGTGAAAGCGGGGGAGGGGGTGCGTTTCTACGGCAAGCCCGACGGCAAGGCGGTGATCTTCGCGTTGCCCTATGAGCCCGCCGCAGAGTCGCCGGACAAGGAATTCGATCTCTGGCTCTCCACCGGTCGCGTGCTGGAGCACTGGCACACCGGCACCATGACCCGTCGCGTGCCCGAGCTCTATCGCGCCTTCCCGGATGCGGTGCTCTTCATGCACCCGGAAGATGCCAAGGCCCGTGGCGTGCGCCGTGGTGAAGAGGTGATCGTCTCCTCCCGCCGGGGCGAGGTGAAGACCCGGGTCGAGACCCGCGGTCGCAACCGCCCGCCCAAAGGACTGGTGTTCATGCCCTTCTTCGATGCAAGCCAGCTGGTCAACAAGCTGACCCTGGACGCCACGGATCCGCTCTCCAAGGAGACGGATTACAAGAAGTGCGCCGTCAAGGTCATGAAGGCCTGAGGCGGGGGAGCGCGAGATGAGTCGTAGTCGGCGCCAGTTTCTGGCCGACATGGCCAAGGGGGCCTGCGGTGTGGGCCTGCTTGGTGTGGGGCTCGGCGGCATGGCGCGCCAGCAGGTGCAGGCCGTGCCTGCCCAGGCGCTGCGCCCGCCGGCCGCCCTCGACGAGGCCGAGTTCCTCGGCGCCTGCGTGCGCTGCGGGCTCTGCGTCGAGGCATGCCCCTACGACACCCTCAAGCTCGCCCGGCTGTTTGAACCCGTGACCACCGGCACCCCCTACTTCAAGGCGCGCGCCGTCCCGTGCGAGATGTGTGACGACATCCCCTGCGTGGTGGCCTGCCCGAGCGGGGCGCTGGATAGGGCCATGACCGACATCGATCAGGCGCGGATGGGAGTGGCGGTGCTCATCGATCACGAGACCTGCCTCAACTACCTGGGGCTGCGCTGCGACGTCTGCTACCGGGTCTGCCCGCTCATCGACAAGGCCATTACCCTGGAGCTGCAACATAACCCGCGCACCGGCAAGCACGCCATGTTCCTGCCCACGGTGCACAGCGATGTCTGCACCGGCTGCGGCAAGTGCGAGCACGCCTGCGTGCTGGAGGAGGCGGCCATCAAGGTGGTGCCTCGCCAGCTCGCCAAGGGAGAGATTGGCCACCACTACCGGCTCGGCTGGGAAGAGAAGGCGAAGGCGGGCAAATCGCTCATCGGCGACAGGCTCACCCTGCCGACCCGCAAACCGGAGGGTCTATGAGTCGGTATCCAGGGGCCGAGGCCACGGCCAGGCTGGGGTGGTGGCGTGCCCACCGCTTCCTGCTGCTGCGCCGGCTTTGCCAGTTCGGGGTGCTGGGGCTGTTCCTGCTGGGGCCGCTCGCGGGCATCTGGATCCTCAAGGGCAACCTCTCCAGCTCCCTGCTGCTGGAGACGGTGCCCCTCACGGATCCCCTGACCCTGTTGCAGTCGGTGGCGGCGGGCCAGTGGCCCATCCCCACCCTGTGGCTCGGGGCCGGGCTGGTGCTCGCGGGTTACTGGCTGGTCGGGGGGCGGGTGTTCTGCTCCTGGGTCTGTCCGGTCAACCTGGTCACCGATGCCGCCGCCTGGCTCAGGGGGCGGCTCGGGCTCAAGGGCAATGGTCAGTTCAACCGCGCTACCCGCTACTGGCTGCTGGCCATGGTGCTGGTGGCGCCGGCCATCGCCGGCGTGCTGGTGTGGGAGCTGGTCAATCCGGTGTCGCTCACCCTGCGGGGCCTGCTGTTTGGCATGGGGGCGGGCTGGGGCCTGCTGGCGGTGCTGTTCCTGTTCGACCTTTTTGTGGTGGAGCGGGGCTGGTGCGGCCACCTCTGTCCGGTGGGGGCCTTCTATGCCCTGGTCAACCGGGTCGGGTTCATCAAGATTGCAGCCTCGGGGCGCGAGCGGTGCAGCAACTGCATGGATTGTTATGCGGTCTGCCCGGAGCGTCCCATCCTGCGCGGCCCCGTTCACGGTGCCAGGCGTGGTCACGGGCCCTTGATTGCGGCTCAGGAGTGTACCAACTGCGGCCGTTGCATCGATGTCTGCGCGGAGCAAGTTTTTGAAATCACTGTAGGTTTTGCCGTCAAGGCAGAGAAAACGTCGGAGAACACATAATGAAGAAGCTGATTGGAGCAATGCTGGCCTGTCTGATGGCAGGTTCCTTGATGGCGGCCGTCCCCGAGATCACCAACAGCACGGGGGGCATCAAGTCGGAGCGGGGAAGCACGGATCTGGTAACGGATGCCGACGCGGCCCCTCTGAAGAACTTTCGCAAGGATGGCGACCTCTACGATCGCCAGTACATGCACCAGCCCCCGCTGATCCCCCACGACACCCGCAACTATGAAGTGGACAACAAGGTCAACAAGTGCCTGGCCTGTCACAGCTTCAAGAACGCCAGCGCCATGAAGGCCCCCAAGATCAGCCCCACCCACTTCGAGACCCGCGACGGCATGACCCTGGGCGAAGTCTCTCCACGCCGCTACTTCTGTCTGCAGTGCCACGTGCCGCAAGCGGACGCCAAGCCGCTGGTGAACAATACCTTCAAACCGGTTGAAGCGCTGAACTGAGGAGCCCATAGATGAAATTACCCGGCTTTGTGAAGCGTCTGTGGACCACCTTCAAGTCACCGTCGAAGGCGGCCCTCTGGGTCATCCTGCTGATGGGCTTCTTCGGTGGCGTCATCTTCTGGGGCGGGTTCAACACCGCCATGGAAGCGTCCAACACCGAGGCCTTCTGCACCGGTTGCCACGAGATGAAGGACAACGTGTTCGTGGAGTACCGCGACACCATCCACTACGCCAACCGCTCCGGCGTGCGGGCCAGCTGCCCGGATTGCCACGTACCCCACGAGTGGACCTACAAGATCATCCGCAAGGTGCAGGCCTCCAAGGAGCTGTGGGGCATGATCACCGGCAAGGTGGATACCCGCGAGAAGTTTGAATCCCACCGGCGGGAGATGGCCGAGCGGGAGTGGCAGCGGATGAAGGAGACGGATTCGCGCGAGTGCCGCAACTGCCACAACTTCGAGTACATGGACTTCTCCCTGCAAGGGCGTCGGGCCGCCCAGATGCACTCCACCAACCTGGCAAGCGGGGCCAACACCTGCATCGACTGCCACAAGGGGATTGCGCACCAACTGCCTGACATGAAAGGGGTGCCAGGCTTCTGATGGGAAGGCCGCCGGATCCTCGGGCCCCCAAGCCAAAGGCCGAACTCGAGGCCACCTTGGTAACCAGTGGTGGCTTCTGCGTGACCCTGAGCGAGCAGGGCCGTCTGCTGACCCAGCC